>JAZJXZ010000001.1:0-19773 GCA_040390605.1 Pseudomonadota bacterium
CATCTTATTCCCCCTTCAGCGCGCGGGTGATCTGGCCGATCCGCCCGTTCAGGAAAGACAAGGTCGTCTGGTAGGCGACGGCGTTCTCGGCGAAGGCGGTCTGTTCCGACGACAGCTCGACGGTGTTGCCGTCGAGCGAAGGCTGGCTCGGCACGCGATATTTGATCGCGCTCGCGAAGCCGTCATCGCCCTGGCCCTGTTCGACCGCGGCGAGCGCCGTGTGGAAATCAATGTCACGGGCCTTGAAGCCCGGGGTCGACGCGTTGGCGATATTCGAGGCGAGCAGGCCCATGCGCTGCGAACGCACTTCGAGCGCTGCTCCATGAACCCCGAAAAGACTGTCGCTGGCCATCGGCCGTCTCCTGCGCCTGATTGCGCGGGAGTATCTCAGCAAAGGCCGTGCCAATTCGGATGAGAGGCGGGTGAGGGGCCGGTTTCACGCCGCGGGGCGGGCAAAGCGGCAAAGGCTTGCCGGTTGGCCGGCAATGTTGCCGGTCGGCGGCAACCCTTCACTACCACCCCGGCGAAGGCCGGGGCCCAGCATCGGGCAGCCCGTGACTGGGCCCCGGCCTTCGCCGGGGTGGTGGTTATGCTTTGGTTCGGTGGCAGGTCAACACGGCAAAACCCAACTGGCCCGCCTCTTGCAACGCACCCCGCGATGACAACCGCACCCGAACTCGCCGTGGCGCTCGCGCCCTTCCTCGATCCCGCCGCTGCCGCGATCGTCGGCGGGGGCACGCTGCTGGCGACGCTGCTGCGCGCCCCGCTGCGCGACGTCGGTCGTTCGATCGGCGCCCTGCGCACCGTCGGCCGGCGCGATTTCGACGCCACGCCACTGGTCGAACAGATCGCCGCGCTGAGCCGCATCGCCAAGCGGCATGGCGTGATGGCGCTCGACCGCTCGGTGATCGCCGACCCCGATGTCGCCGCCGCGATCGCGATGATCGTCGATGGCAAGGGCGCCGGCGAAGTCGAGGAACTGCTCCGCGCGCGCCGCCGCGCGCGGGTCGAACGCCACGCCGCCGCCGCCGATGTCTGGGCCGGCGCCGCCGAGGTGGCACCGGCGATGGGCATGGTCGGTACGCTGATCGGCCTGGTCGGCATGTTCATGAAGATGCAGGACCCGAGCGCGATCGGCGCCGCGATGGCGGTGGCGTTGCTCGCCACGCTCTACGGCGCGCTGATCGGCAACCTGATCGCCATGCCCGTCGCCGCCCGCCTGCGCCGCCACGGCCGCGCCGAGGCGAGCCAGCGGCTGCGGCTCGAGGCGCCACTCGTCGCGCTCGCCGCGCGCGAGCAGCCGCGCCAGCGAACCGACATTCCCGCACCGATGCTGGTGCCGATGGCCGACGTCGCATGACCGCCGACGACGCCTATCCCGAGCCCATCGCCAACCGGCCGATCTGGCTGATGACGCTGGCCGATCTCGGCCTGTTGCTGGTCGGCTTCTTCGTCTTCATCCAGGCCAGCCAGCATCTCGACGGCAAACAGCTGGCGCAGGGCATCCGCTCGGGCTTCGGTGCGCCGCCGAGCGCGGTGCCTGTGACAAGCAGCGAACCGATGCCGGTCGCCGCCGCGGCAATGCTCGATTTCGCGCCGGGCTCCGCCACTTTGCCTTCCTCGCCCGCCGGCCTGATCGCCTGGGCGCGCGAGGTGACACGCGACCCGCGCATCGTGCTCAAGGTCAGCGGCGGAATCGATGGCTCGCCGTCTGATGTCGACGCGACCACCGGCAGCGGCGCGGTCCTCGCCGCCGACCGCGCCCGCGCCGTCGCCGCCGCTTTGGCCGAGGCGCACGCCGTGCCGCCAGGCCGGCTCGAAATTCTCGGTGCCGGCAAGCCCGGCCACCGCAACGTCACCGTGACGATCGGCTTTGCCGGCAACCTGCAAACCATTGCCGCCCGGCAACCCGATATTGCCGCGCCATGAAGGAACAAGTGATGACCCGTGCGATCTTCGCCGCCCTGCCGGCCCTCTTCATTGCCGCGCCCGCGCTTGCCGCGCCGGGCCCGATCCAGGACACGATCTCGATCGACCGCGCCGTGGCCAGTTTCACCGGCCATGCCACCGGCGATGCCGGCGGCGCGCGCACCGAGGTCGATAGCCGGTTGCGGCTCGCCGCCTGCCCGATGGTCTCGATGGCGTGGCGCAGCGACGCGCATGACGCTGTGGTGGTGACCTGCACCGGACCCGAATGGCGCATCTTCGTGCCCGTGCGCGTGGCGGCGGGCGCCGCCGCGCCTGCCGCACCGACCCAGATGACGGCCGCCGCGCCGGCGCCTGTACGCCTCGCGCCGGTGATCAAGCGCGGCGATCCGGTGACAATCTCGGCCGGCACCAACGGCTTCTCGATCACGCGCGAAGGCGTCGCGATGGGCGATGCCGCCCCGGGCGCGCGCTTCTTCGTCAAGTGCGACGATGCGAAGAATCCGGTCCAGGCGGTGGCGGTCGAAGCCGGCCGCGCGACGCTTCCGGGCTGGGGCGAATAATTCCTTAAACTTCCGCCCGCGCCGGCCGTTTTGAGTATTGAACGGCAACAACTGCAAGGGTGCAGCGTGGTGGATCCGGTTTCGATACGTGGTGTGACGGGAGGCGACTTTGCTGTCGCAGCCACCGCACGCGTGTCGGCCGCACCGGCGCCGCTGCCGGTCGCGCGCCAGCCCGAAGCGGCCGAGCGCGACGTGCGCGCCAGCGGCATCGCCCGCGAGCTCGCCGGCTCCGCCCCGGTCGATCTCGACCGGGTCGCGCGGATCAAGAAGGCGATTGCCGCGGGCAACTTCCCGATCCTGCCCGCGACCATCGCCGACCGCCTGCTGGCGCTGAAATATGATTGGGAACCCCATGCCAATGAGCAGGAGCAGCAGCCATGACCCGGCGTGACGCCCTGATCCGCGTGATCGAATCGCTCCATGCCGAGATCGCCGCGCTGAAGGCCAACGACGTCGCCGCGCTGGAAGCCGCGACGCAGGACAAGCTCGCCGGGATCGAGGCGGTCGCCTCGTTCGGCGGCGCGCCTGCCGGCCCCGAACTGCGCGGCCTGGCCGAGGAAGCCAACCGGCTCAACGAGACCTGCCGCATCTATGTCAACCTGATGGCGGCAAATGTTCGCCGCCGCCTGCAAACCTTGACCGGGTCTGCCGGTGTCGCGGTCGGCTCCGCCCCGGGGACGGTGTATCGCCCCGGCATGGGAATCGCGGCCTACGCCTGACCCAAACGCGGGTTACGCCTCATTAAGGATAACTGGCACGGCTCTTGCTGATGTTCGCCTGACTATTCGCTTGAATAGCCGCGACGCAGCCGGGGACCGATGCCTTTCAATCCACTCTCCATTCTGAACGGTGCCGCCAGCGAGGTGAAAAGCCTCGGCGGCGGGGCGATTCGTACGGCGATCGCCAATGCCAGCCAGTCGACCGGCATCGATTTCAATTATCTGCTGGGCCAGGCCAAATTGGAAAGCGGCCTGCGCGCCGATGCCAAAGCGGGCACGTCGAGCGCGACCGGCCTGTATCAATTCGTCGACCAAAGCTGGCTGCGCGTGGTCAAGGCGCATGGTGCCGAACACGGGCTTGGCTGGGCGGCCGATGCGATCAGCGTTACGTCGACCGGTCGTGCGACCGTTGCTGATCCGGCGACGCGCCGCGCGATCCTGGCGCTGCGCAACGATCCCGCCACGGCGTCGATGATGGCCGCCGAACATGCCAGCGATAACAAGAGCGCGCTGGAAAGCGCGACCGGGCGGACGGCGACCGGCACCGATCTGTATATGGCGCATTTCCTGGGTCTCGGCGGCGCTCGGTCGTTTCTGACCGCTTTGCAGACCTCCCCCGACAAGAGCGGCGCGGCGATGTTCCCCGCCGCCGCCCATGCCAATCGCAGCGTCTTCTTTGCCGCCAATGGCGAGCCGCGCTCGCTTGCCGACATTTACAGCCGCTTCTCGGCCAAGCTCGACCAGAGCGCCGCCGGGGCCAGCGCGCCGGTTGCGGCGACGTCGGGGCTTGCGGCGACGCGGCTCGGGAGCTGGGGGGCGGATGTCATCCCCGGCAATGACGAAACCTCGACCGCCGATGCGGCCGTGTGGGCGCAATCGACGCTCGACCGGCTGAGCGGATCCGCCAGCGGCAATGGCACCCGTGTCGAAAGCGCCAGTCTGCTGCGCCCGACGCCGGCCAATGCCCGGCTGGCCTACATGATGCTCGCGCAGATGGGAGCGTAAGTGGTGGCGATTGCGGTGAAGTCGGGTGCCCTGAAATCTGGTGGCGTGTTGCCGCTGTTGCGTTCCGCCGCTTTGCCGGTGGCGATTCTGCTGCTGGTCGTGCTGATGGTGGTGCCGATCCCGTCGGCGCTGCTCGACGTGTTCTTCATCATGAACATCACGATCAGCCTCGCCGTGCTGATGGTGTCGCTGAACGCGCAGAAGCCGCTCGACTTCTCCGCCTTCCCGACCGTGCTGCTGTTCGCGACGCTGTTCCGCCTTAGCCTCAACGTTGCCTCGACCCGAGTCGTGCTGGTGCACGGCCATGAGGGCGAGAGTGCCGCGGGCCATGTCATCGAGGCGTTCGGCACCTTCCTGATCGGCGGCGACTATGTTGTCGGCATCTTCGTCTTCTCGATCCTGGTGATCATCAACCTGATTGTCGTGACCAAGGGCGCGGGCCGCGTGTCGGAAGTCTCCGCGCGCTTCACCCTCGACGCCCTGCCCG
Organism: Pseudomonadota bacterium; assembly: GCA_040390605.1. Lineage (GTDB taxonomy): Bacteria > Pseudomonadota > Alphaproteobacteria > Sphingomonadales > Sphingomonadaceae > Sphingomonas. Next base: position 4,701 of record JAZJXZ010000001.1, read on the forward strand.
GCAAGCAGATGGCGATCGACGCCGACTTGAACGCCGGCCTGATCACCCCCGATGAAGCCCGCGCGCGCCGCATCGAGGTGGCGACCGAAGCCGATTTCTACGGTTCGATGGACGGTTCGTCGAAATTCGTGAAGGGCGACGCGGTCGCCGGCCTGCTGATCCTTGCCGCCAACATCATCGGCGGGCTGATCCTGGGGCCCGTCAGCCACGGCATGACCATCGCCAATGCGGCGCATAATTATGTGCTGCTGGCGATCGGCGACGCGCTGGTCGCGCAGATCCCGTCGCTGATGCTGTCGATCGCCGCCGCCGCGATCGTCACCCGCGTCACCTCCAGCCTCGACCTGGCCGGCCAGATCGGCAGCCAGTTCGGCTCGGCGCGGACCTGGACGCCGGTCGCGATCATCCTCTGCCTGCTCGGGCTGATGCCGGGCATGCCGCATGTCGTCATCCTGTCGGCCGCCGCGCTGGCCGGTTTCGCCGCCTGGAAGATGCGCCAGATCGCCCGCCGCCCGGCGCCGGTCGAGATCGTCGAGCAGGTCCCGGTCGACCTGTCGAAGATCGGCTGGGACGAGGTCAGCGATTCGATGCAGATCAATCTCGACATCGGCTACGGCCTGGTGCCGCTGGTCGACGAGCGCCGCGGTGCGCCGTTAATGGGCCGCATCACCGGCGTGCGCCGTCAGCTGTCCAAGGAGCTCGGCTTCGTCGTGCCGCAGGTGCGCGTGCGCGACGACATCAACCTCGCGCCGTTCAACTATCGTATCCTGGTCGGCGGCGTCGTCGTCGGCGAGGATCAGGTCGCGCCCGACGAGATGCTCGCGCTCGACACCGGCCAGGCGGTCGGCCATCTCAACGGCAAGCGCGCCAAGGACCCGACCTTCGGCCTCGACGCGGTGTGGATCCAGCAGGGCGATGCCGATGCCGCGACCGGCGCGGGTTATCTCGTGGTCGATCCCGGCACGGTGGTCGCAACGCATCTCAACCATCAGCTCGGCCAGCATGCCAGCGAGCTGCTCGGCGCGGACGAGGTCCAGGCGTTGCTCGACGGATTGAAGGAACGCAGCCCGCAACTGGTCGCGGCACTGTCGCCGAGCCCGCTGCCGCTGACCACCTTGACCCAGGTGCTGAAGGGCCTGCTGGCGGAGAATGTGCCGCTGAAGGAATTCCGCCGCATCGCCGCCGCCATCTCGGTCGCCGCGCAGAAGACGCTCGACGCCGACGACATCATCGAGACGATCCGCCCCGAGCTTGGCGGGTTGATCATCCAGAAACTGTGCGGCGTGCGCGAGCCGCTGCGCGTGATGACGCTGGAGGGGCAGCTCGAAGGGTTGCTCGGCCAGGCCGTGCGCAGCGACCCGTCGCGCCGCCACACGATCGAGCCCGATCTCGGCCGCCGCATCGTCGACGCGCTCCAGCGCGCCGCCCAGCCGCTGATCAACGACGCCAAGCCGTTCGCCCTTGTGGTGCAACCGGCGATCCGCGTCGCGATCCGCAAGCTGGTCAAGACCTGCCTGCCCGACACGCCGGTGATGAGCTTCTTCGAGGTTCCCGAGGAGAAGGCCGTCGAGGTCGTCGCGGTGATCGGTGCGCCGGGGGCGCTGCCGGCATGAGCGCGCTGCCCAACCATCAGGCGTTCGAGGACGCCGTACCGCTGACCTACAAGCCCGGCCAGCAACCGCCCGACATGAATGCGCTGGTGAAGAAGCACAGCGCGCTGGTGCGGCGCATCGCCTGGCATGTCCATGGCGGCATGTCGACGGCGATCGATATCGAGGACCTGGTGCAGACCGGGCTCGTCGCCTTGGTCGAGGCGGCCGGCAGTTTCGAGGACCGTGGCCTCGTCACCTTCGAGCAATATCTGGCGACGCGCGTGCGCGGGTCGATGATCGACGCGCTGCGCCGCCACGCCACCATGACGCGCGGCGCCATGCGCCGCCGCCGCGCCTATCACGACGCCATCGCCGCGTTGACCGCCGCGACCGGTGAAGCGCCGGGCGAAGCCGCGCTGGCCGAAAAACTGGGGGTTACGATCGAAAAGCTGCGCCAGGATTATGCCACCGCCGAGGCGGTCAAGTTCGAGCATATCGACGATGTCTATTCGGACGACCTGCCCTGGTTCGCCAGCGACGAACCCGACGCCTTCGAGCAACTCGCCGACAGCGAGCTGCGCGAGGTGTTGATCGAGGCGATCGCCGCCTTGCCCGAGCGCGAGGCGCAGGTGGTGCAGCTTTATTATGTCGAGGAGTTGAACCTCGAGGAGATCGGGCTGGTGCTGGGTGTGGGCGCGGCACGGGTGTGCCAGATCAAGGCCGCAGCGCATGGGCGATTGAAGAAGGCGCTGGGGCGGCGGGGGTGAAGCGCCGCTACAGCCTGCTCCAATACTCATCGAAGATATCGCGGAACGCTGTCCGCGCGGCCCTGTCGCCGCGCACCCGGCGGTAGCGGCGCAGCTCCTTGGCACAATAGGTTCGTGCTTCCCGGTCGAGCCGATCGATCTTGCGCGTCGAACTGTCGAGCGTGACGTGATCCGCGTCCATCAGCGACACATAGCAATCGTAGAGATCATCGCCGGCGACCTGCGCTCGGGTTCGTTGACTTACCGGGAGGTCGCTCCAGCTACCATATGCTTCGTCAGCTTGGCTCAGCGCAAGACTGACTGACAAGATCAATATCATGCGATTGTCCGGCTTCCGGCAATGACGAGTCTGGCGCGCATGGCATGCTCTCCCGATGCAACGCTAACAGGTCGACAGCCCCCGGTCACGCAACTCGTCAGCGCACCTCCTTCGCAAGTTTTGCTGTCAAAAGTGCGGCATGCCTGGCGGCATAGGCTCGACACGCGCGGGCATCGATATAGGGGTTGGGCAGCGGCCGGCGCTGGATCTGGGCATATTTCGCCTCGCCGTCCGACTGGCCGGGATGCGCGGTCAGGAGCACGTCGCAGGGCAGGCGCCGCACCACATCGAAGCTGTGGCGGAACGCGGCGAGCAGCGGGCGATGTGCCGGGTCGGAAAAGCGCCAGTCGTCCGCCGATATCGGGTTGAGGCTTGCGGCGAACACCATGTCGAGGCAGCGCCGGCCCTCGCAGGAACGCCAGCTCCAGCTCATGCTGCCGAAGGTGTGCCCCGGCGTGGCGCGCGCCGTCACCACCGTCGTGCCGAGCCGGATCCGCTCGCCGTCGCGTACGCCGCGAACATTGGCGATCGGCGGATAGGCTTCGAGGATCGCCGCCTGTGGGTCGTCGCTGTCGCTATGCCCCTGGCGCAGCACCTTCGCCGCCGGCACGCTGGCGATGACCGTCGCGCCGCTGTCGCGGGCCAGCGCGGCGATGCCGCTGGCATGGTCGTAATGCGGCTCGGTGCTGAGGATGTATCTGATCTGCTTCGGGTCGAAGCCGAGCGTGCGGATATTGGCCTCGAGCGCGCCGACCGACTGGGGCAGCGCGCCGTCGATCAGGATCAGGCCCGCATCGGTCTTGATCAGCCCGACGCTCAGGCCGCCAAAGCCGACCAGATAGCTGTTGCCATAGACCCGCACCGGCGCCTGCGGGGTCAGCCAGCGCGCGGCATAATCCGGTGCGATCGGGCGCAGAAGCGGGTCTTCCCTGTCCTGCGAGGTCGCCGCCGTACCGATCAAGACCGCAGCCAAACTCATGCCGATGATTGTTCCGCGTTGCATGCTTCATTCCCTTCGATCGTGTCGCAGGGGTTGAATGCCGCCATGACGGCACCTGCACAAAGCATCAAATCTCGACACAGGCATGAATTCAGTTGATGGCTTGGCGATGGATCGCGCCCACCTCCCGCTCAATGCGCTGCGTGCCTTCGAGGCCTCGGCGCGGCATCTCAACTTCACCCGCGCCGCGCTGGAGCTGCGCGTGACGCAAGGCGCGGTGAGCCATCAGGTGGCAGCGCTGGAGGAGCGCCTGGGTGCGGCGCTGTTCCGCCGTCTGCCGCGCGGCCTTGCGCTGACCGACGAGGGGCAGGCGCTGGTCCCGGTGGTCGCCGACGCGTTCGACCGGGTCGGCGCCATGCTCGATCGTTACGCCGGCGGGCGATTGCGCGAGGTGCTGACGGTCGGCGTGGTCGGCACCTTCGCCACCGGCTGGCTATTGCCGCGGCTCGCCGATTTCACCCGCGCCCACCCTCACGTCGACCTGCGCATCATGACCAACAACAATCGCGTCGACCTGGCCGGCGAAGGGCTCGACCTCGCGATCCGTTTCGGTGACGGTGCCTGGCACGGGACCCATTCAGAAGCGGTGCTCGACGCGCCGCTGACGCCGCTGTGCACCCCGGCGATCGCTGAACGGCTTGGCGGCGACCCGGCCGCGCTGGCGCGTGAAACGCTGCTGCGTTCCTACCGCGCCGACGAATGGCCGCGCTGGTTCGCGCTGGCCGACGCGTCCTGCCCGCCCCTGCACGGCCCGATGTTCGACAGCGCGGTGCTGATCGTCGCCGCGGCGACCGCCGGCCATGGCGTCGCGCTCGCCCCGCCAGCGATGTTCGCGCGCGAATTGACCACCGAGGCGCTGGTGCGCCCCTTCCCGGTCATGCTCACGGCAGGCGGCTATTGGCTGACGCGCCTCAAGTCGCGCCGCGAGACCGATGCGATGCGCGCCTTTGCCGACTGGCTGGTCGCGACGGCGGGGCCTGCGCCCGAATGAAGAAAGCTGGGCTGGCTCGGGCTGAAGCAAGCAGCAGGCCGCCGCCTCAGATCAGTCGATCAACGGCCTTTTTTATCACTGTGTGCAACTGGCCGCGCACCTTCACCGCGCTGTAGGACCAGGCGACGCACTCGAACATCGTGTCGTGGAAAGGCAGGATGTAATGCCGGGCCTGATCATAGACGGCGGGATCGTGGTACTGATGGCGGGAATCGATCCGGCGCAGTTCGGCGATCCATGGCGAGCCGATCACTTGCGACGCTGTGATGCAATCGAGGCCGCTGCCGAACAGCGGATGTCGCCCGATGGACTCCTCGCCTGGATCGCCGAAGCAGGTGGACAGACACCGATCGAAGGTGACGACCCCGACATGCCCGCGATCCCGTTCGAGCAGGAAGAACAGGCGAGCGCGATTGTCGCACTGGAGCAGCGTCGGCAGCGGCGCGCCCATTTGCCATGCCAGCGGGAAATCTTCCGGTACTGCATAGGGGCGCCCTTGCGCCGCGGCAAAGGCGCGCTCCGCTTCCAGCACCTTGGCCTCCGCCGCCTCGCCACGCTCCCATTGCGCTTGATGATCCGCCAGCCGATCCCACATGATCGCATTCCGCTCAGCCTTCGCGCTGGCCAGCGCAGCGCGCTGCAGCGCGGTTTCGGGATCGTCGAGCGCAGCGGCGGCGCGCTCGGCCTCGGCCTCGATCAGGGTCGCGCGCAACCTCGCCATGAAGGGGTCATCCATGGACAAGGTTTATCGTGCGCCGCAGAGCTGGTCCATTGGCGTCAGGTGACGCGATGACCGGCGCCGGCCGATCTCAGTTCTAGCCGCTCACACCCAGCCGCTCCAGCCACGCCTGGGCCTGTTTCGGTTCGCCCGCCGCGCTCGATGCGACCGGGCCGCGCGACGCGACAAAGTCATGGTGCAGCGCGAAGGGTTCGATGCCGAGCTGCCCACGCATCGCGTCGATCGCTTCGCCCGTCTCGGTCAGTTCGGCGATGACGGGCGCGTACTTCGCCTCCGCCTGGCGGTCCTTGCGGTGTCCGAACAGCCCCCAGGCGCCCGCCGCCGTCTTGCGCAGCGCGGCGATCAGCGCCGCTTCATATTCCGCTTCCAGCTCGACACGGCGGGCATCGAGGCGTTCAAGGCGATCGGCTTTGGCCATCAGCGATAGTCCAGATAACTGCCCTCGGGCCGCCCGGCGAGCGCCGCCATGACCGGCGCCATCGCCTCTTTCGGCAGCAGCGCCCCGCCCGCCTTGTGCGCCTCGACCGAGACCCATTTCTCGATGAACAGGAACAGCTCGGGCTGGTCCCTGTCCTGGAGGATCTCGGTCCCTTCGCAGTCCGGGATCACGCCGACCGTTTCGGCCAGCGCGGTCAGCGCGCGCAGCAAGGCATCGGCCTGCCCATCGCCCGCCGTCATCCGGTAAAGTCGTGCGATCGTCATGGGACACCTCCGGCTGCGGGGAATGATCGACGCCATGCGCCGATCGCCCTCGCTCCGGCAATGATTGAATTTCGCTTGCATAGGTCCATCCGGTTATATATCTAAATGGTTATGCACGAATCACTCGACAGCAAATTCGCCGCGCTTGCCGATCCGACGCGCCGGGCGATCCTCGCCCGGCTCGCCTTGGGCGAGGCGACGGTCAACGAACTGCGTGCGCCGTTCGCGATCAGCCAGCCGGCCATTTCGAAACACCTCAAGGTGCTCGAACGGGCCGGGCTGATCGACAAAGGCCAGGCGGCGCAATCGCGCCCGCGCCGGCTCAATGCCGCGGCGCTCAAGGAGACGACCGACTGGATCGCCTGGGTCGACCGGCTGTGGCGCGACAGCTTCGACCGGCTCGAGGAATTTCTTGCCGCCAACCCCGACACCACGACCATCAAGGAAGGACGACCATGACCACCGTCGACACCGATACCGAAGCCCGCTTCGTCATCACCCGCACCTTCAACGCCAGCCGCGCGCGGATGTGGGAGGCCTGGACCGACCCGGCGCAGCTCGCCGCATGGAATGGCCCCAAGGGCACCACGGGCACCACGCTGGCCGCCGACGTGCGCACCGGCGGCCTGCTCCACTGGCGCATGGAAACCCCGGAGGGCATGACGATGTGGGGCCGCGCGGTATATCGCGAGGTCACCCCGCCGGCACGGCTGGCCTATATCCAGTCCTTCTCCGACGAAGCCGGCGGCATCGCCCGCGCGCCGTTCTTCGACGGGCGCTGGCCGCTGGAGATGCTGACCGAGGTGACCTTCGAGGAGGATGGCGCCGGTACGCGCGTCACGCTGGTCTGGACGCCGCTCAACGCCGAGGCCGATGAGCGCGCCAACTTCATCGGCAACATCCCGTCGATGCATGGCGGCTGGGGCGGCAGTTTCGACCGGCTCGAGGCGATGCTCGCCGGGGTACTCTAACGGACCATGGCTCGGGCTGCGGCGATATAACCCAGCCCGAGCGACACCCCTGATACGATCAGTGCCGGCGTGGATGCGGTCAGCGCAAATATTATGGCGGACGACGCCGCGACCAGCCACAGCCGGCCCGCCCAGGCGAGGACGCGGTGCCTCACCAGCTGGATCGCGAACACCATCAGGCCGAGCATGAACACGGCGGCGCCGAGCAGATAGAAGTCGATACCGAACGCCTCGCTGTCCGGCCCGACGATGCTCGCCAGCCCCGTCAATGCCACGACGAAACCGCCCAGGCCGATCGCCCCGACCAGCTCGGCAGTGAACAGCCAGGCGGCGAGCAGGCCGAACAGCATCCCGATATCGATCACGCCATAGAGCAGTTCGAGCCATGGCTGGTCGGGCACATGAGGAATGAACCCCGCGAGGATGCGCAGGCCGCCGCCGACGGCGCCCGTCCAGGCACCGCCTGCAACGAGGCGCGTCAGCATGATGTCGTCAGGGGCCGGGCCGAGGCGCCCGGTAACGGCATTGTTGGTCATAGGATATCCGATCGAAAATTGCGGTCGGCGCGCTCATGCAACCTCAGCTTAAGCTGAGGTCAAGCGATCATTTGCCAAGCCCGGCAGGAGTTGCGACAACCTCGCCTCGGAGTGGAGGAGCCGGGCGATGGTCTATGTGCTGGGCGGATGGCAGAGCGACTTCGCACAGGTGTGGAGCCGTCAGGGCATGGACCTGGCCGATGCTTTTGCCGAAGGTGTGAACCAGGGCCTTGCTGCGACCGCGCTCGACGCCAGCGAGATCGCCACCGGCCATGTCGGCAATTTCGCCGCCGAGCTGTTTGCCGGGCAGGGCCTGCTGGGCGGATTCTTCGCCCAGGCCGATCCTGCGTTCGACGGCTTGCCGACTGCGCGCCATGAGGCGGCCTGCGCCTCGGGCAGCGTCGCGCTGCTCGCCGCGACGGCGGAGATCGAGGCCGGGCGCTACGACCTCGCCTGCGTGATCGGCATCGAGCAGATGCGCAATGTGCCGGGCAAGACCGCGGCCGAGCATCTCGGCGCGGCGGCCTGGCGCGGGCATGAATATGACGATGCGGACTTCGTCTGGCCGGCGGCGTTTTCCGATCTCGCCGAGGAATATGACCGGCGTTACGGCCTCAGCTACGAGCATCTGTTGCGCATCGCCGAGATCAATTTCGGCAATGCGCGGCGCAATCCCAACGCCCAGACGCGAAATCATCGTTTCTCGCCGGACAGCTTCACCGCCGACGACGTAGCCAATCCGGTGGTCGAGGGGCGAACGCGCAAGATGGATTGCGGCCAGGTGACCGACGGCACCGCGGTCGTCTTCCTCGCCTCGCCGAATCGCGCCGCGGAATATGCCGCGAAGCGCGGTATCCCGGTCGAGCGGCTGGCGCGGATCAGTGGCTGGGGGCACCGCACCGCACCGATCTCCTATGCCGCCAAGATCAAGGCGAGCGCCGGCGGATCCTATGTCTTCCCGCAGGTGCACCGGGCGATCGACGATGCGCGACAGCGCGCCGGGGTCGTCGGCCCGGCGCAACTCGACGCGATCGAGACGCACGACTGTTTCACCGCCACCGAATATATGGCGATCGACCATCTCGGCCTGACCCCGCCCGGCCAGTCGTGGCAGGCGATCGAAGACGGATCGATCGAGCAGGGGGGACGCCTGCCGATCAATCCTTCGGGCGGGCTGATCGGCGCGGGCCATCCGGTCGGGGCGACGGGGGTACGGATGCTGCTCGACGGCTACAAGCAGGTGACCGGCCAGGCCGGCGACTATCAGGTCGAGGATGCGCGGCGGGTGCAGACGCTGAATATCGGCGGATCGACCACCACCACGGTCAGCTTCATCGTCGAGCGCGCGGCATGAACGTGGTGGCGGTGCTGGCGACCAATGCGGCAGTGCTGGTCGCGCTGTTTATCCTGTCGTGGCTGGTCTGCCTGAAGATGCGCGACGTGACGCCGGTCGACAGCCTGTGGGCGCTCGGCATGGTGGCGATGGCCGCCGCGACCTTCGCCCAGACCGGCGGCGACCCGACGCGCAAGGCGCTGCTGCTCGGGCTTTGCGGGCTGTGGGGCGTGCGCCTCGGCGGCTATCTGTTATGGCGCTGGCGCGATCATGGGCCCGACCGCCGCTATCAGACGATGTTCGCCAGGGCGCAGGAACATAAGGGCTGGGGATTCGCCAAGGCGTCGTTGCTGATGGTGTTCGCGTTGCAGGCGCCATTGCTGTTCGTCGTCTGCCTGCCGGTGCAACTCGGCCAGATCGATGCGGGGCCGGCGGTCGGCGCGATCGGCTGGGCCGGCGCAGCGCTGGCGGTTATCGGCATCGTCTTCGAAAGTATCGGCGACGCGCAACTCGTCGCCTTCCGCCGCAAGCCCGAAAATGCCGGCCAGGTGATGGACAAGGGGCTGTGGCGTTACACCCGCCACCCCAATTATTTCGGCGACGCCTGTACCTGGTGGGGCCTGTACCTGATCGCCGCCGAGACCGGCACAGGACTCTGGGCGCTACCAGGACCACTGCTACTGACCTGGACGCTGATGAAATGGTCCGGCGCGCCGACCATCGAGGGGCGGTTGAAGCGCAAGAAGCCGGGGTATGAAGAGTATATGCGGCGGACCTCGGGGTTCGTGCCGTGGTTTCCGAAATAATCCCTCTCCCTTTGGGAGAGGGAAGGGGCCCGCGCCGAAGGCGTGGGAAGGGTGAGGACAGGACAAGGGCGCTAACGTGCTGCCCTCACCTTTCCGCCGCTTCGCGGCTCCCTCCCTCTCCCAAAGGGAGAGGGACTAGGTCCGCCCCCACCAATGCGCATGGGTCCCGCTGCAGATCTTGTGCGGCAGGGCGATCCGGCACACCGGCCCGTCCGCGAACTTCTTGCAGTCGATCAGCACGCACTCGCTCGTGCCCTGCAACTCGTCGATGATGAAGCTGACCAGATAACCGTCATCCTCGTCGACCGCGCCGACACGCGGCGCGAACGGCGCCTCGCTGGCGTAACGCCCCTCGGGCAACATCACGTCCCATGACTCGCCTGTCTCGAGGTCATGCTTCACGAAACCGTTGAACAGGAACCAGCCCGGCTTCGACGTCGTCGAATAGACATAACGATGCTTCCGCCCGGCAACCCGCTGGTTGATCATGCCGAACTCCAGCACGCGCTCGTCGAGCCGTTCCTCGCGCGTGGTGCCGTCGGCCAGGTTGAAGCGCCAGCGGTGCAGCTTGGAGCGGAAACTGTGCTCGTCGACATAGGCCATCAGATGCCCGTAACCATCGGGGTTCTCGAGCGGCGCGGGAGTCGGATTCTCCTGGAAATAGCCGTCCATCACCACCTCATCGCCTTCCTCATAGGCGTTGAGAAAATGCAGCACATAGGTCGGTGCCGCTTCGAACCAACGGATCTCGTCCGGCTGACCATGGCGCGGGATCAACGCGAAGCGCGCCGGCACGCCTTCGTGCAGCCGCGCGGCATGGATATCGCGCTGGAGCAGCTCGGCATCCCAGAACACCGGCAGGTCGTTGACGATCGACCAATGCTCGCTGAACGTCATGTCGTGCGGCAGGCGCGGCCCCGGCAGCGGCACCGGTATATAATGCGTCAGCGCACCCGACCGGTCGACCACGCCATAATGCATGTAGGGCGCGTGCTTCGAATAGTTGAAGAACAGCAATTCGCCGGTGCGTTCGTCGACCTTGGGATGCGCCGAAAGGCCGTCGAGCGGCACCCAGGGCGCGACGCCGAGCGGCTCCAGCGTCTCGGGGTCGAGCACATAACCCTCGCCGCACTGATAGAAGGTCGAGATCGCCTTGCCGGCATGGACGATGATGTCGGTGCTCGACGAATCCTTGAGCGCCCCGTGCGCCCCGAACCCCGGCCGCTTCGAGGTGCCGGCCCGATCCGCCAGTCCACCCCATAAGGACTCCCCCGCCTCCTGCTCGGCCTGGAAGCAGCGCGTGCGCACCCAGCGGTTGCGGTAGGAGGCGGTGCCGTTCCGAAAATCGATCTGATGGATCATCCCGTCGCCGTCGAACGGATGATAACGGCCGAGCGGCTGATGCAGCTGGTTCTCGGTGTTGCGCAGATAGACGCCGTCGATATCGTCGGGGATCCTGCCCTCGATTACCTGAAGATCGGTCGCCGTCACCTCTTCATGCAGCGGCGTCCAGGCACCGTTGAGATAGGGGTGATTGCTCGGGCGGAGCGACGAGGCGACGGGGGGCAGGCGATCGATCTGCACGGTGCTTTCTCTCCCAGCGCTAATAACGCGGGTTGAGACTAGGCCGGGAATGGCCAAAGCGCCAAGCCCCGCGCATAGACGCGACCATGACCATCCTCCGCTTCCGCACCATCGTCTTCGATCTCGACGGCACGCTCGCCGACACCGCGCCCGACATCGCCGCCGCGCTCAATCATGCGCTGGCGCAAGTCGGACGCCAGATCCTGACGCTCGACGCGGTACGATCGATGGTCGGGCATGGCGGCAAGGTGCTGGTGCAGCGCGGCCTCGCCGCGACCGGCGGCGCGGACGAGCTGACGCTGGCCACCGCCTATGCAGCGATGATCGCTTATTACGAGACGCATGTCTGCGAACACAGCCAGCCTTACCCGGGCGTTGTTGCCGCACTCGACGCGCTACGCGACCAGGGCGTCGCACTGGCGGTCTGCACCAACAAACCCGAGCATCTGGCCCGCGGTGTGGTCGACGTGCTGGGCTGGCGCTCCCGCTTCGCCGCGATCGTCGGGGGCGACACGCTGGCCGCGACCAAGCCCGATCCGGCGATGCTGCACCTCGTCATCGAACAAGCCGGGGGCGGCCCGGCCGCGATGGTCGGCGATTCAATCATCGACGTGCAGACCGCCCGCGCCGCCGGCCTGCCCTGCGCCGCGGTGAGCTTCGGTTATCCCGACCGCCCCGCCGACCAGTTGGGCGCCGATATCGTGATCGACAGCTTCGACGACCTGTTGCCGGCGCTTGCCCGCCTCTAGCGCGCGATGCGTACCGGCACGCCCTTGGCGGCGGGGGTCTTCGATGCCTCGTCGTGCAGCCACAGCGGGATCAGCGGATTCATCTCGGGATAATAACCGCCGAGACAACCGTCGGGCAGGGCATAGGGCGTCACCGTCAGCCCCGGCACCTCGCGGTGCACATCGTCGCCGGCATCGCCGACCAGGCGAACGACATCGCCCTTCTTCAGGCCCGCGCGCGCCATGTCCTCCGGGTTGATCAGCAGGATCTCGCGTGAGCCTTTCAGGCCGCGCAGCCGGTCGTCGAAGCCGTAGATGGTCGTATTGAACTGATCGTTCGAGCGCATCGTGATCAGCGTGTAGCGCCCCGGGGCCTCATCGACGCCGAGGGCGCTCAGCGTCGTCGGCGCGGTGAACGTCGCCTTCTTGCTCTCGGTCTTCCATACCCGCTCGTGCGCGGCATTGCCGCGATAGAAACCGCCGGGCTGGAACATCCGCGCGTTGAAGTCGTGGAATTCCTCGGCATAGGTCTCGGCGATCAGGTCGCGGACCTTGCTATAATCGCCGACCCATTCGTCCCAGCGCCATTTCGGGTTCGCCGGCAGCAGCGCCTTGGCGATACCGGCGACGATTGCCAGTTCCGACAGCAGATCCTCACTCGCCGGGCGGCGCTTGCCGATCGAGCCGTGGATGTGGCTGAAGCTGTCCTCGACCGACACCGACTGCCGGCCGCTCGCCTGCACATCCTCCTCCGACCGGGCGAGGCAGGGCAGCAGGTACGACACCTTGCCATGGACGAGATGGCTGCGGTTGAGCTTGGTCGCGATATAGACGGTGATTGCCTGCTCGCCCCACGCCTTCTCCATTGCGTCGCGTTCCGGAATGGCGCGGACGAAATTGCCGCCCAGGCTGACGAAACCCCTGATCGAGCCGTCGCGGATGCCGGCGCACGTTTCAACCGTGGTCACGCCTTTCTCGCGTGGCGGCTCGAAGTCGAACTGCTCGGCAAGCTTGTCGAGCGGCACAAGCTCGGGTTTTTCGGAAATGCCGACGGTGCGCTGGCCCTGGACATTGCTGTGCCCGCGCACTGGCGAGATGCCGGCACCGGGCCGGCCGATATTGCCGCGTAGCAGCAACAGATTGACCAGCATGCCGATGCTCTGCGAGCCATGGACATGCTGGGTGAGACCCATGCCGTAAACGCCGATCACGCGCTCGGCCGCGACATAGACATCGGCCGCCGCTTCGAGATCAGCGCGTTTTAAGCCGGAGGTGTGTTCGACCTCGTCCCAGCCCGTCGCCTCGACCTTGGCGGCGAAGTTGTCGAAATCGGCGCAATGCTGCTCGATGAACGCGCGATCGAGTATGGACGGCTTGCCGGTCGCGGTGCGTGTAGCGTCGACCGCCAGCACATGCTTGCACAGCCCCATCAGGGCCGCGATGTCACCGCCCGGGCGCACCTGCAGATACATGTGCGACAGCTCGGTCGGGTGGTTGGTGAGCATTTCGGTCGGGCTTTGCGGATTGACGAACTCGATCAGACCCTGTTCGCGCACCGGGTTGAAGGTGATGATCTTACAGCCCCGCTTCACCGCCTCCTGGAGCGGGTGGAGGAAGCGCGGGCTGTTGGTGCCGGGGTTCTGGCCGAAATAGAAGATCGCGTCGCACGTGTCGAAATCCTTGAGCACGCAGGTACCGACGGGCGATCCGACCACCTTTTTGAGCCCGACCGACGTCGTTTCGTGACACATGTTGGAACTGTCGGGCAGGTTGTTGTTGCCATAGAAGCGCGCCAGCAGGCCGTAGAGATAGCTCGTCTCCAGCGCCGCCTTGCCCGAGGCGTAGAACACCACCGATTTCGGATCGAGCCCGCGCAGTTCGGCGGCGATACCGGCAAAGGCCTCGTCCCAGCCGCAGGGCAGGTATTTGTCGCTCGCCGCGTCATAGCGCAACGGCGCGGTCAGCCGGCCCTGCATTTCGAGGTCGTGATCATGCCAGTTGAGCAATTCGCCAACGGTGTGTTCGGCAAAGAAATCGGGCGTGCAGCGATCGCGTGTCAGTTCCCATATGGTCGACTTGGCGCCATTTTCGCAGAATTCCGCCGGATGCGGATGGGCCGGCTTGCCCCAGGCGCACGAGCTGCACATGAAGCCCTTCGGCTTGTTCTGCCGCGCCAGGGTTTCGAGCACCCCTGCGTCGGGCCGTTCACGCCCCAGGATTCCCGCGATGCTCTTCAAGGACCCCCAGCCGCCGGCGGGACCATCTGGATGAAGGGGTTCGTCGTCCGGGGGCATCGCGCGGCCTTTGCGTTTCGTCGCGACGAAAACGCGTTCGGGCGGCTTCGGGTCCATCGTCGCGCTGGCGCGACCGCCCGCGCCGGTGCACAGACGCGCCACCACCATTTCAGGATAAGATGATGAGCTTCTCTCTCTACGACGCGTCGGTTCCGGTGTTCACCAGCATGCTCGGCAACATGCGCGCCTGGCTCGACAAGGCTGCGGCGGAAAAGCCGGAAAGCGAACTGCTCGAGGCGCGCCTTGCACCCGACATGAAGCCGCTGCCGGCGCAATATCAGATGGCCTCGGATAGCGCGAAGAACGCGCTCGCGCGGCTGCGCGGCATCGACGCGCCGTCAATGCCCGATACCGAGGCGAGCTTCGCCGAACTCCGCGAGCGCTGCGACAAGACCATCGCCTTCCTCGCCACGGCCGATGCCGCCTCGCTGGCCGGCGCCGAGGATCGCATCGTCGAACTGCGCTTCCCCAATGGCATGGGGTATCGCTTCACCGGCGCGGCATATCTCACCGGCTTCGCGCTTCCCAATTTCTTCTTCCACGTCACCACCGCCTACGCGATCCTGCGTGGCGCCGGCGTGACGCTGGGCAAGCCTGATTTCCTGCAGCATCTCGGCCCGCCGAACATCACGGCCTGATTTGTTCGGCTAATGCCGAAGCGGTGCCGGCCCGCTCCCCCACCCCGCCTCCCATAGAATATACTGAATGGGA
>JAZJXZ010000002.1:0-51445 GCA_040390605.1 Pseudomonadota bacterium
TGCGCGCGCAGAACAGGCCGTCACGCTCGGGCTTGAACGTGCGATAGTTGATGGTTTCCGGCTTCTTGATCTCGCCGAAGGACCACGAACGGATGCGGTCCGGCGAGGCGATGCCGATCTGGATCTGATCGAAAGTCTCGGGCTTTGCGATCGGATTGGCGAAGTTGGTCAGTTCGTTCATGTCTCAATTCCCTCCAGGGAAAATTCTGTGCGGAGCGGGAAGGGGATGAGCGCTGCCCGCAAAGGCAGCGCCCGATCCGTCATTCCGCCGCGATCGCGACGCCGTCGGTGTCGAACTCTTCGATCGACTTCAGCTCGACGTTCAGACCCAGCGAGCGCATTTCCTTGACGAGCACGTTGAAGCTCTCCGGAATGCCGGCCTCGAAGGTGTCGTCGCCCTTGACGATCGCCTCATAGACCTTGGTGCGGCCGACCACGTCGTCCGACTTCACCGTGAGCATTTCCTGCAAGGTGTAGGCGGCGCCATAGGCCTGCAGCGCCCAGACCTCCATCTCGCCGAAGCGCTGGCCGCCGAACTGGGCCTTGCCGCCCAGCGGCTGCTGGGTGACGAGGCTGTACGGCCCGATCGAACGCGCGTGGATCTTGTCGTCCACGAGATGGTGCAGCTTGAGCATGTAGATGTAGCCGACGGTCACCTTGCGATCGAACTTGTCGCCCGTGCGCCCGTCGAACAGGTCCGACTGGCCCGAGGTATCGAGGCCCGCCAGTGCCAGCATCGCCGAGACATCGGCTTCGCGGGCACCGTCGAACACCGGCGTCGCCATCGGCACGCCGCCGCGCAGGTTCTGAGCCAGATCGATGATCTGCTCAGGGCTGCGCGCGTCGATCTCGGCGTGATACTGCTCGCCGTACACCGTCTTGAGGCGATCCTTGACCACCTCGGGCATGGCGCCCGCGGTCGGGTTCGGATTGGCCTCGCGCCAGTCTTCCAGCGCCTGGCTGATCTGCCCGCCCAAGCCGCGTGCGGCCCAGCCGAGATGGGTCTCGAAGATCTGCCCGACGTTCATCCGCGACGGCACGCCGAGCGGGTTGAGCACCAGGTCGACCGGCGTCCCGTCGGCGAGGAACGGCATGTCCTCGGCCGGCAGGATGCGCGAGATCACGCCCTTGTTGCCGTGACGGCCGGCCATCTTGTCGCCCGGCTGCAGCTTGCGCTTCACCGCGACGAACACCTTGACCATCTTGAGCACGCCCGGCGGCAGCTCGTCGCCGCGCTCCAGCTTCTCGCGACGATCATGGAACTTGTCCGTGATCACCTTCACCGCGTCGTCATATTGCTGCTTGACGGCTTCGAGGTCGCTCTGCGCCTTGTCGTCGGCGACGGCGAACTTCCACCATTCGTGGCG
Source organism: Pseudomonadota bacterium (assembly GCA_040390605.1). GTDB lineage: Bacteria > Pseudomonadota > Alphaproteobacteria > Sphingomonadales > Sphingomonadaceae > Sphingomonas. The sequence continues at coordinate 1,368 of JAZJXZ010000002.1, forward strand.
ATCGACGCTGTCGAGCAGGTCCTGATCGATCACGCCGCCCTTCTTCACGCCCTTCGGCGCGCCGGTGGCGGTCTGGCCGAGCAGCATCTCACGCAGGCGCGACCAGGTCGCGCGGTTGAGAATGCTGCGCTCGTCGTCCGAGTCCTTCTTCAGGCGCTCGATTTCCTCGCGCTCGATCGCCATCGCGCGCTCGTCCTTGTCGATGCCGTGGCGGTTGAACACCCGGACCTCGACGACGGTGCCGGCAACGCCCGGCGGCAGGCGGAGCGAGGTATCGCGCACGTCCGACGCCTTTTCGCCGAAGATGGCGCGGAGGAGCTTTTCCTCCGGCGTCATCGGCGATTCACCCTTGGGGGTGATCTTGCCGGCCAGGATGTCGCCCGGCTCTACCTCGGCGCCGATGTACACGATGCCCGCTTCGTCGAGGTTGCGCAGGGCTTCCTCGCCGACGTTGGGGATGTCGCGCGTGATGTCTTCCGGCCCGAGCTTGGTGTCGCGCGCCATCACTTCGAATTCCTCGATGTGGATCGAGGTGAAGACGTCGTCCTTCACGATACGCTCGGAAATGAGGATCGAGTCCTCATAATTGTAGCCGTTCCAGGGCATGAACGCGACGAGCGCGTTGCGGCCCAGCGCCAGCTCGCCGAACTCGGTCGACGGACCGTCGGCGATGACGTCGCCGGTGTTGATCACGTCGCCCACCTTCACCAGCGGACGCTGGTTGATGCAGGTGTTCTGGTTCGAGCGCTGGAACTTCATCAGCGTGTAGATGTCGACGCCCGACTGGCCGGCCTCGACCTCACCCGTCGCGCGGATGACGATACGGGTCGCGTCGACCTGGTCGACGATGCCAGAACGCTTGGCGGCGATCGCCGCACCTGAGTCACGCGCGACCGTCTCTTCCATGCCGGTGCCGACGAACGGCGCCTCGGCCTGGACGAGCGGCACGGCCTGACGCTGCATGTTCGAGCCCATCAGCGCGCGGTTGGCGTCATCGTTTTCCAGAAACGGAATGAGCGACGCCGCGACCGAGACGAGCTGCTTGGGGCTGACGTCCATCAGGGTGATGTTGTCGGGGATCGCCATGAGGAATTCGCCCGCCTGACGCGACGAGACCAGTTCCTCGACAAAGCCCTTGCTCGAATCGAGCTCGGCGTTGGCCTGCGCGATGGTGTGCTTGGCCTCTTCCATCGCCGACAGATAGACGACGTCGTCGGTGACCTTGTGGTCGACGACCTTGCGGTACGGCGTCTCGATGAAGCCGTACTTGTTCACGCGGCTGAAGCTCGCGAGGCTGTTGATCAGACCGATGTTCGGGCCTTCCGGCGTTTCGATCGGGCAGATGCGGCCATAATGCGTTGGGTGAACGTCGCGGACTTCGAAGCCCGCGCGCTCACGGGTAAGCCCGCCCGGCCCGAGCGCCGACACGCGACGCTTGTGCGTCACTTCGGAGAGCGGGTTGGTCTGATCCATGAACTGCGACAGCTGCGACGATCCGAAGAACTCGCGAACCGCGGCGACCGCGGGCTTGGCGTTGATCAGGTCGTTCGGCATGACGGTCGACACGTCGACCGAGGACATGCGCTCCTTCACGGCGCGCTCCATGCGGAGCAGGCCGACACGGTACTGGTTCTCGAGCAGCTCGCCCACCGAGCGGACGCGGCGGTTGCCGAGATTGTCGATGTCGTCGATCTCGCCCTTGCCGTCCTTCAGGTCGACCAGCGTCTTGACCACGGCGAGGATGTCCTCGGCGCGCAGCGTCGTGACGGTGTCCTCGACGTCGAGTTCGAGGCGCATGTTGAGCTTGACGCGACCGACGGCCGACAGGTCGTAACGGTCGGGATCGAAGAACAGGCCGCCGAACAGCGCTTCCGCGGTCTCGAGCGTCGGCGGTTCGCCGGGGCGCATGACGCGGTAGATGTCGGACAGCGCCTGCTCGCGCTCCTCGGCCTTGTCGACCTTGAGCGTGTTGCGGATCCACGGACCCGTCGCGACGTGATCGATATCGAGCAGGTCGAGGCGCTCGATGCCCGCCTGGTCGAGCAGTTCGAGGTTCTCGGACGTAACTTCGTCACCGGCTTCGATGTAAATGCGGCCGGTCGACTCGTCGATCAGGTCGTAGGCCGAATAGCGGCCGAAGATTTCCTCGGTCGGGATCAGCAGGTCGGTCAGGCCGTCCTTGGCTGCCTTGTTGGCGGCGCGGGGGCTGATCTTCTGGCCGTTGGCGAACACGATCTCGCCGGTCTTGGCGTCGATAATGTCGTACATCGGCTTCTGGCCACGCCAGTTCTCGGCCTGGAACGGGATGATCCAGCCACCCTGGCCGCGGACGAAGGTCACGCGGTTGTAGAAATAGTTGAGGATCTCTTCCGAGGTCAGGCCCAGCGCGTAGAGCAGCGCCGTGACCGGGAGCTTGCGCTTGCGGTCGATACGGACGTTGACGATGTCCTTGGCGTCGAACTCGAAATCGAGCCACGAACCGCGATACGGGATCACGCGCGCGGCGAAGAGATATTTGCCCGAGGCGTGGGTCTTGCCGCGATCATGGTCGAACAGCACGCCCGGCGAGCGGTGCATCTGCGAGACGATGACTCGCTCGGTGCCGTTGATGATGAAGGTGCCGTTCTGCGTCATGAGCGGCATGTCGCCCATGTACACGTCCTGCTCCTTGATATCGAGGACCGACCGGGCCTCGGTATCGGCGTCCACCTCGAACACGATCAGGCGCAGGGTAACGCGCATCGGCGCGGCATAGGTGATGCCGCGCTGGCGGCACTCGTCGGTGTCGAACTTGGGCGGCTCGAGCTCATAATTGACGAAGTCGAGTTCGGCGGTGCCGGCGAAGTCGCGGATCGGGAAGACCGAGCGCAGGGTCTTTTCGAGGCCCGAGACATAGCCGATCGAGGGATCAGAGCGCAGGAACTGTTCGTAGGATTCGCGCTGAACCTCGATCAGGTTCGGCATCTGCACCACTTCGTGGATGTTGCCGAACACCTTGCGGATGCGGCGCTTGAGCGTGCCGCCTTCGGTGCCGCGCTGCTTTACGCCGCTGCCGTCGATCGCCTTGGTTGCCATGTAATAAAGCCTCGTCAGCCAGAATGTCGTGCCCGGATTCCACCGGGCGGGTACGCGAAACGACGCAAAAAAGCCGCGCATCTCCGTTGTCGGAAGATGGCAGCTCTCCAGCGTCGTATGAGCCTCAGAACCAATGCGATCGACACACTGCGCGACGGCGTGTCATTTCCCGGAACTGTGGCGATGGGCGCGATATAGGTAGCGTGTTGGAAAGTGTCAAACCCCTGGGGCGTCAGGCGTCGTCGGGTGTCAGATTCTCGTCGTCCTGTTTCAGTCGCCCGAAGATCGGCCACTCATGCATGTCGCCGCTATGCTTGTTGCAATTGATTCGTCGAATGATGACGTGGCCCCGCATGATCAGCAGGCCGGAACCATTATATTCGGGGACCATCCGTCGGTGACCTTGCTGGTTTGGTGGCGGCGCTTGCCAGCGATTGAAGATGACATAGCTCCAGCCTGCGTTGAGGAAGCGGAGCGTCTGATCTTCAGCTCGCGCATAAAGCTGCCGATGGTAGGCCACGCCCCCTTCGGGGTCACCGAGTAACTTGATTTCGGGCTTACCCGATACGCCATAGCTGTAAACCAGCCGATCGCCGGCCAGTGTGACGGTTATTTCCTTGCTGCCCGCGCGACAGTTAAAAGCCGTTTCCGGTGCAGGTATGGCGAGCGCCAACAAGGCGGCGGCGAACAAATCAACCATAGTTCGCCAAAACACGGACCAGGGGGACGGCGCAATAGTCTAAGTTTTGTCAATATGAATCAAAGGGTTCCTCAATTCGTCGAAAATATACTTCGCTCGGACGGCGACGAAACGAGGAACCGGAAGCGGGTTCCCTTCATTGAGTCCCCGTTATGAAACAGGCTTTTCCCCCGCATCGCCGCGCGCTTGCCGCGCTTGTCCCAACGCTTGCCTTGCTCGCGGTTCCGGCCGTGGCGCAGGATCAGCAGACGCCCGTCGCGCCACCGCCGGTGGCGACGACCGCGCCACCAGCACCGGCACCGGCAGCGCCGGTTCAGACTGCTCCGGCGCAAACCGCGCCGGTGCAGACTGTGCAGACAGCGCCGGTCGAGGCACTTCCTCCACCCGATGTGACGCCGGAACGCGCCGCACCGCGCGCCACCCGCGCGCTGGCCCCGACGCGCACCGTAACCCAGCGTTCCACCACCACGCGCACCACCAGCAGTCCCGCCCCCGTCGCCGCGGCGCCGGCCAGTGCACCGGCCCCGGCGCCAGCACCGGCGGCTGCGGCGCCCGAAACCACGCCCGTCGTCACGCCGGCCCCGGTCGAGCAGGCCAGCACGACGACCGCCCAGACGACGACGGCTCCCGCGCCGGTCAACACCGGCTTCAACTGGGCGTCGCCATGGCTCGCGTTGCTTGGTGTGGGCCTGATCGCCTTGGTCGGTTTCATCATGATGGCTCGCCGCCGTCGCGTCGATGCTTATGAAAGCTACGAGGAGCCGGTCGCTTATGAGGAACCGGTCCGTGAGCCGGCGCGCATCGCGCCCGAGCCTGTTATCGCAGCAGCACCGATCGCCCGTCCCGACGCACAATTCCTGCGTCGCGAGGCGCCGCGTGCAACTGAGGCGCCGATCGTGGCCGAGGAGCAGCTTGCGGCTCCCGTCGTCGGGACCGGCGAACTGGTCGAGCCAACCGACAGCGATGTCGAGGCGCTGACCGCCGGCAATCCGCCGGTTGCCGATCGTCCGTGGCTCGAAATGGCCATGCGCCCGGTGCGTGCCGGCACCAATGTCGACGAGGCATTGGTCGAGATCGAGCTGACGGTGGGCAATTCCGGTTCGGTCACCGCCGACGATGTCCGCATCTCGACCTTCATGTTCGCCAATGCGCCGGCGGCGGACGAGATGGAGCGCTTGCTCGTCGAGCGTGACGGCGAAGCCGTTCCGCCGGTCAGGATCAAGCCGGGTGAGGGCACCACGCTCGAGGCGACTCTCGCCCTGCCGCGTGCTGAGCTCAACGGCTCTGTCTCGCCCGTGATCGTGGCGGACGCACGTTATCCGCTCCCGGGTGGGGGCGAAGGCCACACTGCCGCATCGTTCCGTATCAGCGTCAGCGACGATGGCGAGACGATGACGGCCATCCCGACGGATCGAGCCCATATGTTCGATGAGGTGTCGGCCGAACTCGAGGGTGTGCCCGAGCGCGCCTGAACCAGCGGCATAGTCTTCGTCGCGCCCGGGCCCGTCTCTCTTTCGAGAGGCGGGCCCGGTTTGCGTTCCATCGCGCGCGTCGCGCGGCTTGTCGCACGGCGCAATCCGGTCGTATGCCGTTCAGGTTTCTCGGGGTAGGGCGAGTTCGTGGGGATTTTCGTGAGTTCAACCATATGTCGCGCGCTGACGCTGACATTGCTGCTCGGCACTTCAGGTGCCGCGCTGGCGCAAAGTACTGCGCCGCAAACTATTCCCGGGCTCGAGCATTTCAGCCTGCCGGGCACGGCGCGCACGCCGACGCCGACCCCGACCCCGGCGCCTAGCGCCACACCGCGGGTCGCGCCGCCGGTGGTGCGCACGGTGCCGCCTCAGAGGATCCCGTCTCCGCGCGCTACGCCGACGCCTCGCGTTCCGACGCCGCGCGCTACCGCGGCGCCGACCGCAGTCGCGGCGCCGCGGCCAGCGCCGGCGACCCGCGCGACCCCGACACCGCGACCTACACCGACACCACGGCCCACACCGACCGCGCGGCCCGCGCCGCCACCAGCGCTGGCCAGTCCGACACCGACACCGGCGCCACGCCCGGTTCCCACGCCCGTGACACCGATCGTCGCGCCTGCGACCCCGATCACCGTGCCGCCGGTCGCGACCCCTGTGCCTGTCGTGGCGACCCCGGTCGCAGAGCCGCTACCGACGGCGACGCCGACCGATCTGCCCGCAGTCGAGCCGACCGGTGACGAAGGCCGCCTGACGCTGCGCAACACGCTCGCCGGTTTGAGCGATCTCGCGCCGACCATTGCGATCGGCGCGGGCGTCTTGCTCGTGCTCGGCCTGTTGCTGTGGTTCTTCCGCCGCCGCAGTGGCGCTGGTCGATATGACGAGACGGAAGATGACGGCCGGTCGGTCGATCGCCATGAGCGCTTCGACCTCGGGCTCGACATGCGCGTCGCGGCGGAGCCGGCACCGGCTCAGCCGCCGGTCGCCCCGCCCCCGCCGCCCGAGCGCGTTCCGTTCGCACCGGCGGCGGACACGGTCGCGCCGGTCGCCGCACCTCCTGTCCCACAGGCGGTGATCGATGAGGCGTCAGTGCCGCCGGCCGAGGACGTGGTCGTGCCGGCGGCCGCACCAGCGGTGACCGCGCCGATCACCAACGAGCCCGAGGTGCCGCTGACGGCAATGGCTGGCAGCCGGGCGGCGCTCGATATCGCGTTGCACCCGCGACGTGCCGGCACCAACCTGACCAGCGCGGCGGTCGAATATGACGTTGTGGTGCGCAACGGCGGGAGTGCGACTGCAACAAACGTGCGCCTCGACGTGCGACTGCTTACCGCTGGCGCGCAGCAGGATACGCTGATCAACGCGTTGTTCGCCGAACCGGTCGATCGCCCGATTACACCGCCATTCGATCTGCTGCCCGGTACCGACGTCAGGCTCGGCGGCATGGGGATATTGCCGCGCGAGCGGATCAGTACGATGGGCGTCGAGGGTCGCGAACTGTTCGTGCCGGTGATCACCGTCAACCTGACTTATGACTGGGTGGAGGGAAGCGGCCAGACCGCACGCTCCTTCGTCATCGGCATCGAGCGCGCCGCAGGAGCGAAGATGGGCGCATTCCGGCTCGACGATGTGCGGATGTATGCCGAGGTCGGCGCGCTCGAATACACGATCGCCGTCGACCGTTAGGGATTAAGCGGCTTCGCCTGCCCGAACGGGACGAGTTTGATCTCCTTCGGTAGCGCCGCAAGATCGAATCCGGCCCCGTCCAGGTTCCGCTCGACCTGGCCGAGGACGATGGCCAGATCGTCCCCGCTCGGCGCATGGCTAGCACCCATGATGACGAATGATGCGCCCCGCAGATGTGCCTTGCCAGCCACGTCATGGAGCGCGGCGCCCATTTGCGCCGGGACGGTATCGTCGGCAGTGCCGTGGACGAGGAAATAGGGGGCCGTCAGTGCAGCGACCGCAGCGAGATTGTCGTAACGGTCGCCGACGAAACCGCGCGCGATCTTCGGGACGAATTCGCGTAGCTGGGTGAAGGCTCCGAGCGTCACCACGGCATCGACCTTCCGGCGGCCAGCGAGGCCGAGCGCGACGGCACCACCCAGGCTGTGACCGACGACGATCAGCCGCGAGGGATGCAGCGCTCTCGCATGAGCAAGGAACGCGTCGGCGTCGTTGGCGAGGCCCGGTTCGGATGGCTTTCCGGGATTGCCGCTATAGCCCCGATACTCCGCAGCGATGATGCCGTAGCCCTTGGCGGCGAGCGGCGCGAACCAGCGCATAAGCGTGGTCGCGCTCGATCCGTTGCCATGGAAAACGAGGAGGGTCGGTCGACCGGCCTGCGCCGTAAGAGCGAGGCCCTTGAGCGCAAGCCCGTCGCTGGTGCCAACCGTGATCTCCGCAGTCCCGGTCGGCGTGCCGTCGAGCGTGAGTGCCACCTTGGGCGCCGGGTAAATGCGATTGTTGATCGGCCCGGCATGGGCGGGCACGACGAGGAATAGCAGCGCCACAGCGGCGACCGATAAGAAACGATATACGGACATGATGCCTGCTTGCTGGCGTGGTGATGCGAAGCAGGCGACGAAAAAGGGCGGCGCCTTTCGGCACCGCCCTGATCGCTGTGTCGACATCCTGGACTAAGCCGAGTTGTTGTCGCTCGGCCTCGCCCTATTGAACCGAGATGGGAGTTGGAGCCGGGTTGGCGCCGCCATTGCCGCCATTCGCTCCGATCCGGTTATTGCCGAACGAAAATACGGCGGCGGTGGGTGCGATCTTCAAGCCGCCGGCATTGTTGTACATCGCCGTGTTCGCCATCCGCACTTTCGCGGTGCCGACGGAGGCGATGCCGAAATTGCTGTTGTTGGCGATGGTGACGCCATCGAGATTGACCACTGCGCCGGCAACCGAAGTGGAATTCGCATGCACGCCACGGAAGCTGTTGGACAGGTTGCTGTTCGTCACGGTCACGGTGGCGCCGTCCTCTGCGTCCAGCGCGAATGCACTGTCGTTGACGGTCACGTGATCGAGCACGCCGGTTACGGCTACGCCGCTAACTGACTGCAACTGCACCGCATTCCCAAGGGTCGGGTCCGCAGACGCAGTGTTGGAAATGTTGACGTTGCTCATGATCAGCTTCGCGCCGACGCTCGCCGCGCTCGGTTCGAAGCTGACGGCAGGAACGCCGCCAGTGCCCTGGTTGTTGATGTTCACATTCTGCAGCATCAGCGATTTGCCGCTGAGGAAGCGTACGGCATAGGTGCCGAGGGTGGTCCCCGCGCCATCGATGTTTATGTTGCGCAGGACGACCTTTAGGGTCGGCGTGGTCGCGCCGTTGGGATCGTTGATGATGACGCCCGTAACACCCGAATTCAGGATGCCGCCGGCCTGGCCGCCCTCGCCGCAGTCGAGTGTGATCGACTTGGTGATGGTGACCGAGCCGAACCCGCCCGGATCGAGGCAATCGATCTCGCCGCCGGCGGCAGTCTTGGATATCGCGCCTGCCCAGGTCTTGCACGGGGCGGTGCGGCTGCATGGATTGACGTCGTCACCGACGCCCGAAATCCAGGTTCGGGTCGCCTGTGCGCTGGCAGGAGCAGCGAAACCAAGGCCCAGCAACATCGCCGTTGCCGCGAGTCCGAGAGTTTTGAACAATCTGGTCATATGCTTAAGCCCCCCATGGCTGAAAACTTCAGATCGTCGGCCAACCAGGCCGGCATGCAATGATCGAGATAGTGTTGGTTAGTGCGCCCATAACTACCATTTTAAACGAGTTTATTGCCGCGTACTAATGAAAATCTTTGCTCGACGCGTCGCTATCAACACATTGATCCAGGTCGCATTTTGTCGTCGAGCTCGTCTGCTGCGATTGCAGTCCAGCCCGTCGTGACGCCAAAGAAAAGGGCGGCGCCTTGCGGCACCGCCCTGATTCTTCGAAGCGGGTCTCCGGCCGAAACCGGATGCCCGTGCTTCCGACGAGATTACTTGATCTCGACGGTCGCGCCAGCTTCTTCGAGCTGCTTCTTGATCTTCTCGGCTTCGTCCTTCGACACGCCTTCCTTGACGGCCTTGGGAGCCGACTCGACCAGCGTCTTGGCTTCGGTCAGGCCGAGCGAGGTGATCGCGCGGACTTCCTTAATGACGTTGATCTTCTTGCCGCCGTCGCCGGTGAGGATGACGTCGAATTCGGTCTGCTCTTCAGCAGCCGGAGCAGCGGCGCCACCACCAGCGGCCGGCGCAGCAGCGACGGCAGCGGCGGCGGAAACGCCCCACTTCTCTTCGAGCAGCTTCGAAAGGTCGGCCGCCTCGAGGACGGTCAGGGCGCTCAGCTGGTCAACCAGCGCGTTCAGGTCTGCCATGATATATTCTCCGTAAAGGGGCGATCCCGCCCCATGAGGTTCAGTTCAAAAAGTCTGTCGATGTCCGATATCAGGGGACCTGATATCAGGCAGCTTCCTTGTCCTTGTCGGCATAGGCCATGAGCACGCGGGCAAGCTGCGCCGCAGGAGCCTGAGTGACCGTCGCGAGCTTGGTTGCGGGTGCAACCAGGAGGCCCACGATCTTGGCACGCAGTTCATCCAGCGAGGGCAGCGAGGCGAGCGCCTTCACGCCTTCGACGTCGAGGACAGTCGCGCCCATCGATCCACCGACGATTTCGAACTTGTCGTTCGTCTTCGCGAATTCGACCGCAACCTTGGCTGCGGCGACTGGGTCGATCGAGGTGGCAAGGCCTACCGGCCCGGTGAGCAGTTCGCCCAGCGAGAGATAGTCGGTGCCGTCGAGCGCGATCTTGGCAAGCTTGTTCTTCGAGACCTTATAGACGGCGCCGGCGTCACGCATCTTGTTCCGCAGCTGGGTCGATTGCGCGACGGTCAGCCCGTGGTTGCGGGTCACGACGACCACACCCACTTCGGAAAAAGTCTGCTTCAGCGAGGCGACGAACTCGGCCTTTTGAGCACGATCCATGCCATTCTCCACATTCTGGGCCCGCCGAAACGGACCCGGTTACAAGCCACGAGACGCGAGATACGCCTCATGGGGTGTCCAGCGATGGGGAATGGGAACCGACGCCCCCAAGGGGGCGGCAGACCGAACGCCAGAAGCGATCCGGTGAATATCCTGTCCCCGCCTCGGCAAGAAATTAAGCCGGAAGCCGGCACTTGCTGTCTCGGACGGAACCCACGGGCGAACCCGGGGGTGAGCCGGGGCCTTTAGCGGCGATGGTGGCAAAGTCAAGTTTGGGCGGGTGCCAATGCTTCATGGCGCGTGGTCCGCATCAGTGCGGCGTAGCTCACCAGCGCGATCGCCAGGCCGACGAACCAGGCATAGGTGTAGATGACGGTCCAGGGCACGCCGATGGTGCCGAACACACCCGGCGCGGCGGCGGCGAGGAAACCTGGCACATTGGGTGCGACACCCAGCGCGACCGCGATAAGCGCCGCGCGGTTCCATCCGCCGTGATAGGCATAGGCGCCATCGGCGCGGTAGAGCGCCGCGACGTCGAGTTCGGTGCGTCGGATGATCCAGTAATCGGCGATCAGGATGCCGGCGATCGGGCCGAGCAGCGCGCTGTAGCCGGTCAGCCAGACGAAGATGTAGCCGCCACTGGTCGCGAGCAATTTCCATGGCATGATCAGCACGCCGATGATCGCTGTGATCAGCCCGCCGGTACGGTAGGAGATGCGCTTCGGCGCCAGCGAGGAGAAGTCATAGGCCGCGCACACCAGATTGGCGGCGATGTTGCACGAGATGGTGTCGATGCTGATCACCACCAGCCCGAGCAGCACGAACGGCCCGGCCAGCTTGCCCGACAGTGCCACTGGGTCCCAGATCGCGCTGCCATAGATCACCACCGTGGCCGAGGTGGTGATCACGCTGGCCAGTGCGATCAGCCCCATGCCCGGCGGCAGGCCGAGCGACTGGCCGATCATCTGATCGCGCTGGCTTTTGGCGAACCGCGTGAAGTCGGGGATGTTGAGCGCGAGCGTGGCCCAATATCCGATCATCCCGGTCAGTGCTGGCCAGAACACGATCCAGAACTGCCCCGCCTTCGCGCCACCGGCCACAAAGGCGGATGGCGCGGCGAAGATCGGACCGAGCCCGCCGGCCGCATCGACCGCCCACCACACCAGGGCTGCGCAGACGAGGATCTTGACCGGCGCGGTCCAGGTTTCGAGCCGGCGGATCGTGGTCAGCCCCTTGCGCACGAAGAACAATTGCAGCGCCCAGAACACGGCAAAGGCGAGCAGTTGTCCGATGCCGATATCGAGCAAGGTCAGGGGCGCGCCCTTCAGGTCCGTCTTGAGGAAAATGCCGAGCAGGGTGAGCAACGCCTCGCCGCCGATCCAGGTCTGGATGCCGAACCAGCCGCACGCCACCAGTGCGCGCGCCATCGCCGCCAACCGCGCGCCGACGGTGCCGAACGACGCACGCGCCAGTACGGCAAAGGGAATGCCGTGCTTGGCGCCGGCATGGCCGACGAGCAGCATCGGCACCAGTACGATCAGATTGCCGAGCAGCACCGTGAGCGCCGCCTGTCCCGCCGACATGCCCTGCTCGACCAGCCCCGCAGCGAGCATCCACGCCGGCACCGCGATGATCATGCCAACCCACAGGGCGGCGTAATGGTACCACAGCCAGGTGCGTTGCTCAGGCCCGGTCGGGGCGAGATCGGGATTCCACAGCGTGCTATCTGGCGTGTCGATCATGTTGGCCCCCCGCAGGGGAGTTTCCGCACTTATTGCGCCGCCTGCAAGCCGCTTTCTCTACTTCGTCACCCCGGCCTTGTGCCGGGGTCCAACGCGCCGCGTAAGAGGCGGCTGGTGCGTACGCGGAACCTTGGATCCCGGAACAAGTCCGGGATGACGGATGGAGAGGCGCGGGCGACAAGGCGCATGAAAAAAGGGCCGGGATTTCTCCCGGCCCTTCTATCCTTCGTCAGAAGCTTGGGAAGCTTACGCCCCCGCGACCTCGGCCGTATCGACCTTGATGCCGGCGCCCATTGTCGAGCTGACGGCAACCTTGCGGACATATTTGCCCTTGGCGCCCGACGGCTTGGCCTTGACCACCGCATCGACCAGCGCGTCGAAGTTCGCGCGCAGGTCCTCGGCCGGGAAGCTCGCCTTGCCGATGCCGGAGTGGATGATGCCGGCCTTCTCGACGCGATATTCGATCTGGCCGCCCTTGGCCGCCTTCACGGCGCCGGCGACATCCATCGTCACCGTGCCGAGCTTCGGGTTCGGCATCAGGCCCTTGGGGCCCAGCACCTTGCCGAGGCGACCGACGACGCCCATCATGTCCGGGGTCGCGATGCAGCGGTCGAAATCGATCGTGCCACCCTGGACGATTTCCATCAGGTCCTCGGCACCAACCACGTCGGCGCCCGCCTCACGGGCCTCGTCGGCCTTGGCGCCCTTGGCGAACACGCCGACGCGCACCGTCTTGCCGGTGCCCTTGGGCAGGGTGACGACGCCGCGCACCATCTGGTCGGCGTGACGCGGATCGACGCCGAGGTTCAACGCGACTTCGATCGTCTCGTCGAACTTCGAGGTGGCACCGGCCTTGGCCAGTGCGATCGCCTCATCGACGCCGTGCAGCTTCTCGCGATCGATCGTGATCGACTTTGCCTTCTTCGTGAGCTTTGCCATGATCTCAGCCCTCCACCACTTCGAGGCCCATTGCGCGGGCGGAGCCTTCGATGATGCGGGTAGCCGCTTCGATGTCGTTGGCGTTCAGATCCTTCATCTTCTGCTCGGCGATCGCGGTCAGCGCGGAACGCTTGATCTTGCCCGCGGAGACCTTGCCCGGCTCCTTCGAGCCCGACTTCAGGTTGGCGGCCTTCTTGATCAGGAAGGTCGCCGGTGCGGTCTTCGTCTCGAACGAGAAGCTGCGGTCGGCATAGACGGTGATGACGGTGGGCAGCGGGGTGCCCTTCTCGACATCGCCGGTCTGCGCGTTGAACGCCTTGCAGAATTCCATGATGTTCACGCCGCGCTGACCCAGCGCCGGACCGATCGGCGGCGACGGGTTGGCCTTGCCGGCCGGCACCTGCAGCTTGATATAGCCGGTAATCTTTTTTGCCATGTCTCACTCACTCTTTAGAGGGGCGGTCGCTAGCGCGGACCGTCCGGTTCAAGTTTAGCGGTGTTAGCGGCGGCCCGAAGACCGCCTCCCGCGTCATCCCGGCGAAGGCCGGGATCGCTGAGTTTCGGCCGTTGCGCGCTCGTCACGCAGCGGCCCCGGCCTCCGCCGGGGCGATGGGCTTATTTCGCCCGCTCGACCTGTTCGAATTCCAGCTCGACCGGGGTGGCGCGACCGAAGATCGACACCGACACCTTGACGCGGCTGCGGTCGAAATCGAGTTCCTCGACGATGCCGTTGAAGCTCGCGAACGGACCTTCGAGCACCTTGACCGAATCGCCGATCTCGTAATCGATCTTGATCTTGGTCTTGGGCGCCGCGGCGGCCTCTTCCTTCGAGTTCAGCATCCGCGCGGCTTCCGCCTCGCTGATCGGCTGCGGCTTGCCCATCGAGCCGAGGAATCCCGTCACCTTGGGCGTGTTCTTGACCAGGTGATAGACGTCGTCGTTCATGTTGAGCTTGGCCAGCACATAGCCGGGCATGAACTTGCGCTCGACCGACACCTTCTTGCCGCGGCGGGCCTCGGTGATCGTCTCGGTCGGTACCTCGATCTGCTCGACCAGCGCGTCGAGACCCATGCGGGTCGCCTCGGCCATGATCGAATCGCGGACCTTGCCCTCGAACCCCGAATAGGCGTGGATGATGTACCAGCGTGCCATGGAGATCCTCGAACCCTTAATTCGCGAGCTTGAGCAGGACTTTGATGATCGCCTCGAACATCGTGTCGATGCCGAAGAAGAACACCGCGAGGATCGCCGTCATGATCATCACCATCACGCCGGTCATCACCGTCTCGCGCCGCGTCGGCCAGATGACCTTGCGCGTTTCCGCGCGCACCTGGTTGATGAACTCGATGGGGGACGTCTTCACCTTGCCTGCACTCACTTTCAATACCGAACCCGGGACATGGGGCCGCCGCCCGGTCCCGCAAGAGGCACCGACGACGATTCATTCCCGATTTGGAATGGCGCGGGCAATAACCCCGCGCGCCGCCAAAGGCAAGGGCCACACTTCCCGTCAGGCACCCGCCTGCGAGACCTGCGAAAATCCGGTAGCTGTTAAGAAAGTGCAGGTTATAAAGCGCGCTGCCGGTGCCGGGGGGCTCAGGCAAAAAGGTGGGGGGGCGACGTAAGGAGCCCCTGCGGTGAATGCTGAATCCCCTCGCGGCACGTTCGATCGCCGCCAACTGGTGTCCGCGCTGCGCAGCCTGCGCCGCGGCGACTTCACCGTTCGCCTGCCCGAGGACCAGCCCGGCGCCGATGCCGAGATCGCGCAGCTGTTCAACGAGGTCGTCGGCCTGAACCAGCAGATGACCGAAGAATTCGAACGTCTCTCGAAGGTCGTCGGCAAGGAAGGCAAGATCACCCAGCGCGGCCGGGTGCGCAGCGCGACGGGCAGCTGGGACACCGCGATCCGATCGATCAACGAACTGATCGAGGACATGGTGCAGCCGACCGCGGAAGTCGCGCGCGTGATCGGCGCGGTGGCCAAGGGCGATCTGTCGCAATCGATGACGGTCGAGATCGACGGCCGTCCGCTGCGCGGTGAATTCCTGCGCATCGGCAAGGTCGTCAACACCATGGTCGAACAGCTCGCCTCCTTTGCTTCCGAAGTGACGCGCGTGGCGCGCGAGGTCGGCACCGAGGGCAAGCTCGGCGGCCAGGCGACGGTGAAGGGCGTCGGCGGCACGTGGAAGGACCTCACCGACAACGTCAACGCCATGGCCACCAACCTGACAGGCCAGGTGCGCAACATCGCCGAGGTGACGACGGCGGTGGCGTCGGGCGATCTGTCGAAGAAGATCACCGTCGAGGTGAAGGGGGAGATCCTCGAGTTGAAGAATACGATCAACGTGATGGTCGACCAGCTCAACTCGTTCGCCTCGGAAGTGACGCGCGTGGCGCGCGAGGTCGGTACCGAGGGCAAGCTCGGCGGTCAGGCGCGGGTGGAGGGTGTCGGCGGTACGTGGAAGGATCTCACCGACAATGTGAATCTGATGGCCGACAATCTCACCGGCCAGGTGCGCAACATCGCCGAGGTGACGACGGCGGTGGCACTGGGCGACCTGTCCAAGAAGATTACGGTCGACGTGAAGGGCGAGATCCTCGAACTGAAGAACACCATCAACACGATGGTCGACCAGCTCAATTCCTTCGCCTCGGAAGTGACGCGCGTCGCACGCGAGGTGGGCACCGAAGGCAAGCTCGGGGGCCAGGCGCAGGTGCGCGGCGTTGCCGGCACATGGAAGGATCTCACCGACAACGTCAACCTGATGGCCGACAATCTGACGGGTCAGGTCCGCAATATCGCCGAGGTGACCACCGCCGTGGCGCGCGGCGATCTGTCGAAGAAGATCACCGTCGACGTGAAGGGCGAGATTCTGGAGCTTAAGGACACCATCAACGTGATGGTCGATCAGCTCAACGGCTTCGCCTCGGAAGTGACGCGCGTGGCGCGCGAGGTGGGTACCGAGGGCAAGCTGGGCGGCCAGGCGCAGGTACCGGGCGTCGCGGGCACCTGGGCCGATCTGACCGACAATGTGAATCTGATGGCGGCCAACCTCACCGGCCAGGTGCGCAACATCGCCGACGTGACCACCGCCGTGGCGCGCGGCGACTTGTCGAAGAAGATCACCGTCGATGTGAAGGGTGAGATTCTCGAGCTGAAGAACACCATCAACGTGATGGTCGACCAGCTCAACTCCTTCGCCTCGGAAGTGACGCGCGTGGCGCGCGAGGTCGGTTCGGAAGGCAAGCTCGGCGGTCAGGCGCAGGTCGAAGGCGTTGCCGGCACGTGGAAGGATCTCACCGACAACGTCAACCTGATGGCGGGCAACCTGACGGGTCAGGTACGCAACATCGCCGAGGTGACGACAGCGGTGGCACTGGGCGATCTGTCCAAGAAGATCACGGTCGACGTGAAGGGTGAGATTCTCGAGTTGAAGAACACCATCAACGTGATGGTCGACCAGCTCAACTCCTTCGCCTCGGAGGTGACGCGCGTGGCGCGCGAGGTGGGTTCGGAAGGCAAGCTCGGCGGCCAGGCGCAGGTCGAGGGCGTCGGCGGGACGTGGAAGGACCTCACCGACAATGTGAACGCCATGGCGGCCAACCTGACCGGCCAGGTGCGCAATATCGCCGAGGTGACGACGGCGGTGGCGCTGGGCGATCTGTCGAAAAAGATCACCGTCGATGTGAAAGGCGAGATCCTCGAGCTCAAGAACACCATCAACACGATGGTCGATCAGCTCAACTCCTTTGCCTCCGAAGTCACCCGCGTGGCGCGCGAGGTGGGCACCGAGGGCAAGCTGGGCGGACAGGCGCAGGTGCGGGGCGTCGCGGGCACGTGGAAGGATCTCACCGACAACGTCAATCTGATGGCCGACAATCTCACCGGCCAGGTGCGCAATATCGCGGATGTGACGACCGCCGTCGCCAAGGGCGATCTGTCGAAGAAGATCACCGTCGATGTGAAGGGCGAGATTCTCGAGCTGAAGAACACCATCAACGTGATGGTCGATCAGCTCAACGGCTTTGCGTCCGAAGTGACGCGCGTGGCGCGTGAGGTCGGCACCGAGGGCAAGCTCGGCGGTCAGGCCCAGGTGCCGGGCGTCGGCGGGACGTGGAAGGACCTCACCGACAACGTCAACCTGATGGCGATCAACCTGACCAACCAGGTGCGCGGCATCGCCGACGTGGTCACCGCGGTGGCGCAGGGCAACCTCAAGCGCAAGCTGGCGGTTGACGCCAAGGGCGAGATCGCCGCGCTCGCCGACACCATCAACGGCATGATCGACACGCTGTCGGCGTTCGGCGACCAGGTCACCAACATGGCGCGCGAGGTCGGCATCGAGGGCAAGCTCGGTGGCCAGGCGCGCGTGCCCGGCGCGGCGGGCCTGTGGCGCGATCTGACCGACAACGTCAACGAACTCGCCGCCAACCTGACCAACCAGGTGCGTTCGATCGCCGATGTGGCGACCGCGGTGACCAAGGGCGACCTGACCCGCTCCATCGCGGTGGAGGCCTCGGGCGAGATGGCCGCGCTCAAGGACAACATCAACGAGATGATCCGCAATCTCAAGGAACAGACCTTGAAGAATGCGGAGCAGGATTGGCTCAAGACCAACCTCGCGCGCTTCTCGCGCATGCTCCAGGGCGAGCGCGATCTGGCGACCGTCTCGAACCTGATCATGTCCGAACTCGCCCCGCTGGTGAACGCGCAGTACGGCGTGTTCTACGTTGCGACGCGCGAAAATGACGAGACGGTGCTGGAACTTGCCGCCAGCTACGGCGCCGAGCGCAAGGGCGAGTTGAAGCCCGCCTTCAAGCTGCGCGAGGGCCTGGTTGGGCAGGCTGCCGCCGACAAGCGCGGCATGCTGCTGAAGAACGTGCCGGCCGACTTCCTGCGCATCGGCTCGGGCCTGGGCCACGCCGCGCCCGCGAACGTCAACATCATGCCGGCCCTGTTCGAGGACGATGTGCAGGCGGTGATCGAACTCGCTTCGTTCAGCGAGTTCAACGAGACCCATCAGAGCTTCCTCGACCAGCTGATGGAATCGGTCGGCATCGTGCTCAACACCATCGCCGCGACGATGCGCACGGAGGGGTTGCTGAAACAGTCGCAGCTGCTCACCCAGGAGCTGCAAGCGCGCCAGACCGAGCTGACCACCAAGCAGGAGGAACTGCACGCCACCAACGAGGAGCTGGAGGAAAAGGCGCAGCTGCTCGAAAACGAGAAAAAGCAGGTCGAAGAGAAGAATATCGAGATCGACATGGCGCGGCGCGCGATCGAGGAGAAGGCCGAGCAGCTCGCGCTGACCTCGAAATACAAGTCCGAGTTCCTCGCCAACATGTCGCACGAGCTGCGCACGCCGCTCAACTCGCTGCTGATCCTGTCGAAACTGCTCGCCGACAATCCGCAAGGGAACCTCAACGAGAAGCAGACCGAGTTCGCGCGCACGATCAACTCGGCCGGCTCCGACCTGCTCAACCTGATCAACGACATTCTCGACCTGTCGAAGATCGAATCCGGCACGGTGTCGATCGAGGTCGGCGACATGCCGATGAGCGGTCTCAAGCAGCATATGGAGCGTACCTTCCGCCAGCTTGCCGCGGACAAGGCGCTCGACTTCAAGGTCGAGTTCGATCCCGCGCTGCCGCCGAGCATCCGTACCGACGAGAAGCGCCTGCAACAGGTCGTGCTGAACCTGTTGTCCAACGCCTTCAAGTTCACCGCACAGGGCAGCGTCACGCTGGCACTCCGCCCGGTATCGAGCGGTTGGAGTTCCAACCACCCGGTGCTGCGCGGCGCGACCAGCGCGATCGAGATCGCGGTGACCGACACCGGCATCGGCATTCCCAAGGATAAGCAGAAGTTGATCTTCGAGGCGTTCCAGCAGGCCGACGGCACGACCAGTCGGAAATATGGCGGTACCGGCCTGGGTCTCTCGATCAGCCGTGAGATCGCGCGGTTGATCGGTGGCGAACTGCAGGTGCGTTCGACCCCCGGGGTCGGCTCGACCTTCACCCTGTTCGTGCCACTCCAGGCGCAGGTGCCGGCGACCGCGCTCGAAGGCACGACGATCGCCCGCTACGACAATAGCGGCGCGATGGTCGCCTCGGCCCTGCCGACCAATTTCGAGATCAGCGACGATCGCGACGCGCTGGAGGGCGAGGGCTTCGTGCTGATCGTCGAGGACGACCCGACCTTTGCCTCGATCCTGCTCGATATCGCGCGCGAGGCGGGGATCAAGGGGGTGGTATCGACTGCCGGCGCCGGTACGCTGGCCACCGCGCGGAAAATGCAACCCAGCGCGATCACGCTCGATCTGGGCCTGTCCGACATCGACGGTTTCGTCTTGCTCGACTTGCTAAAGCACGACCCGCAGACCGCACACATCCCGATCCATGTCATCTCGGGCGCCGACTCGCTCGGCCGCGCGCTCGAGCTCGGCGCGAGCGGGGTCACCGAGAAGCCGGCCAAACCGCGCGAACTGGCCAAGCTATTTGCCAAGCTCGCCGAACAGGCGGCGCGCGAGGACAAGCCGGTGGTGGTGGTGCTCGATCAGCCGGAAACGGCGAGCGCACCGCGTGTCGTGCCCGAACTTGAGGGCGCGAAAATCCTCATCGTCGATGACGACATTCGCAACATCTACTCGCTGACCAGCGTGCTGGAGAGCCACGGCGTCGAGGTGGTCCACGCCGAGCGCGGTCGCGACGGAATCCTCATTCTGCAACAAACGCCCGACATCGACGTTGCGCTGATCGACATCATGATGCCCGAGATGGACGGATATGAGACGATGCAGCAGATCCGCGAGGACGAGAGCCTGAACAACATCCCGCTGATCTCGGTCACCGCCAAGGCGATGAAGGGCGACCGGCAGAAGTGCCTCGACGCGGGCGCCTCCGACTATATCGCCAAGCCGGTCGATATCGACCTGCTGCTGGCCTTGCTCCGCGTATGGATCGCCCGTGCGCGTGAAGGCTCGGTGGCCGGCGCCTCGGCGATGGCGGCGGAATGAGCCGCACCGCCAAGCCGATCGGTCGACTGCCGGTGCGAGACGAGCCCACTGGGCTGTTGCTCGGCGCGCGGCCCGCTCCGGCGCGCGTGCTGGTGGTCGACGACGACGAGAACAACCTCCTGGCGATACGAACCGTGCTGGAGGATCTCGCCGAGGTAGTTACCGCCAATTCGGGCGACGAAGCACTGCGTCAACTGCTGCGCCACGAATTCGCGGTGATCCTGCTCGACGTCTATATGCCGGGGATGGACGGCTATGAGGCCGCCGGCATCATCCGCAGCCGTGAACAGTCGCGCCGCATCCCGATCGTGTTCCTCTCTGCGGTCAACAAGGAGAGCGCACACCTGCTGCGCGGCTATGCGATGGGCGCGGTCGATTATGTCTTCAAGCCGGTCGAGCCGGTCGTGCTGCGCTCCAAGGTCAGCGTGTTCGTCGATCTCTACCTGATGCGCCGCGAAATCGAGCGCAAGGCGCTGCAGGAGCGCGAACTGCTCGACGCCAACCTCAAGGCCAATGCCGAGCGCCTGCGCGTCGAACGCGAACTGCGTATCGCCGAGCAACGCCAGGCCGCGATCATCGATTCGCTCCCCTTGGTGCTTTACCGCGAGACGATCGAGGCCGAGCAGCGCGTGCCCTATGTCGTGAGCGGCAACTTCGCCACGGTCACCGGTTATGATCCGGCGGTGCTGGGCGAGACGCCGACGTTGTGGCGCGATCGGCTGCATCCGGAGGACCGCGACCGCGTCATCGCCGATCGCGCGGCACAGCATGCCGCAGGCAATGGCGTGGTGCTCGAATATCGCTGGCAATGCGCCGATGGCGGCTATCGTCACTTCCTCGATCAGGCAGTGCTGCTGCGCGACGCCGATGGCAGGCCGATCGAATATGCCGGCAGCCTGCTCGATGTCAGTGACCGCAAGAATCTCGAGAACAAGCTGATCCAGGCACAGAAGATGGACGCCATCGGCCAGCTGACTGGCGGCATCGCGCATGATTTCAACAACCTGCTCGCTGCCGTGCTTGGCGGCCTTGCCCTGATCGAGAAGCGTGCGGAGCTGTCCGACGACCATCGCCGCATCCTCGACATGACGCGCCGCGCGGCCGAGCAGGGATCGGAACTGGTCGGCCGCCTGCTCGCCTTCGCGCGCAAGCAGGCGCTGGAGCCGGCGCCGGTCGATCTCCGACGGCTGGCCGAGGCCGCGAACGACCTGCTGAGCCACACGCTCGGCGGGCTGGTCACCTGCGACTGGCGGATCGCCGACGATGTGTGGTGCGCCTATGCCGACGAAGCGCAACTCGAACTGGCACTGATGAACCTGATCATCAATGCGCGCGACGCGATGGCCGAGGGCGGGACGATCACGGTGACCACCGCCAATCGCCGGATCGGTCCCGACGAAGAGTCCGGGCTCGCACCGGGCGACTATGTCGGGCTGATCGTCAGCGACCAGGGCGCCGGCATGGCGCCCGATATTCTGGCCCGGGTGCTCGAGCCCTTCTTTACCACCAAGCCGACCGGCAAGGGCACCGGCCTGGGCCTGAGCATGGTCTATGGCTTTGTCGAACAATCGGGCGGCGCGATGCGCATCGACAGCCGCGTCGATGAAGGCACGACGGTAACGATGTGGCTACCACGCGCCGAGCGCGCGCGTACCGCTTCGGCCACGCAGTCGGGTAAGGCCCAGGCATCGGCACCCGAGACGCCGCCGCTGCGCATCCTGCTGGTCGATGATCACGCGGCGGTGCGCGCCACGACCGCGGCGTTGCTCCAGGACAGCGGCCATGAAATCGTCCAGGCCTCGGATGGCGGCAAGGCGCTGAAGCTGCTAGCGGCCAAGCAGACCTTCGACCTGCTGATAACCGACTATGCGATGCCCAACGTTTCGGGCGCGGAGGTCATCGCCGGCTCACGCAAGATGCGCCCGACGCTGCCGGCGATCATGATCACCGGCTATGCCGACCCGGCCGCGCTGCCCGCAACGCGGCGTGTGACGTTGCTCACCAAACCCTTCACGCCCGCGCAAATGGGCGAGGCGATCCAGAAGGCCCTGACGCGCGGGGAAGGGGCGGCGCCTGCGCGCGCCTGATCCCTCAGATTCCCTTGATCTGCAACGTTTCGCGGAAGGGCACGCGCGTACGCTCCCCGGTCTCCGCATTCACGATCTCGATATGGCAGCCCAGGCACAATTTGCCGTTCGCCACCTCCAGCGCCATCGTCGACCACGCCTTGCGAATCGCTACCTGGAAGGCGCTGGCGAGGTCGATAAGCTTCTGGCCCGTATGATCTTCGGTAACATTACCGCATTCGTGCACGTGGAAAAAGAACTGGGTCATGAGCTTTCGCGTTTGGGGAGTCGTACAGCCCCGCTAGGGACTAACGCGGGTCATTGTATTGATCTGGATCAACTTTCAAAAGCAAAATCGGTGTCCGCGGTATGACAATTGCCGCGAACCGCCTCCGCTCCGCCTTGTGCGAACGTTTCGCGCGCGGATCGAATTGCGCTTTCGCGCATTAACTCTGGTCAATCCGCGATCGGACGCGGGCGGTTAAGGGTGTCGTTCCCGGCGAACGGAGGAAATGTGGCGAATTGTCGAACGGAGGTGGCGGGGCTGGACGAAATACTGGCTGGTGGTCTCGCCAAAGGTCGGTTGTTTCTCCTCGAAGGCAGCCCCGGCACGGGCAAGACCACCATCGCCACGCAGTTCCTGATGGCCGGCGCACAGGCCGGCGAGCGTAGCCTCTACATCACCTTGTCCGAGACCGAGGAGGAGCTGCGCGACGGCGCGGCATCGCACGGTTGGGACCTGCCCGAAGGGCTCGAAGTCTATGAGCTCGTGCCCCCGGAAAGTCTGCTCGACGACGAACAGCAGCAGAGCCTGCTCTATTCCTCCGATCTCGAACTGGGTGAGACCACCAGGCGCATCTTCGAGGCGTTCGAGCGAATCAAACCGGCGCGTGTCGTGCTCGACAGCCTGTCGGAAATCCGACTGCTCGCACAAAGCTCGCTGCGCTACCGGCGCCAGATCCTTGCCCTGAAGCATTATTTCTCGCGCCATGACTCGACGGTTCTCATGCTCGACGATCTCACCGCCGACATGATGGACAAGACCGTCCACAGCGTCGCCCATGCCGTCATCCGGCTCGAGGAGCTCTCGCCCACTTATGGCGCCGAACGCCGCCGGCTCCGGGTGCTCAAATATCGCGGCCGGCGCTATCGCGGCGGTTATCACGACTTCGTCATCGACACTGGCGGCGTGCGCGTGTTCCCGCGCCTCGTTTCGGCCGAGCATCGCTCGGGCTTCAGGCGCGAGACCGTGGCGATCGACAATGCCGAGTTCAACGGTTTGATCGGCGGCGGCTTCGAGCGCGGCGCGAGCACCCTGGTGTTGGGGCCAGCGGGCACCGGCAAGTCACTGATCGTGTTGAGCTTCGTCAAATCTGCGATTGCCCGCGGCGAGAAGGCCGCGATGTTCGTTTTCGACGAGGAACTCGGCCTGCTGTTCGATCGGGCGAAAGGGCTCGATGTCGACCTCCAGGCAATGGTCGACGGTGGCAGACTGGTGATCGAGCAGATCGATGCCGCCGAACTCACCCCCGGCGAATTCTCCGAACGCGTCCGCATCTGCGTCGAGAAACACAAGGCTCAGACCGTCGTGATCGACAGTCTCAACGGCTTTCAGGCGGCGATGCCCGAGGAACAGGCGCTCATCCTGCATATGCATGAGCTGCTGCAATATCTGAACCGCCAGGGTGCGATGACCTTCCTGACCGTCGCGCAGCACGGGCTGGTCGGCGACATGAAATCGCCGGTCGACGTCACCTATCTCGCCGACACCGTCATCCTGCTGCGCTATTTCGAGGCGCGCGGGCGGGTCCGCCGCGCCATCTCGGTCATCAAGAAGCGCACCGGCTCGCATGAAGACACGATCCGCGAGTTCATGATCGGTGCGAGTGGGCTCACGCTCGGCGAGCCGTTGAGCGGGTTCCAGGGCGTACTCCGCGGCGTGCCGACGCTCGTCGGCGACGATGAGCGGCTGCTCGACCCGGCACAGGCTTGATCGCCCCTTGAACCGCACCCTCGCTGAAGGCGCGATCATCCTTGCGCCGCGTGGCCGCGATGCCGCCATCGCCCGGGCGATGCTCGTGGAGGGCGGGATGGAGGCGGAGGCCGTACCCAACCTGCCCGCGCTCGTCGCGCGGCTCCAGACCGGTGCCGGTTTCGTCATCGTCACCGAGGAATCGCTCCGCAACGCGGACTTGCGTGACCTCGCCGACGTGATCGCGGCACAGGCCGAATGGTCGGACCTGCCCTTCATCATTCTCACCGAGCGCGGTGGCGGGCTGGAACGCAATCCCGACGCGGTGCGCTTGCTCGAACTGCTCGGCAACGTCACCTTCCTCGAGCGCCCGTTCCATCCGACCACCTTGCTCAGCCTTGCCCGCGCCGCGCGGCGTGCGCGGCGCCGGCAATATGAAGCGCGCGCGCGGCTCGAGGATATCCATGCCGGACAGGAACGGCTCAAGCTCGCGCTATCCGCCGGTGGCCTCGGGGCGTGGTCGCTCGATCTCGCCAGCGGAACCCTAGACGCCTCGGACGATTGCAAGGCGAATTTCGGCCGCAAGCCGGGCGATCCCTTCACCCGGGCCGACCTCACCGGCAGCATCCATGACGAGGATCGCCCCGCCGCGCAGCAGGCCGTGCGCAACGCGCTGGAATGCGGCGAGGACTATAATATCGACTATCGCTGCACCTGGCCCGATGGCTCGCTCCACTGGGTACGGGTCAGTGGCCGTGTCGAGCATGACGTACGCGGCAAGGCCGTGCGCATGGTCGGCGTGTCGCAGGAAGTCACCACGCAGCGCAACGTCGAGGCGCGACGCAACGCGCTGCTGCTGCTCGGCGACCGGCTGCGGCTGATGAGCGACGCCGATGAGATGTCGTGGTGCGCCGCCGAGATTCTCGGCCGCACGCTCGACGTCAGCCGCGCCGGATACGGCGTGGTCGATCTCGCCGCCGAAACCATCACGATCGATCGGGACTGGAACCAGCCCGGCACGCAAAGCCTCGCCGGGGTGCTCAACTTTCGCGACTACGGGTCGTATATCGAGGATCTGAAGCGCGGCGAACTCGTCGCCATCGCCGATGCACGGCTCGACCCGCGCACCGTAGCGACGGCCGACGCGCTGGTGGCGATCCACGCGCGGGCCGTGCTCAACATGCCGATCGTCGAAAAGGGCGGCACCGTCGCCTTGCTCTATCTCAACCATCGCGACGCGCGCGAATGGCCGGCCGAGGACCTGTCCTTCGTCCGCGAGGTCGCCGACCGCACCCAGGCCGCGATCGAGCGCCGCAAGGCCGAGGCCGCGCTCGCCGCGCTCGCCGCGACACTCGAACGCCAGGTCGAGGAACGCACCCGCGAGCGCGACCGCACCTGGCAGAATTCGCAGGACCTGCTCGCGATCGTCGATGCCGAGGGGATTTTTCGCGCCGTCAACCCGGCCTGGACGACGATCCTCGGCTGGGCGCCGGACGAAATGGTCGGACGCCATCATATCGGTTTCAGCCATCCCGACGACCAGCCGTCCAGCGAACAGGCCCATAGGCACGCGCTGAGCGAACCGCTGCTGCAATATGAGAACCGCGTGCGCCACAAGGACGGCAGCTATCGCTGGGTGTCGTGGGTCGCGACGGCGGAAGGCGACCGCATCTATGCCAGCGGTCGCCACATCACCGCCGAGCGCGAGGCAAGGATCGCGCTGGAAAACGCGCAGGACCAGCTGCGTCAATCGCAGAAGATGGAGGCGGTGGGTCAGCTCACCGGCGGGCTGGCGCATGATTTCAACAACATGCTGACCGCAATTTCAGGCAGTCTCGAACTGATCCAGATGCGCGTGCGGCAGGGGCGGACCGGCGACCTCGATCGCTATGTCGGCATGGCGCAGCAGGGCGCCAAGCGCGCGGCCGCCTTGACTCACCGCCTGCTCGCCTTCTCGCGCCGCCAGACGCTCGATCCCCGACCGACCGACGTCAATCGCCTGATCGCCAGCCTCGACGATCTCCTGCGTCGTTCGGTCGGCCCGACCGTGGAGATCGAGATCGTCGGCGCAGCCGGCCTGTGGACCACTTTGGTCGACCCCAACCAGCTTGAGAACGCGCTGCTCAACCTGTGCATCAACGCGCGCGACGCAATGCCAGAGGGCGGGCGCATCACGATCGAGACGGCCAACAAATGGCTCGACGACAAGGCCGCCGCCGAGCGCGACCTGCCGCCCGGCCAATATATCTCGCTCTGCGTGACCGACACCGGCTCGGGCATGACCGCGGAGACGATCGAGCGCGCCTTCGACCCGTTCTTCACCACCAAGCCGCTGGGCGAGGGCACCGGCCTCGGCCTGTCGATGATCTACGGCTTCGTTCGCCAGTCCGGCGGGCAGGTGCGCATCTATTCGGAACTGGGGCAGGGCACGACCATGTGCCTCTATCTGCCGCGCACCCATGCCGAGGCAGATACGGAGGAAACCGGCATCGGGACGGTCGCCGGCGTCGCCTCTGACGCCGGCGAGACGGTGCTCGTGGTCGACGACGAGCCGGCGGTGCGCGTGCTGATCGCCGATGTCCTCGCCGATCTCGGCTATCAGGCCATCGAGGCGCGCGATGGTCGTGCCGGCCTCGCCATCCTCGAAAGCGCCGCGCGGGTCGATCTGCTGATCACCGATGTCGGCCTGCCCCACGGCATGAACGGTCGACAGCTTGCTGATGCGGCGCGAGTCAGCCGCCCCGACCTCAAGGTCCTGTTCGTCACCGGTTATGCCGAGAATGCCGTGATCGGCAACGGTCATCTCGCGCCCGGCATGCATGTGCTGACCAAGCCCTTCAACATGGATGCGCTGGCAACGCGCATCCGGGAGCTGATCGCCGGCTAGGGTGCCTCTCGGACGCTGCCTTTCGTTTCCGTTCCAGTGCGAAAGTCGACCGCGCTCCGTCAACCGCGCGTAACGGTGGGCGCGCGTTCGATGACCTCCGGGGTCATTGCGCAGGCATTTCCATGACCTAGTACCGGAAAATCCGGCGATGAGCTCATCGGCCTTGCAGCTGATCGCGCGGCCGGCTTTCGGGGCCTCATCGGGGAGTGATGGAATGCAGATCGCGCGCAGGGATTTCCTGAAATATAGTGGCGGCGCGGCGGCGGCGCTCGCGGTGCCCGGCGCATTGTCGGCGGCCCTGGCGCGGCGCCAGCCGATCATCGACGTTCACATGCACGCCTACCCGGCGTCGATGAAACTGCCCTTCCCGATCGTGAACCCGATCACCCGGGTGAAGAGCCCTATCACCACCGGCGCCGAGCATCTTGCCGCCTGCATCGAGCAGATGAAGCGCTACAACATCGTCAGGGGCGTGGTCAGCGGCGGCGATGGCGACCGGCTGCAGGCGGCCTATGACTGGCATGACCGCGATCCCGCCCGCTTCATCGCCGGCGCCGGCATTCGCGGCTCCGACGATACGCCGCTGCCGCCGCTCGACACGCTGCGCCAGGCGTTCGCGAGCGGCAAGATCAAGGTGCTCGGCGAAGTCACCGCGCAATATGCCGGCCGGTCGATCAGCGACCCGAAATATGACCCCTATCTCGCGCTCGCCGAAGAGTTCGACGTGCCGGTCGCGATTCACCTCGGAACGATGCCCGCCGGCACGACCTTCGACCCATGCTGCAGCGCGGCCCGTGCCGCGTTCGGCCACCCCGAGACGGTCGAGGGCGCCTTGAACAAACACCCCAAGCTGCGCGTCAACCTGATGCACAGCGGCTGGCCCTATATCGAGGAAGCCGAGGCGATGATGATGCTCTACGACAACGTCAACATCGACACCGGCGCCCTGTCGTGGCTGCTGCCCCGCCCGGCCTTTCACGATTATCTGCGCCGCATGGTCGATGCAGGCTTCGGCAAGCGGGTGATGTTCGGCTCGGACCATATGTACTGGCCCGATGGGATCGGCCTCGCGGTCGAGCATGTCGAAGCGGCGGCCTTTCTGACCGACGGGCAGAAGCGCGACATCTTCTACAACAACGCGGCGGCCTTCTATAAATTGGGCGCCAGCTAGCAGCCTCCTGCGACCGCGCGAGGCCATGGCCCACGCTTTGGCGCGATCATGGTACATCGTCAGACCGTATCGGACTGGCGGCGACGATCCGATTCCGCCATTGCATCGGACGGCGCCGTCAGGAAGAATCTTCGGCGGCTCCGCCACGGCAAACTGCGCGGACCCGCGCGGGAAACGAAGTGAAGGACTGAGCGGATGAAACCCTGGCTTGCCGCAACCTTTCTAGGTGCTGCGATGATCGCGATCGCGCCGGCCGCCTTGGTCGCCGCTGCACCGCCGTCCCCGGCGGGACAGGAGATTTTCGAGCAGCGCTGCGCCTCCTGCCACAGCGTCGAACCCGGCGAGAACGACGTCGGCCCCGGTCTTGCCGGCGTGGTCGGCCGCAAGGCGGGCAGCCTAGCCGGGTTCGACTATTCCCCGGCCTTGAAGACATCGGGCAAGGTCTGGACCCCCGCGCAACTCGATCAGTACCTCGCCGCGCCGCAAAAGCTGGTGCCGGGCACGCGGATGGCGATGGCGGTCCCCGCTGCCGACCAGCGACAGGCGATCATCGCCTATCTCGCGGGGATTCATTGATGCGCGCGCTCGTTGTCGCCGCGCTGTTGATCGATACCTGACCTTCGGCGGCCGACCGACCCGCCATCTCAGGGGTGCCGGGCTGCCCAGGCCGCGCTCTCGGCGCCGATCACGTCGAGCATGTTGCCCTGCACCAGCGAGATATCGGCGACATGCAGGCCCCAGCCTGGCTCGCCGAGATGCGCGAGCACGGGGCCGAGCATCGCGCCGAACGGCGTCGGCTCGACCGAGACGCGCAGCACATTGCCCTGCGCATCGGCGCGGCATTCGCCCGACAATTGGCCGACCAGCGCGATATAGGGCGGGTCGCTTGCCGGCGCGAAGCTCGGCTTCGGCATATAGCTCCTCAGCAGCGCCTTGCTCCCGCCCGGGGCCGCGGGATTGACGCAGGCCGCGAACGAGCCATCGGCGGGATTGTGCCCGAACACGCGCGCCGGCGCGTCGTCGCCCGCAAGATAGCTGCCCCAGACATAGGCGCAGCCGGTCTGCGCCGCGGCCGAGCAGGTCGGAATATGCTTGAACGTGCCGCCGAGTGCCGCCGCCGCGGGCACCGCCAGCGCGGGATCGCCGGCGAGAAAGGCGGAGACCAGCCGTGCCTGCACGGGTTGCCCGTCGATATGCTCCGCGATCAGCCGCTGCAGCAGGATCGTGCCCTGGCTATGCCCGACCAGCACGACGCCGCGGCCGTGATTGTCATGCGCCAGATACCACGCCCAAGCCGCCTCGACATCGCGATAGGGCATGTCGGATTCGACGGGCTTCTTGCCGGCCATCATGTCGTGCAGATGGGCGAGCGTCGCCTGGCGATACATCGGCGCGAACAGCCGGCACCGCGCCGCCAGCCGCCCGGCCTGCGCCCGCACCGCATAGATCACCTCGGGGCTGTGCGCGAGATCGCTGTACGGCGTCGGCTCGCGCGATACGGTCGGGTAGACGTAGAAACAGTCGATCTTGGGGTCAGTGGCCGCGATGAACGGCGCGGGCGTCCGCTTCCCGTCTGCTCCGATGGAGACGGCATCGAGGCCCTGCACGCAATCGGCGTCGGCGCCCGGGCGGCAGGCCCAGTCTTCCGGCCTGGCGTAATCGGGTGCCGCCGGAGCATCGGCGATTGCCGGGTCAGGGGCGGGTGAGGATCGCGCCTGTGCCCCGTTGGCGCAGCACAGCAGCACGGCGATGAAGAGCGGTCGGAGCACCTGCGGCCTCGCAATCGGGAAGGACTTGCCGGATCGCTCCGGACGGTTGCCGCACAGACTGACATCACCGCCGCGCATCGACAATGGCGATTGCTCGTCCGCTTGCGCGCCGGGGCGTGTCCTTCGCGATTCACATTCCCGTCGCATGGCGCTGCTACCGCGCCCGCAGTCCCAGGCGCCACCGACCGATTACCGGAAATCCCGAAGGGGAAATCAGATGATCCGCAAGGCCATCCGCACCGCCTCCACCGCGCTCCTGTTGCTATTGCTCGGCCTGACCGCGGCGGCCGCGCAGCAATCGGGCAGCGAGGCGATCGAGCATACACAACTGCTCCGCGCGCTCAGGCTGGAGGGCGAGATATTCCACGTCCAGGGAGTCGATCTCGACAGCCGTCACATCTGGGTCACCTCGGTCGATCGCGACAGCCGCCGCGGCTATCTCCATGAATTCGACCGCGCCACGGGCAGGTTCCTGCGGCGCCTGGAGTTGACCGACGGCGCCCGATATCATCCCGGGGGCATCTCGCTATCTGGCGGTTCGCTCTGGATTCCGGTGGCAGAAATGAAGCCGAACAGCTCCGCCGTGCTCGAAGAGATCGACACGGAGACGCTGAGGATTCGCCGCAGGATCCACGTCGCGGACCATCTCGGCTGCGTGGCGGCGTCCGACCGTGACCTCGTCGCGGGCAATTGGGACAGCCGGCTGCTGTACATATTCGATCTGCGCGGCACGGAACCGGTCAGGGTCGTGCCCAACCCGTCCGCCACCCCGTTCCAGGACATCAAGTTCGTCCACGGCCAACTGGTCGGGGGCGGGCCCTTGACCCTGTGGAGCGGCACGATCGACTGGATCGACTGGCCCTCGATGAAACATGCGCGAACGCTGCGCGCCGGCACGACGGACCGCGCCGCCCCCTATACCGGCGAAGGCATGACGCTGAAGGGCCGCGATCTCTACCTGATCTCGGAGGATGGGCCGAGCCGGCTGTTTCATTTTCGGCTTGATGCCTGACGCGGCGTGCGCGCGGGTCTGCTGGTCACCGATGCCGGCATGCCGCGCGTCATGAACGGCCGCCAACTCACTGCTCTAGTTCCACGCGACACATGGCATTACAGGTTAGTCATGTCGTTTGACCAAATCACTTTTCAACCTGCACAGTTGCACCCCGCCGCCGCTGAAGCGATCGACAAGGATGCTACCGCTTTGGTGGCGGCGGTTGAGGTTGGGACGATGGAGCAGCAAGAATCTTCTAGCTTTAAGTCGCGGCGCATTCCGAAGCACACGATCACCGATGAAGATCTAATCGGCGAGCCGCTGATGACTTGGTCCGATTTGTCCGGCCGGACCGCGGGGCGGTATTTTGTAAGGGATGGCCAGCTCGTCGCGTTGCGTGAACAAGGTTATCGCCAGCTACGTCGACTGGTGGAGAAGGTTCTGCGGGCCAAACCATTCTCGGCTGGATTCTCTGAGACTTTCCTCGAAGTCGAAATCTTTAAGTGGTGGCGAGCAACGTTGCGGGGAGAGACAAGCGCGCCTCTCTCAACACAGCTCCTCAATGTGGCGGGTGATGCGTTTGCGCTGCACAGAATAATGGTGCCGCTGGCGCATCTTGAGATTGAGAGGCCATTCAAGCTCGGGCACGTGTTGGTAACCCCGTTTGACGCGCAGCTGTTCGACACGTTCGAAAGCGAAGCGGTAGTTAAGTTTCCGGAACATGCCGATGTGATGAGGCAGGAAGCGCAGAAAATGCGGGACGAGTTTGGCCATCTGACCGCTATCCAAGTCGACATCGCCGGCGAAGTTGAATTCGCGCAGGAGCGGGCACGCGTGCTTGCTTTCGACATGGCCGATATCGTCCGCTTCATGTCCCCGCCCGCCGTCTCGTGGAACATCACGTACGCGTGCTTCCCCACTGGCTATGAGCATGAGCCCAGTTCGACCGTTATACAATTGCGCGACGACAAGTTAGCACTGATCAGTAGTGGATTGCTGGGTGCGCCATCGTTCCGATGGAAGCTTTCGTTCGCCGAACTCGACAAACTTATGACCAAACTTCAATTTCGTAACTGTGCAGTTTTCTTCGAAAAAAGGTCACTCACGGGGTATGAGAAACGGGTGAAGACCGCCATCTCGGCCTATGCTCAGGCCGTGGCGGCAATCGATCTACGTAACAGACTAATCTACGCCATGTCGGCGGCGGAGCATCTGTTGCTGCGTGATGAGAATGAGCCGATACAAGCGAGTGTTGGCGAGCGTATGGCGTTTCTCATCGCTAAAGAACCAGACACGCGCCGCGCGGTGGTGGCAAATTTCAAGAAGGCATATGGCTTGCGCTCACGACATGTCCATCATCTGGCGAACATCGACGATGAGGACGTTCTCACGGTATTCTTCGCGAATATGTGGACCATGTTGCTGACTGCGATGCAGAACCTGCCCCGCTTCCAGGAGCAGGCTCAGTTTCTCGACGCTATCGATCGAATAAAATTTGCCTAACCACCAAGATGGGGTCCGCTCAATATGCAAATTCGAGCATGTATGAGCGAGGGCAGAATCAACAACAGTGCTAACGGCACAAGGAGCTTTAAAGGTCTATTGTTAGGCGTTTGAAGGGGTCAATATGGTGAACGGGTTTCCCTAAAGACAGCGCATACGCAACAATATCGCCCGTGCCGCCCATACCTACCGCTGGCTCTCCGTCCCAAACGGCAATAATCCGATCAACCTCTCTAACAATCCATTTTCCTGCTTCTAGGAATGCACCATTATCAGGCTTCGTGGACCTAAGTTCAACAATTTCCGCATTCGATTTCAGTCTCGCGAAGTTACGAAGCGGCTCGCCGTGAAAATGAGCGGAGTAACCATCCATCGGGATCACAGCCATCAGCTTGCCGCCTCTGCTCAATACGGCGTCGGCAAATATCTGATCGGTACCTTCGGCTAGGCTGGAATATCCAAATAATTGAGGTTTACCCGCGAGATAGCGGTCGATGCAAGATTTCACCCATGGCCAGCTTATGCCTTCTCGCTGCTGATGCCCGGTAATTCCTACCTTCACTTAATGTATTCCCCTAGCAAATGATCCAAGTGATATGATCCCATGTGGCCTTCCAAGGAATAATCATGCACGCTTGAAATGCGTATATGCTCGTGAATACCATCGGTACTAATCTCTCTGTTTCATAAAAAGATCTATGTTTTCGACCATCGCCATCTGGGTCGAGTTTTGCCCACTCGTCGGTGAATGGGCGTATTACCAAACTAAGTTCTATGTTGTTTATGACGCTGAATTTTGCGGTGTTTAAAGTTTTATAGCTTATTATAGACCTATTCCAATAGATACATACCAAAATTCCGGCGATAGAAATCAAGAATTCAGGTCTGAAAGAAGTAAGGCTAGTGCCAAGATAAGCTGAGCTGCCGACTAGTAGAGTGTTAATTGATAAATAAAAGGAGTTTGCAGCCTGGCGGCGTTGGCTGACTCTGTCGGCCATTTCAACCATGATCTTATAAAGCTCAAGGCGTTCGGATCGGTCGGCTTTTTGCACTTCGTCGACCGCAGAATTTTGTTGCGTAACTCTGGGCCTGAATCTGTAAGAATTCGCCGCTGGCCGCGCTACAGGCCACGCTCTACCTAGCCGCAAATTTCTCACGCCGCATTTTTTCCTTCACGCATCATTTGTGCAACAGCATTTGCGATGCCGTCCCATGTCCACGCGATTGTCCGATTCCTAGGGAGGCCCAACGGTAACACGCTACCCGTGCCAGCTCCGTCGACATACACCCCGAAAAATGGGACGTTCACGTCGCGAGCCATCACGATTTCTTTCGCGACGCCAGTGGCGGTTGCCATATGGCGACCGACTAAAACAATCATTAAGTGCGTTTTGTTTATTTTGGCCTTTACGAGCGCTTCCCATTGCGATTGGGCCATAGGTTCTTTGGCCGACCAATCTTCGTGCGAGAAGGGCGTTTTCGAATGCCAAGCCTGTCCGGCAAATAAGATTTTCTCGTTGCTGTTGTTGTCGACGTCGAAGCTAATGAACGCGCGCGGCTCGGCCATCCTTCATCCCCTTTTTTGACATTTTTAATTCAGAGCCCGAGTGTGTCCGAATAATGTGTTGCCGCCAATAGGCGTTTAAAGGGTAGTCGGGTTTCACCAGATCGAAGCCGGAAGTTTTCGTCAACCCAATGACTCCTGAGTCAACGAATTGGCCATATTGCTGGTCGCGGTCTGGCCGTCAGCCGTGATGAAGGAAGCGGACGATAATCCGAGGTGATTTGTATCGTCGCTCTTCTATCGGCTCCGCGCTCACGCGAACGTTGCGCGCAATCGCCGGATTTCCGCACGTAGCGAGAATGTGTCGTAAGGTTTGGCAGGGGAGCTCGGACTCGAACCGAGGGCCTTCGGTTTTGGAGACCGACGCTCTAACCAACTGAGCTACACCCCTAGGCCGCCCGGGGCCTTAGCGCGACCTTCCCACCTGGGCAAGCGCTTCACGCAGCGACGACGGCGGAACCTTCGCCGGAATCGCGATGGGCGATGGCGCGGGCTTCTTCGACCGGCAGCGGGCGCCCGAAATAATATCCCTGCACCTTGGTGCAGCCCAGGTCCTGCACCATGTGGTGCTCCGATTCGGTCTCCACGCCTTCCGCCGTCGTCGCCATGCCCAGGCTCTGCGCCAGCGCGACGACGGCGCGGATGATCGCGATTGCTTCCTTCTCGCCCTTCGACGCGCCCTGCACGAAGCTGCGGTCGATCTTGATCGACGAGAAGCGCGTGCGGCTGAGATAGCCGAGCGAGGAATAGCCGGTGCCGAAATCGTCGAGGCTGAGGCGCACGCCCAGATCGAGGATGCGCTCCAGCACCTGCACCGCGCCGGTGCCCTCGCGCATGAACACGCTTTCGGTCACTTCCAGCTCGAGCCGTTCGGCCGGCAGGCCGCTATTGGCCAGCGCCTGGGCCACCACCGTGACGAACTCGGGATTATGCAACTGCTCGGGCGAGACATTGACGGCGACGCGGATCTGCGACGGCCACTTTGCCGCCTCGTCGCACGCAGTGCGCAGCACCCATTCGCCGATCGGCACGATCAGCCGCGCATCCTCGGCGAGCGGCACGAACTTCACCGGCGAGACATTGCCGTGCTCGGGATGGTTCCAGCGCAGCAGCGCCTCGAAGCCCTTCAGCCGGCCCGTGCCGGCATCCACCACCGGCTGGTAATTGAGGTGCATCTCATTGTTCTGCACCGCCTTGCGCAGCGCCATTTCGAGTACGCGGCGCTCCTCGGCGTCGACGTGCAGCTGCGGCTCATAGACGTGGAAGGACCCGCCGCCGCTGTCCTTGGAGCGATACAGCGCAAGGTCCGCGGAACGGATCAGCATCTCGGCGGTGCGTCCGTCGCGCGGGCCGAAGGCGATGCCGGCACTGGCACCGATATACAGCGTGTGCTGGTCCATCTCGTACGGACGGGAAAGCGTGTCGATGATCGCCTGGGCCAGCCGCTCGCAGCGCGCGGTGTCGGTCGCGTCGCGCACCACCACGGCGAACTCGTCGCCGCCAAGTCGCCCGATCACCTCATTCTCGGTGACCAGCTGGCTGAGCCGTTCGGAGACGCGACCGAGCAGCCGGTCGCCGACCGGATGGCCGAGCGTGTCGTTGACCGCCTTGAAGCGATCGAGATCGATCATCATGAAGGCGCAGCGCGACCCCCATTTCTCGGCCTCGGCCATGGCATGCGCCAGCGCCTCGTTGACCAGCAGGCGGTTGGGCAGGCCGGTCAGCGTGTCGAACCGGGCCATGCGGTTGATCTTGTCGGCCGAGGCGCGCTGCTCGGTTACGTCGGAGCCGACGCCCCGGAAGCCCGAATAGGTGCCGTCCTCGTCGAAGCGCGGCGTCGCGGCGATCTCGAACCAGCGTTCCTCACCCTGGACATGGACCGAGAGCAGCAGATCGCGGAAACCCTCGCGGCGCTTCATCTTCTCGGCCAGCTCGCGCAGGCCGGTGGTGAAGTTGCCGGCTTCCCAGGTCGGCCCGGCCAGCACCTGGAGGAAGGGCAGGCCGTTGATCGAGGCGGGGTCGAGGTCGAACGACAGAGCGAAACGCGGCGAGGCGCGGATCACGCGGCGGTTGGCGTCGGTTTCCCACAGCCAGTCGCCATTCTGGTCCTGGAACTCGCGCAGCAACAGGCTGACCGTCTCGTCGCGTTCGGCCAGCGAAATCTCGCCGGCGCGGATCACCACCAGTGCCTTGCCGCGCCCGTAACAGGCGATCATCAGCAAGGTCGCGAACAAGGCGGCGGCGGCGGCCAGCAATGGCCCGCCGACGACGAACAGCATCGCCGTCACCGAGGCGCCGAGCACGAAGATGAAGCTGAGCGTGGCGAGGGGCAGTGCCGCCATCGCTACGGCGGAGGCGGTGAGCAGCAGCGACAGCACGATCCACAGGCCGAGCGCGGTGGCCGCCTCGGCGCGCAGGCCGATGGCAAGCGCCGGGATCGACCATACGGCACCGAGCGCAAGGCCTTCGAGCACGGTGTCGCGCACATCCTTGAGCGTTGCGGTCTGCGCGGTGCGCTCGCGCGAGGCGAGGCGGCGCAGCGCGACGCCGGTGGCGACGGCAGCGACCAGCGCGCCCCAGGTCGCCAGCGCCCAGTGCGGCACGAGATGCTCGACGATCAGCGCGACCAGCGCCGCGCCGATGACATTGGCGCCGAGCATGAACAGCGCCAGCTGACTGCCGGCATTGAGCTGCGCGGCGCGAATCGGTGCCCAATCGGTCGAATCCGCCGGATCGTACAGGCCGAGCAAGGCGCGCGCATCGATGCGCGGCTGGGCGAATTGGGAGGAGGGCCGAGTGCTCACGCCGCGACGCATAGCGCAGCGTTGGTTAGCAGTTGGTTAGACGCGCGGGCCTTGCGACGAATTTATTACCGGCGCGGGAAGGCGCGCATCCCCAAAATGCGCCGCTTCCAGGGGTGACGGCGCTCTTTTTCAAGCCCCTCCCCTTCAGGGGAGGGGTTGGGGTGGGGCAGTCCCGCGAAGCCAACGCGATTGGCATTCCCCAGCCGCCGTCAAAATCATCTCAGCCACCCCGGCAACATTCTCCATCACATCCAGATTGGAGAAACGCGCCACGCGAAATCCCAGTCGCGACAGGCGTTCATCCCGCCGATCATCGTCAACCGGATCATGCGTGTCGCCGTCCACCTCGACCGCTAGCCCGATCGCCGGACAAAAGAAGTCAACGATCGCCCTGGCCTCCAGCACCACATGTTGCCGCCGAAACTTGAAGCCGCCGAGTTGGCTGTTGGAAAGCACGCGCCATAATCGCTTCTCGGGTTCGGTCGGGTTGCGCCGCATTTCATGCGCGCGTTTCAGCAACTCAGCTTCAGTCATGTGGCACTGCCCCACCCCAACCCCTCCCCTGAAGGGGAGGGGCTTAGAAGCGCCGTCATTACCTGCGCTTTGCTGCCCGTCGTCGCCACCAGCGTCGATCCTGATTCAAAAGTCGCCCACAGGCTGCGAACGCATTCAACATGACGACCGGCGCCAAAGGCCGTCTACGCCCCAGCCACCATCCCCGCCCGCAACACCCGCAGTACATTCCCGCCCATCACCTTGGCGATATCGGCATCGCTGAACCCGCGATCGATCAGCGCCTGTGTCACCGCCACCACCTGGCTCGCATCGAACCCGGTCGTCACCGCGCCGTCGAAGTCCGAGCCCAGCCCGACATGGTCGATCCCGACCACATCGCGGACGTGCGCGATCGCAGCCGCCGCCGCTTCCGGCCGGGTCGAGCAGATCGCCGCATCCCAGTAGCCGATGCCGATCACGCCGCCCGTGCGGGCGATGCCACGAATCTCGTCGTCGGTCAGGTTGCGGTTGACCTTGCACGTCGCCTGGACCCCACCATGGCTGGAGACGATCGGCCGCCGCGCCATCGCGATCACCTCGGCGACGGTGGCATGGCTGGCATGCGCCACGTCGACGACCATGCCCAGCGCCTCCATGCGCCGCACTACCGCGCGGCCGAGCGGCGTGAGGCCACCCTTGGCCATGCCGTGCATCGAGCCGGCGACCTCATTGTCGAAGAAATGCGCCAGCCCGGCCATGCGGAACCCTGCGGCGTGCAGCCGGTCGAGATTGGCGAGCTTGCCTTCGATGTCCTGCAATCCCTCGATCGACAGCATCGCGCCGACGACCTTCTCGCCCTTGGCGCGGTCGGCGAGCAGCCCGTCGAGTTGGGCCGGCGTCTCGATCACGCGCAATTGACCGCCTGAATTGGTTGCATAACGGTGCAGCCGGCTGGCATGCCACAGCGACCGCTCGAGCAAAGAGCGCCAGGTGCGCAGCGGCTGCAGGTCGGCGATCGCCAGCGCCGTGATGTTGTCGGTGTCGGCCGGGTTGGCGTCGTAATTCTGGCCCTTGGGCGTCTTGGTGACCGACGAAAACACCTGCAGCGCATAATTGCCGTCGAGCAGGCGCGGCACATCGACCTGGCCGCGATTGGCGCGCACCAGCGGGCTGCGCTGCCACAGCAGGGTGTCGGCGTGCATGTCGGCGACCTGCAACCTCGCGTGCAACGCCCGCGCGCGTTCGCTGATCCCGAGCGGCACCGGTTCGACCTTGTTCATGCTCCGCTCGACCATGCCCGGCGCGAAGATGAAGAAGGCGGTCAGGCCGATCGCCACCAGGCCGAGTAAACCGAGCAGCAATTTGCGGATCATGCCGCCCGCTCCAGCGTGACGAAGCTGTACGCGGGCCGCTCGCCATCGGCCGGGTGGTCCTCGCGCGCGGTCTCGCGCCAGCCTTCGAACGGCGGCATCACCACATCGCCCTCGGCATCGAGATGCACCTCGGTCAGTTCGATCCGGTCGGCGCGCGGCACGAACATCGCGAACACCGCCACGCCGCCGATCACCATCAAGTCGCCCGGCCCGGCCAGCGCCAGCGCCTCGTCGACCGAGGCCACCGGTTCGGCGCCGGGGGCGCTCCACCCCGCGTCGCGCGTCAGCACGATGTGGCGGCGACCCGGCAAGAGGGACGGCAAGCTGTCGAAGGTCTTGCGCCCCATGATCATCGGCTTGCCCATGGTCAGCGCCTTGAACCGCCTGAGGTCGGCCGGCAGCCGCCACGGCAACCGGCCGTCACGACCGATCACGCCATTGTCGGCGCGGGCGAGGATCAGGGTGATGGTGGAGCCGGCCATGCGCGTCAGCCTGTCGACGGAGCCAGCGGTGTCACGATGATCGCCTGGTGCATCCGTTCCCCCCGGTCCGATATGAATTACAGATGTAGTCGACGCACTGAACGGCGGCTGAACCCGCGATCAGACGGCGACCGGTGCCTTGATATGTGCCTGGGCGACATAGCCGCTCAGCTCGAAATCCTCATACTCATAGGTGTCGATCGACGGCGCCTTGCGCAGGATGGTCAGTGTCGGCAGCGGACCCGGTTCGCGCGACAGCTGTTCGCGTGCCTGGTCGAGATGGTTCGAATAGAGATGGCAGTCGCCGCCGGTCCAGATGAACTCGCCCGGTTCCAGCCCGCAGTGCTGGGCCAGCATCATGGTGAGCAGCGCGTAGCTGGCGATGTTGAACGGCACGCCGAGAAAGATGTCGGCCGAGCGCTGGTAGAGCTGGAGGCTTAGCCGGCCGTTCGCGACGTGGGTCTGGAACAGGCAATGGCACGGCGCCAGCGCCATGGCGTGAAGGTCGCCCGGGTTCCATGCCGAGACGATCTGGCGGCGCGAGGCGGGGCTTGTCCTGATCTGCTCGATCAACTCGGCGATCTGGTCGATATGGCGTCCGTCGGCCGTTTCCCAGTCGCGCCACTGCTTGCCGTAGACGGGTCCGAGATCGCCGGCCTCGTCGGCCCATTCGTCCCAGATGCTCACCTTGCGGTCGCGCAGCCATTGGACGTTGGTATCGCCGCGCAGGAACCACAACAACTCGACGATGATCGAGCGCAGGTGCAGCTTCTTGGTGGTCAGGACGGGAAAGCCCCTGGCCAGGTCGAAACGCATCTGGTGACCGAACACCGACAGCGTGCCCGTGCCGGTGCGGTCCATCTGTTCTGCGCCGTGGTCGAGCACGCGCTGCATCAGGTCGAGATATTGCCGCATCGTTGATCGGCTTAGCCCGGATGTTGCGGAGTCGGCAATCCAGCGCGACCGACATCAGTTGACCGCGCGGAATAATCGGATATCGCGCCTGGCAGGGGGACGTCCGAGCGTGGATCGAGCGCCGATCATTGGTGTGCAGTATCTGCGTGGCATCGCGGTGCTCGCAGTGGTGGTCAGCCACAGTGCCAGCTTCACCAGTGGCGGCCTGCGCATCGCGCCGCTGCTTGACGGTCTGCTCGATTATGGCCGGCTCGGCGTCGACATGTTCTTCCAGATCAGCGGCTTCATCATTGCCGTGGTGTCGCTGCGGGGGCGCGACCTCGCACCGGCGATCGGCATCGGCGACTTCTTCCGTCGCCGTTTCACGCGCATCGTACCGTTGATGTGGGTCGCGATATTGCTCTTCGCCGCTCTGCAGTGGCTTGGTCATGTTCGCGGCCAGGAATTGAGCTATCTGCGCGCGCTGCTGCTGCTCCCCGGCACGCTTGTCCCGGCGTTGGTGTGGACGCTTCGCCAGGAGCTGATCTTCTATGTCATTTTCGCGATCGGCTTCCTGACCGGCGGCTGGTGGCGCGTGTTGCCGATGCTGTGGTTCGCCGCGATCCTGCTGGTGCCGCACGGCCCCGGCACGCTCTCGTCGCACGATTCGCCGCTCGCGCTATTGCTGAACCAACGCAACCTCGGCTTCGTCGCCGGTCTGTTCGTTGCCTTGCTCTGGTTCAGGCACAGCAGCCGATGGCGCTTCCGCGCGCCGGTCGAGCCACTTGTGGTGCTCGCACTGGGCGGTGCTGCCGTGATGTTCGGGGTGGTGCCGATGCTCCGGCTGGATACAGGCATCGGGCTAACGCTCGTCCTGCTCCCACTGCTGTTGTTCGCGGCCCATGTCGAATGCCCACCCGGCCTCGCGCGACGCATCGGGGAGACGTTTGGCGACGCTTCCTATGCCATCTACCTGTTCCATTATCCGGCAATCTCGGTGTTGATTGCCCTGTGCCGGCGGCTCGAGCCGGTCACACCCGCCTGGGTGATCGCGTTCGCCTGCATGGTCGTGGGCACCGCTGCAGGGCTGGCCGCCCACTTTCTCCTTGAACGGCCGCTGATTGCCGCGGCGCGTCGCTGGCTACCGGTCGGTGGGCGGCCACGCGGTTAGCGCGCTTGGTCTATCCGATCTTGCACGGCTTGATCGCGGCCGGCTCGGGGCGCGGGCCGGTGACGCGGAACATCGCAATATAGCCGCCGGCCGAGGGCATGTCCTGCATCGCGACCTGGGTATAGCCAATCGCGCCGAACTCGCACTTCAGCAATGCCGGTGGCGTGCCGTGCCGCTGCGTCGGGCGATTGGCGTCGACCACCACGACCAGCCCGCCGGGGCGCAACGACGGCCGCATGCGCCACAGGAACTCATAGGGTTGCTGGATCTCGTGATACATGTGGACCATGAACACGCGATCGAAGCTGTTGTCGGGCAGCTTGGGATTGGCCGGCTCGCCCAGCCGCACGCTGACATTGTCGAGCCGCTCGCGCGCCACGCGCTGGGCAAGCGCGTCGCGCACCTCGGGAACGATGTCCTCGGCGAGCACGCGCCCTTCCTTGCCGACGCGGGCCGACAGGCGGATCGTGTAATAACCCTCGCCCGCACCGATATCGGCGACCGTCATGCCCGGCTTGATACCCGAGCGGTCCATCACCGTGCCCGCCTCGTTGAGCCGGTCGCGCGCCTCCTCGTTCGACCAGCGCGGCGAGACGATGTCGGCGACGGGGCGGTCGGCGGCGGGGAAGGGACCGGGCGCGGCGTCGCTGCGCTTGAACAGCGGGGTCGAGCCGTCGCAGCCGGCCAGCAACACGGCCAGACCGACCATCGCGTATTTCACGTGCGGGAGGCGCGCGCCGATCAATCGACGTCCTCCACCTCGACCGTTTCGCCGGTGACGCGCTGCGACAAGGCGGCGGCCATGAACTTGTCGAGATCGCCGTCGAGCACATCGGCCGGGCTGGTCGAGGTAGCGCCGGTGCGCAGGTCCTTCACCAGCTGATAGGGCTGCAGCACATAGGATCGGATCTGGTGACCCCAGCCGATATCGGTCTTGGTCGCGTTCTCGGCGTTGGCGACCGCCTCGCGCTCGGCCAGTTCGCGCTCGTAGAGGCGCGCGCGGAGCTGGTTGAACGCCTCGGCCTTGTTCTTGTGCTGGCTGCGCTGGTTCTGGCACTGCACGACGATACCGGTCGGCAAATGGGTGATGCGCACCGCGGAATCGGTGGTGTTGATGTGCTGCCCACCGGCGCCCGAGGCGCGATAGGTATCGATGCGCAGATCGGCGTCGTTGACCTCGACCTCGATATTGTCGTCGATCACCGGATAGACCCACACGCTCGAGAAGCTGGTGTGGCGCCGCGCCGCGCTGTCGTACGGCGAGATGCGCACCAGGCGGTGCACGCCGCTCTCGGTCTTGGCATAGCCGAAGGCGTTCTCGCCCTTGATCAGCAAGGTCGCCGACTTGATCCCGGCCTGCTCGCCGGCGTGATAGTCGACCAGTTCGACCTTCATCCCGTGGCGCTCGGCCCAGCGCGTGTACATGCGCTGCAGCATCTCGGCCCAGTCCTGGCTCTCGGTGCCGCCGGCGCCGGCGTTGATCTCGATATAGGAGTCGTTCGCGTCGGCCTCGCCGGCGAGCAGCGCCTTGATCTTGTCGGCTTCGGCACGCTCGGCGAGCTGGCCGAGGCTGGCGACCGCCTCGGTCTCCATCTCGGTGTCGCCCTCGGCCTCGGCCATCTCGATCAGCTCGACCGTGTCCGACAGCTCGCTCTCGATCGCCCGCGTTGCGGTGATCGCTTCATCGAGACGGCGACGCTCGCGCATCACCTCCTGCGCGGCCTTGGGGTCGTTCCACAGCGCCTGGTCCTCGACGCGCGCGTTGAGCTCGTCGAGCCGACGCAGCGCGCGGTCCCAATCGAGGAAGCGGCGGAGCAGCGCAAGCGCGGCGTTGATCGTGTCGACATGGGCTTGCGCTTCGGCGCGCATTACGAAAACTCCAACTCTTGGTTCGCTTCTAGGCAAGGGCCGGGGAGGCCGCAACGCCGCTTGGGCGCGATATATGGGATCGCGTTCAGTAAATGCCGCCCTGACGTTGCAGGAAGTCGCTGTCCTTCGCGCCTTCCTTCTTCTGGGTCGGCGCGGCGGCCTTGGGTGCGGCGATTGCCGGGAGATCGGTGCGCTGCGCGGCGCGGCGCGTTTCGGTCTCTGGCTTGAACGCCTCCCAGATCACCGAGGACAGCGGGTCGTCGGACGGCCAGGCACCGAATACCGGCTTGCCCGAGGCGCGGTCGATACGCACCATGCGGATGCCTTCCGGCGCGCGGAACGGGATCTTCTCCATCCCCTCATACGCCTTGAGTGCGAATTCCTTGAAGATCGGCGCGGCGATGGTGCCGCCCTGGGCATAGCCGCCGAGCGGGGAGGGTGTGTCGTATCCGATATAGACGCCGCCGATCAGCTGCGGCGTGCCGCCGATGAACCACACGTCGGTCGGGCCGCTGTTGGTG
This sequence comes from Pseudomonadota bacterium, assembly GCA_040390605.1. GTDB lineage: Bacteria > Pseudomonadota > Alphaproteobacteria > Sphingomonadales > Sphingomonadaceae > Sphingomonas. Next base: position 44,809 of record JAZJXZ010000002.1, read on the forward strand.
CCGGTCTTGCCGAACATTGGCCGGTTCAGATCGCGCAGGATGGTCGCGGTGCCGCGCTGGATGACGCCCTCGGCGATGTGCACCATCTGATAGGCGCTCATTGCATCGACCACCTGCTTGCCGCGCGTCACCGGACGAGGCATCGGCTTGCCGTCATATTGCGCCATGTTGCAGCGATCGCACGGGCGCCAGTTCTCCGGCCAGATGACCTTGCCGCGGCGATTCTGCACGAAGTCGATCAGCGTCGGCGCGTGCGCGCGGCCCTGGTTGGCGAGGATCGTATAGGCGTTGACCATGCGCGACACGGTGGTTTCGCCAGCACCCAGCGCGAAGGCCGGGTAGGGCGGATATTTGCCGACGCCGATACGGTCCATCAGGCTGACGACGTGATCCATGCCGACGGTCGTCGCGGCGCGCACCGTCATCAGGTTGCGCGACTGTTCGAGGCCCCAGCGCATGGTGTGTGGCCCCGAGCCCTGCCCGCCGCCGAAGTTGCGGAAGCATTTCTGGCCGAGCCTGGCGCCCTGATAGAAGCAGAACGGCGCGTCCATGATGATCGTCGCCGGGGTCAGCCCCTGTGACAGCGCGGCGGCGTAGACGATCGGCTTGATCGTCGAGCCCGGCTGGCGCAGCGCCTGCGTCGCCCGGTTGAACGACTGGGCGGTGGCGTCGAACCCGCCCTGCATCGCCAGCACGCGGCCGGTCTGCGGTTCCTCGACGACGAACGCGCCGGAGATTTTCGGGATGGCGCGCAAGGTGAAATTCGGGCCTTCGGGCGCCACCGCGATGATGTCGCCGACCTTGAACGCGTCGAACGCGTTGCCGCCCTGGCCACGCACCGGCATCTGCGCGCCCCAGCGCGGCAAGGTGCCGGTCTCGCCGTTGGCGAAGCCCAGCGTCGCGCTATCGCCGTTCAGCGCGACGATCAACGCGGCGCGCCAGTCCTGATAGTCGAGCGAGATATTGGTGTTGAGCAGCGGCTGCTGCCAGTTGGCGCCGGCGATCTCGACATGGCGTATCGGGCCGTTCCAGCCGCGTCCCTTGTCGAAGCGGACCAGCCCGTCGCGCAGCGCGTTCTGGGCATATTCCTGCATCTTCGGGTCGAGCGAGGTACGCACCCACAGCCCGCCGGCATAGACGCTGTATGGCCCGGCGTGATCGTCCTCGCCGAACTTGTCGATCAGCTGGCGGCGCACTTCCTCGACGAAATAGCCGCCGCCGGCGATCTCGCTGTGCGGCGTCTGGCGCGGCACGGTGCCGAGCCCTTCGGACACCGCCTGGTCATGCTGGGCCTGGTCGATGAAGCTGTTGGCGAGCATCTCGTCGAGCACATATTTGCGCCGGGCGAGCGCGCGATCGGGATGGCGGACGGGGTCGTAATTGGACGGGCCCTTGGGCAGGATGGCGAGATAGGCCAGCTGCGCCAGATCGAGCTGCTTCAGGTCCTTGCCGAAATAGGCGTAGCTCGCCGCCTCGACGCCGAACGCGTTGCGACCGAGCGCGATCTGGTTGAGGTACAGCTCGAGGATCTGCTGCTTGGTCAGCGCGTCCTCGATGCGATAGGCGAGCAGCGCTTCCCTGATCTTGCGCGTCGGCGAATAGACGTTGCCGATCAACAGGTTCTTGGCCACCTGCTGGGTGATCGTCGACCCGCCCTTGGCCCGCTTGCCCGAGCCCATCTTGGTGACATAGTCGAACACCGCGCCGGCCATGCCGGGATAGTCGACGCCGTGATGCTCGAAAAAGGTCTTGTCCTCGGCGGCAAGGAAGGCGCGCACGAGGAGCGGGGGATATTCCTGGTACGACAGCTCGACGCGGCGCTCACGGGCATAGCTGTGGATCGGCAGGCCATCGACGCCGCGCACGTTGGTCGGCAGCGGCGGCTCATAGCTGCGCAGCTTGTCGACGGAAGGGAGGTCGCTGGCGAAGATGTACCAGAACACCGCCCAGGCGATGGCGAGGAGCACGCCGACGACGGCGAGCGCCTTGACCCACCAGCGGCCCCAGGCCTGCTGGACGAAGCCGGCAAAGCCACCCACCTCGCGGCGGATGCGGAAGTTCACGGAGGATTCGGTGCGATTCATCGAGTTTGTCGCTCTAGCAAGTTTCGCGGCCGTTGCCAGCGGGGGATGCGGTGGATCGGGACAGGCATGGTTTGGCGGGTAGTGGTCGCAAACAAGGCTTCGCCAAGCCCGCGATGGCTGCCCGCGAAATTCCCTGCCGCAGGGGCGCCGGCAGGGAATTTGCGAACAATTTCGGGGAGGCCGGCAGGGAATATCCGCACGGCGTGATTCAACCGCGCGGCGGGATCGACGATCAGGGCGCGGTGACGAATCATCGCGGGAGTTATGACGTGAGCGATCCATCAGTTGAATCCGGCCATGAGGCCGAGGACCCGGCACCACCGGTGCGGGTCGGTTATCGCAACCCGCCGGTGCATACGCGCTGGCAGAAGGGGCAATCGGGCAACCCGAAGGGACCGGCGCCGCGGCTGCGGCCGGCGCGCGGCGGGCCGGGCGACCGCCTGCCCGGCGCGGACGAGCCGACGCGGGCGATGATCCTGGCCGAGGCCTATCGCACGGTGACCTTCACGGAAGAGGGTGTGACGTTCGAGATGCCGGCGGGGCAGGCGGTGCTGCGCGCGATGATGGTCAATGCGGTGCGGGGCAACCGCATCGCGCAGTGGCGCTTCACGCAGATCGTGCAGGAGGCGGAGCGCCAGCAGAAGCGCACGCAGGAGGCGCTGTACAATGTGTTCGAGCGGCCGGCGTACGGCGAGCCGAAGGCGGCGGTGTCGCGGGACGATGACCTGATTTACGATGACCGGACGCGGGAGATGGTGGTGCGGGGAAGCTGAAAGGTCGGGGCATCACGCGATGTAGCGCGCAGCAAACCAACCTGTAGCGCGTCGAATTGAGATGGGTGCTTCGGTCATCTCGAATCCGGTCCATAACGGTTCCGATACCGCTAGGAGATTTCGATCGCGCTGCCGAAGATCGGCGCGTCTGAAACGGAATGGTTCCAATTTGACTGGTAAACCCGCGCACCTCGATATAGCCGAAGGTCGGGGTCGATATTGCGGAGCCGCGCGCAAGGTGCAGGGGGATAGATTGATTTTTCGGCCTTTCCCGGCGCGCGCGGACCGTCTTGGGCTGCGCATTCCTGAGAATATCCCGCACGACCAGCCCAGTCACCGGTCGCCTCATGGACCAGTCCGCCACCGACGGAACGTCTCCGCAGACGGTCGATCTACCATCGCGCGTGCTCCGTGCCGTGATCGGTCTTGGGCGGCCTTTTGCCCGCGATGAAGACCTTGGACGCCGCCGTGGCTGCCATGCCCTGGTGGCAACGTCGCTGGTGTTTCCTGTCGCTCGTCCTGCTCGCTGCCGTGCCGCTGCTGTGGCCGGCGATCCCGCCGCTGACCGATCTGCCCGGGCACATCGGCGGTTTTCGCATCATGGCCGAGGCGGGGCAGGGAGCCCTGGCGCAGCATTACCGGGTCGATTGGGCGCCGATCGGCAATCTCGGTGTCGACGCACTGGTACTGTTGCTGGCGCCCTTGCTCGGTCTCGAGCCGGCGGCGAAGCTGGTGGTGATGGCCATCCCGATGCTGACGGTCGCCGCGATGCTGTGGCTGTCGCGCGAGGCGCACGGCAAATGCCAGCCGTCGGTGCTGTTCGCGCTTCCCCTGGCCTATGCCGCGCCCTTTCAGTTCGGGTTCGTCAATTTCTCGCTATCGGTCGCGCTGGCGATCGCCGGACTTGCCTTGTGGTTGCGGCTGGCGCGGCAATCCCGGCCATGGTTGCGGCTCGTTCTGTTCGTGCCCCTCGCCGGACTGGTCTGGCTTTGCCATTCGTTCGGCTGGGCGATGCTCGGCCTGTTCATCGCGGGCGCCGAATGGGCGATCCAGCGAGGCACTGGCCAGAGCCGGTGGCGCGCCGGTATCCATGTCGTGTTGATGTGCGCACCGATGATGCTGCCGGTGCTCGTTTTGATGGCGGCCGGCGCGCATTCGTCCGTGGGCGGCACGGGCGACTGGCTCGATCTGAGGCTCAAGCTGCTATGGGCGTTGTCGGTCCTGCGCGAGCGTTGGCAGCTTTACGATATCCTCATGGCGGGCGCGTTGTTCTTTCTGGTGGCAGCTGCCTGGCGCTCGCCCCGGTTTTCGTTCGTGCCGGTGCTCGCGATGCCGGCCATGTGCGGCACTGCAGCCTTTCTGCTGCTGCCGGCGTTTCTTGCGGGTGCGTCCTATGTGGATATGCGCGTGCTGCCGGCGACGCTCGCGCTCGCGCTGATCGCCATTCGCGTAGAACCCGGCAATGTCCTCGTCGCCAAGCGGCTCGCCATGGTCGGGCTATCGTTCTTCACGATACGCGTCGTCACCTCGACGGTGGCGTTTGCTCTCTTCGCACAGGGGCAGGTGGCGGCATCACGCGGCGCCGAGGCACTGCCCCTTGGCACTGCTGTGCTGGTCCTGGTCAACGAGCCGGCCGCCGACAATTGGGACAATCCACGCCTCGGCCACATCGCCGGCCTCGCCGTCGCGCGTCGGCGCGTCTTCACCAACGAACAATGGACGCTACCGGGCCAGCAACTGATCCGGTCGCGTCACCCGGGCGCCGCACCCTTCGAGGGAGATCCTTCGCAACTGGTCTATCCGAAAACAGTGTCAGGCGGGACCGACTTCGATCGGGCGCTTGCGACATTCGATCGCCACACCTTTCGTTTCGTGTGGACGATCGGATTTCCCGCGGGCCGGGCGCACCAATCCGACCTGATGCCCATTTGGCGCGACGACCATTCCGCCCTCTATCGCGTGATCACGCCATTGCTGCTGCCGGGCACAAAGCGCTGAGGCCCGTGCCGGCGTTCGGCGCGGCGCCTCAGTCGTTAGACGCCAGTCGCCGTGCGAAATGCACCTCCACCGCGCGGAGGATGCTCTCGGCGATGCGCTGGCGCCCCTGCGGTGAGTCGATGAACGCGGCGTCGCTCGGGTTGGAGATATAGCCGGTCTCGAACAGGATCGACGGCATGTCGGGTGCCTTCAGCACCATCAGCGACGCCATGCGGTGAAAGTTGGGGCGGAGCGGGATCAGCGGCTGGGCCTCGCGACCGAGCAGGCGGGCGAAGCTGGCCGAATTGTTCATCGTCTCGCGCTGCGTCAGGTCGATCAGGATCGACGAAATGTCGGCGTTGGTCGAGGCGAGATTGACGCCCGAGATGATGTCGGCCTTGTTCTCGCGCGCGGCGAGCCTGGCGGCTTCTTTGTCCGACGCGACCTCGGACAGGGTATAGACCGAGGCGCCCGAGGCGGTGCCGGCACCGACGCTGTCGCAATGGATCGAGATGAACAGGTCGGCGTGCATCCGCCGCGCGATGCCATAGCGTTCCTGCAGCACGAGGAAGCGGTCGTCCTCGCGGGTCAGCGCGACGCGCACCCGGCCCGAGGCGACCAGCTCGTCGCGGATCGCGCGGGCGATGCGCAGGGTGACGTCCTTTTCGCGGCGACCGTCGATCGGCGAGATCGCACCGGGGTCGACGCCGCCATGGCCGGCATCGATCACCACCAGCGGGCGGCTGTCGTCGTCGCCATAGATGCGCGGCAGCGGCAGGCCACGGGCCGGCGGGGGGACCGCCTGGGCGACCTCGTAGCGGCGCGCGGGCGATTGTGCGCCGAGATTGAACGGGGGGAGGAAGCGCAAGCGCCCCTCGGCGGCGGCGCGTGCGAATCCGGCGTCGTCGACGGTGCGCAATTCGAGCGTCAGCTCACGCCCATCGCGGCCGAACGAACCCTCGGTAACCACGGCGGGCTGGGTGAGATCGAAGACGATGCGCGCGCCATCGCCGTGCCAGCCCTGGCGGACTGCGGCGACCATGCCCGTGCCGGCGCTGTTTCGCCCCGGCGTAGCGCCGCCTATGTCGAGCGCGATCCGCTCCGGCCCGGCAAGCATGAAGGCCGACGCATCGGCGACGCTCTGGTCGAAGCGCACGACGATACGGTCGCTCTTGATGTCGACATGCTCGATCGAGGCGGCCCAACCGGGCGTGCCGGCAAACCAGCAGGCCAGCAGGGCAAGGAGGAATGACACAGGCTTGTAATGCCGTGCCCAGGGGGCGCGGGTCCAGTGAAAAGGCATGGGCGGGGGATTCCCATCGGGTTTCGATTACCTGGCCGGGTTAGTCGAGGCGCGTCACCTCACGGTGAAGCGACGGGGTTAACGCGCGGATAGGCATAAAGTTGCCGGCAAGGTGGCAGAAACGTGCCGGTTGCTGCGCCGATCATTGGGTGCTAGGCATCAAGATGCTTGGGCAAGCGCTTCGTTTTTCGCGCTGTTCGGCACAACGACCGCCCCGGCTTTCCCGGTGGTGTTCTATCTCAGGTTGACGTTCGCATGCCGTATTTCCCCGCACCCGCAAACCGTTCGGCGCAAGCCGGCGGACATGCGGGCGTGCGAGGTGTCCTGGGCCACCGGCCCGGACGTGCGCTGCGAGCAGAGGCATTCACCCACTTCATCCCACCGGCCGGCGCGTTCGCCGACGGAGGGCTGCACTCATATCGCGCGCGGCTAGCGCTGCCAGCGTCCGGACCGCGCGCCCGGAGAATATTACATGACCATGCGTATGCTGATCGACGCAC
>JAZJXZ010000003.1:0-170216 GCA_040390605.1 Pseudomonadota bacterium
AAGAAACCCGTGTGGCGGTCGTCAAAGGGAACCGGATCGAAGAGTTTGATTTCGAATCCGCCGAGCGCAAGCAGCTCAAGGGCAATATCTATCTCGCCAAGGTAACCAGGGTCGAACCGTCGCTGCAGGCGGCGTTCATCGATTACGGCGGCAATCGCCACGGCTTCCTCGCCTTCAGCGAAATCCACCCGGATTATTATCAGATCCCCAAGGAGGATCGCGACGCGCTGCTGCGTGAGGAGGCCGAGCACGCCGCCGAGGAAGCCGCGCTGCGTGCCGAGATGGACGCGCAGGAAGAACTGCACGGCGAGGAATTCCAGGAAGACGGGTTCCATGGGGACGACGAATTCCACGGCGACGACGACCATCATCATGACGATGAGGGCAGCGATCCCGACGAGGAGACGATCGAGCGTTTCGAGGACGATGGCGGGGCCGACCCCGAAGTCGCCGCCGAGCAGGAAGCCAAGAGCGGTGGCCGCGGTCGCGGGCGTGGCCGTGGCGGCCGTCGCGGCGGTTCGGACGAGGCGGTGGAGGATCTGCGCGAGCGTCGCATGAACCTGCGCCGCCGTTACAAGATCCAGGACGTGATCCGCCGCCGTCAGGTGCTGCTGGTCCAGGTCGTCAAGGAAGAGCGCGGCAACAAGGGCGCCGCGCTGACCACCTATCTGTCGCTCGCCGGCCGTTATTGCGTGCTGATGCCCAACACGTCGCATGGCGGCGGTATCAGCCGGAAGATCTCGAACGCGGGCGACCGCAAGCGCCTCAAGTCGATCATGGCCGACATGAAGCTGCCGCCGTCGATGGGCTGCATCGTGCGCACCGCCGGGCTGCAGCGCACCAAGGTCGAGATCAAGCGCGACTTCGATTACCTCGCCCGGCTGTGGGACGGGATCCGCGAGACGACGCTGGCGTCGTCGGCGCCGGCGCTCGTCTATGGCGACAGCGATCTGATCAAGCGGGCGATCCGCGATATCTACAATCGCGACATCGATGAGATCATCATCGAGGGCGAGGAAGGCTATCGCCAGGCCAAGGATTTCATGAAGCTGCTGATGCCCAGCCATGCGCGGCGGGTGAAGCATTATTCCGACCCGGTGCCGCTGTTCCAGCGCGCGCATGTCGAGGATCAGCTGTCGGCGATGTACCATCCGGTGGTGCAGCTGAAGTCGGGCGGTTACCTCGTGATCAACCCGACCGAGGCGCTGGTGTCGATCGACATCAACTCGGGGCGTTCGACGCGCGAGCATAATATCGAGCAGACCGCGACCGCGACCAACCTCGAGGCGACGCACGAGATCGCCCGCCAGTTGCGCCTGCGCGACATGGCCGGGCTCGTCGTCATCGACTTCATCGACATGGACAACAATTCCAATGTCCGGAAGGTCGAGAAGGCGATGAAGGAGGCGCTGAAGAACGATCGCGCCCGCATCCAGGTCGGCCGCATTTCGAGCTTCGGCCTGATGGAAATGAGCCGCCAGCGGCTGCGCACCGGCGTACTGGAAGCGTCGACCCGCCAGTGCCCGCATTGCGAGGGCACCGGGCTGGTGCGTACCGCTTCGTCGGCAGGGCTCTCGGCTTTGCGCATGATCGAGGACGAGGCCGCGCGCGGTCGCGGCTCGCAGGTCCTGCTGCGTGCCAGCACCGAGGCGGCTGTGTATGTGCTCAACCGCAAGCGCGGCGAGCTGGCCGAGATCGAGGATCGCTACGGCGTCCGCGTCGAGATTGTCCCCGACGGCGAGCAGGAAGGCGCGCGCATGTCGGTCGAGGTCTCCGGGCCACCGCCGGCGCACGCGCCGCGCTTCGACGCGCCGATCCAGGATCTCGACGACGATCTGCCCGAGGATATCGAGGACGAGGTTGAGGAGGTCGAGGAAGAGGAAGAGGCCGAGGCGCCGCGTGCCGCCCGTGCACCGCGCGAAGATCGCGGTGAGGGTAGCGAGGCCGAGCGTGCCGAAGGCCGCAAGCGCCGCCGCCGTCGCGGTCGTCGCGGTCGCAATCGCGAGGAGGGCGATGCGCCGCAGGGCGAGGGCGAAGCAGCCGAGGGCGGCGAGTCCGAGGCCGATGAGGGCGAAGGCGAAGAGACGCAGCACGAGGCCGGTTCGGCCGAGGGCGGTGCTTCCGACGGCGAGCGCGGCGAAGGCCGTCGCCGGCGTGGCCGTCGCGGTCGTCGCGGTGGTCGTCGTCCCGAGGGCGAGCGGGCCGAGGGTGAAGCCGGCGAGGCGTCGAACGACGATGTCGCTCCGGCCGAAGTCGAAGCCGCGCCTGAGCCGGTTGTCGAGGAAGAGGCGCCCAAGAAGGGCCGTCGTCGTCCGCGTGCCCGCGCCGCCGATGCGGTCGAAGCAGTCGTGGCGCCGGCGCCCGAGCCGGAACCCGTCGCCGAGGCCGCGCCGGAGCCAGCTGCCAAGCCCAAGCGTTCGCGCAAGAAGGCAGTGAGCGAGGAAGCGCCCGTCGCAGCAGCTCCCGAGCCCGAGCCCGTCGTCGCGGCCGAGCCGGTTGCCGAGGAAGCGCCGGCGGAGAAGCCCAAGGCCAAGGGCCGCGCGCCGCGTCGCAAGGCAGCGGATGCGGCAGCAGAAGCGGCGCCCGAAACGCCGGCGATCCCGCTCAAGGCGAATGCCGACGCGCCGGCCGATGACGATGCCGACCCCGGCGAGGCCGGCTCGCCGCGCCGCGGCTGGTGGCAGCGGACGTTCGGCGCCGGCGAATAAGACGGGGAGGGGTGCGGCCCGGCCGCGCCCCTTCACCGCCGGTTCAGCCTTACGGCATGAGGAACGGTGGCGATGATCGTGACGGACAGAGAGGATCGACCGGCATGCAGGGCGTGAGGCGGTTCATCACGGCCTTCGTCGCCGCGATGATGGTGTGGATCCAGCCCGCCGCGGCGCAGTCGATCCTCCGTGATGCCGAAACCGAGTCGCTGTTCGCGGACATGTCGCGGCCGCTGATCCTCGCCGCCGGCCTGTCGCCCAACAACGTCCATGTCGTGCTGATCAACGACGATTCGATCAACGCCTTCGTCGTCGGCGGACAGACCGTCTATGTCCATTCCGGCCTGCTCAAGGCCGCCGACAACGCCAACCAGGTGCAAGGCGTGATCGCGCACGAACTCGGCCATATCGCCGACGGCCATGTCGTGCTGGCCGATGCCGGGGCCAAGCCGGCGATCGGTATCTCGATATTGTCGCTGGTGCTGGGCCTCGCCGCAGTGGCGGCCGGCGCGGGCGACGCGGGCGCCGGCATTCTCGCTGCCGGACAGACCGCGGCGCAGTACAAGTACCTCGCCTTCAGCCGCGTGCAGGAGGCCACCGCCGACGCCACCGGCGCCAAGTTCCTGCGCGAGGCCGGCATCACCGGCAAGGGCATGCTGACCTTCTTCAAGAAGCTGCAGAACGAGGAATATGCCTACGGCCTGCAGAACATCGATCCCTATGCGCAGAGCCACCCCTTGTCGGGCGACCGGATCGCCGCGCTGACCGCCGACGTGGTCAATTCTCCGGCCTATAACAAGGCGCCGGACACGACGCTCGACGAACGGCTCAAGCGGATAAAGGCCAAGCTGATGGGCTATGTCGCGCCCTACGATCAGACGATGCGCGTCTATCCCGACACCGACCAGTCGATCTACGGCCATTATGCGCGTGCTTATGCCTGGCACAAGGCCGGCTATCCCGACAAGGCGGATGCCGAGGCCAATGCGCTGGTCAAGGCGGACCCGAACGATCCCTATTTTCTCGAGATCAAGGGTCAGATCCTGCTCGAGGCGGGCAAGCCGGCCGAAGCGCTGGCGCCGCTCAGGGCGGCGACCGAGAAGTCGCGCAACTCCCCGCTGATCGCGACGACCTTCGGCCATGCGCTGATCGCGACCGAGAACAAGGCCAATTATCCCGAGGCGATCACGGTGCTGCGCAGCGCGGTGGCGCGCGACGACGACAATCCCTTCGCCTGGTATCAGCTCGGCACCGTCTATGAACTGACCGGCGACGAACCGCGCGCGATGCTCGCCACGGCCGAGACCGCCAGCCTCAACGGCGATCCGCGCACCGCCGCCTATGCCGCGCGCAATGCGATGGCCGGGTTGCCGCCCAATTCGCGCGACTGGATCCGCGCGCAGGACATCGCGATGACCTCGCAGAACGAGATCGACGACAATCCCGACAAATATAAGCGCCGGCGGTGAGCATGACTTTTTCGCGGGGAACGCTGGCGCTGGTCGCGGTGGCGTCGGCGCTGGTCGGGGCGGCTGCGATGTGGGGCGGCGCGCGGGTGGCCGGGCGCGGGGCGCCGGTCAGTTATGTCCAGGCGCGGGATTATGTGCTCGATCATCCCGATATGCTGCGCGGACTGATCGACACCGTGCGCGAGCGTTACACCGGCGAGGTGATCGCAGCGAACCGCAAGGCAATCGTCGAACCCTATGCCGGGGCGTGGGCGGGCAACCCCAAGGGCGACCTGACGATCGTCGAATATTTCGACTATAATTGCGGCTATTGCCGGGCCACCTTGCCGACCATTGCCAGGCTGCTGGCGAGCGATCCCAAATTGCGCATCGTCTACCGCGAATGGCCGATCCTCAGCCCTGAGAGCAGCGACGCGGCCAAGCTCAGCCTGCTCGCTGCCGAGCAGAACAAGTTCATGGCGTTCCACACCGCGCTCTACGGCGGGGGGCCGGTCACGCCGGCCAGCATGGCGGCGGCGGCGAAGACGGCCGGTGTCGATACGTCGAAGCTGCCCGGCATCACGGCACGCGCCGACGCCGAACTCGATCGCAATATGAAAATCGCCCATGATCTCGGCGCAAGCGGGACGCCGACCTGGGTGATCGGCAACAAGGTCGTGTCGGCGGCGATGCCGTTCGAGGCGATGCAGGAAGCGATCGCCGAGGCGCGCGCGGGACACTGATTGTTTCGCTTGCGATAGGCGTGGGCGCTTCCCATCTAGCCCTCAACAAGGGGACTTCATGGACAGCATTCTTTCGGTCGCCGGCGTTTCGAAGATCTATGCCTCGGGCGTACGCGCCCTCGAACCGGTCGATCTGGAAATCCGCAAGGGCGAGATCTTTGCGCTGCTCGGGCCGAACGGCGCGGGCAAGACCACACTCATCTCGATCATCTGTGGTATCGTCACGCCCTCGTCGGGTACGATCACGGTCGAGGGGCATGACGCGATTCGCGACTTCCGTGCCGCGCGGCGGCTGATCGGGCTGGTGCCACAGGAATTGTCGGTCGACATGTTCGAGACGGTGCTGGCGACGGTCAAGTACAGCCGCCGCCTGTTCGGTCGCTCGGCCGACGACGCGTATGTCGAGCAGGTGCTTCGCGACCTGTCGCTGTGGGACAAGCGCAAGGCCAAGATCCGCGAGCTTTCCGGCGGGATGAAGCGCCGCGTGCTGATCGCCAAGGCGCTGGCGCACGAGCCCGATCTGCTGTTCCTCGACGAACCCACCGCGGGCGTCGACGTGGCACTGCGCCGCGACATGTGGAAGCTGGTCCACCGGCTGCGCGAGAAGGGCACGACGATCATCCTCACCACCCATTATATCGAGGAGGCCGAGGAAATGGCCGACCGGGTCGGGGTAATCGACAAGGGCCGGCTGATCCTGGTCGAGGAAAAGGCCGAGCTGATGAAGAAGCTCGGCAAGCGCCAGATGTCGATCTCGCTGCAGGAGCCGCTGGCCAGCGTGCCGCCTGAGCTCGACGAATGGCATGTCGAGCTGGAGGATGAGGGGAGGCGGTTGCGCTACATCTTCGACGCGCAGGCGGAACGGACGGGTATCCCGTCGCTGCTGCGCAAGCTCAACGAGCTGCACATCGCGTTCAAGGATCTCGAGACGTCGAAGAGTTCGCTGGAGGACATCTTCGTCGATCTTGTCGAGCATGACCGGCAGGAGCAGGCGGCATGAGCGGCATCAACACGCATGGGGTCTGGGCGATCTATCGCTTCGAGATGGCGCGGGCGTTGCGTACCGTCTGGCAGAGCCTGGTGACGCCGGTGATCACCACGACATTGTATCTTGCCGTGTTCGGCACGGCGCTCAATCGCCAGATGCAGGCCTATGACGGGGTCACCGCGGGCAGCTTCATCGTACCCGGCCTGATCATGCTGTCCTTGCTGACGCAGAGTGTGTCCAACGCGTCGATCGGCATCTACTTCCCCAAATTCACCGGCACGGTGTTCGAGCTGCTGTCGGCGCCGATCACGGCAATGGAGATGGTGGTCGGGTTTGTCGGCGCGGCGGCGACCAAGTCGGTGGTCATCGGGCTGATCATCCTTGCCACCTCGGCGCTGTTCGTGCCGCTGCGGATCGACCATCCGCTGGCGATGCTGGCGATGCTGATGGTGACGAGCCTGGCGTTCAGCCTGGCCGGCTTCATTATCGGGATCTGGGCCAATGGCTTCGAGCAGCTGTCGTTCGTGCCGGCATTGATCATCACCCCGCTGACCTTCCTCGGTGGCACCTTCTATCCCGTCAGCTCACTGCCGGAGCCGTGGCACACCATCAGCCTGTTCAATCCGGTGGTCTATCTGATCAGCGGGTTTCGCTGGACCTTCTTCGGCAAAGGCGACGTCAACATCGCGGTCAGCCTGGGCGTGACGGCGTTCTTCCTGCTGCTGTGCCTCGGGATCGTGGCGTGGATCTTCCGGACCGGCTGGCGGTTGAAGAACTGACCCGGGAAGGTCAGCCGGGCGCGCGCTCCGCCGCCTCGAGTAGCGGATAGAGTATCGCCTTCTCGGCGGCGATGCGGTTACGCATCGCGGCGCGCACTGCCATCGAGGCGCGTTGGTAACCCGGCCAGTCCCTGACGATCTGCTCGGTACTCCAGGCGGCGATGTGCCGCGCGGATTCACTGAGCATGGCGGCGCCGGCGGTGCGCAAATCCTCAAGCCCACGCGAATCCGACGAGGGCAGGCGGTCGAGCGCGGGATAGACATGGTCGACGAGGAATTTGCGACGGTGGAAACTGGCTCGCGACAATTTCCAGCGTGCGTTGGTCAGGCCGGCGACGTCGGGGGTCGATTGTTGCACGACGGCCTCCAGCGTCTTGATGCCGGCGAGTAATTCCTCGTGGATTGCCTTCAGTCGCGCGAGCATCGCAATGATCCCCGGTTAGTTAATCCCTGCTCCACGACAACGTCTCTATGAGAAAATATCTCCCGCAGTCTTTCTCACCGTCGAATTTTTCGTTTTATCGCACCACCGGCAACAGGATTTTCGAGCCTGTGCAGACTTTTTGTGTCGTCTTCACATAATCCGTCGGTTTCGCCCGCGCGATATTGGGCACGAAGCTTTGCGGGTTGCGGTCGATCATCGGGAACCAGCTCGACTGGACCTGGACCATGATGCGGTGGCCTTTGAGGAAGACATGGTCGTGCTCGCGCAGCGGCACGTCCCACGCCGTCACCTTGCCGGGCACCAGCGGCTGCGGCGCGGTGTCGCTGGCGAGGAAACGGCCGCGGCGGACATCCATCGCGATCGGCAACTGATAGCCGTTGAGCGAGCGGTAGTAATCGCCCTGCTGGCGCTGTGCCGGGACCTTCTCGTAATCGTCGGGATAGACGTCGATCAGCTTGACGACGAAGTCGCTGTCGGTGCCGGTGGTCGAGGCCATCAGCTGCGCCGCGACATGGCCGGTGATCGTCACCGCCTCGGTCAGCGGTGCGGTCTCGTAGCTCAGCACGTCGGGGCGGTGATCGACGAAGCGCTGGTCCTCGGTTTCCCACCACGACCATTCAGGGCCGGGGTAGGTCGGCGAGATCGGGCGCGGGCGGAACGGCACCGGGTTGGCGGGGTCGGAGACGAAGTCGCGGCACGCCTCGCCGGCGGCGGGCGCGTCGAACGACAGGCTGCCATCGGCACGCAGATAGAGGCTGGTGGTCGGGGCGCCGGCGGGCGGCCAGGCGGGATAGGTCCTCCATGACCAGGAGCCGCTCTGGAAGCTGCGCACCTCGGCGTCGGGCCGGGTGCCCTTGCCGTGCAGCCAATAGGCAAAGAAGGGCGCCTGCACCTCGTTGAGGAAGCTCGTCGCGCTGTCCACGCCGTAGGGCACGCGGCCGAGCGCATTGGTGCCGGGGCGGCTCCACCAGCCATGCGCCCAGGGGCCGGCGACCATCGAGGCGAGATGGCCGGGATCGTTCTGCTGCTGCTTGAAATAGACCTGCCACGAGCCCCAGGGATCTTCCTGGTCCCAGTAACCGGCGACGTTGAGCGTCGGCACCGTCACCTTGCCGAGCGTGTCGCTCCAGCGCTGGCTGGTGTAGAAACTGTCGTGATTGGGATGATCGAGCAGGGCGGTGAACATCGGCACCTTGCCCTTGAAATAACGCGCCTCGATGTCCGCCGCCGAGCCCGCGCTGAGGAACCAGCTATAGGTGTCGAAATCGTCATAGGCGAAATCGACATTGTCCTTGTCGAGCTGCAGTGAGGAGACCCAGTCGGTGGCGTAGCTCAACCGTAGCGCGCCGTTGCGGTGGAGATCGTCCGACAGCCAGTAATCGATCCACGCCGCCTGCGGGCTGACCGCCTTCAGCGCCGGGTGGGGATGAGCGAGCGCGACGGCGGCGGCGAAGCCGGGATAGGAGATGCCCCACATGCCCACCTTGCCGTTGTTCTGCGGCACATGCTTCACCAGCCAGTCGATCGAGTCATAGGCATCGGTCGCTTCGTCGACCGCCTTGGGGTCGTTCGGATGCACGGCGGTCGAGAGTGTGAAGACGCCGTCCGACTTGAAGCGACCGCGCATCGACTGGATCACGAAGATATAACCATCCTTGTCGAGCGCCGCCCAGGACTTTGGCACTGATGTCGGCGCGGCGCCGGGGATGCCGTAGGGCGTGCGCTGGAACATGATCGGCAGCGGGCCGCTCTGGTTGCGGGGGCGCATGATGACGGTCTGCATCCGCGCGCCGTCGCGCATTGGGATCATCACCTCTTCGAACAGATAGGGCGACTGTTGCGCTGCGGCGGCAGGCGCGGGTGCCGCCTGTGGCCGGCCGGCGGAGAGTGGCGCGGCGACGGCGCAGAGCGCAGCGACGGCGCAGCCAAGGTTCAGATATCGCATGACGCTCTCCTGGTCGGGTTGCGCTTATGGTGCGGGGCGGGTCGTCATCGTGTCAATCGCGACCGGTGCGATTTTGCGCGGCGCGGCAATTTTATCGAACGAGATCCCGACGCAGATCGGGAACGATTTTCGCCAGCCCGGCAGCGACTTGCGTCGCGAAGAACCGGGCGCCCCTGGGGCCGAGATGGGTGTAATCGAACACGATCGTGGGATGCCCTTGCGGCGTGTCGAGCGTCTCGGTGCTGGTCGGTGCGGGCGCGGCGGCAGCGGTTTTGGGTGCGGCGATGGTGGTACCGGTCCCGGCGGCGGCGAGGACTTCGGCGGGCGGTGCGGTTTCGGCGAGATCGATCGCGGCGCGGGCGCCCATCGCCTGGACGGCGGCGACCGACGTCGCGTGCAGGTCGAGCAACGGCGTCCCGGTTTCACGCGCGACCTTGATCACCGCCTCGGCCCAGGGGGCGAGATCGTCCTGCAGCGATCCGTTCCTGAACGAGCGACGGGTGAGCGGGGTGACGAGGATCGGTATCGCGCCCGCCGCGCGTGCTTCGGCGACATAGCGACGCAGGTTCGCGGGATATTCGGTGGCGAGATCAGTGCTGCGGCCGGGTTTGCCGGGCTGGTCGTTGTGGCCGAACTGGATGAGCACATAGATATGCTGGAACCCCGGCGTGCGCATTTCGCCGAGCGCGAGATCCCATGATCCCTCCGCGCGATAATCGAACGTGCCGCGCCCACCGCGCGCGAGATTCACGCACGCGACGAACGACGTGACGCGCTCGGCACAAAAGGCGCCACCCCAGCCGCTGCCGACCTGAGTCGTCGAGTCTCCGACGAGGATGATCTTCTTTGCGACGATCGGCTTGATCGCCGCGCGCTGCACCGCGTCGGTTACCGCCGGCGGCGCGCTCGTGACGGGCGCCGGAACGATCGTCGGCTCGACCTGCGCCTGAGACGCCTCCGCCGCCACGATGGCGCCGATGGCAAGGAGTGTCGGGTGGACGTGCGTGCGCCTCATCGCGGCGACCGCTCCGGGAACGGCACAAAGGCGCTGCGGCACTGGTCTTCCGCCGATGGTGCAGCGCCCGTCGCTCCCTCGGGCAAGGGGGAGGCGCCGCCGGTACCGATGGTGAAGCGGGCGTTGGTCGTTTCCCACTTCGTGCCCGTTGCGAAGCGTACGCCGTCGAGCGTCAGCTCCATGACATGGTGCGCGTCGAAGCCGTTGGCGATCAGGCGGCCGGTGGTGCCGACGATGTTGCGAAACACGATGCCGCGATAATGCGGAATCAGGTCACCTTTCGCGCCGGCGTCATAGGCGGTGTAGAGGTCGATCGGGCGCTTGTTGTCGCGCAGGCAGACATTCTCGTAGGTGACATCCTCGACCAGCCCGCCGCGGCTGACGTCGCTCTTGATGCGCAGGCCCGAAGTGGTGCCGTCGAGGGTCATGTTGCGCACCAGGACATGGCTGACGCCGCCGTTGGTCTCGCTGCCGATCGACATGCCGTGACCCGAGTAGAAATGGTTGTCGAGGATCGAGACGTAGCGGGTGCCGCCGGTCTTGCCGGCCTTGATCGCGATATTGTCGTCACCCGTGCGAATGAAGGTGTGGGCGATCGTCACATCGTCGGTCGCACCGGGATCGATGCCGTCGGTGTTGCGCGCATCCGCGGGGGTGTCGATGATCACGCCCCACACGGTCAGGCCCTGAACGCGGTTTGCCGTGACATGGAAGTTGGGCGAATTGGCCAGTCGCACGCGATAGAGCGTCACGTTGCGGCCGCGATCGATGACGATCAGGCGCGGCACGTTCTGGCGGCCATCCTCTTTCTGCGCGCGGCGCGCCAGTTGCCACCAGGTCTCGGTCTTGCCGACCATGACCTGGCCGCCATTGCCATCGATGATGCCGTCACCGACGATGCCGACATTGCTGGCGTCGGCGATGTGGATCAGCGGGCGGCAGGCGCGGCCGCGCTGGTCGATCGTGCCGCAGGCGCCGGTGCCGTCATCGAACAGGCGCGGGTCGGGGATGGCGCTGAGCAGCGCGCCCTTGTCGAGCCACAAGGTGGTGTCCATCGGGAATTCGATCGGGCCGCTGTCGTAGCGCCCGGCAGCGAGCTTGACGGTGCGGCCCTTGCACTTGTCGAGCGCCTTGCGGATCGTCTCGGCCTGGTTGCCCGGGCCGGGCTGGAGGATGACGCAGGCGGTGGTGGGCAGGGTGGGTTCGGTGACCGTGCGGCGGTCCTGCGCGGTGGCCGGCGTGGCGCCCAGGAGCAGGAGTGGGGTGGCGAGCAGCGCAGGGCGCAGGGTCACGGGGGAGTTCCTCTTGCGTTAGCCCCTCCCTTTCAGGGGAGGGGCTTATTGTGGATCAGAACACCAACCGCACGCCGGCGGTGATGATCCGCCCGGTCCCGGCATAGACCGAGCTCAGCGGATTGGCCGCGTACATGGTGCGATATTGCGGCGTGTTGGTCATGTTGCGGCCCTCGAGCGACAGCCTGGCGTAGCTGGTCAGCGCATAACTCATCGAGAAATCGAGGTTGAAGGTGTTCCCGGTGTAGCCGAAATCGGCGACGACCGGCGAGTTGCAGGCGCCGCCGGCATTGGTCGTCGTGCCGACACTGCAGGTGCCCGTCGCGAGCGGGAATTTGTTGACGTACTGCGTGCGGTAGGCGGTCGAGATGCGCGCCGAGAACTTGCTGTCCTCATAGTAGAAGGTCGCATTGAACGCGTCGGGTGAGGTATTGAGGAACGGCGCGTCGGCATAGGTGTTGCCGGCCGTCGATCCGGTCTGGCCCTGTACGGTCGAAAGCGTCGAGCCGGTGAGATAGCTCAGCCGCGACGAGATATGCGTGTAGTTGGCGGTGATGCCGAAATTGTCGAACGGCGCGGGCAGGAAGCTGAAGTTCGACTGGACGTTGATCTCAAGGCCCTTGATCACGCCGCCGGGCGCGTCGGTGAACTGGCGCACGGCATAGACGCCGTCCGCCTGCGTGTAGGCGAGTAGGGTCGGGCTGGTGATCGATGCCAGTGCGAGCTGATAGGTCGCCGGATCATAGACCGACGATAGCGGCACTTCGCCCGCGGTCTGTTGCGGAAAATTGTCGAGCTTCTTGAGGAATATCGCGAACGAGATCAGGCCGTTCTTGCCGAAATAGCGCTCGAAACTGAGATCGAGGTTGGTCGCACGGAAAGGCTTGAGATACGGGTTGCCGACGGTGATCGCTGGCGCCGCGCCGGTCGCGCTGAGGCCGGTCGGGAATGACGTGGTGCCGGGGCTGAGCGAGGAAAGCTGCGGGCGTGCGATGACTTTCGAGGCGGCGAAGCGGGCGAGGAAGTTGGGCGCCAGCTCGAACACGAGGTTGGTCGACGGCAGCACATCGGTATATTCATTGCGTGCCGACACCACCACACCGAGCACGCCGTTGCCGGCGCCGCCGATCGAGCCGGTCGCGCTGACCTTGGTGTTGGCGATGCGCACGCCGACATTGCCGCGGAACGGCACGCCGAACAGCGTGGCATCCCAATCGGCCTCGACGAAACCCGACAGATCGGTCTCGCGCACCTGGTTGGCCTGGCGGCCGTCCTGGACGAGACGATAATCCGAATATTTGTTGATGCAGTTGCAGTCGATGCCGAAGGCATTGATGAACTTGCTGAGATCGGGGACGTAGAAGCTGGTCGGCGTGCCGGCCGGAACGTTGAGGCCCTGGCCGAACGTGACCGTGCGGCCGAGCTGGTTGATGTTGAGCCCGGCCTCGGCCAGCGTCGGGTTGATCGCCTCGATGCTCGTGTTGTTGCGCGCCTGCAGGCTGTAGTAGCGGAACTGCTTCCAGGTCAGGCCGGCGAGCAGCTTGAACTGGTCGCTGACGTCCCAGGTCAAATTGCCACGCGCGACGCGGAACGAGTTGCGCACATCGTCGGTGAAGGCGCGGATCGTCGACAAGCCCTTGACCAGCGACCAGTTGGCCGGGTTGGCGACGTCGAAGCCCGGGTTGAACACCGGCATCTTGCCGCCGCCGCGCTCGTCATAGACGAAGCCGTTGCGGTCGATCGCGTTGAATTCAGTGAGGAAGCCCTGGCCGCTGAAACGCGATTCCGAATAGCCGCCGGTACCGACGAAGTGCAGGCGCTCGCCAAGATCCTGCTTGAGGTTGATGGTCAGCTGCTTGAACGTGGTGGTGCCCGATTGGGAATCGGCCGAACTGCGCCAGTCGACATTGTCGAGCAGGAGGTAATCGGCCTGGCCGGCCGCATTGACGTCGGCGGCGCGGATGATGGTGTTGGGGCGGCCGATCAACTCGTTGTAATAAGCGGTCTGGCTGGCGTTCGCGATGTAACCCGGCGAGCCGACCGAATTATAATAGTCGAACGGCTGCAGATTGTTGGGATTGTAGCTGGTGCGCATGCCCGGCACGAGCGTGGTGCCGTTGTTCAGCTGACCGCAATCGAGCGTCGCGCTCTGCGTGCAGCTCGGATACAGCGCCACGCGATCAGCCAGACCGTTGGCGGTGCCGATGGCGCGCAGCGTGTTCTGTGCCACACGGGCGTTGGTGCCATTGCGATTGAGGCCGATCGTGGTGATGCCGCTGACCGTGCTGTCCTGCTTGTAGCGCGAATAGACCCCGTCGACGATGATCTCGGTATGCGCGGTCGGGTGCCACTGCATCGTCGCGGTCGCACCGAGCCGCTCATACTTCAGATCCTGATGCGTAATCGAGGCCAGCGCCGGGATGATCGTGGTCGGCGTGACCAGCGCATAGGCCGCCGGATCCGAGCCGAAGGTCGCACCGGTGCCCTGATTGGACGGACGGGCGAAACCATAGGTGTTGGGCGTCACGCCGTTGAGCTGTGAATTGCGATAGGCATATTCGAACTGGCCCGGGTTGCGGCGATAGGCGTCGATCGACTGGCGCTCGCGCTGATAGGCGACGGTGCCCATGATGGCGAAATTGTCGGTGATGTGCTGCGAGACCAGCGCAGTGAGGCGCGGATTGTATGTCTTGCCGTTCTCGCGATATTCGCCCTCCAGCCCCAGCGCGTAGCGGCTCTTCTTGCTCGCCAGCGGGCGGCCGGTGTTGAGATCGATGATCGCGCCGAGCGAACCCTCGTCGTTCGAGGCGGCGGTCGACTTGGTGACCGTGATGCCGCCGAACAGTTCGGAGGCGAAGGTGTTGAAGTCGAAGCCGCGCGAACGGTTGGCGCCGGAGTCGGACTGGTTGCCGCCGGAGATGCTGAGCGCATCGGCACCGTTGAGGCGGACCTGCTGGAAGTCGCCGCCCAGGCCCCGCACGGTGATCGACCGGCCCTCGCCATTGTCGCGGTCGATCGACACGCCGGGCAGGCGCTGGATCGATTCGGCGAGGTTGGCGTCGGGGAAGTTGGCGATATCCTCGGCCGAGATCGCATCGATGATCTGGTTCGAGGCGCGCTTCTGGCCGAGCGCATTGGCCAGCGATGAACGGTAACCGGTGACAACGACATCGGCATTGGGGCCTTCAGGCTCAGCAGCCGGCTGAGCCGGTGCGGCGGGCGGCGGATCGGCCGGTCGCTCGGCCGCCATCGCTGCTTGAGCCGGCGCCAAGATGCTCAAAGCTATGATGAAATGTGCGGTCGTGTGCTTGAGCCACGCGCGGTCGGCCTGTGCCATCGTCATCCTCCCCCAGTTAATGCCGACCGTTGGCCGTGCACTCTGATGACACCGGTATCAATTTCTCTTTGGCGATGCAACCGGGGATGGCTGGCGGTTCGGGCTCGATACCGAAAGCCGCCTTGCATTCACAAAGGCAGCCTTCTGTGACCGTGAGATCAAGCCGCATCTGCGGCGGCAAAGTGCGCCATCTGGTCGTCATAGGCCTTGAGGAAGCCAGGGCGCGCGGTGATGCGCTCGACATAGCTGCGGCAAGCGGGGTGGCCAGCGAGTCCGTCGAACCGATGCACCTGCCGCAGTACGTCCGCCATCAGGAGATCAGCCACGGTGAAACGACCCGCCGCCAGCCACTCGCGGCCGACCAGCACCGCCTCCATCCGATCGAGCCTGGCCTTGAGGAAGTCTTCGATAAATTTGGCCTCCGGCGCTTCGCCTGGAAAGCCCATGAAGCGGAACAGCGCCCAGGGCTGGCTCGGCAGGTCGACCGAATTGAGCGCAGCGATGACCCACTCGACCGCTTCGGCCCGGCCACGCCGATCCGTGGGCATGAGGGCGCTGCTCTTCTCGGCGAGGTGCAAAAGGATCGCGCCGCTTTCGAAGATGGTGAGGTCGCCGTCGGTCAGCCAGGGGACCTGGCCGAAAGGCTGGGCCGCGAAATGATCGGGACCACGATCTCGAAACGGCGTGCTCTCTACCCGATAGGCCAGACCTGCCTCCTCCAGAGCCCAGCGCACGCGCAGGTCGCGCACGAGCCCGCGCGGCATTTCGGGAACCCAGTCGTAGGTGGTGAGGATCAGTTCGCTCATCGGTCAACTCCAAGAAAGACGGGAAGCTTGTCGAGAAGGCCGCTCCAGCCATGCTCGTGGCTGGCGCGGGCCTCATCGTCGGGCAGGCGCTCATGGGTGAGGGTCAGCTCGGTCCCGCCGACGATCGGCTCGAGCCGGAACGTCACAAGCGATTCCGGTTCCAGCGCGCCGGGCAGGTCCCAGGTGAAGACGAGCTTCTTTTCGGGGATCACCTCGCGATAGATCCCGGTCGGATTATGCTCGTCGCCGTTCAGCAGGCGAAACACGACACTGAACCTTCCGCCCGCGCGAACCTCCGCCACCACGCTGAGGGTCGGTCCGGCGTCGGGGCCCCACCATTGCAGCATCAGATCCGGCTGGGTGATCGCCGCCCAGACGCGGGCGGGCGGAGCCTTGATCCGGCGCACGATCGTCAGGCTCGGGAGGCGGTCGGTCATTGCTCTCCATCCTCTTCGACGAGGGCCGCAAGTCGATCCAGGCTGACCGACCAGAAGCGTTCATATTGATTGAGCCAGGCAATGGCTTCCCGCATCGGCGCGCCCGAGAGCGACACCGCCACGGTGCGGCCGTGCTTGGTGCGGGTGATCAGGCCGGCATCGGACAGTACGTCGAGGTGTTTGGTCATGCCGGGCAGTTTCAGCGAACAGGACCTTGCGAGGTCGCTGACGGAAAGGCCGGGCTGGTGCATCAACCGCTGCAGGACATTCCGCCGCGTCGAATCCGCCAGCGCCCAAAAGGTGCGGTCCATGTCCGAGGTTAAATGCTTCGCCATGTAGCGAAGTATTTAGCTTTTGCACCGTGGAGTCAACGCTTCCCATCGGGATAATAGATTAGCATTGACTAATCGATTAGTCTGGACTAATGCGATTCGCATGATCCAGACCGCCAGCATCGATTCCGTCATGCGAGCCCTTGCCGACCCCACCCGCCGGGCTGTGTTCGAGCGGATCGTGCGGTCGGGTGAGGCCAATGTGGCCGAACTGACGCGCGCCAGCGGCGTGACACAGGGCGCGGTGTCGCAGCACCTCAAGGCGCTGAAGGGTGCGGGGCTGGTGATAGAGCGGCCGCAGGGCCGCAACGTCTTCTACCGCGCGCAGCCGGAAGGCCTCGTGCCATTATCCGACTGGTTGAGCCATTACGAAGCGTTCTGGCGTGAGCGGTTGAACAATCTGCGTAGCTTGTTGGAGGAGATCGACCCGTGAACGACACCGTATTGCACAGCCGTACCCGGCAGATCGTGGTCGATGAGGTGTTCCCTCATGCCCCAGAGACGATCTGGAAGACGCTGACCTCAGGTGGGTTGATGGGCCGCTGGCTGCGCATGGCGCCATCGGGTTTCAGCCCGGAGGTGGGAAACCGCTTCACCTATCAGACCACGCCGGCGGGTGAATGGGACGGCACGATCCACTGCGAGGTGATCGAGGTCGTGCCCAACGAGCGCTTCGTCTATTCCTGGGTCGGTGGCCATGAGAGCAATGACGGCGCTTATGGTTCGAAGCTCGATACCCTGGTCAGCTTCACGCTGGAGAAGGTGGTGGGCGGCACGCGGCTGCGCCTGGTCCATTCGGGCTTTGTCACGCCCCGCAACGACAGTGCCTATCGCGGCATGAGCGGCGGCTGGATGACGGTCGTCCCTGCGATCGGCGCGATCGCGGACGAGCAGGAGCAGAGCCATGCAGGGTGAATTCCCCAAAGGCCATCCGGCCGTCGTCTCGCCGGAAGAATGGGGCGCCGCGCATGCGCAGTTGCTGGTCAAGGAAAAAGCCCAGGCGCGCGCGCGGGATGCGCTCGCCGCCGAACGCCGGCGCCTGCCGTGGATGGCGGTGGACAAGGATTATGCGTTCGAGGGGCCGAACGGCAAGGCGAGCCTGCTCGACCTGTTCGAGGGCCGCCGACAGCTGATCGTCTACCGCGCCTTTTTCGAGCCAGGCGTGTTCGGTTGGCCGGACAATGCTTGTCGCGGCTGCTCGTTCGGTGCCGATCAGGTGGCGCATCTCGCGCATCTCAATGCCCGTGACACCACGCTGGTTTATGCCTCGCGCGCGCCACAGGCCGATATCGCCGCGTTGAAGGCGCGCAAGGGCTGGGACATGCCCTGGTATACGATCACCGACAGCTTCGACGCGGATTTCGGCGTCGACGAATGGCATGGCCACAATGCCTTCATCCATGACGGCGACCGCATCTTCCGCACCGGCTTCATCAACAGCCGCGGCGACGAGGCGATGGGCACGACCTGGAGCTATCTCGATATCACCGCGCTCGGCCGGCAGGAGGTGTGGGAGGATTCGCCGGAAGGTTATCCTCAGACACCGCCCTACAAATGGTGGAACTGGCACGACAATTACGAGGACGAGGCTGAGCCGGACAAGAAATGGGTCGAGGTGGCGAGTGCCGGCGAAGCGGCGTTCCGCAGGCATGATGATGCGTAGCGGCGCGCCCGCGTCGCTGGGCGCGGCGGACTGGCTGAGCCTCGCCGCCGCGCCGGCCTTCGCGATCATGGGGCTGCTCACGGCGACGCTCGGCGGCGGTGGGGCGGATATCCTCTGTTCGGCGCATGGCGGATCGCCGCTTGGCGGCATGGTGCCGATGTATGTCCTGATGAGCGTCTTTCATGCCGCACCCTGGCTGAGGCTGATCGGCGCGCGCCTCTCGCGCTGACGGCCACCTCGACCGCACAGAAAAAAAGCCAGCCCCCGAAGGGACTGGCTATGAAAGTTTTTAGGAGAGGATGCCTGAAAGGCACCCCCTATGTGCGTTGCAAAATGAAATGCTGCAAGTGCGAAGTAGGCATCAGGCGATTGCACTTGGTGCAATCGTAGCGTGCTAGCGCCGAGCCGGCACCACCGCGAGCAGGTGATCGCCGATCGCCGCGAACAGCAATGCATGGCCGCGATCGACGATCTCATCGAAGGAGGGCGTCCGCGCGAACATCGCGCGCGCCTGATCGAGCAGATCGGCGCGGCTTGGCAGATGCGGCAGGTTGAGGCCGGCTAGCGTCTCGACGGTGCGGCCGCGGGCCTCGGCAAGCGTCTGTTGCAGCGCGGACAGATCGATCGCGTGAAGTGCCGTAGCGACGGCAGTGGCGATCCGTTCGGGATCGAAGCGCGCGGCGAGCTGCTCGGCGGTGCGCTGCACCACCCGCACGCCGAGTTGCTGTTCGTTGCTCAGCACGCGCGCTGGCGGTGCCTTGAGGTCGCGGACGATGCCGACCAGCGCGAGCAGGCGCAGCAGATAGAAGGTCATATCGACTTCCCACCAGCGGAAGCCCTGCCGCGCGCTGCTCGGGCAGGCATGGTGGTTGTTGTGCCAGCCTTCCCCCATCGTGATCAGCGCGAGCAGCGGATTGTTGCGTGAATCGTCGCCCGTCACATAACGGCGGTTCCCGCGCACATGCGCCAGCGAGTTGATCATGAAGGTACCGTGATAGACCAGCACCGTGCTCCAGAAGAAGCCGACCACCAGGCCCGGCCAGCCGGCGACGAGCAGACAGGCGATGGCGAGGATGAAAGCAGGCAGGATCTCGAAACGCTGCAGCCAGGCGAGCTCGGGATAACGTGCGAAGTCAGCGACGCGGCCAAGGTCGGTCGCGTCGTGGCGGCGGGCGAAGATCCAGCCGACATGGCTGTAGAGAAAGCCGGTGTGGCGCGGCGAATGGACGTCGCGCACCGTGTCCGAATGGAGATGGTGGTGGCGGTGCTTGGCGGCCCACCACAAGACGCTGCGCTGCGCGCTGCTTTGCGCGATCAGGGCAAGGACGAACTGGAAGACGCGGCCCGTGGCATAGGAGCGGTGCGAGAAATAACGATGATAACCCGCCGTCACGCCGAACATGCGCAGCCAGTAGAGCCCGACACACAGGGCCAGCGACGGCCAGGTCACGCCGGTCCAGATCGCCGCCACGCAGCCGAGATGGACCAGCAGGAACGGGATGGCGGACGGATAGACGATGTCGCCGTCATCTGTTGGCGGGGCGGGAGACAGCAGGTTGGCGGTCATGGGAAGGCGGATCCAGTTCAGGCGGCGCGAAGGTGTTCGGCCGAGGCCTTGCCGCTGCGCTCATCGGCGACGACCTCATAAGAGACTTTCTGGCCCTCGGCGAGCGTCGTCATGCCGGCGCGTTCGACCGCGCTGATGTGGACGAACACGTCCTTACTGTTATCGTCGGGCTGGATGAAGCCGAAGCCTTTCTGGGCGTTGAACCATTTTACCGTTCCCGTGGTCATGGGACATTCCTTCAATATCCGTGCGTCGAGCCACGCCTGACGCGGGGCGGCTGGTCGAGATCATGGGAGAAATAGCTAGTCAGGCACGCATTGAAGCGGCGAGGCCAAGTCGTTCGGCCGAAAGCTCGATAGTCGGGAGATGGGGACGCAGGGTCCCTTTCGCAAGTCGGGCCCCGCATCGGACCGGGCAACGAGCCGATCTCTCCTTGCCGTCACGCGGAGCGTTTCGCTTCGTTGAGATTGCGGCCGGGTCAGGTGAAATGCGTATTGGGTCACGCTGCGCGCGGCTCTAGGCTCGTGCGCGGGCGGGCAGTGCTGAGGCGACGTGGCATGAACCTGGGTCAGATGAAGCTTTGACGGACGAGGCAAGAACGAGCGCGCGTCTATCGCACGGGCCCGCGCGTCTTGGCGGCGTCGGCGTTCGCGAGGTGCTCGGTGCTCCCATCGCCGGGCACCTGCCAAATGCGGACGTCCGGGCGCTTCTTCTGGGGACCCGTATCGATACCCGCAACCTGCCGCGGTTCGTCGAGCCCGAGCAGCTCAGATTGACCGGGATCGGCGCGGCCTTCGTCTTTCGCTACGGCGTGCTCGTGCTTTTCGGTGCCTCGACGGAGCTGGAGAAGGAACTGATCGAAGGGCTGAAGGACCATGTGATCGAGCCCGCCCCGTCTCCCGAGCTGGAAACCGCCTGGATCGAAATCCGCGCCGATAGCGACGAGAATGTCAGCGCGGACGGCCGCATCAGGCTGAAGGAGGCCACGCCGGAGCGATTGTTGCTGACGGCAACGGTGCTGGCCCGCAGCGTAGTGTTGGCGCGAGACGAAAGTCGGATTGCCGAGACGTTCGACCGCATCGAACCGTTGGTGAACGACCTCCGCACCCAGGGTCGCGCCGGCCTGCCGATCAAGCGCGTCATGCAGCATATCGGCGATGTCCTGGCCACACGGCACCGCGTCGTCGGCCGCGCGCGCATCGGCGAGAAGCCAGATCTGCTGTGGGATCATCCGGAGCTCGACCGCCTCTACACGCGTCTGGAAGCCGAGTTCGAACTGGGCGACCGGGCACGCGCGATCGAACGCAAGCTGGAGGTGATCGGCGACGCGGCCGACGTGCTTCTCAACCTGGTGCTGGACAAGCGGTCCTATCGGCTGGAAATCGCCGTCGTGCTCCTGATCGCGTTCGAAATCGTCGTGAGCCTCGTCGGTATCGGACGCTGAAAAGCCTCCATTGAGTCAATCGCTCCGCGCTCGGCCAGCTCCGGTCGCGCCGCGGGGGCCGCGTTGCCCTCAGCCGATGCGGTGCTCGCCCTTGACCCAGCGCACCGTGCCCGAGCTGGCGCGCATCACCACGCTGCTGGTGGTCATTATGCCGCCCTTGCGCTTGACCCCGCCGAGCAGCGAGCCGTCGGTCACGCCGGTCGCGGCGAAGATGCAGTCGCCCTTGGCCAGTTCGGTCAGGTCGTACTGCTTGTCGAGATCCGCGATGCCCCATTTGCGCGCACGGGCGCGTTCGTCCTCGTTGCGGAAGATCAGCCGGCCCTTGAACTGCCCGCCGACGCAGCGCAGCGCGGCACAGGCCAGCACACCCTCCGGCGCGCCGCCCGAGCCCATATAGATGTCGATCGTGGTGTCGGGGTTGGTGGTGGCGATGACTCCGGCCACGTCGCCGTCGCCGATCAGCATCACGCCGCAGCCGATCCCGCGCAGCTCGGCGATCAGCGCCTCGTGGCGCGGGCGGTCGAGCACGCAGGCGATGATTTCGTCGGGCCGGACACCCTTGGCCTTGGCGACGGCATTGATGTTTTCGGTCGGCGTCTTGTCGAGGTCGATGATGTTATCCGGCAGGCCCGGGCCGACCGCGATCTTGTCCATATAGACATCGGGGGCGTTGAGCAGACCGCCCTGGTCGGCGATCGCCAGTACCGCGAGGGCATTGGGGCCGGCCTTGGCGGTGATCGTGGTTCCTTCGAGCGGATCGAGCGCGATGTCGATCTTCGGCCCCTTGCCGATCGCCGAGCCGACCTTCTCCCCGATATACAGCATCGGCGCCTCGTCGCGCTCACCCTCGCCGATCACCACGGTGCCGTCCATGTACAGCTCGTTCAATGCCTCGCGCATCGCCTCGACCGCGGCGGCATCGGCCGCCTTCTCGTCGCCGCGCCCGACCAGTTTGGCCGCAGCGATCGCCGCCGCTTCGGTCACGCGGACCATTTCGAGGACGAGAACGCGGTCGAGAACCTTGGAGGCGGTGGTCATGTCGTGAGGCATCCTGTTTATCTTTGCGCGCGCGTTAGGCGGGGTATGTGAAATTGTCGAGACAGGGTGGGGCGGGCTGCGCTGCGTCACGGTCCCTTGGGTGGGGCGATCTGGAATATCGTCGGCCAGTATTTGCCGGTGACGTAGAGCCGGCGATGGACCTTGTCCCAGGCGATGCCGTTGGCCACCGCGTCGGGATCGTCGAGATGGACGGTATCCGCCAGTGCGGTAACGTCGATCCAGCCGACGACATGGCCGGTGACGGGGTCGATCCGGGCGATGCGGTTGGTACGCCAGACATTGGCGAGGATCTCGCCATCGACATATTCGAGCTCGTTGAGCTGGTCGATCGCCACGCCGTCGGCCGTTACCGGCAGGCGGCGGCGTTCCTTGAGCGTGACCGGGTCGAGGAAGCGCAGCGAGGCGGAGCCGTCGGACATGATCACCGACGTGCCGTCGGTGGTCAGCGCCCAGCCTTCGCCGGGATAGCGGAAGCTGCCGCGACGTTTCAGCGTGTCGATCGACCAGCGAAAACCCACGCCCTGGCGCCAGGTCAGGCTGATGATCTCCTGCCCGACCGCGACGATGCCCTCGCCGAAATAGGGTGGGTAGATGGTGGTGCGCTGCACGACACGGCCGGTCTCGGGCTTGACCTTGCGGATCGACGAGCGGCCGATCTCGCCGGTGCTTTCCCAGAAATAACCGTCGCGGTAGAACAGGCCTTCGGTGAAGGCGCCGTTGTCGTGAGGCAAGGTGCGGATGACCTGCGCCGGCATGACCGGAATCTCCTCCGGTGTCTGGCCTGCAGCGAGCAGCAGGAGCAGCGCGAGGCAGGCCAGCCGACGCATCAGTCGCGCAGCAGTTCGTTGATTGCGGTCTTGGAACGGGTCTGGGCATCGACGCGCTTGACGATCACCGCGCAATAGAGGTTCGGCTTGCCCTCGCCGCCGCCGGTCGAGCCGGGCACGACCACCGCGTAGGGCGGCACTTCGCCGATGAACACTTCTCCGGTCGCGCGGTCGATGATCTTGGTCGAGGCGCCGAGATAGACGCCCATCGAGAGCACCGCGCCCTCGCCGACGCGCACGCCCTCCGCGACCTCGGCACGCGCGCCGATGAACGCGCCGTCGCCAATGATCACCGGATTGGCCTGGAGCGGCTCGAGCACGCCGCCGATGCCGGCACCGCCCGACAAATGCACGTTCTTGCCGATCTGCGCGCAGCTGCCGACCGTCGCCCAGGTATCGACCATCGTGCCTTCGCCGACATAGGCGCCGATATTGACGAAGCTCGGCATCAGCACCGCGCCCTTGCCGATGAACGCGCCGCGGCGGACGATGCTGCCCGGCACGGCACGGAAACCCGCCGTGCGGAAGTCGGCCTCGCCCCAGCCGGTGAATTTGGACGGCACCTTGTCCCACCAGTGACCGGCGCCGGGGCCGTTATCGATCAGTGTGTTGTCGTTGAGGCGGAAGGACAGCAGCACCGCCTTTTTGAGCCACTGGTTGACCCGCCAGCCGCCCGCGCCATCGGGCTCCGCCACGCGCGCCTCGCCAGCGTCGAGCAGGGCCAGCGCGCGGTCGACCGACAGGCGGATCTCGCCGCCGGTGGTCAGGCCGATCGCGTCGCGGTCTTCCCAGGCATTGTCGATGATCCGTTCCAGGTCCTGGCTCATACGGCCTCCAATATCTCTTCCAGCCAGTGCCGGATGTCATGGGTGATGAAATCGATATAGCTGCGGTCGGCGTCGGCGGCCTGTTCCGAGCCGTTGTCGACCCATACCGTGGTCATGCCGATTGCCTTGGCTGGCGCGAGGTTGCGCGCCATATCCTCGACGAACAGGCTTTCCTCCGGCGCGATGCCGAACGCGGCGCACAGCCCGGCATAGGCCGATGCCTCGGGTTTCGGGCGCAGATCCATCGCATGGATGTCATGGATCGCCTCGAAGCTGGCGGTCAGGCCGAGCCGGTCGAGCACGCGATTGGCATAAGGCGTGTCGGCATTGGTGAAGACGATCTTGCGCCCCGGCAAGTGGCCGATCGCGGCGGCCAGCGGGGCGTTTTCCTCCAGTACGTCCATCTCGATATCGTGAACGAAGGCGAGGAATTCGTGCGGATCGACGTGATGCTCGGCCATCAGCCCGGCGAGCGTAGTGCCATGGGCCAGAAAATATTGTTTCTGAAGACGATGCGCCGCGGCCTTATCGAGATCGAAACGATCCGCGATATAGGCCGTCATCTTGGCGTCGATGCGCGTGAACAGCATCGCGCTCGCCGGGTACAGCGTGTTGTCGAGATCGAAAATCCAGTTGCGGACATGGTCGAGACGCGCGAGCATGGTGTCGGGCCTTAGGCGTGGCCGGCGCTACGGGCAAGGAAGCTGAGTTTTCAGGATATGCCAGTGGCGTCAGTGGGCGAGCGGCCAGGCAAGGCAATCCGCGCCGCATGTCCGACAGGGGACGGATTATCATGAACAGGCGTTTGCGTGACGACATGCTCCGCTCTGCGGTGCTGGCGGGATTCATCATGGTCGGCGGGTGCGGCGGTGGCGGCGGTATCGCCAGCACCCCGACGCCGAGTCCTGCGCCGGCACCCACGCCGACGCCGAGCCCAGCGCCCACGCCCACACCGACACCAACTCCGACGCCCACTCCAACGCCGACGCCGTCCGCCTATGATACGGCGGAGTATCGCGCGACGGTCGGCGCCGTGTCGGCCAATGCGCTGGCATCGTACAACAAGGGCTCCACCGGCCTCGGCATCAAGATCGGGGTCGTCGACAGCGGTCTCGACCTGCAGAGCGCCGAATTCGGCTCACGGATCGACCCGGCCTCGGCCTATGTCGCGGGTACGGGCACGATCGATGACGAAGGCGGGCATGGCACCGCCGTCGCCTTCACCATCGCCGGCCGCCGCAATGACGCCGGCACCCACGGCATTTCGTTCGACTCCACGCTGGTCATCGCCCGCGCCGACACGCCCGGCTCCTGCGCGACCACGGGCAGCGACGGCAAAAGCGGCTGCTCGTTCAACGACACCTCGATCGGCAAGGGCATCGATCTGGCGGTGACCGCCGGCGCGCGGGTGATCAACATCTCCCTCGGCGGATCAGCGGCGGGATCGCCGGTGATCAACGCGATCAACCGGGCCACCGCGGCGGGCGTGATCATCATCATATCGGCGGGCAATGACGGCACTGCCGACCCGGACACCTTCGCCCAGGTTGCCAACGATGCGGTGTCGCGCGGGTTGGTGATCATCGCCGGCTCGGTCGGCCCGAACAATTCGCGCACGCCGGGCGCGGATGTCCTGTCCAGCTTCAGCGACAAGGCCGGCAACAGCATCATCCACTATCTCGCCGCGGTCGGCGAAAGCGTGCATGCGCCGGACAACAACAATGTGCCGTTCGTGTGGAGCGGCACGTCGTTCGCCGCGCCGCAGATCGCCGGCGCGGTGGCCTTGCTAGCGCAGGCTTTCCCCAATTTGACCGGGGCACAGATCGTCAGCATCCTGTTCCAGTCGGCACGCGATGCCGGCGCGACGGGCCCCGATGCGGTGTATGGCCAGGGCGTCCTCGACCTTACCAGAGCGTTCGCGCCGCTCGGGGCGACATCGATCGCCGGCACGCCGGCGCAAGTCTCGCTGGGCGTCAACGCCACTCTGTCCGCGCCGATGGGCGATGCGCGGCCGGGCACGCTCAACACGGTGATTCTCGACAGCTTCGCGCGGGCCTATACGATGAACCTGGCGGGCACGATCATTCGCGCCAGCCCGTCACGCGAGCTGGTCGGCGCGTTGCAGGCGCGGACGCGCAATTATTCCTCCGATTTCGGCAATACCAGCGTCGCGCTGACCGTCGCGCCGACACGCGGCGGGGCGCTGGTCCAGCGCACCATGCTGAGCAGCGACCAGGCCGAACGCGCGCGGGCGATCGCCGGTATCGTGACGCGGCGGCTCGGGTCGACGGCGAGCTTCGCGCTCGGCTTTTCGGAAAGCGGGGCGACCCTCTCCGCGCGGCTCGCGGGCCGGCCCGATCCGGCATTTCTGGTGGCGCAGGACCCGACGCACAATCTCGGCTTCGACAGTCAGGTGCGTGGCTCGGCCGCGGTGCGGCAGGTGCTGGGCAAATGGGGCGTAACCGCCGCGATCGAGACCGGCGCGGCGCTGAGCCGCGACGCCGAGGCACTGCCGGCGCTACGCGACCATTTTCGCCGGTACGGCTATGACAAGGCGACGGTTGTAGTCGACCGGCGCTGGGGGCCGCTCCAGGCGGCATTGTCGGGCACGCGGGTGGCGGAGAGCAACACCTTGCTCGGCGCACGGTTCAGCGACGGGCTGGGCGGTACGCGCGCGACGAGCTATTTCCTCGATGCCGCCGCACGGATCGATCTCGGCGCGCGCTGGTCCATCGGCGGCTCCTTGCGCAAGGGCTGGACCATTGCCGATCTGCGCAGCGGTGTGGGCGGCGGCGGGACGATTCATACCGATGCCTATGCCGCCGACATTGCGGGCGACGGCTTGTTCGCGAAACGCGATCATGTCGGGCTGCGCATCGCCCAGCCGCTCCGGGTGACGCACGGCGGGATCGCGCTGCGGCTGCCGACCGATTACGATTATGCCACCGGTGCCGTCACCGACTGGACGACACAGACGCTCAACCTTGCGCCCAGCGGCCATGAGATCGACGTCGAGGGGCGCTACGGGCTGCCCTTCCTGTGGGGCGAGCTGCAGACCAACATGTTCTACCGCCGCGATCCGGGCAATTTCGCCGCGTTGCCCGACGACATCGGCGCGACGTTGCGCTGGTCGGCGGCTTTTTGAGCTTGTTTCAGCAAAGCTGAACAGATCCACACCCTAGCGGAAGCGGTCGGGCGATCCCATCTGTCGGCACATGACCGCTTATTCGCTGCTCGATCTCGTCCCCGTCGTCGAAGGAGGCAGCGTAGCGCAGGCGCTGGCCCATGCCGCCGATCTAGCCGCGCATGTCGAGACGCTCGGTTTCACCCGCTACTGGGTCGCAGAGCATCACGGCATGGCAGGGATCGCCAGCGCGGCGACATCAGTGGTGATCGGACATGTCGCCGCGGCGACGCGCCACATCCGCGTCGGGGCAGGCGGGATCATGCTGCCCAATCATGCGCCGCTGGTGATCGCCGAGCAGTTCGGCACGCTCGACGCGTTGTTTCCGGGGCGGATCGATCTCGGGCTCGGCCGCGCGCCGGGGTCCGATCAGCGCGTCGCGCAGGCGATCCGTCGGACGCTCGACAGCGACGCCAACGCCTTCCCGCGCGACGTGCTCGAGCTGCAGAGCTATTTCGCCGATGACGGCCAGACCGGCATCCGTGCCACGCCGGGCGCGGGGGCGAAGGTCGATCTGTGGATTCTCGGCTCAAGCACCTTCGGCGCGCAACTCGCCGCGATGTTGGGCCTTCCCTACGCCTTCGCCTCGCATTTCGCACCCGATGCGCTGGATCAGGCGATCGCAATCTATCGCCGCGACTTTCGCCCGTCGGCGGCACTGAGCAAGCCGCACCTGATGGCCGGCTTCAACGTCTTCGCCGCCGACAGCGACGAAGAGGCGGAGTTGCTGGCCAGTTCGCAGCAGCAGGCGTTCGTCGCCTTGCGCACGGGCAACCCGCGCCAGTTGCCGCCGCCGGTCGCCGGCTATCGCGAGAGCCTGGGGCCGCAGGGCAGCGCGATCCTCGACCATGTCCTGCAATGCTCGGCGGTCGGCGGCCCGGCCAAGGTGGCGCGCGAGATTGCCGCTTTCATCGAGCGGACGAGTGTGGACGAGGTGATGGTGGCGAGCTCGATCTATGACCACGCGGCGCGCAAACGCAGCCTGGCGATTACGGCGGAAGTGATGCGTGATTTGAAGGTCGCGGCGTAATCTTCGATCCTCCCCGGGGACGGGAAGGAATCAGTTCGCCGCCGGCAGCCTCAGCCGCACCAGCAACCCGCCAAGGTCCTCGCTCTCCTCCAGGCTGACCGTGCCCTCGTAGATCTCCGCCACGTCGCGCACGATGGCCAGACCAAGTCCGGTACCCGGCTTGCCGGTATCGAGCCGCACGCCGCGGTCGAAGATGCGGCTGCGCTCTTCCTCGGGAATGCCCGGCCCGTCGTCCTCGACCAGGAATTCGACGAACCCGGAATGCGCGCCGACGGTCACGAACACGCTGCCGCCGCCATATTTGGCGGCATTCTCGATCAGATTGCCGAGCATCTCGTCGAGATCCTGCCGCTCGACATGGACTTGCAGGTTCTTCGGGCCGTCGGCGTCGATGCGGACATGGCGATAGAGCCGCGACACCGCACGCTCGACCGATTCAAGGCTCGGCCAGACATCGGCGCGGCTGTGCGCCGAGCCGCGCCGGCCGACGGCGCGGGCGCGGGCGAGATGATGGTCGACCTGGCGGCGCATCGTCCGCGCCTCGCGGATCACCGTCTCGCCGAGATCGTCCGCCTGGGCGGTGGCGGCGTTCATGATGACGGTCAGCGGGGTCTTGAGCGCATGGGCGAGATTGCCGGCATGGCGCCGCGCTTCCTCGGCCTGCTTCTCATTATGCTCGATCAGCGCGTTCAGTTCCTCGACCAGCGGCGCGACCTCGATCGGCATCGAACGTTCGATCGCGCGCGACTTGCCGGCGCGCATCCGGGCGATTTCCTCACGCACCTTGCGTAGCGGCCATAGCCCGTAAAAGGTCTGCAAGCCGGCCATCACGATCAGCCCGAAAGCGAGCAGTACGAAGCTGCGCACCAGCGTGCGGCGCAGCGTGGCGATCTGCGCGTCGAGCCCCTCACGGCTCTGCGCGACCTGAAAGCGCCAGCGCACGTCCGAGCCGGGCAGCTTCACGTCGCGTTCCAAGATGCGCAGCTTTTCGCCTTCATTTTGCGCGGCGTCGCTGTCCGTCACGCCGATCAGGCCGCGCAGATCGTCGATCACCCCGCTCGCCGCGCTTTTCAGCTTCTCGCGGCTGGAAGCGGTCGCGCCGGCCTGTCCATGGCTGACGAACTGGTCGCTGTCATAGGCATGGACGCCGAGATCGGTATGGTTGTCGCCAAAAGCGAGGCGCCGGTCCCACAGCGAGCGCGACGGGAAGGGCTCGTGACCCTTGCCGCCCACCTGCCAATAAAGGCCGGAATAGGGTTCGAGAAAGCGCTGGTCGGCGGGCTCGCGGTTGAACATCACCTCGCCTTCGGGTCCGATCTCGGCCGAGACGATCAGCGCCGTCAGAACATAATCAAGCTGGTCGTCGAAATTGCGCGTCACGGCGCCTTTCAGCACGCGATCGAGCGCGAAGCCGCCGCCGGTCAGCAGCAGCAAGATCCACAGCGCGGCGGTCAGGATCATGCGACGCGACAGCGACCCCGTCGTGCGCGTCACGGGCGGCGGCGCGGGGGCGGGCGCGGTCGGCGGTTCGGCCAGTTCGACCGGCGCTTCGATGTCAGCCACCGGTCACCCTCTCAGGCATCCGGATCTTCGAGGCTGTAGCCCAAGCCCCGGATCGTGGTGATCACATCCTGGCCCAGCTTCTTGCGGATGCGCGTGACAAATACCTCGATCGTATTGGAATCACGATCGAAATCCTGATCGTAGATATGTTCGATCAGTTCGGTGCGGCTGACCACCTTGCCCTTGTGGTGGAGCAGGTAGCTGAGCAGCTTATACTCCTGCGCGGTCAGCTTGACCGGCTCGCCGGCCAAGGTGACCTTGCCCGACCGCGTGTCGAGGCGGACATCGCCGGCGGTCAGCTCGGACGAGGCGTTGCCCGAGGCGCGGCGGATCAGCGCGCGCAGGCGGGCGATCAGCTCCTCGGACTGGAAAGGCTTGGCGACATAGTCGTCGGCGCCGGCGTCGAGTCCGGCGACCTTGTCGGACCAGCTGTCGCGCGCCGTCAGCACCAGCACCGGATGGGTGCGGCCTTCCTTGCGCCAGCGGTCGAGCACGGTCAGCCCGTCGATCTCGGGCAGGCCGAGATCGAGCACCACGGCGTCATAGCTTTCGGTCGAGCCGAGGAAATGCCCTTCCTCGCCATCCGTGGCGAGGTCGACGGCATAGCCCGCGCCCTCCAGCGTGTTCTTCAGCTGCTGGCCGAGATTGGGTTCGTCCTCGACGATCAGAACGCGCATGCGATAATCCCCTTATAATCTTGTCGTGCGGCCGATCAGCCGCCGGCGCGGCCGACGATATGGCCGGTATGGCCATCGACCGCGATCCAGATGACCGATCCATTGCGCAGGAATTTGAGCGTGTAAATCCCGCTCTCCGGCTCGAAGTCGAAGCCCAGATACTGGCTGCCGCGCATCTGCGGCAGAACGCGGCCCTCGATTTCGCGCAGGGGCAGCAGCGCGCCGCGCTGACGCCCATCGAACGCATCCTGCGCGTCGCTGCGGCGTTGCGCAGGCTGACTGTCCGCCGCCAGCGGCGCAGTCGCGGCAAGCGCGGTCAACAGCAGGGAAACCAGCATCTTCATGGGCAATCGCATAGGGACACGCTATTGAACAGCCTGTGAATGAGCCTGTCAGGCAAGGGCAACTTGCCGCAGCGCAGCAGGCACCCTAGGTGCCGCGGCATGGCTGCACCTATCCTCTCTTACGAAGACCTTGGCATCATTCAGGGGTCGGGCTGGCTGTTTCGCCACCTCGACCTGCATATCGGTCAACGCGACCGGCTGGCGCTGATCGGGCGCAATGGCGCCGGTAAGACCACCCTGCTCAAGGCGATCGCAGCGACGATCGAGGCCGATGAGGGACGACGCACGATCGTGCCCGGCACACGTGTCGTGATGCTGGAACAGGAGCCCGTGCTGACCGCCTTCGCCACGCTGGAGGATTATGTGCTCGGCGGCGACGACGCGCCGCTGCGCCATGAGGCCGAGGCGATCGCCGGGCAGCTCGGCATCGACCTGAAGCGAGAAGCGGCCAAGGCCTCGGGTGGCGAACGCCGCCGCGCGGCGATCGTGCGCGCACTGTCGATGGCCCCGGATGTGCTGCTGCTCGACGAACCGACCAACCATCTCGACATCGCGGCGATCGACTGGCTCGAGGACTGGCTAGGCCGGTTCAAGGGCGCGTTCATCGCGATCAGCCATGACCGCACCTTTCTGACCCGGCTGACCAAACAGACGCTGTGGCTCGACCGCGGCAACATCCGCCGCGCCGAGATCGGTTTCGGCGGCTTCGAGGCCTGGACGGAACAGGTCTATGCCGAGGAGGAGCGCAACGCCCAGCGGCTCGATGCCAAGCTCAAGATCGAGGAGCATTGGCTGCTGCGCGGTGTCACCGGGCGGCGGCGGCGCAATCAGGGGCGCCTCTCCAAATTGAAGGACATGCGCGCCGAACGTGCCGCGATGCTCGGGCCGCAGGGCGCCGCCAATCTTGTCACCGCCAGCGACGATGCGCGTACCAAAGTGGTGATCGACGTGAAGGGCGTGTCGAAGAATTTCGGCGACCGCACCATCATTCGCGACCTGACGCTGCGCGTGACGCGCGGCGACCGCATCGGCATCGTCGGTGCCAATGGCGCGGGCAAGACGACCCTGCTCAAGCTGCTGACCGGCGAACTGGAACCGGACAGCGGCACCGTCAAGCTGGCCAAAACGCTCAACGGCGTGGTGATCGACCAGCAGCGCAGCCTGATGGCGCCGGAAAAGTCCGTGCGCGATGTGCTGACCAATGGCGGCGACTGGATCGAGGTGCTCGGCATCAAGAAGCACATCATCGGTTATCTGAAGGAGTTCCTGTTCGAGCCCGGCCTGGTCGATGCCAAGATCGGCACGCTGTCGGGCGGCGAACGCTCGCGCCTGTTGTTGGCGCGCGAATTCGCCCGCCATTCCAACCTGCTGGTGCTCGACGAGCCGACCAACGATCTCGACCTCGAGACGCTCGACCTGCTGCAGGAAGTGATCGCCGACTATGACGGCACGGTGCTGATCGTCAGCCACGACCGCGACTTTCTCGATCGCACCGTGACGGTGACGCTCGGTCTGGATGGCTCAGGCGATGTCGACGTCGTGGCGGGCGGCTACGAGGATTGGGTCGCGCGCCGTAAGACCCGTGTAGCGCCCAAGAAGGCCGCCGCGACTGCACTCGCCGTGCCATCCCCGCCGCCCGCCGCGAAGGTCAAGCTGACCTATAAGGACCAGCGCGATTACGACACGCTGCCAGCGCGGATAGAGCAATTCGACGCGGCTATCGCGCGCGACGAGGCCGCGTTGCACGATCCGGGTCTTTATGCCCGCGATCCGGGTGCGTTCGATCGGCTGACCAAGGCGATCGCGGCGGCGCGTGAGGAAAAAGACGCGGCGGAACTGCGTTGGCTGGAACTCGCCGAGATGGTCGAGGCGCTCGGCTGAGTGTCCGGCGGGTCGGGACGCCGGAAGTGTTAACTGGCGTGCGGCTGTTGCGCCGAGACGCCTCGATCTGAAATCAAGCTTTCATCGGACATCACTTGCAGGTTGGCCGACGCTTGTCGGGCATTCCCCGTGGATCATTTCGCATCGTCGGCGGTCTTCGCGACAGTGTGACCGGCTGATTCCACATCGCGACCCATGCCCTCGACGGTGTTGCAGGCGCTGACCAGCAGCGCACCCGCGAGGGCGGCAATGCTCATGAACTTGCGCATGACGTTCTCCTGAAAGACGCGACTGGGCGTGTCGGTCGCACGCGACCAATGCACCGCGCATCGCTTCGTTCCTCAGCGCCAACGACATGCGCCAGGCTGGTGCTGCAGGGTGTTGAAAAGAATTTGGGTCCGGAGGCGCCACCGGGGGGGGAGGGGTAAGCGCGTCCGGACCCATGTCTTGGATAGCGAGAGCGGGGGGGCATAAAGTCGCTATCCGAGGTGAAAAACGACGCTCGTCGGGGTTGGTTCCCGGGTTTCCAAAAAATTTTTCGAAATTTTTTCTTCGGGTCTCAATCGCGGCCGGTGACGGCAATCGCAATCTCATAGGCGCCCACCAGCGGGTCGTGATGGAGGCGTGATCGCAGCTGTCGCGACAGGCCTTCGATCACCCGGCCGTAACGTTCCGACAGGATCGCGCGCAAGGCGTCTCCATCGACCAGGGCCGGCGCGTTGACGCGCAGCAGGGCGCGATCATCGCTGTCGCCGGGTTTGACCGACACGCGCACCTGTGTCGCCGGGTTGAGCGTCATCGCCATCTCGATGAACTCGGTGAGCAGGAAGGTGACCGCGATCGCCACGTCCTGATTGACCAGATAGGGATCGATGTCGATCGCGATGCCGAAATGGCGCGCCCCCTCCGGCGCGGTGGCGCGTAGATTGGATGTCAGCTCGCCAATGACCGAGCGCAGGCTCAATCCGCGATTTTCTTCCAGCTCGGCGAAATGGTGACGATGCACCACGGCGAGCGCGTCGACGCGGCGCTGGATCGACGAATAGGCCTCGCTGGCCTCCTTGCTGCGCGCGCCGCGCGCATGGAAGTTGATCAGGCTGGAGATGACCTGGAGGTTGTTCTTCACACGATGATGGACTTCGCGGGTCAGCCGGGTCTGGCGCACCAGCCCTTCGGCGAGGCCGGCCTCGTGGGTGGCGACGGTCCGGCTCAGCGCGCGAAAGGTATCGCCGAGATCGCGGATTTCCTGCGACGGCACCGCGCGCATCGCGCCCGGATCGATCTCCTCGCCCGGCGTGAAGGCGGCAACGCTGCGCCGCAACCGTTGCAACGGTTTCAGCAGGAGAGCGTCAACGACGAGCCAGCCGATGCCGGCCGCCGCGATCCACATCAGGATCGGCAACAACATCGCGAGCAGCACGGGGGAAGTGAACGGTGCGCGACGCACGCTCATCTGCAGCTTCAATTCGTCGATGCCGAGGCCGGTGCGCTGGCTGACGCGGCCGTCGAACGGACCGGCGGCGGGATCATCGATCAGTGTGAGCACCTGGTCGCCGCTGACGAGCCGAGCGCCATGCGGCAAGGCGAAGCTGCTCGGTCGTGCCGTGTCGCTGAGAAAGGACCGGGAAAAGAAAGCCGCGGCATAGGCGCCCGGTGCCTTGCCGGCGATCGACAGCGTGACGCCGCTCCCCGGAACGACCCGCGCGGTGATCGGCTGGTCGGCGCGCGGCGGCAAGGGTGTCACCGCCTCGGGCAGGCGGCTGCCGCACAGCGGCAAGCCGCGCCGGTCGAGAATGACGAAGCGCGTGCCGCTGGCCGCTTGCTGGGCAAAGACCCCTTGCGCGCGCGCGCAACTCGGTGCGTCGCCGGGGTCGGCATCAAGCGCGGACAGAGCAGCGCGCAGCGCGGTCATATCGCCGATCATCTCATTGGCGAGTTTGCGGCCGCTTTCGTTGATTGCCACGCGCAACTGCGCCGCCGCAATGTCGTCGGCGGTCTGGGTAGTGCGCATCGAGGCGAGAAAGGCGATGATCGCGAGCGGCATCAGCGCCGCGCTCAAAATCAGGAAGATTTTGGCCCCGGTGGGCATTCGCGAAAACAGCGTCGACGTGTCTTGTGTGCCCGGAAGGTCTGGGTCGAGATCAGCCACGGGCGGCGCGGTCACGGGGTCAGTCTAGCTTGCCGAGAAGGTCCAGCATCTCCGCGGGGATCGCTTCCTCGACGGTACGTTGATAGACGCCGCGCAGGGCCGCGCCCATATCGCGGTCCTTG
This sequence comes from Pseudomonadota bacterium, assembly GCA_040390605.1. Lineage (GTDB taxonomy): Bacteria > Pseudomonadota > Alphaproteobacteria > Sphingomonadales > Sphingomonadaceae > Sphingomonas. The sequence continues at coordinate 34,613 of JAZJXZ010000003.1, forward strand.
GTCTGGACTTTTGCAGCGCGCTCGACTGGCGGCTTTTTCTTAGACACGTCGGCCGAACGCAAATCCGTCCCCCTTGAGCGCCCGGCCAAACCGGGCATATGCCAAAAAACCGGCCGAAACCGGAGCAAGAGCGTCGCGCGTACAATCGCCGACGAGATGATGAAACTAAAAACCGCTTCGATTGTTCCATGTCCAGCGCGAAATATCGGGGGGACGTCAGTCGGCCGGTTTAAACGCGTTGCATTGGCGTCGGCTCCCTTCCACAAGGACGGCGCTTTATCGATGGAGATCCCGACAGCCATGTCGCTTGGACAGCAGCTTGCCCCACACCTTCCTTTCCTGCGCCGCTATGGCCGCGCCCTCACCGGCAGTCAGTCGCACGGCGACAAATATGTCCGCGCCACGCTCGAGGCGATCGTCGCCGCGCCGGACGAATTTCCGCGCGATGTCGATCCGCGGCTCGGCCTCTACCGCACCTTCCAGGCGATCTGGAGTTCGACCAATTTCGACGAGACCAGCGAGAATGCCGGTGCCGATGCGGCGGATGGCGCAGAGGCGATCGCCCGTGCGCGCCTGTCGCGCATTACCCCGCTGTCGCGCCAGGCGCTGTTGCTGACCGCGATGGAGGGCTTCACGACCGAGGACACCGCCTATCTGATCGAGGTGGAGCCGCGCGAGGTCGACGGGCTGGTCGCGGAAGCGCTGGCGGAAATCGACAAGCAGACCCGCGCGCGCGTGCTGATCATCGAGGACGAGCCCATCATCGCGATGGACATCGAGACGATCGTCCGTGACCTCGGCCATGACGTGACCGGCGTGGCGGTGACGCGGGACGAGGCAGTGGCGCTGGCGATGGAGGATCGGCCGGGTCTGGTACTGGCCGACATTCAGCTCGCCGACGACAGTTCGGGCATCGACGCGGTGAAGGACATCCTCGCCGAGTTCAAGGTGCCGGTGATCTTCATCACGGCTTTCCCGGAACGCCTGCTGACCGGCGAGCGGCCCGAGCCGACTTTCCTGATCACCAAGCCGTTCCAGCGCTCGACCGTCAAGGCTGCGATCAGCCAGGCCTTGTTCTTCGATCAGGCGACCGCACCGGTCGCCTGAGGCGGCCGGTTGTATTTTCCTGCGAACGATACGGACCCAAAACGGTTTTCGTGTGTTTGAATGACCATGTCAGAGCCAGATGAATCCACCCATCTCAGCGGCCAGCGCGCACGCGCCGGGGCAACGCCGCATATGACGCGATATATTCTGAGTGCGTCGCTCGTCCTGGTTGTCATGGCGTTCTTTGCCATCTGGGCGCTGCACTGAGCTTGCGCGGTACCGGGGTGCCAACCATGTTAGAAACGATGGGCCGCGGCGGGCGGTCAGCGAACGGAGCCGCATGACCGAGATCATCGATCAGGACGAGGACGCAATCGCGCCGGTGGAGCATGTCGCTCTGTCAGATCCCGAGTTCAAACAGCAGCTGGGTCAGGTGATTCCGCATCTGCGCGCGTTCGGCCGTTCGCTGTCGGGCAGCCGCGACCTGGCTGACGATCTCGTCCAGGAAACGCTGATGAAGGCGTGGGCGGCGCGGCAGCGTTTCCAGGCCGGCACCAACATGCGCGCCTGGACGTTCATCATCCTGCGCAACCTCTATCTTTCCCAGATGCGCCGCGCGAGGTTCAAGGGCGAATGGGACGATCTCGTCGCCGACCGGATCCTCGCGGCGCCGGCCAGCCAGGATCGCCATGTCGAGCTTGGCGATATGCAACGCGCACTACTGCACCTGCCGCAGCCGCAGCGCGAGGCGTTGATCCTCGTCGGGGCGGGGGGATTTGCCTATGAGGAAGCTGCGGAGATTTGCGGCGTTGCGGTCGGCACGATCAAGAGCCGGGTCGCGCGCGGGCGTGTCGCGCTCGAAACCCTCATGAACGACAACTCGCTGCCGTCACGTCGTACACACAGTAATGAGCCCGGCATGACGGCGCTGGACACGATCATGGGTGAGGTCGACGAACTTAGCCGCCATCACGGCGGCAGCGGGAGCGACGACGAAAGCGACGGCTAGGCGATCAGTGCCTGCCCGTCTCGCACCGATCGAGCCGGGCGAGAATCGCGCGAAAATCGTCCGGCACTTCGTCGGTCGCGGCGAACGCGGTGCGGAAGACACCGGCCAGCACATCGCCCGCATGCGGTGCCGCGATGATCCCCTGACGGGGGGCGCCTGAGCGCGATGCGGGGATGTTGCCGGATGTCATCGCGTCTCTAACGGCCGTTGTGGCCATTTTGTTTCTTGCAAAGCACCCATGGAACAACAGAAAGCGGTTGCGATGGATTTTCGCAACCCAAGCGAGGCACTATCCGACGCGTGCCGGCGCGCCCGCGGGGAGTCGCCGTTCCTGCGTCTGTTGCTCGAGCGAGAGCCGGATATCGCTATTGCCGCCGAGCAGGGCGCGCTGCCATCGAGTCTGGCGGCGCGGATCGACGATCCGGCCATGCCGGTCGCACGCAGGCTGCGGCTGGAACGCCGGCGGCTGGCGCTGATCGTCGCACTGGGTGACCTTGCTGGGCTGTTCGATCTGACCGCCGTGACCGGCGCGTTGAGCGATTTCGCCGATTACGCGCTCGACGCCGCGATCGCGGCCGCGATCGCCGAACGCACTCCCGGGGCGCCGATCCGCGGCTTCACCGCCATCGCGCTCGGCAAGCAGGGCAGCCGCGAACTCAATTACTCGTCGGACATCGACCCGATCCTGCTGTTCGATCCGCTGACTTTGCCTTGTCGCCCGCGCGAGGAGCCCGACGACGCTGCCGTGCGTATCGCGCGTCGCGTCGTCGAACTGCTCCAGGCGCGTGACGGCGATGGTTATGTGCTGCGCGTGGACCTGCGCCTGCGCCCGTCACCCGAGGCGACGCCGATCGCGCTGCCGGTCGAGGCAGCCATTTCCTATTATGAGTCGCTCGCGCTTCCCTGGGAGCGCGCGGCCTTCATCAAGGCACGCCAGGCAGGTGGCGACGCCGCGCTGGGCAACGCATTTCTCGAGGCGATCCGGCCGTTCATCTGGCGCCGCGCGCTCGATTTCGGCGCGATCGGCGAGATTCGCGGCATCTCGCGGCGTATTCGCGACCATCATGCGCAGGGGCAGGCGTTCGGCCCCGGCTTCGACCTCAAGCGCGGGCGCGGCGGCATTCGCGAGATCGAGTTCTTCGCGCAGATCCACCAGCTGATCCATGGCGGCCGCGATCCGTCGCTGCGGACGCCGGCGACGCGCGATGCGCTGGCGCGGCTCGCCGCGGCGGGCTGGATCGGCGCCGACGAGAGCGTTGCGCTGACCGACGCCTATACCATCCTGCGGACGATCGAGCACCGCGTGCAGATGGTCGACGACCGCCAGCTCCATCATTTGCCGAGCGACGAGGCGCTCGACAGCGTCGCACGGCTGCACGGCCTCGCCGATGGTGCTGCGCTGCTTGATCTGCTGCGTCCCGGCGTCTCGGCGGTCGCGACGACCTATGATTCACTCGACGCTGGTGACACCGGCAGCCTGTCGGCCGATCGCGCGACGCTCGTCGCGCAGCTCGATCGCGCAGGGTTCGCGCACGACGATGGCGTCGCCGAGCTGATCGAGCGCTGGCGCGGCGGCACTTATCCAGCGCTGCGAAGCCCGGCGGCGCGCGCCGCGCTGGAGGCGGTGTTGCCCGGCCTGATCGAGGCGCTCGGCACCGCACCCGATCCGCATGCCGCAATCGTCCGGCTCGACGTGATGCTGGGGCGATTGAGCAGCGCGATCAATTTCTTCCGGTTGCTCGAAGCCCGGCCGGCGCTGGCGCCGTTGCTCGGAGCCATTCTCAGCCATACCCCGACACTGGCCGACGCGCTGGGCCGGCGGCCGGAGTTGTTCGACGGACTGGTCGACGCCAGCGCGCTCGATCCGGTCGGCTCGGTCGATGCGCTGATCGGCGAGATGCGGCTCGGCGCGGGCGATGGCGATTACCAGCAGCAACTCGACCATGTCCGCCGCATCGTCGGCGAGAAGCGCTTCGCGCTCGGCACGCAGATCATCGCCGGGGTTAGCGATCCGCTCGACGTATCGGCAGGCTATGCCCGCATCGCCGAGGCGGCGATCAACGTCCTTGCCGCGGCGACGACCGGCGCGTTCGAGGCCGTGCATGGCAGCGTGCCCGGCAGCGAGTTGGTCGTCCTCGCGCTGGGGCGGATGGGTGGCGCGGCGCTGACCCACGCTTCCGACCTCGACCTGATTTATCTGTTCACCGGCGACTACATGGCGGAATCGGACGGTCCCAAGCCGCTCGGCGCGGTGCATTATTACAACCGCCTGGCACAGCGTGTGACTGGCGCGCTGTCCGTGCAGACCGCCTCGGGGCCGCTCTACGACATCGATACGCGATTGCGGCCTTCGGGCACGCAAGGGCCGCTGAGCGTGTCGCTGGAGGGCTTCGAGCGATATCAGCGCGAGAGCGCCTGGACCTGGGAGCACATGGCGCTGACGCGGGCCCGGCCGGTGTTCGGTACGCCCGCCGCGCGCTACGCGACGCAAGGGGTGATCGACGCGGTCCTGGCCGGCGCCCGCCCGGCGCGCGACATCATCGCCGACGCGGTGAAGATGCGCGCGGAGATGGCGGCGCACAAGCCACCTGCCGGGCCGCTCGACGCCAAATTGCTTCCCGGCGGGTTGGTCGATCTCGAATTTGCCGTGCACATGGTGCAGCTCACCCGCCTGGCCGGATTTGACCCGCATCTCGGCAGCGCGATCGACCGCCTGGTAACGCTCGGCCTTGCGCCGCCCGGGCTGCGTCTGGCCCATGACGTGCTGACGCGCCTGCTAGTCACGCTGCGGCTGGTCGCACCGGACGCACAGCCGCCGGCGGCGGCGACATGTACGCTGATCGCACGTGCACTCGGGCTGGCGGATTGGGATGCGGTGATTGCGTCGTTCGACGCGACACGGCAGGAGGTGTCGCAGTATCTCGCCGCGGTCAGCGCAGGCGGCGGAGAGCATGACGGAGACGATGATGGCACTGGATGAAGGCGCGAAACTCCCGGCGATCGACCTCGCCACACCCGGCGGTGGGCGCGTGAATCTGCGTGATCATATCGGCAAGACCTTCGTCCTCTATTTCTATCCCAAGGACGATACCTCGGGCTGTACGCGCGAAGCGCAGGATTTCAGCCGGCTCTATCCGGAGTTCCAGGCACTCGGCGCCGATCTGCTCGGCGTATCGCGCGACACGCCGATCAAGCATCAGAAATTCATCGACAAATATGATCTGACCGTACCGCTCGCCACCGACGACACCAACGCCGCGATGGAAGCTTTCGGCGTGTGGGTCGAGAAGAAGCTGTACGGCAAGACCTATATGGGCATCGACCGCTCAACCTTTCTGTTCGACAAGACCGGCATCCTGGCGCGGGTGTGGCGCAAGGTGCGCGTGCCCGGCCATGCCGTCGATGTGCTCGAAGCGGTCAAGGAGCTCGGCTGATCGCCGATCGCAGCATCGCCGCCGCGGTGCGCGGCGTGCTCGATACTGCCGATCCGGCCGCCAAGGTGCGCGCGGCGCGCGCGACGGCGCGGGGATGGCGCCGTGGCGCGCTGACCGAAGATTTCGACGTCACCATGCCCGATCGGCCGGCGCGCCCGGTGCTGCCCGAATTGCTGCGTCCGGCGCAGATGCCGCGACGCGGCAAGGGCGGCTCCGAGCGCGGCCGCATCGCGCTGCTCCACGCGCTGGCGCATATCGAGTTCGTCGCGATCGACCTCGCCTTCGACCTGATCGGGCGCTTCGGCGGCGCGTTTCCGCGCGCGTTTGTCGATGAATGGATCGGCGTGGGCGCGGACGAAGCGATGCATTTCGCGTTGCTCGACCGTCGGTTGCGGGCACTGGGAAGCCATTATGGCGCGATGCCGGCGCATGACGGCCTGTGGGACGCGGCGAACGCGACCGCGCATGATCCGCTGGCCAGGCTCGCCGTGGTGCCGATGGTGCTCGAGGCGCGCGGGCTGGATGTCACGCCGATGACCATCGAGCGCTTAGTCACGGCGGGCGACGAGATCAGCGCGCGCATCCTGCGGCGTATTCTCACCGACGAGATCCGCCACGTCCGGGCGGGCACGCGCTGGTTCGAATTCGCCTGTTCGCGCAAGGGATTCGTGCCTGATTCGCACTGGCAGTCTCTGGTCGCGCTGCACTTTCGCGGCGTGCTTAAGCCGCCGTTCAACGACTCGGCGCGCGAGTCTGCCGGTCTGACGCTGAATTACTATCGGAGTATTGCCTCTACCTGACACCGCAAGCCACACAGGCTCCCGAAGTCCGGGCCGTGGAGGGGCCGCGTCCGGGATGTAGCAAAGGGGCGGGACCGGTTTACCGGTGATCGCAAGGGTCGTCGGTAACGAATGGTCACTTTTTCAATAGCGTCGGGCACGCAGGCAATTGCGCGGCTTCGCACGTATTTCACCACCCGCGACTTCATCTTTCATGATGGCAGGGACCTGCGGCGCTTCAGCATCGGTGGACGCGCCCAGGCGATGATGGCCGGGATCGCTGCCGTCACCCTGTGCTTCTCGGCTTATGGCGTTGCCCAGGCAGCGGTCGGCGCGGTCGCGCTGAGCGGCGTCGTCGGCGCACCGCTGTCGCCCGAAGCCAAGGTTGCCCAGATGCAGGCGCGCGTCGCCGCGATGCAGGCCGATGTCGAAAAAATCCGTGAAGTCGCCGCCGCCCATGCCGCGCGGGTCGAACAGCGCCAGGCGCTGATCACCGCCGTGGTCTCGGGCAAGGCCGACCAGAAGGTTCTGGCGCAGACGGCGCCGACCATCGACCCTGCCGCCGACGCACTCGCCGCCGATGTCGTCGCCCCGCTGAGGCAGGTCGAAGCGCGCCAGGTCGCCGCCGCCGTCAAGGTGCGCCAGGTTGCCGAACGGCGCCTCGCCACTGCCACCGCCAAGGTGCGTAGTCTGGGTCTCGCGCCCGAGCGTTTCGTCGCTGCCGTGCCGGCCATGGGTGGCCCCTATGAGGCCGCCAACGGTGCCGAGGCCGCCGCCGACATCCGCGCCGACATGCAGTTCCGCTCGCTGTTCATGACCTGGAAGAAACTCGACAGCCTGCAACAGGGCACGATCGCCATTCCCTCGGTCCAGCCGGTCGAGCATCTCGCTTTCACCAGCAATTTCGGCGTTCGCTCCGATCCGTTCCGCGGCACCGCCGCTTTCCACGCCGGCGTCGACATCCCCGGTCCCACGGGTACGCCGGTCTACGCCACCGCGGACGGCATCGTCGATCGCGCCGAGCGCGCCGGCGGTTATGGCAACATGGTCGAGATCAACCATGGCAAGGGCATCCAGACCCGCTACGGCCACTTGTCCAAGATTCTCGTCGCGCCCTTCACCCGCGTCCATCGCGGCCAGCTGATCGCGCTGATGGGCTCGACGGGTCGTTCGACCGGCCCACATCTTCACTATGAAGTCCGCATCGACGGTGCTGCGGTCAATCCCGTTCCGTTCCTGCAGAATGCCGATTACCTGCTCGCCGTGCAGGATCGCTCGCTCCGCACCGTGCCTGTTGCGGTCGGCGGCCCGGCGGCCGACTGATCCGGCTATCGCCGATTTAGCCGTGTCGCGGTTGCCGTTGGCGCCGCGACCGCCTATCTCCACGGCATGGCTACCCTGGCTCCCGACATCGCGCTTACCGCCTCTGCCGCCGCGCGGGTCGCGGCGATCGCGGCGAAGCAGGGCAAGCCGGCGATCCTGCGCCTGTCGGTCGAGGGCGGCGGTTGCTCGGGCTTTCAGTACAAGTTCGGTTTCGCCGACGCGCCCGAGAACGACGATGCCATTGCTGAAACCGACGGCGTGCGCCTGGTGGTCGATTCGATCAGCCTCGATCTGGTACGCGGCGCGGCAGTCGATTATGTCGAGGAACTGGGCGGTGCGGCGTTCCGCGTGACCAACCCCAATGCTGCTTCTGGCTGTGGCTGCGGCACCAGCTTCTCGGTCTGACGCTGCGTTGAAGATCGTCACCTACAACGTCAACGGCATCAAGGCGCGTCTGCCGCGCCTGCTGGAATATCTCGCCGAGCAACAGCCCGATGTTGTTTGTCTGCAGGAATTGAAGTCGAGCGACGAGACCTTTCCCGAGGCCGATATCCGCGCCGCCGGCTATGGTGCCGTCTGGCACGGCCAGAAGGGGTTCAACGGCGTCGCGGTACTGGCCAGGGGCGTCGATCCGATCGAGCGTCACCGCGGCCTCGCCGGCGATCCGGAGGACGAGCATAGCCGTTATCTCGAAACCGAGGTGGGCGGCGTGGTGATCGCCTCGCTCTATCTGCCCAATGGCAATCCTCAGCCGGGTCCGAAATTCGACTACAAGCTCAGCTGGATGGCGCGCCTCGCCGATCGCGCCCGCGCGCTGCTCGCCGAGGAGAAGCCGGTGGTGCTGGCTGGCGATTATAATGTCATCCCCAATGACGATGACACCTTTTCGGTCCGCGCGATGCAGGAAGACGCGCTGATGCAGCCCGAAAGCCGTGCTGCCTACCGCTCGCTGCTCGCGCAGGGCTGGACCGATGCCTTGCGCACACGCCGCCCCAACGGCGGCGTGTGGACCTTCTGGGACTATCAAGCCGGCGCGTGGCAGCGTGACGCAGGCTTCCGCATCGACCATCTGCTGCTGAGCCCGCGGGCTGCGGATCGTCTGCTCGATGCGGGCGTCGACAAGGACTATCGCGGGCGCGAAAAGGCCAGCGACCACGCGCCGACCTGGGTGCGCCTGGGCTAGGCCTGATCCGGCTGGGGGCGACGGCATGAAGAAGACGGCATTCGCACTGTTGATGATGATCCCCGCCGCCGCTCAGGCCGAGGATCGCGCTTATTGCCCGACCCGCCCGGGTCTCGGTACGACCCCGTGCACGATCGCGCCGGGCCATGTCTCGGTGGAGACCGCGCTGACCGACTGGACGCTGTCGCAGGATTCCACCCAGCGCAGCGACACAATATTGATTGGCGACAGCTTCGTGCGCGTCGGCCTGACCGATGCGGTCGAAGCCCAGATCGGCTGGACGCCGTTCGGCCATCTCCGCACACGGGACAAGCTCGCCGGAACGGTCGACAGCGCCGATCGCGTCGGCGACGTGACGCTGGGCTTCAAGGCCAATCTGCATCATCCCGATGGCAGCGGGGTGTCGATCGCGGTGCAACCTTTCGTCACGCTGCCGGTCGGGCGAGCGCCGCTCGGCGCGGGCGACTGGAGCGCGGGCGTCGTCGTGCCGGTCACCTTCGATCTCAGCGACACGCTCAATTTCGCCACCACCACCGAAGCCGATGTCGCGGTCGACGGGGATGGCCACGGCCGGCATTTCGCGGTCAGCGAGACGCTCGGCCTTGGCCTGAAGCTCAGCAAGACTTTGGCGCTATCAGTTGAGGGGCAGTTGCTGCGCGACGAGGATCCGGCAGGCAAGGCGACCCAGGGACTGGCCTCGTTATCCTTTGCCTGGGCGGCAAAGGATGATCTCCAATTGGATATCGGTGGCGTCGCCGGGCTCAACCGCGATGCCCCTGATGTGGAGCTTTATATTGGCGTGTCACGTCGATTCTGAACGGCGGCGACGCGTCCGAACTTGCCAGAAGCTGGCGCGCCATACCGAGAATTGGCGCCATCTGCTATTCATTTTCCGTTCAAGAATGACCGTAAGTAATTGAAATCAAGCTATTATGGTGTTTGGCATGAGTAATGCACCAACACAGTCGCCACCGGACGTTTCCGGTTCAGCCTGTGGAGGACATCATGTCGAAGACCCTGCTCTCATCGCTCGCCATCGCGACGCTCGCTTTTGCCGCACCCGCACTCGCCGCCGGCCCCGAAACCACGACCGCCAATGTCGCGAGTGCGGACGGCGCCGTGGTTACCAATACGGTGCAAGCCGCGTCGAATGTCGATCGGCGTTATTGCGTGGTCGAAGAGCTCACCGGATCGCGGCTCCCGCACAAGATCTGCAAGACGCGCAAGGAATGGCTTGCCGAAGGCTTCGATCCGCTCGACCAGTAAATGTCCGGTGATGGCCGCAGAGGAAACGTCATGTCGAAGCTGACGCTAGCGGCGCTTGCCTGTACCGCATTCACGCTCGTCACGCCGGCTGATGCCGCGCGTGGCGGCGGTGTGGGTAACCTGGCTGTGCCTGGATCGGAGCAGGCTATCGGCAAGATCGAACCCTGTCGTCACCAGCGCCTGGAAAACATGCGGCGCAAGCCGTGCAAGACACGCAGGGGCTGGTTCGCCGAGGGGCTCGACCCGTTGATCCGGTAATCCACCTGGCCGCGACCTGCGGCACCCGCCGCGGCGTTGTGGGCCCGCCGCGCATTGCATCTCCCTGTCCGGCACAACGAATCTGCATCGCGGGGCACTATGCGGATGTTATGAAAAACAGGCCATTTCGCGAGCGGGTCGGTTTCGCCGTCGCCGGTATTGTCACCGTTTGGCATCGCGAGCCCAGTTTTCGCATTCAGCTGGCCATGGCGGGGCTGGGAACGGCCATCGTCCTCGCGCTACGTCCCGGTTGGTTGTGGGCAGCGCTGCTGCTATCCTCGGCGGTACTGGTCCTTTCGTTGGAAATGGCCAATGCCGCGCTCGAATATCTAGCCGATCAGGTCCATCCGGATATTGCACCCGGCATCGCCGCGGCCAAAGACGCCGCGGCAGGTGCGGTGTTGCTCGCCAGCGGCGGTGCGCTCGCCACCGGCGCGTTGATGCTCGTAGAGAGAGCCTACAGCGTCTTTTCGTAGACCTGATAGACCTTGTTGACATGGCTATCGATCGCGTCGGCGATCGCGTTCATGCCCTGATTGTCGTCGAGCACCCAGCCGATCTCACCTTCCTGCGCACCGAAATGGGCCACCGCGTCGCGGCGGATATATTCGATCATCATGAAAGCCAGCTGGCTCGCCATGCGCGATGACTGCAGTTCCTTGACCACGCCCATCAGCGGCACGCGCATGGTGAAGGCCTTGGGTGCGCGCAGCCACAACAGCAGCTTGGCCCAGCCGAACGGGAAGAGGTTGCCATTCAGTGGCTTCAGCGGCTCGTTGAGATCGGGCAGGGTGATCATGAACGCTACCGGTCGGCCGTCCAGCTCGGCGATGCGGATCAACTGGTTGAACACGATCGGCTTCAGCTTGACGCCGACATCGGCAATCTCGGGTGGGGTCAGCGGCACGAAGCCCCAATTGTCCGACCAGGCATCGTTGAGGATCGCGAGGATGATCGCGGCTTCCTCGTCGAACTTCGCCTTGTCGACCATGCGGATCCTGATGCGCGGGTTGCGCTCGCCCGACTGGACGATGCGCTGCACGATCGGCGGGAATTCCTTCACCACATTGAGGCGATAGGTTTTTAGTTGCTTGACCGGCAGATAGCCGGCCTCCTCGATCCATTCGCGATATTCGGGCTTGGCATGGCCCATCATGATCGTTGGCGGATGGTCATACCCCTCGATCAGCAAGCCGGGCTCTTCCCAGATCGACATGCTGATCGGACCGAGCACGCGATTCATGCCTTCGCCGCGCAGCCAGCCCTCCGCAGCGTTGATCAGCGCGCGAGCGGTGTTGCGGTCCTCCGCATCGAACAATCCGAACTGGCCGCACCCCGGCCCGAAGCCCTGCTCGGGCGGCATCTCCAGCGCCAGCGTGTCGATATGGGCAGAGATGCGCCCGACCACTTTGCCACCGCGTTCCGCGAGGAACAGCTGTGCCTTGGCGTGGCTGAACCAGCCATTCTTCTCCGGCGTGATCAGCCCGAGCGCTTCGCCTTTCAGCGGCGGCACCCAGTTGGGATCGTCCTTGTAGAGCCGGAACGGCAACTCGATGAACTTCTTGCGATCGGCCTTGCTGTCGATCGGGCGGATGGTGAGCGGAGCGGTATTGGCCAAGATGACGACCCTTGCTGGAGTGCGCGTGCAGTCCCGCGCGCGCGCCGTGCTGTCAAGCGGGTCGTCGATCTGTGGCATCCGCTGACCTGTTAACGCCACCATATAGCCACTATCTCGGGGCAATGGCCCAATCCATGAACAGTTCGCTCACTCTCGATACGCGCCAGCCTGTCGCCGGCGTCACCGCTGCGCGTGCACCGCGCGAGCCGATTGCCGATGATCGTGCGCTGCTGCGCGCGGCGGCCGAGCTTGCCCGGGATCTCGCCGCGCCGAAGCCGCTGGTTTATTGGGGCGACTGCATTGCCTCGATGCTGCTCGGCTATGGCGCGTTGGCGGTGGCGGTTTCGTCCGTGCCGGTTGGCTGGGCACTGGTCGCGGGCGTTGTAGCGATCCTGGCGCTTTATCGCGCGGGCAGCTTCATTCATGAACTTACCCACCTCAAGCATTCGTCGCTGCCGGGTTTCCGGCTTTTCTGGAACGCGCTCGTCGGCGTACCGCTGATGGTGCCGTCCTTCCTCTATGAAGGCGTGCACACCCTACACCATGCGCGCACCCGCTATGGGACGATCGAGGATCCGGAATATCTGCCGCTCGCGCTGATGAAGCCGTGGACCCTGCCGCTGTTCGTCGTCGTCGCGGCGCTCGCGCCGATCGCACTGTTCGTGCGCTTTGCGGTCCTTGCGCCGCTTTCGCTGCTGATTCCGCCGTTGCGCCGCTGGCTGGTGGCGCGCGCCTCGGGCCTGCAGATCAACCCGCAATTCAGCCGCCGCCCACCCGAGGGCGAGTTCCGTACCATGTGGATCGCGCTGGAGACGGCGACGAGCCTGTGGGCGATCGGGCTGCTGACGCTGGTCGCGACCGGCGTCATCCCGCTGCGCGGCTTCCTGATCTTCCTCGCGATCCTGTCGGGGGTCACGGTCCTCAACCAGCTTCGCACGCTGGTCGCGCACCTGTGGGAGAATGAGGGCGAGGCGATGACCGTCACCGCGCAATATCTCGACAGCGTCAACGTGCCCCCGCCCGGTCTGTTGCCGGCGCTGTGGGCGCCGGTCGGCCTGCGTTACCACGCGCTGCATCACCTGCTGCCGAGCGTACCCTATCACGCGCTGGGCGAGGCGCATCGCCGGCTGGTCGCTGTGCTCGACGCGGACTCGCCCTATCACAAGGGCAACCATGCCGGCCTGCTGCCGCTGGTGGGCAAGATCGCGCGCAGCACGATGGGTGGACGCCAAAGCTAGCAATCAGGCACGGCCGCGCGGCGGTTGATCACAGGGCGCGGTCAAGCCCGCTTGTTCAAGTTGCTCAATGGCACGCCAGCTCGCGGGTTGTCGTGGCGACCTGGACCACCATTTTGCGCCCGCTGCAAACCATTGCTCGCGCAACGTCTCGTGGCTCAATTTCGCGTCGTCGTAGCCGAACTCAGTGCCGCAGCAGGGGCAAATTTCAAAGCTTGAGCACCCGTGGCTGTCTCTCGGTGGGCCCGCTAAGTCGGCAAACCCGCAGACTGGGCATGTGAATTCCATTGCCATTTCTCGATTTCCGAGAGTCGCTATTCTTCGGTCCTGACCAACACCGCTTCGCCGATCAGCAGGAACAGCAGGAACGGCGCCCAGGCTGCGAGGAAAGGCGGGTAGGCGCCGAGATTGCCCATCGCCAACGCGAAATTGTCGCCGACGAAATAGGCGAAACCCAGGAACATGCCGATCACCGCGCGAACGAACAATTTGCCCGACCGCGCCAGGCCGAAGGCCGAAATCGCACCGAGCAGCGGCATCAGCACCGCCGACAGCGGGCTCGACAATTTGTGCCACATCGACCCCGACAGGGCCTTGGTCGGCCGACCGGCGTCAGACAAGTCGCCGATCGCCTGATGAAGCTCGCCGAATGACAGTGCGTCGGCGTCGACGCTTGCCAGGGTGAGCTGGTCCGGCCGTACGCCATGGCCGATGACGATCGCGCCGAGCTTGGTAAGGCGTCCGCTGGTCACGTCGAAGCGCGTCGCCGGACCTATTCGCCAGCCATCGCCGTCGCGCATGCCGTGCGGCGCGCGCACGATGCTCACCATCCGTCCGTTCTGACGATCGTACAGCGTCACATCGACCAGCCGCACGGCATTGCCGCGCCCATTGACCTGGCTGGCCTGGATCAGGTCGTCACCGTCACGCACCCAGACATTCGATCGGTCGCCATGATCGATCGGTATCGGTGCATAGCCCACGGCCTTCCAACGCGTCAGCGTCGCCGTCGCCCGGCTCACGATGCGGTCGTTGAAGGCGAAGGAAAGCACGGCAAAGCCGAGGCTTGCCACGATCAACGGTGCCAACACCTGGTGCGCCGAGAGGCCGGCGGCCTTCAACGCGATGATCTCGCTGTTCTGGTTCATCGTGCTCAGCGTGAGGATGGTACCGAGCAGCACGGCAAAGGGCGCGAAGGTTGCGATGATTTGCGGCGTGCGCAGGCTGATATAGCGCAGTTCCTCCGCCTGGCCGTTGCCTTGGTAGGCGAGAATGTGTCCCGACTCGCTCAGCAGATCCATCATCTGCAGCACCAGCACCAGCGTCGCGAGAATCGCGAAGGTGCGGATGATGAACGCCTTCATCATGTACATCGTCACGGTGCGCGACGGAAAAAGCTGCAGCGCGATCATTCCGGTTCTGCCTCGCCCCGTTTCGGCAACAGCCGCGCGATCCACTTGGTCACCTTGGAGAAACCACGTTCAAGCCCCCCGATCGGCTGACCGCCCGGGACGAACGCGATGACGTAGAACATCCAGCTGCAGATCCCGGCAAAGACGACGAAGGGCACCCACAGCGCGAAGAACGGGTCGATCTTGCCGAGCCCGCCGAGCGCCTGCCCATATTCGTTGACCTTGTGATAGGCGACCACCATCACCACCGACAGGAATACGCCGAGCGCCGAGGTCGAACGCTTGGGCGGGATGCCGAGCGCCAGCGCCAGCAACGGCAGGAAGAACATCGAGAGCACTTCGGCGAGCCGGAAATGAAATGCCGCGCGGCTGGTGTCGCGGTCCTGCTCACTGGCATGGGCATCGTGGCCGATGCGCACCAGTTCGGGCAGCGTGCGCTCCAGGTTCAGCCCACCGCGCGTGCGGAAGCTCTCATATTTGGGCAGCGGGATCGGCAGGTCGTGCGAGGTGAAGGTCAGCACGCGCGGCGTCACGAAGTCGGGCGCATTGTTGATCAGCGTGCCGTTGCTCAGGCGAAAGATGATCTCGTCGGGATTGTCGGTGGCAAGGAATTGGCCGCGTTCCGCGGTCACCGCATACCAGTCGCCCTTCTTGCCGGCATATTGCACGAAGATGCCCGACAATTTGCGGCCTTCGTCACGGCTGTCCTCAATGCGTACCGTGGCACCATTGGGGAAGTGGGTGAACTCGCCAACCTTGATCGAAGCGCCCAGCGCGCCGGTGCGCAGCTCGAAGCGCAGTTTTTCGTAGGTGTAGCGCGCGCCGGGCTGGATGAAGCCGACAATCGCGAGATTGAGCAACGCCAGGGCGATGGCGAACATGTACGGCACGCGCAGCAGCCGCGGATAGCTCATTCCCACCGCACGCAGCACGTCGAGCTCGGAACTGGTCGCCAGGCGGCGAAAGGCGAGCAGGATGCCGAGCAGCAGGCCGATCGGAATGCCGAGCCCGAGATATTCCGGCAGCAGGTTGGCGAGCATCCGCCACACCACGCTGACCGGCCCGCCTTCGCTGGCGACGAACTCGAGCAGCAGGCGGATACGATCGAGGATCAGCAGCATCGCCGTGATGACGAGGCAGGCGAGCATCGGCACTGCGATCAGTCGGGCCATGTAGCGGTCGATGGATTTCATGATCGCTTGCGGCAGGCCTTTATCGGCTGGGCGGGGCAGGGGCGGGCGCCCCGGTCGAGCGGCTATATCCGCGCAGAGGCGCGGCGTCAGCTATAAATCACTCCGCAGCGATCGTGTCCGGGCCGGGTCGCGCCATGGCCATGGCCTCCGCGAGCGCGCGGTCGAGTGCGGCGATGGTGAAGGGTTTGCGCAGCACACTATGGCCGCCGAATGCTGCCTCGTTTGCTTCGCCTGCGAAACCGGTAACGAACAGCACAGCGATATGGGGAAAACGCTGCGCGAGGGCGGCGATCATCTCGGGTCCCGTCTGCTGCGGCATCAGCACGTCCGAGACGATCATGTCGACCGCGCCATGCTGGTCGAGCAGTGCGGGCGCGGCTAGCGGATCCGCACACGCAATCACCTGGTGGCCGAGTTCCTCGAGCGCGCCGATCGTCGCGGCGAGCACACGCGGGTCATCCTCGACCACCAGTATCTGTAGCGCGCCCAGTGATTCGGTGGGCTGCATCGGTAGCGGCGTCACCGTTTCGCCGTCGCGG
The DNA here is from genome assembly GCA_040390605.1 of Pseudomonadota bacterium. Taxonomy (GTDB): domain Bacteria; phylum Pseudomonadota; class Alphaproteobacteria; order Sphingomonadales; family Sphingomonadaceae; genus Sphingomonas. The sequence continues at coordinate 50,909 of JAZJXZ010000003.1, forward strand.
CCGGTGGCGTGGCGCGGCAGGAACAGGGTCACCGTCGTGCCGCTGCCCGGGGTCGAGTCGATCACGATCTCCCCTTCCGCCTGGCGGGCAAAAGCAAAGGCCTGGCTCAGTCCAAGGCCGGTGCCCTGGCCCGTCGGCTTGGTCGTGAAGAAGGGTTCGAACACGCGTTCCACCGTTTCCGGCGTCATGCCGCAGCCCGTGTCGGTCACCGCGATGGTGACATAGTCGCCCGCCGGGCAGGTGCCGATCGCGGCCTCGCTCAGCGTCCGTCCGGCCGTCACGATCGACAGCGTGCCGCGCCCGGCCATCGCGTCGCGCGCGTTGACCGCCAGGTTGAGCAGGACATTCTCCAGTTGCAGCCTGTCGGCGCGGGTGGCCCAGCCGCGCCCGTCATCCTCGACCTTGACCGTGATGGTGTCGCCAATCGTGCGATCGAGCAGGTCCGACATGCCCGCGACGAGCGTGCCGGGCTCGATCGGCTCGGCGCGCAGGCCTTCCTCGCGCGAGAAAGCGAGCAGTCGGCGGGTCAGCGCGGCGGCGCGGTTCGCACCCTCCATCGCGCTGTCGATATGGCGCGCGACCTCGGGGCCGCCGGCTTTGAGCTGGCGCGCGGCGAGTTCCAGCCCGCCGATAACGACCGCGAGCATATTGTTGAAATCATGCGCGATACCGCCGGTCAATTGGCCCACCGCCTCCATCTTCTGGACCTGGCGAAGCCGTGCTTCCTGCACACGCAATTCCTCGGTCGCCTGGGCCACGGCATATTCGAGTTCAGCCGACCGCTCGCGCTCGATCTCGGCTTCTGCGCGCGCGGTGGCGCGCTCGGCCAGCGCTCGGACGATCAGCCAGCCCAGGATGATCGCGGCTAGAACGATCACCGCGCCGAACGCCATCAGCACCACCACGGCGTTGCTGGACCGCGCGACGGTGGTCATGGCGTCGTTCGTGCGGCGCTCAAGAAGGTCGCGTTCGCGGCTGATGATCGTCTCGAGCAACGCATTGATGCGCGTCAGCGCCGGTGCCTGGCGTGCCGCATAATAGCGCGCCAGTGCCTGGGGGTTCTGCTTGTAGCGCGTGCTCAGCGCGATCGTCGCCAGTTCGTCGCCACGCGTCCGGAAGGCGACGCGCAACGCATCGATCGGGCGCTGGAGCGACGGGTTGTCATCGGTGATCTGGTCGAGCCGGTCGATCTGGTCGCCGGCCTGTTTCCACTGATCGAAATAGAGCTGGCCGAGCCCGGCATCGGCACTGATGACGTAGCGACCGAGCGATGCTTCGGATTGGGCGATCGTGCCCGACAGCGTGCGGGCGAGAATCATCACCTCATAGCTGTGGCGCTGCAGCCGCAGCGCGTGATCACGTTCGCGATTGGCGTTGCCGACCGTCAGAACCAGCCCGACGAGCACGAGCGCGCCCAGCGCCGCCGTCATGACCAGCATGATCGTGCGCCACTTGCTCCGCAGCCCCCCCGGAGCCGCCGTGTCGGCTTCGTTCCCGCTCATTACGTGCAACTCTACCCGTAAGAGCGACTCGTGTGAAGCCGGCGAGGCCGTCAGGCGATCACGCCCAGCGCGGTGCCGGCGGCGCGGAACATTCCCAGGATCGTCTGGACCTGCTCGGCACTATGCTCGGCGCACAGCGAGCAGCGCAGCAGGTAGGTGCCGGCCGGCGTCGCCGGCGGCCGCGCCATGTTGACGTACAGCCCGCCCTCCAACAGCGCCTGCCACATCGCCACCGCCTGAGTCTGATCGTCCAGGATTACCGCGATAATCGCGCTGTCCGGCGTTTCGGTGCCGAGCTTGAAACCCATCGCCTTCAGCCCGCCGTGCAGCGTGCGCGCATTCTCCCACAGATGCTGGCGCTTGTTGTGCGCGTGCATCAGCTTGCGGATCGACATCGCCGCGGTCGCGACCACCGATGGCGGCAGCGAGGCGGTGAAGATGTAGGGCCGGCAGGCGAGACGGATTGCCTCGAATTTGGGATGGTTGGAGACGCAGAAGCCGCCGACCGTGCCGACCGACTTGGAGAAGGTGCCGACGATGAAGTCGACATCGCCCTCGCAGCCCTGATCTTCGTACACGCCGCGGCCATTGGGGCCGAAAAAGCCCATCGAATGCGCTTCGTCGCTCAGCACCATCGCGCCGTGCTTCTTGGCGACAGCGACCATTTCCTTGAGCGGCGCGATGTCGCCGAGCATCGAATAGACGCCCTCCAGCACCACCAGCTTGCCCGGTTCCTTGGGCAGGCGGCCGAGCCGCTTGTCGAGATCCTCCACGCTGTTGTGGCGGAAGCGGACGATCTCCGCATTGCCCTGCGCGCAACCGTCATAGATCGAGGCATGGCTGTCGGCATCGAGGATGACATATTCGCCCTTGCCGGCGAGTGTCGAGATCATGCCGAGATTGGCCATGTAGCCGGTCGAGAAGACGATCGCCCCGCTGACGCCGTAGAAATCGCGCAATGCCTGCTCGACTTCCATATGGTCGCGGAAGGTGCCGTTGAGCATGCGGCTGCCATTGGTGCCCGAGCCGAACTGGTCGAGCGCGTCCTTGCCGGCCTGGATGACGTCGGGATCGAACGTCATGCCCATATAATTATAAGTGCCGAGCAGGATGGTGTCGCGGCCGGCAATCACCGCCTCGGTCGGCGATTTCACCTTCTCCATCACGATCGCGAAAGGATCGGTCACGCCCGAATCGAGCAGCGCCTGCCGCTCGGCGATCAGGCCGTCGAACTTGGACATCAGGTCGCGCTCGGGTGGAACCGTGGCGGCGGTTTCGGGCAGAGCCTCGGCGGTCAGGCCGGCATCGGTCATCGGTTCAGCCTTTCAGCTTCTGTACCGCGTCGACCAGCTGGCCGACATTTTCGATCTCGGCCTGCATGTTCATCGTGATGATGATGTCGAACTCGTCCTCGATCGCGGCGACGAAATCCATCACCGTCAGGCTGTCCCATTCGAGATCGCCCTGAAAGGTGGTGGCGTCGCTCAGCGTCACGCCCTTCTTGTTGAAGGGTTCGATCTGCGCGGCGATCGTCGCGAAAGTCTGGTCACGGTCGGTCATGCATGATCCTTATTAGGTCGGAACCGCGATTGCCAACCGATTGCGGCGGGAAGGCGGCGCCGGCTTGGCAAGCGCGGCCTTACAGGGCAACATCGCGGCCGGGAAATCCGGGGGATACCATGTCGAAGGCATTGCCGCACGATCATCCTGATTATGAATTTCCCAAGGAAGTTCACAACATGCTGGTCGCGGCGCTCGCCGCGCATGTCCAGCTGTCGGCGATGGCGGACACCAAGGCGAGCATCTTGATGGGGGCGACCTTCGTCGTCTTCACGCTGACCATCGGCCAGATGGGCTCGGCGACCCTGCTCGCCTCACCCTCGCTGATCGTGCTCGGCGTATTCTCCTTCGCCGCGACGGTATTGTCGGTGATGGCGGTGATGCCCAAGATCAAGACGCCCAAGGGCCGCAACCCCAATTACCTGTTCTTCGGCGTGTTCAGCACCATTTCGGAGGCCGAGTTCGTCGACAAGATGATCGACGTGATGCGCGACGAGGAAACCACCTATCGCACCATGGCGCGCGATCTCTACCAGAACGGACTGGTCCTGCAGAAGAAGAAATATTATTATCTGACAAGGGCTTATCAAGCATTCCTCGTCGGCATTGTCTTGACGCTGGTGGCGTTCGTGATCCAGGCGGTGACCGGCTGGCCGCACGCCTGATCTAGAGCAGTCCGTTCGCCCGATACCAGGCGGCGGTCGCCGCCAACCCGTCCGGCGTCGCGATCTTCGGCTGCCACAATTGCGAAGGCGGGCGTTTGTCGGGGTCCACCGTCCAGTCGGGATGGCAGAAATAATCGACCCGGTCGGGCGTCAGCTTGGCCTTCTTGCCGCGCACCAGCCGGTCGCCGCGCGCGGCCAGCATCATAAGGCCATGGGGCAAGGGGATCGGCAGCACACGCTTGCCGACCGCGGCGCCAAGCGCGCGACCGAATTCCTTGTGCGTCCATCCGCCGAGGACGCCATCATCGGCTTCGAGGATCAGGCGCCCCGGATCGCCTTGCGCGAGGACGAGCAGCAGTGCGGCGAGGTCGTCGACGTGGATCACCGACAGCCGGCCCGGGCTGGGCAACAGCGCCAGCCCGAATGAGGCGAGCCGAAACATCTCGCGCATTTCCATGTCCGCCGGACCGTAGACGGCGGGGGGGCGGACCACCGTCCAGTCGCGGTCGGACGCGACCACGCGCGCCTCGGCCTCGGCCTTGGACCAGCCATAATCCGACAGCGCCGGCTCGCGCGCGGCAAGCGACGAGACGTGGACGAAGCGTTTGATGCCGGCGCTCGTCGCGGCCGCCAGCATCGCTTCGGTCCCGCTGATATTGCCGGCGGCGAAACCCGCGCGGTCGGATGCATTGACCACGCCGGCGACGTGGATGACAGCGTCAGCATCCTCGACCAGCTTCGCCAGCGCCGCGCGATCGTCGAGCGCTCCCTCTACCCACACCAGACCGTCGCGCCCGGGCTGCGGCCGGCGCGTCAGTGCACGCACCTGATGCCCTGCCGCCAGCGCCTGGTCGATCAGCCGCGACCCGACAAAGCCGGTGCCGCCGGTCATCGCGACAATGCTCACAGCATCGCCATGTGGTTGCGATGCACCAGGGTCGCGCGCGGCGCATAGCCGAGGATCGCAGCATGCTCGTCGCTGCGGCGCCCGGCGATGCGCGCCGCATCGGCAGCGTCATATTCGGCGAGGCCGCGTGCGATCGGCCGGCCATCGGCGGCGTGGATCGCGATCAGGTCGCCGCGTCGGAAATCGCCCTCGACCCGCGTCGCGCCGGCGGCGAGCAGGCTCTTGCCCGATGCCAGCGCGTGCGCCGCGCCATCATCGACGCTGATCGCGCCGCGCGCGGTCAGCCGCCCCGCGAGCCACGCCTTGCGTGCTCGTGCCGCGCCGGTGGCGGCGAATACCGTGCCGCAGCCGGAGTCGGCAAAACGCTGCAACGGGTGGAGATGCTTGCCCGACACGATCGCCAGCCGCACCCCCGCCGTCGTCGCGATCTTCGCCGCCGAAATCTTCGAAATCATCCCGCCGGACCCCATGCCCGAGGCCGAGCCGCCATCGGCCATCGCCTCGATCCGCGCATCGATCCGCGCGACATGCTCGATCAGCCTGGCACCCGGGTTGCTGTTGGGATTGGCGTCATACAGGCCATCGACGTCGGACAGGAGGATGACGCCCTGCGCCCCCGCCGCCTGCGCGACGCGCGCCGCCAGCCGGTCATTGTCGCCGAAACGGATTTCCTCGGTGGCGACGCTGTCATTCTCGTTGATCACCGGCACGACGTGCAGGGCGAGCAGCCGGGCCAACGTTGCCGAAGCGTTGAGGTAACGCCGCCGGTCCTCGAGATCGTCGAGCGTCACCAGCATCTGCGCCGCGGTCAGTCCTTCGCTGCCGAGCAACTCGGCCCAGATGCCGCTCAGCGCGATCTGGCCGGTTGCGGCGGCGGCTTGCGCGTCTTCCAGGCTGGCGCGACCGCCTTTGGGCAGCTTCAGCCGCCGTGCCCCCAGCGCAATCGCACCCGACGAGACGATGGCGATCTCCTGTCCTGCGCGCTGGCGCACGGCGATATCGGCGACCAGGCTGGTCAGCCAGTCGCGTCGCACCGTGCCGTCCGGCCCGACCAGCAGCGACGAACCGACCTTGACGATCAGGCGCGGGCAGGCGGCGGCGTCGAACATCTCGCTCAGACCGGCGACCACTCGATCGGCTCTTCGCCGTCGGCGTCGTTGACCGGCGCATCCTTGCCCGGCCCGATTGCCTCGAGCAGCTTGTCGAGCACCCAGTCCACCCCGGTGCCAGCGGCGGCCGATAGCGGTATGACGTCTGCGCCGCTCGCATCGGCCAGTTCGGCCGACAGCGCCTCGATCAGTTCGTCATCGAGCATGTCGATCTTGTTGAGCCCGACGACGACCGGTTTGTCGGTCAAGCCGGCGCCATAGGCCTCCAGTTCGTTGCGCACGATGCGATAGCTCTCCGCCACATCGGTGTCGTTGGCATCGACGAGATGCAGCAGCACCTTGCAGCGTTCGATATGACCGAGGAAACGGTCGCCGATCCCGGCGCCCTCGGCGGCGCCCTCGATCAGCCCGGGAATGTCGGCCACCACGAACTCGCGATGCTTGTGGCTGACCACGCCGAGCTGGGGCCGGGTGGTGGTGAAGGCATAGGCGCCGACCTTGGCCTGGGCATTGGTCACCGCGTTGATGAAGGTCGACTTGCCGGCATTGGGCAGCCCGACCAGCCCGGCATCGGCGAGCAGCTTCAGCCGCAACCACACCCAGGCTTCCTGATAGGGCCATCCGGTGCCGTGCTGGCGCGGCGTGCGATTGGTCGAGGTCTTGTAGCTTGCGTTGCCCCGGCCGCCATCGCCGCCGCGCAGGAACACCTCGCGCTGCCCTGCCTCGGTGAAGTCGGCCAGCACCTCCTCCTTGTCCTCGGACAGGATCTGCGTGCCGACCGGCACCTTGATGACGAGGTCCTCGCCACCGGCGCCGGTCATGTTCGATCCCGAGCCGCCATGACCGCGTGGCGCCCGGAAATGCTGGGTATAACGGAAGTCGATCAGCGTATTGAGGCCGGCCACCGCCTCGAAGATGATGTCGCCGCCCTTGCCGCCATTGCCGCCATTGGGGCCGCCATATTCGATGAACTTCTCGCGCCGGAAGCTGACCGCGCCGGGGCCGCCGGCGCCCGAGCGGACGAAAATCTTGGCCTGGTCGAGGAAATGCATCTCAGCGCTCCGCCGCCGGCATTGCCGCGCGGTTATTGGCCAGCAACGCATTGGTTGCCAGCGTGCGTGCCGCCTCGCGCGGCAGGCCGAGCGCCTTGGCCATGGGCCCGCCGAGCAGCGCGTCGCCCAGTGCCATCAGCACCAGCTGCAGCGTTTCCTCTTGCAGGCTCATCGCGGTGTCGCGGTCATGGTCCTGCGCCAGCTCGTCGACCAGCCGGTGGATGGCGTCGAGGATCGGGTCGAGCGCATCCTGGTTGCCCGACAGGATCATCCAGCTCGCCATGGCGCCGGCGCCCTTGGCGAAGGCGTCGAAGGTCATGTCGACCACCTCGCGCGGATCCTGGTCGTTGGCGCGCGCGCGCTTCGCCGCCTCGAGGATGCGCGCCGTGATGCTGTCGGCGAGATGCTTGATCAACGCCCGCTGCAGGTCCGCCGCCGAGCCGAAATGATGCAGCAGATTGGCGTGCGTCCGGCCGATCCGCGTCGCCACCGCCTTCAGCGTCACTGCCTGCGGACCCACCTCGACCAGCAGGTCGCGCGCAGCCTCGATCGCCGCATCGCGCGATTCTTCGGGGGACAGGCGTTTGCGAGGGGAAAGCATGGTCGGAACGGCAATTCTGATATGAGGGTGATGGCGGCCCTGTTCGGCGGTTTTGCCCCTGAAAGCAACCACGGGGAGCGGCAGCATCTATCACCACCGTGTTCCTGCGAAAGCAGGAACCCAGAGCCATAAGCGATTCGCTCATGACCCTGGGCTCCTGCGTGCGCAGGAGCACGAAGCTGTAAGGGCACGATCAGGCGGCGAGGCGGTCCATTCGACAGTCCTCTTCCGCAAGGTCGAGCACCAGATCGACGCACGGCGTCTCGCCACCACGCGCCAGCGAGGCGCGTGGCGTGACCGTCCCGGTCGGCCGGAAGCCGAGCTTGGTCAGCACCCGGCCCGATGCCGGGTTGTCGACGAAATGCCCCGCCTTCAAACGACGCAGCCCCAGCGTGTGCCGCGCGGCGGAAACCATCGCGCGCCCCGCCTCGGTGGCATAGCCACGCCCCCAGGCCGACGGCGTCAGCCAATAGCCGAACTCATGCCCGCCCTCGACCGCGCCCATGCCGATCCCGCCGATCAGGCGCGGATAATCGCTCTCATGATCGAGGATCAGGCAGAACACGTCGCGGGGCTGGCGCGGCCGCATGATATGCGCCTCGGCATCGGCCAGGCTGTACGGCCACGGCACTTTCGACAGGTTGCGGGTCACGCTTTCATGGCCGATCGCCGCCGCCAGTTGCGGGGCGTCTTCCAGCCAGGCCGGCCGCAGCGTCAATCTCGCGGTACGCGCGAACATATCTACTCTCCTCAACGCTTTCCCGAGCCGCTGCCACGCCGACATGACGTGTTCGCGACAATGGGGTGGGGAGGGAGCAAGAAAAAAGGGAGCCGGGGCGACCCGTCTCCCTTTTCAAGGTTTCCTGTCGGAAACCCGGGTCGCCCTGGTGGGCAACCCGAACGGTTACCCGATTATTCGGCCGCGATGGCCGGCATGTCTACCGAACAGAACTTTCGGCCGAGCTTGCCCTCGTGGAACGCCACGCGGCCTTCGACGAGCGCGAAAAGTGTATGGTCCTTGCCGATGCCGACATTGCGGCCCGGATAGAACTTGGTCCCGCGCTGACGCACGAGGATGTTGCCGGCGAGAACGGTCTCGCCGCCGAACTTCTTCACGCCAAGGCGACGACCGGCCGAATCACGACCGTTACGCGACGAACCGCCTGCTTTCTTATGTGCCATCTCGACTCTTCCTCGAACTTACGCTTCGGCGGCCGCAGGGGCGGCGTCGCTCTCGCTGGCCTTGGCCTTGCTCGCCTTGGCCTTCTTCTCCTGAGCACCGATCGCGGTGATCTTCAGGATCGTGTGCAGCTGGCGATGGCCGTTACGACGACGATAATTGTGACGACGGCGCTTCTTGAAGATGATGACCTTGTCACCCTTCGCCTGCGCGATGATCTCGGCGGCGACCGTCAGGCCCTCGACCGACTTCAGTTCCGAACCCTCGCCCGCAAGCAGCACGTCGCCGAGCGTGATCGACGCCCCGGCTTCGCCCTCGATCTTGTCGATGACGATCTTGTCTCCAGCGGCAACGCGATATTGCTTGCCGCCCGTGCGCACGATTGCGAACATGGCCCTCATCACTTTCCAAATGCATATGCCCGCCCGGGCAGGCCCGGCGGGAGAAGGGGCGTCGCTAAGGGCGGCGACCGATTCTGTCAACCGCAAAGGCGCAGCGTCGGGTCGTTGTTCTGCGGCAACAACACGAAATATCGCGTGGCCGCTGCGAGTGTATCGCACAAGTCGTTCCCGAAAGCGCACCCTTTGGGCGCCGCTCCGACGTGCAAGGGCCCATATTCACGTTGCAGCGAGCATCGGGACGGGAAGAAGTGGCGGATCGCAGGCGCGCGCGAATGTCGCCTGCCGGCCGGCTACCTGCCCTCAGCTTTTCAGCTGGATGCCGGGATACCATCCGCTCCGCGCGAGGAACGCCTTGGGATCGGACATCTCGAAAATCTCCCGCAGTGCCCGACGCTTGTCGGCGGCGTGGAGATAATAGCTCTTCACGATCCGGTAGCCGACCCAATAGCCGAGATCGCCGGGGCGGTCGTTGGTGCCGTTGTACAGCCAGTCCGAGAGATCGGTCTTGTCCTGATCGGCAGCGAAACGCGTCTCGATCTCCTTCTCCCGCCCGTGCGCCAGCCGCGCCGGTGCCAGGTTGCCGACCTCGCCCGAGATGAGCTCGGCGGTGAACTCGCCACCACCCTCGATGATTGAGGCTTCCAGCACCGTCGGATGCTCGTCATTGGCAAGCCTCTGGTCTTGCTGGATATGGCCATATTCGTGCGCGATGACGTGGACGAACCGGTCCTCGACATTGGGATTGAGATAGGTGGTGGCGCAAAGCCCCTCCAGCCCGATGCGCACGCCATCCGCATCCGTCATGCCGACCGGCTTGGTGCGCGACACGGCAATGGTGATCGGCGGGAACGCGGCCTGGGGATAAAGGCGTTTGAGCCGGGCCAGCGCCACCTTGAGACGCGACTGCACGCGCGGCAGCACCGACGTGCACTTTCGGGCGTTCTCGTAAGTCGCCGGATTGGCGGCGATGGCGCGGGCGATCGATTCGCCGGTCACGTTTCGCAAGCGGGCAAGCTGGTGCAGGCCGTTCGAGCCGGGATCGAGATAATGAGCCTGCAGGTCTGCCGCTGTCGGGTGCCCACCGGCTGCGTCATAGATCCGGTAGAACCGCGCGACGTCGCTGGTGTCGATGATCGGTCCGGCCGCGGGGGAGGCTGCCGCCAGCCCGGAAAGGGCGACAAGCAGGAGCGCCGCACCGCGCAAGACAGTCGTTCCGCCCGCCGGGATCAGTGGCGGTGTTCGCGCCGGAGTTGATAGCGCCCGTCGGTGAAATCGTTGAACAGACCCGAGATCGCCGGATGGTCGATCGGCTCGTCGCTGTCGTCGGGCACCAGATTCTGCTGGCTGACATAGGCGACGTAGCTCGATTCCATGTTCTCGGCGAGCAGGTGGTAGAAGGGTTGGTCCTTGGCCGGGCGGATCCCTTCCGGGATCGCCTCATACCATTCCTCGCTGTTGGCGAAGATCGGGTCGACGTCGAAGATCACGCCGCGAAAGTCGAACATGCGGTGCCGCACGACGTCGCCGATCGCGAAGCGCGCATGCGATACCGGCGGCATCGGCACCGTCGAATCGGCGGGCATCGAAGGAATATGACTGCGGGACATGAAGCTAATCTAATGCGTGTTTTGCGCCGCACAACCCGCATGCATCGCCGCCTCGCGCAACGGCGCTTGTCTGCGTCCTGCCTTTGCGTTAGAGGCCCGCCCTCATTCGATCCGCAACCCCGTCGCCCCGACGCGGGATGCTGCAAAAACCCCCTCGCGGAGAGGTGCCAGAGTGGTCGATTGGGACGGTCTCGAAAACCGTTGTGCCCTTGCGGGTACCGTGGGTTCGAATCCCACCCTCTCCGCCATGGGGTCCTCGACAGAGGCCCCCGCTGGTCCCCTGGGATCGACACCTTCATCCTGAAATCGCGCCCGGAGGAAAGCCGGGTGATGCCCGTGCGGAACGCGAGAGACCGCCAGACGGCGTCAGCAGCCTCAGCTCAGATGGCCATAGCGCCGCGGCTCGCGCATCGTCAGTGCGGTCACGAACGACACCGCGCACACCGCCGCGACATACCAGGCGAACCATCCCTCATGCCCGGCCTGTTTCAGCGCCAGCGCAACATATTCCGCGGTGCCGCCGAAGATCGCCGTCGCCACCGAATGGGCCAGACCCACACCGAGCGCGCGGACATGCGCCGGAAACAGCTCGGCTTTGAACAGGCCCGACACCGAGGTGTAGAAGCTGAGGATGCCGAGCGCCGCGAAGGCGAGCAGCCCCGCGCCGCCGACACTTCCGGCCTGGCCGAGCGCGGAGAGCAGGGGCACCGCGCCCAGCGTCATCCCCCCGCTGAACAGCAGCAGGCAGGTGCGCCGCCCGATCCTGTCCGACAGCGTGCCGATCAGAGGTTGCAGCAGCAGGAAGCCGATCGTCGCACCGATCACCGCACCGCTAGCATCGCGCACACTGAGCCCCGCCGTGTTGACGAGATATTTCTGCAGATAGGTGGTGAAGGTATAGAGGCAGAGCCCGCCGCCAGCGCTCAGCGCCATCACGGTGAGCAGTGCGCGGGGATGCTCGAACAGGCGGCGGAGCGTGCCCGCATCACGCGCATCGCCATCGAACGCGATCGTCTCGTGCATCATGCCGCGGAACATCAGCAGGCTGAAGGCAAGCCCCGCGCCGATCACGAACGGTATGCGCCACGCCCAGGCGCGTATTGCCGGTTCGCCGAGCGAGGCCTGGAGCAGCCACAGCACCAGCAGCGCACAGAGCTGCCCGCCGATCAGCGTGACGAACTGGAACGACCCGAACAGCCCGCGCCGGCCGGGCTGGGCGATCTCGCTGAGATAGGTCGCGGCGGCGCCATATTGCCCGCCGCTCGAAAAACCCTGCATCAGTCGCGCGATCAGCAGCAGCGCCGGGGCCGCCGCGCCGATCGTGGCATAACCGGGCAGGATCGCGACCAGCAGCGAGCCCAGTCCCATCAGCAGCACCGACACGACCATTGCGGCCCGTCGCCCGCGCGTGTCGGCGAAGCGCCCGAAATACCACCCGCCGAGCGGCCGGATCAGGAAACCGGCGGCATAGATGGCGGCGACGTTGAGCAGCTGCGCGGTGCGGTCGCCGGCGGGGAAGAAGGACGAGGCGAAATAGAGCGCGGTATAGGCGTAGGTGTTGAAGTCGTACCATTCGATCAGATTGCCGACCGACCCGGCAAAGGCGGCGCGGCCGCGCGTGCGGCGGTCGAGCGTGTCGGTGCCGCTCATCGGGCATCCCCTGAGATTTCCGCCAGGATGGCGCTGGTGTCCGCGCCGAGCGCGGGCGCAGGCCGGTCGGGCGTTTCGTTGCGGCCGTGCACCGCGAAGGGTGAGCGCATCGACCGGATGCGCCCTTCATGCGGATGGTCGAGCCACCCGAACATCTTAGCGCCTGCCAGATGCGGATCGTCGAGCAGGTCCTCCATGCGGTTCACCGCGGCATGGGGGATGTCGGCGTCGCGGAGCAGGGCAATCCATTCGGCATTGGTGCGCCCCGGGCTCTGCGCGGCGATGATGCCGTAGAGCATGTCGACATGGTGCGAACGCTGCTCGGGCTCGACCACGCGCGGGTCGTCGGCCAGCGCGTCATTGCCCGTCATGCGCAGGTAACGCTGCCAGTGGGCCAGCGTGTAGGGCATGATGGTGAGATAGCCATCGGCAGTGCGGAACGGTCGCCGGTCGGGCGAGGTCATCCGGTCATATCCCATCGGCCCGATCGGTGGGTCGAAGCTCTCGCCACCGAGATGCTCGGGCAGCAGGAACGACACCATCGCCTCGAACATCGGCGTCTCGATGAACACGCCTTTGCCGCTGCGTTCGCGCGATGCGATCCCGGCGGCGATGGCCAGAGCGAGGTGCAGCCCGGCGACCTTGTCGGCGAGGATCGAGGGCACGTAGCGCGGCGCGCCGTCCGGCCCGGCATTGAGCCAGGCGAGGCCGGACGCGGCCTGGACGATATCGTCATAGGCCGGCTCGTCGCCCTGCAGCCCGGCCCCGAAGCCGCGCGCGGCGCAGTAGACGATATCGGGCCGCACCGCGCGCACCGCATCATAGTCGAAGCCGAGCCGGGTAATGGCTCGCGGCCGCATATTGTGGACGAACACATCAGCGGTCGCGGCGAGGCGCAGCAGTGCCTGGCGATCCGCGTCCTTTGCCAGGTCGAGCACGATCGAGCGCTTGTTGCGATTGACGTTGAGGAACCCGGCACCGTCGCCGCCGGGCCGCCCCGGCCGCGCGGCGCGGAACAGGTCGCCCGCCGGCGCCTCGACCTTGATCACATCGGCGCCGAAATCGCCGAGCAGCTGGGTTGCGTAGGGCCCCAGCACGATCGTCGACAGGTCGACGATCCGCACCCCCTTCAGCAGGTCGAACATCCTCTATCCTTTCGGGGCGATCTGCGGCCGCCCGAATTTTGTCATGTGCTCAGGGCTGGCCCGGTGACGGCAACCATGCCTCGCGCGATTCATGGGCGAACCATGGTGCGGGCAACGGGTGTGGATCGGGGTAGATCTCGTCGAGCGTCGCAGCGTCATAGAGCCGCCCGCCACGCATCACCGCGGCGATCGCGCGGGTGTTGCGGATGTCGACAACCGGATCGCGATCAAGGATGACGAGATCAGCCAGCTTGCCCGGTTCCAGCGTGCCGAGATCGTCGAGCCGCCCGATCGTCTCGGCCGAGCCGGCGGTCGCGGCATGGAGCACGGCGAGCGGTGCCATGCCGCCCATGACATGCGCCTCCATTTCCCAATGGAAACCCGCGCCGGGCACCTCGCCGTGCGCCCCCATGCCGACAAGCCCGCCGGCCTTGGCGACCGCGGCCGCGCCGGGCGCGATCGCCGAGAAGCGGTAGTCGCGCAGCGGCCGCCACTCGCGGGTGGTCAGCTTCTGCTCGATCGCGCCCGGTGGCCAGAAGCGCACGGTGCGCGGATCAGCCAGAAGGTTCTCGTTCTCGACGAACCAGTCGGCGCCGGTCGGGCCGCTGTTGGTCACCATGAGGGTCGTGGTATAGCTGGTCCGCATCGCCGCCAGCAGCGCGACGACGTCCGGGCCGAGCGGCGCGGCCGGCAAGGCATGCTCGTTGCCGGCATAGCCGTCGAGGATCTGTGAGAGGTCGAGCTTCATCGCTAGCGCGCCCTCGGTCGTCACGTTCATGCCCAGTTCGCGGGCGGCGATGATGAACCATTGGCGGACGCGGCGATCGCCGGTGCGATATTCCTTCAGGTTGCGCAGGCCATAGGCGTCGCGATAGCGCCGCAGCACCGCTCGCACCTCGTCGAGCGAGCCGAAGCGGTTCATCGAGAACAGCGCCGGCCCGGTGGAACGCAGGCGCGGGCCCGCCATCAGGCCGGCGTCGAGGATGTCCTGATAGGCGAGCATGTCGATGCTCAGCGTCGACGGGTCGAAGCTGGTCGTCACGCCATAGGCCAGCCGCGCGCGCAGACCCCAATCCTCGCCGCTCAGCACCTCGCGCCGGACCTCGCCGATATGGTCGTGCACATCGATGAAGCCGGGCAGCACCGTCTTGCCCGTAAGGTCGCGGGACACGGTGCCGGCAGGCACGGCGAGGGTGCCGCGCGGGCCGATCGCGGCGATGCGATCGTCGGCGATCAGGATATCGGCATCGTCGATCACGCGGTCGCCGCCCGCCATGGTCATCGCGCGAGCGCCGCGCAGCAGCATGCTGCCATGCGGCCGGTCGCGCGGCACCTCGACGCGCATGTCGAGCTGCGCCACCGGTGCCGTGGCGACGGTTGTCGTCCGGATCAGTTTCGCGCCGACCGACCAGTCGATATGGCCATCGGCGGTCCATTCGAAGAAGTCGGCACCCATGTCGGTCAGCCGCCGATGGGCGCTGGCCGGGTCGGTCAGGTCGACCGTCGCGCCGGGCGCGGGCAGCGGCAGCAGATAAAGTTGCTCGACCACCTGGGCGAGCAGCCACTTGCCGTCGGGGCTGATCTTTATGTCATCGACCGGCACCGTGCCGTGGATGAAATAATAGCCCGGCCCCTTGACCTGAACCACCTGGAAACGCGTGCCTTTTGCCAGGTCGATGCGGTTGAGCCCGTCATCCGCCAAAACGAACACGGCCCCCGGCATACCCCTGACAAAATTCGGCCGCCCGCCGAACTTGCCGCGTGCCACGATCCGCGCCGCGCCGCCGCCTGCGGGAAGGGCGATCAACTCGGCCTGGCGGGTCTTGCCATATTCGAAGCTCGACCGCTGCCGCGCCGCTGCCGAAGAGCGTACGGCAAGGATCGTGGCGCCATCCGGGGTGAAGACGGGATAGGTGTAGAAGGCAGGGATATCGCTGACCCGCGCCGGGGTCGCGGCACCGTCGGCGGGCATCCGCCAGATCGCACCGCCATCGCCTTCCGACCAGGTGACGAACGCGAGCTGCTTGCCATCCGGGCTCCAGCTCGGCTGGAACCCGGGGCCGAGGCGGCGGGGCGGCGCGCTACCGTCGAATTGCTGGATGTAGATGCTGCCCAGCGCGGAGAAAGCGACCTGCCGGCCATCGGGCGAAGCGATCGGCGCCTGCACCAGCCGCGCCCGCACCGGCCCGCTATCCTCGCGGATATGCTGGCGCGTGGTCGGGCCGACCGCGACCTGCATATGCGCCGTGAAGGGCACCGGGGTGACTGTTCCGGTATCGAGCGCGATGCGTTCGATATGATTGGCGCGGCTCAGCAGCAACGCGTCGCCGGCGGGGGAGAAAGCGTAGCGCGGCAGGATGTCCTGCCAGCTCGACGATTGCAGCTGGTCCGGGTCGAGCGGGGCGGCGATCAGCCGGTCGTCACCGGTGGCGAGATCGCGCAACCGCAGCTCGGTCCGCCCGCTGCGGCGCGTGGCGTAGGCGAGGCGATGCCCATCGGGCGCGATCTGCGGCCGGAAGAAACTCTCATGGTCGGCACCGCGACCGCCCGAGCCGGTGACCACGGTGGTTTCGACACCTGTCGCCAGATCGCGGCGCACGATCGTCCAGGCGTCGAGTTCGTCGAAGTTGATGCCGCCGACGCGGCGCGCATAATAGAGCGATTTGCCGTCCGGCGAAGCCGAGGCGCCCAGCGTGCTTTGCCATGCCGTGCGCGGCGCGGTGGCACCGGGCTGGATCGGGGCAAGCAAGGTTTCCTTGCCGTCGAGACCGTAGCACCACAGCTCGTAATTGTTGAAGTCGGGGCGGAAGCGGCTGACGAACAGCGCCTGGCCGTCCGCACTCCACGCCGGCGAGGTCAGCACGGTGTCGTCTTCGCCGAACGTCACCTGCCGCGCCTGCGTGCCGTCGGGCCGGGCGACCCATAGATTCTCGGCGCCTGACCGATCGCTGACAAAGGCGATCCAGCGGCCATCGGGCGAGAAAGTCGGCTGGGTGTCGAAGCCGAGGCCGCGGGTGATCTGCGTCGCACGGCCGCCCGCTGCCGGCAGGCGATACAGGTCGCCGAGCATGTCGAAGACGATCGTCTTGCTATCGGGCGCCAGGTCGAGCGACATCCAGCTGCCGCCGTCGGTATCGATCGTCAGCGTGCGCGCCGGCGCCAGCGGCAGGACCTGCCCGGGCCGCTGTTGCGGCCGGCCGGGCTCCTGCGCCATCGCGCCGGTCGAGACCAGCGCCAGCGCGATGAGGGACCGGAGCCCGATCATGGCTGTGCGGCCCTCGTCGCTGCGCCGAGATAGCGCCGCGCCAGCGCGGTCTGGCGGTTTTCGAGTGACACCGGCCGTCCTTCCACCAGCATTGCCTCCACATTGGTCGAGGGTTCGAGCGGGTCGCCGTCCCATATCACAAGGTCGGCATCCTGCCCGGCAGTGATCGCGCCGGCGGCAATGCCGGGCCGCCAGATCGACATCGGGTTGACGGTGATCGCCCTCAGCGCCTCGGCATAGGGCAGGCCGTTGGACACCGCGATGCCGGCGCCTTCGCGCACGCCGATGCCGGCATTGTAATTCTCTTCCAGCGCGCCGCCGACCCGGCCGAAGGCGATCGTCACCCCGGCGCGCGCCAGGATCACGGCATTGTCCTGCCGCGTGCCGAGCTGGTCGAAGGTGTTGGGCAGATTGGCATCGGGGTCGAGCACCACCGCGATATGCGCCGCCGCCAGTGCTTCCGCCGCGCGCCACGCCTCGGCGCCGCCGACGATGACGACGCGGATATGATAGTCGGCGGCGAGCCTGATCGCCGCGCGTACATCGCTCTCGCGATTGGTCATGATGGCGAGCGGAATCGCGCCGTCCAGCACCTGACGCACCGCGACGATGTCGCGGCGGTTGAGGATCGCCTGGTCGGAGATCGGCATCACGGGCGCCTTCGCCTCGTCGAGCGCGGCGCGCAGGATGCCCCATTGCGCGGCGCGCGAGGCTGCCGCCTTGCGCCACGCATTGCCACCGATCACCGCGAACAGGGCGACGCGCTCGCGGTCGAGGATGTCCGCACCCTCGCGCAGCCGGATCATCGCGGCCTGGCCGGCGAAAGGCACGCTTTCCGAGGCGCCCGGATAGCTGAGCGCACGACTCATCCCGTCCGAACGGGCGAGGTCGACGAGCGCCGAATTGCCGTTGAGCGCCGCGCTCACATCGAACGCCGCACCCAGCGCGCCGCCGGTCGCGGCGGCATCGCGCGTGTCATCGGCCGAGGACACCTCGACCAGCCCGACCTGCGTCGCCGCGTTCATTAGGCCGGGGGTGACGTTGCGGCCCGCCGCGTCGATCACCGTCGCACGGGCCGGCACCGGGCCGCCCGCCTGCACCGAGACGATCTTGCCCTTGTCGACGACGATCGTCGCATCGGGAACGGGTGTTGCCGATTGCATCGTCCAGACCTTGGCGTGGGTGATGGCGATCGTCTCCGCCGCAGCCGGCATAGCGGCGATCGCCGCCGCACCGGCGAGCAGGCTGCGTATCATGCTCTTCACGGCTGCACCGCGCGGCGACCGAGTTCGAAATCCGACACGGGGGTTTGGGGTGGCGCCGCCCGGTCGAAGGCGATCGCGCCGTCGACGATCACCAGATCGGCCTTGGCATAGACGCTGAACGGGTTGGTCGACCACAATACGACGTCGGCGTCATAGCCCGCTGCCAATGTGCCCACATGATCCGCGAGGCCGAGCACGCGCGCCGGGTTGCTGGTTATCCAGCGGATCATGCGCTCCTCGGGTACGATCAGCCCGACGCGGCGTCCGGCCGCCGCCGCCTTGGCCGCCTCGAGGTTGAGCCTCTGCCCCTCGGCGGGGGAATCGGAATGCAGGGTGACGCACACGCCGGCGCGGTCGAGCAGGGGCGCCTCGGCACGGATCGCGTCGAGCGCCTCCATCTTGTAACCCCACCAATCGCCCCACACGACCGCGCACACGCCATTGGCGCGGAGCAGGTCGGGGATCTTGTAGGCCTCGACCGCGTGATGGAAGGCGGCGATGTGGAAGCCGAATTCGCGCGCCACCGACAGCATCGTCGCCATGTCGTCGGCGCGGTAGCAGTGCATGTTGATATGGATATCGCCGGCGAAGATGCCGGCGAGCGCTTCGCGCTTGAGGTCCCGCCGTAGCGGCGGACCGCCGCCATGGGCTGAATTGCGGCCGTCACGGCCGCCATGCGGATGGTCCGCGTCATGAAACCGTTCCCAGTCGCGGCGATAGTCCTGCGCGTCGAGAAAGGCGCGGCGGATATAGGCGATCTCGCCCTGGCGGCTGGTCGGGCCGCGATGCGATGTCGCGCCTTCCTCCTTGGGGTTCTCGCCGCAGGCCATCTTGAAGCCTTGCTGCGCGCCGGCGACCTTCATCGCCGCGACCGTATTGGCGTGGATCGGGTGAACGACGACCGAGCGGCCCGAAAAGATCGGGTCCGACCCTGGCAGGATCTGCAAGGTGGTGACGCCATGCTGCAGCGCGCGGTCGAAGGCGGTGTCCTGCGGGTTCACCGCCGTTTCGATCCAGGTGTCGGCGACGTTGGGGTCGCTCATCTCGGCGACATCGCTCGACTCGCGGTCGATCGTCGTCAGCGGCAGCACATAGGTCCCGTCATGGCTGTGCACGTCGATTACGCCGGGCGTGAGCCACCGGCCGGTCGCATCGATCTCATGAGCGCCGCCAGGGTTGGCCAGATGCGTGCCGACCGCGACGACCTTGCCATCGCGCAACAATACATCACCATCCTCGATGCGCTTTCCGGCGCCATCGAGGATCGTGGCGTGGCGCAGCATCAGGTCGCTGCGCGGCATCGGGTGGTAAGTGGAAGGGAAGGGGTCGAGTGTCCACGGCGCGGCCGTTTGCGGAGCGCTCTGCGCAACGGCGAGGCCGGATGTGGCAAGCAGCGCGGCCGCCGCTACCGCCTTGCGCGCCAGCCGCCGCATCAACCGCGCCTCGCGGCGAAGCGACGCATCCAGCGTTTCATCGTTTCGTCGGGGATATTGCCCAGCATAGCCTCCAGCACCTCCGGCGCCTCGTCCTGGCCCAATTTGAACGTGCCGGCGAGCTTCGTCACCCGCGCGCGAAACGCGATGATCATGCGTTGCATCGGCACATAGCGAGGACCCAGTTCGGCCGCGGTCCATGGTTCGCTTCGCCCCTCTTCCATGGCATCGACCAGCAGGGTGAGCGCCGTGACGGCCTGATCCGGCTCGAAGGCGACATCCGCCTCGAGACGAAGCTGAGCATAGTTCCAGGTCGGCGCCCAGTCGCGCGTGCCGGCATGTTCGGGCGAGACATAGGCCTCGGGCCCGCGGAACAGGATCAGCGCCCGGGGGTTGGCCGTCAGCGCGGCGAACAGCGGATTGCGGCGCGCCATATGGCCGATCAGATGGGTCAGTTCGCCGGCATCGTCATAGGCGCCGAGCAGCGGCAACAGGCTGGCATGGTCGGCTTGCCCGTCGCCGGCACAGAGCCAGGCGAGCGGGAACTCGCTGATGAGGTCGCACACGTCACTGGCATCGAAGTGTTCGAATGTCGTGCTCACTGTCCTCAGCCAATCCGCTGGCGCGCTACGCGGCTTCCGCCGGGTGCCGCTCCTTGCCGGCGAACGCCACCGGACAGGCTTCTGTTTCACCGCGCATTGGGTCATCGACAAGCACCAAGAGATAAAATTCCGATGGACCAAGGCCGGGATTGCGCACGGATCGCACCGGACATAGGCTGGTTCCCTTGAGTCGCATAATTTTGCCAAGGGGCTGGGCCAATGCTGCGTCCGTGGAAGGTCACGCTGAGCGAACGGATCGACGTTTCGCGCGCCGTGCCGGTCTATATGCAGATCATCCAGGCGCTGATCCGCGACATCGAAAGCGGACGGCTCACCTCGGGCACCTATCTGCCGAGCAGCCGCGAACTGGCGTCCGCGCTAGGGGTCAATCGCAAGACCGTGGTGCTGGCCTATGAGGACCTGATCGCGCAGGGCTGGCTGTCGTCTGCGGGCACGCGGGGCACCATGGTGTCGTCCTCGCTGCCCGAGCCCGCGCTGGCCCGGCAGGACGGTGCGGGCGAGCAGGCGCGTAGCGAGATTGCCGCCGAATATCGCTTTGCCGAGCCGCCCGCCCGGCCACTTGCGCTTCCCGCCGGCAAGGGACTGAAACTGGATGAGGGCGCGCCCGATGGCCGGCTGTTTCCGTCCGAGGTGCTGGCCCGTGCCTATCGCTCGGCGGTGCAGCGAGCGTCGCGCTCCAACGGGCTGCAATATCGCGATCCGCGCGGCACGCCGGCCTTGCGCGAAAGCGTCGCGGCAATGCTCAAGAGCCAGCGCGGGCTGGCCGTGACCGCGGCCAATATCTGCATCACGCGCGGCAGCCAGAACGGCATCTTCCTCGCCACGCAGGTGCTGATCCAGCCCGGCGACGCGGTGGTGGTCGAGGAGCTGACCTATGAGCCCGCGGTCGCGGCCTTCCGGGCGTGCGGCGCGAAGATCATCCCCGTGCGGCTCGATGGCGACGGGATGAATGTCGACGACCTCGAAAAGGCCTGCCGCCGCGAAAGCGTGCGCGCGGTGTTCGTCACGCCGCACCACCAGTTCCCGACCACCGTCGCGCTGCGCCCCGAACGGCGGCTGCGCATGCTCGAGCTGGCGCGGCAGTTCGGCTTTGCCATCATCGAGGACGATTACGACCACGAATTCCATTTCGAATCCCAGCCATTGCTGCCGATGGCGGGTTATGCGCCCAACCGGGTGATCTATGTCGGCTCGCTCTCGAAGCTGCTGCTGCCGGCGCTGCGCATCGGTTATATCGCCGCGCCGAGCGCGGTGATCGATGCGGTGGCGCACATGATCTCACTGGTCGACGGCATGGGCAATACGCTGACCGAGGACGCCGCCGCCGAGCTGATCGAGAATGGCGAGCTGCGCCGCCATGCGCGCAAGGTGCGCCAGGTCTATGAGCGGCGGCGGCTGGCCTTCGCCACCTCGCTCGACACGATCCTCGGCGACCTGATCGACTTCGACACGCCCGATGGCGGGCTCGCCTTCTGGCTCCACTTCAAGCGGCTGGCGGATCTCGACAAGGTCGAGGAGCGCGCGCCGGCAATGGGGCTGCGCTTCGCCTCGTCCCGCTCGTTCATGACCAGAGACAGTGCGCCGCGCGGCCTTCGCATCGGTTTCGCCAGCCTGGGCGAGATCGAGGCGCGCGATGCGATCCGGGCCTTGCGGGCGGCGGTCGGCTGACCCGGGTTGGCCCCTTCAATCCGTGTGAAACTGGATGTTTCGCTGGGCCGGCCGGGCGCGGAACATGAGGGGGCTCAGGGGCACGTCCGCCCGAGCGGGAGACGGAAAATGAAACTGCCTTATCTGTCGATCGCCCTATCAACGGCTGGCCTGATGCTGGCCCCGGCCGCCATCGCGAAGGACGCGCCGGCAGCAGCAGCGCCGACCGCCGCGCCGGCACCGGCCAACGATGCGTGGCCGGAAGCCTATTTCGAGATCTTCAAGCTCGCGCCGGGCAAGCAGGAGGAGTTCATCCGCCGGGTCGCGCGGAACGACGAGGTGTCGCGGGCCGGCAACCAGCCACCGATCCAGCTCTATATCCATCAGGATGGCGCCGACTGGGACGTGCTGTTGCTCAAGCCCGCGCGCACCGAAAAGCCGACGCCGGCGCAGGAAGCCGCGATGGCCGCCAAGCGCAAGGAACTGGGCGTGGAAAGCGGCCCGGCCTATTTCGTCGCGATCCGCGAACTGATCGCATCGCACACCGACACCAAGACCTATGGCCCGATCGCCGCCGCGCAGTGGGTGGCGCGGCTCGACCAGTGGCGTGCGGAGCATCCGAAGAAGTGATGGGTGGCACATCCCCGCTCCGTCACCCTGAACTTGTTTCAGGGTCCATGCGCGGTCAGGAGCCGCATGAGCGCCGCTCCTGGTTCAAATGACCGCGCATGGATGCTGAAACGAGTTCAGCATGACGGAGGATTTGGGGCAACGGCCCGATAAATAGGAGGCGGAATCCATGCGCATGATCGATCGCCGGCACTTCGTTGGGGGGGGGCTGGCACTCGCCATGACCGCGCCGCTCCGCGCCCGGGCAATGGCCGGCGCCACGCTCGACATCGCCTACATCAACGCCCGCGTCTGGACCGGTCAGGGCCTCGCCACGCGCAGTGATGCGGTCGGCACGATCGGTCGCCACGTCGCGGCGCTGGGGGCGGCGGAGGTGCGCGCGCGCACCGGCCGCGCCACCAGGGTAATCGATCTGCAGGGTGCGTTCGTCGTGCCGGGCATGACCGATTGCCACACCCACTTCGCCCGCGCCTCATTGATGCTGTCGCGGCCGAGCCTGCGCGATGCCGATACGCCGGCCGAATTCACCCGCCGCATCGCGGTCGCCGCGAAGGCGCTGCCGTCGGGCGAATGGCTGCAGGGCGGCAATTGGGATGCCGATCGCTGGGGCGGCGAGCTGCCGCAGAGGAGCTGGATCGACCCCGTCACCCCCGACACGCCGGTCGCGGTGATCCGTTACGACCTGCACATGCTGCTGCTCAATTCGGTGGCCCTGAAGCTGGCCGGCATCGACCGCCACACGCCCGACGTGCCCGGCGGGATGATCGTGCGCGATGCGCAGGGCGAGCCCACCGGCATCCTCAAGGACGCGGCACGCGACCTGGTCACGCGGGTAATCCCGCAGCCCTCGGAAGCGACAGTCGAAGCGGCGATCCGCAAAGGCATCGCGCTCGGCCTGTCGCACGGCGTAACGCAGGTCCACAACACCGATGTCGACTGGGTCACGCATGACGCCTTGCGCCGGATGCGCGCGCGCGGCGAGACCGACATGCGTTTCTATTCCTTCACCCCGCTGAAGGACTGGGAGCGCACCGCCGCGTTGGTCAAAGGGGAGGGCAGGGGCGACGACTGGGTGCGCTGGGGGGCATCGAAGCTGGTCTATGACGGCTCGCTCGGCTCGCGCACGGCGTTGTTCTACGATCCCTATGAGGACGAACCCGGCACGCGCGGCTATGCCGTCAACAAGATCGAGGATGTGCGCCGCTGGATGCTGGCGGCGGACAAGGCAGGCTTGCAGATCGCCGCGCATGCGATCGGCGACGAGGCCAATGACACCGTGCTCGATCTCATGGCCGAGGTTACACGGACCAATGGCCGGCGCGACCGGCGCTTCCGCATCGAGCATGCCCAGTCGCTGTCTAGGGCGGCGTTGCCGCGTTTCGCGCGGCAGAACGTCATCGCCTCGGTGCAGCCCTATCATGCGATCGATGACGGGCGCTGGGCGATCAAGCGCATCGGGCCTGAGCGGTTGACCCGGACCTATGCCTTCCAGTCGCTGATCGCCTCGGGCGCGCATGTCTGTTGCGGGTCGGACTGGCCGGTCGCGCCGCTCGACCCGCGCACCGGCATGAAGGCGGCGGTGCTGCGCGAAACGCTCGACGGCAAGAACCCGCATGGCTGGTACCCCGAACAGCGCATCTCGCTGGCCCATGCGCTGGCCGGCTATACCCGCGAGGCAGGTTATGCCGGGATGACCGAGGATCGTATGGGGCGGCTCGCGCCAGGCTATCTGGCGGATCTGGTGGTACTGGACCGCGATCTGTTCGCTATCGACCCCGAGACGCTGGACCAGGTGAAGGTGCTGCGGACCGTCGTGGACGGGAAGCAGCGTTTCGGGTGAGGCCCGCCTCAAAATGACCTCGTCATGCTGAACTTGTTTCAGCATCCATGCGTGACCACTCGAACCAGGAGCGACGCTCTTGTGGCCACCGACCGCGCATGGACCCTGAAACAAGTTCAGGGTGACGAAGGTTGGGGATCAGCGATTATCTCAACTGGGCCAATAATCGTCGAATCCTTGGACCCCTGAATATCATCCGAATTGGATGTTTGCAGGGCCGAGCCAAGCGCGGAGAGTTGATGGTGCAAGTGCGCCGGGGGGCGCATCACGCGGATGGGACAGGCGAACGACGCCGCCCCACCGCTCATCAAAGGGAAGTCTCATGGCCACGATCGCTCGCACCGCCACCAGTCTCTCGGCACTCGCCGTCGCGCTGGCCGTGGCCAGCCCCGCCTTTGCGCAAGAGGCTCCTGCCCAGAGCCATGAGGACGTCATCGTCGTCGCGCAGCAGGCGCAGAAGCAGGTGGTCAGCGACGGCAATGTCGGCGTGCTCGGCGCGCAGGATGCGCTGTCGACGCCGTTCAACATCAGCACCTACACCTCTCAGTTGATCCTCGACCAGCAGGCCGAGACGATCGGCGAGGTGATGGAGAACGATCCCGCAGTGCGCACCACCTATGGATCGGGCAACCAATCCGAACTGTTCGTCATTCGCGGCTTCGCGCTGTTCGGCGACGACGTGTCGATCGACGGGCTCTACGGCGTGACGCCGCGCCAGATCGTCTCGCCAGAGCTGTTCGACAATGTGCAGGTGCTGAACGGTGCCAGCGCCTTCCTGTTCGGCGCGGCGCCGGGCGGCTCAGGCATCGGCGGTGGCATCAACCTGACGCCCAAGCGCGCGCACAGGACGCTGTTCCGCGCGACGGCCAATTTCAGCCAGGACAGCATCTTCGGCGGGACCTTCGATGCCGGCACCCGCTTCGGCGCCGACCAGGCGTTCGGTATCCGGGTCAACGGCGTGTACCGCAAGGGCGAGACCGCGATCGACCATGACCAGCGCGAGGTTCGCGCGGCGAGCGTCGATTTCGATTTCCGGAAAGGTCCCGGCCGCTTCTTCCTCGATTTCGGCTATGAGGATCAGCGCGCCAACTGGAGCCGGCCGGAAGTGCGCCTCGCCACCGGCGTCGCGGTGCCGGCGGTGCCGGATGGGAACTACAATTACGGCCAGCCCTGGACCTACACCAAGCTGCGCGACCTGTATGTGATCGCCCGGGTGGAACTCGACATCACCAAGGGCGTGATGGTCTATGCCGCGGCCGGCGCGCGCGACGCGGCGGAGAGCGGCGATTACTCGACGGTGACGGTCAACAATCTCGGCCCGATCAACGCGGCGCTCACGCAAGGCACGGTGGTTGGCGGCGGGACCGCGTCGCGCCTGTTCGTGCCGCGCGAGGACAATAATGAGAGCGGGCAGATCGGCATTCGCGCCAAGTTCAAGACCGGCGGCATCAGCCACCAGATCAACGCCGGGGGCTCGGTCAACTATACCGACAACCGAAATTCCTTCACCTCCGGCGGCTTCGACGCCAGCCTGCGCACGGGTTGCGGCATCGCCGCCGCCACGACGACATCCTTCTGCACCAATCTTTACAATGCGCCGCAGGTGCCGAAGCCGGCCAATGTCACGCTGCCGTCGAGCGGCGGCAACCTGACGGACCTGCCGCATGTCGCGACAACCGAGTTCCGCAGCCTGTTCGTGTCGGACACGATCGGTTTCCTCGACGACCGCGTGCTGGTGACCGGCGGCGTGCGTCGCCAGTGGATGGTGATCGACGCGTGGAACCGCGGCACGCTGCAACGCACGACGCGCTACAACGAGGCCCGCACTACCCCGGTGATCGGCGTGGTGGTCAAGCCGACCGACCATTTCTCGCTCTACGCCAACCGCATCGAAGGCCTGGCCCAAGGGCCGACCGCGCCGATCACAACCACGGTCAACCCGGGCCAGGTGTTCGCGCCGTTCCAGTCGGTGCAATATGAGGCGGGCGGCAAACTGCAGATCCATGGCCTGACCGCGACCGTCGCGGTGTACCAGACCAAGCAACCCAACAGCTACACCGCCATCACCCCGATTGCCGGCAATGCCAATGCGACGACTTTCTTCGTCGATGGCGAGCAGCGCAACCGCGGGATCGAATTGAGCTTCAACGGCGAGCCGAGCCGCTTCATCCGCCTGATCGGTGGTGCGACCTTCAGCGAGGCGAAGGTGACGTCAGGCCTTCTCAATCCGCCTGCTCCCCAAGTCTCCGTCGTTGGCAAGACGGCGGTCGGCGTACCCGACTTCCAGGCCAATCTCGGCGCCGAGGTGGTGCTGCCCTTCCTGCCCAAGATGACCGTAACCGGTCGTGTGGTGATCACCGGCAAGCAGTGGGTCGATGCCGCCAACACCCAGCGCCTGCCGGGCTGGACGCGTTTCGACCTCGGCGCGCGCTACGTTTTCGTCGCGGCGGAGCACCCGATCACGCTGCGCGTCAGCGCCGAGAATATCGACAATCGCCGTTACTGGTACTCGGCGTTCGGCGGTTACCTCGTCCAGGGATCGCCGCGTACGGTGAAGGCGTCCGTCACCTTCGAATATTGACGAGCACGAGGTAAAGCCAAAGGCTCCACCCTTGTCATTCGGCGGGCGCCTGGGCGCGGGCGATGTCCGCGTCGAGGAAGCGTCCTGCGGCAAGCAGGCAAAGCCCCGCGGCAAATGCGCTTGCGACGATCACCAGCAGCGAGAAGCGGATGGCATTCGGCCCGAGGCTGGGCGCGAGACCGTCATTGAGTGCGCCGATGATCGCCGGTCCCGACGCCTGGCCCAACAGCGCGGAGCACAGCACGAGTATCGAGACGGCCATTGCGCGCATGCGCAGCCGCGTCACACTCATCACCATGGCGAATAGCGGCCCCTGGTGCACCAGGACGAGGAACGCCGACGCGGCAAAGGCCGCAACCCAAACTGCGCGGGAGTTGGACAGCAGGAAGGCGAGTTCCACCGGCACGACGAGAAAGCAGGCGATCGCGGGCACCGTCGCGCGCCAATGCGGTCTAACGCGGATCAGGCGGTCGATCATCACGCCGCCCAGCAAGATGCCGGCGAAGCCGAAGATACCGCGTAGCGGGCCGATCAGCGCGGCCGTCTCGGCGATCGACATGCCGTGGACTCGCTGGAGGAAGGTCGGGATCCAGATGCCCGCCGCGAAGACGTTCAGGCCCATAAAGGTAGCGGTCGCGGTGAGCGCAAGGTAGGTGCGCGAGCCGGCGAGGAACCGTAGCGTCGTGCCCACGCTTTCGCGCTGAGTGCGAATGACGGTGCGTTCCGCCTGGCCACGGACGGGCTCGCGGACCAGCAGCACGAAAAGCAGGGCCACGACAACGCCAGGCACGCCGGCGGCGACGAACATCGAACGCCAGCCATGATGTTGGCCGATCCAGCCCATCAACGGAAAGAACAGGATCGACGAAATCGACACTGCCGTACCGAAGATGGACATTGCCAGCGGGCGACGCTTGTCACGGAAAAGATCGCCGATCATCGAATTGGACGGCGCGATTCCGCAAGCTTCTCCCGCCCCCATCAGGAAGCGCGTGAGCGCGAGCTGCCAGACATTGGCGACCCAGCCGGTGGCCATGGTCATCAGGCTCCAGAAAGCGAGACCTATCGCAATGATGTTGCGCCGGCTCCAGCGATCGGCCGCCCAGGCGATCGGCACGCCGAGCAGCGAATAAAAGAGCAGGAACGCCAGCCCCGACACCAGTCCGAGCGCGGTATCCGAGACGTGCATCTCGGCCTTGATCGCCGGCAGCGCCAGGCCGAGGAGCGATCGATCGAGATAGTTGATCGACGAGATCAGCGTGAGGAAGCCCAGGCCGACGGACGCGGAATAGCTCCAGTCACCCTTCGGCGGCGATTCGATGTCCGGAGCGCTTGCCATCCCGCAGTTCCCTCCCAATCGGCTCGCGTCAGAGCCGTGACGCCCGCGTCTCCTGCGCGGTGATGAATTCCAGAAGCGCCGGCTGGCCGCGCAACGTCGCGGCAATGCCGCGCCGGATCGCCGGAATAATGTCCTCCGGTTTCTCGACGCGTTCGCCATAGCCGCCCATGGATCGGGCGAAGGCAGCGTAATCGCCCGATATGTCGGTCGCGCGGTAGCGCTCGGTCGCGACCGGCATCACGGGCAACTCGATTGCCATCGCGCTGTTGTTCAGCAGGATCGACAGGATCGGCAACCGCTCGCGCACTGCCGTTTCGAAATCCATGCCGGTAAAGCCGATCGCCGCATCTCCCCACACGTTGATGCACAGCTTGTCGGGGCAGGCAAGCTTGGCCCCCATTGCGAGGCCCAGGCCATAGCCGAGCTGGGTCGATTTTCCCCATCCGAGATAGCTGAGCGGCGTCGTGCATTTCCAATAAGGGCTGAGCTGATCGCGCGGCGAGCCGGCGTCGTGGGTGATGATCGTATTGGCGACGTCGACCGTCTTCTGCAGATCCCACAGCACGCGATAGGGGCTGAGCGGGGCATCTTCACAGGTCAGCAACGGCAGCCACGTCTTCATCCACTCGGCCTCGACCGAGGCGATCTCTTGAGCCACCGGCGCCGGATCACGCGCATCGTCGATCAGTGCCGAGCATTGCTCGATCAACATCGCCAGCGTCAGCCGGGCGTCGCCGATCAAGGCTTGCGCGCAGACCACGCTCTTGTTGAGGTCCGCCGGATCGAGCGTCGCATGGATGACATGCTTGCCCTCCGGCATGCGGACCCCGAAGGCGGTTTCCGAAAAGCTGCAACCGATGCCGAGGATCACATCGGCGCGGTCGAGGAAATGGCGAAGCTGTCCGGGAATCGCGGCACCGCCCGAACCCAGCGCCAGCGGATGCGTCTCATCAAACGCGCTCTTGCCTTCGAGGCTGGTCGACACAGGTGCGGCGAGCAGTTCGGCCAATGCGCGAAGCTCGGTATAGGCCTCTGCCCAATGCACACCCTGTCCGGCGTGGATCACGGGCCGCTTTGCCGCGACCAATGCTTTCGCTGCCTCGCGCACCGCCGCCGGATCCGGCGCGCTGCGGGTGCGCATGACGGGTGTGTAGTCGATCGGCCCGTCTACCTCCTCGGCCAGGACGTCCCACGGCATTTCGACCAGGACCGGGCGAAGGCGGCCGTTGCGCAGGTGCGTGAAGGCGCGGCGCATGATGTTGGCGACTTCGGCCGGCGAAGTGATCGGCTCGGCATGCTTGGTGATGCCGCGCATCGAGACACAGGCATTGTAATTGTCGGGGACGAAGGCGAGCCGTCGCGCATAGCCCTGGGGTAGCACAAGGACGGGCACCGATTCCGAATAGGCCTGGGCGACGCCGCCATAGGCATTCTCCGTGCCCGGCCCATGCTGCATCGCGAACACGCCCATCCGCTGCCCGCGCGTCAGCCGTGAAAGCGCATCCGCCATGTGGACGCCGGTGCGTTCCTGCCGGACAATGACGGGGCGGATGCCCGCGTCGGCCGCCGCTTCGAGCACCGCATTGCGCGGATAGCCGAAGATGACGTCGACGCCTTCGCGACGCAGAATCTCGGCGATCGCCGGACCAACTTTCACGCCATTACCCTCTTGTGAATCCGCGCGCGCCCGGCGCGCTTCAACGTGCCGGCCCGGAAGGGCCGATCGGTCGCTCGCCCTGGACGGTGGTGCGGATGAGGTGGCGGCGTTCATATTTGAAGTCGTGCACGCCGCGATGCAGCAGGAAGCGATTGTCCCACACCAGCAGCGTGTCCTTCTGCCATTTTACGCGGCAATGATAATGGAGGTGCTGGGCGAGGCTTTGCAGATAGGCGAGGAGCGAACGGCTCTCCTCCTCGCTCCAGCCGACAAAGCGTTTGAAATAGGCGCTCGTCGCGAACAGCGCCTTGCGCCCGGTAACCGGATGGACCCGCACGGCGGGGTGGATATTCTCGAGCTCGTGCTCGGCGAAATCATGCGATTCGCGCAGACGCAGGCGCTTCTCGGGCGCCAGCTTGTCGTTCTTCGACCAGATATCCTTGCCCGAATAGACCACCTGCAGCCCGTCGAGCAGCGTCTTCATGCCGTCGGACAAATGTTCATAGACCAGATACGCGTTCGAAAAGGCAGTATCGCCGCCATATTTCGGCACCTCGAGCGCCCGCATCACCACGCATAACGGCGGTTGGAGCAGGAACGGGCTGTCCGTATGGAAATGCTCGAACGACGGAACGACATTCTCCGGTTCGTGCGCCTCGCGCCGGACCTCCTGCATGTCGCGGTGACCGTCATAGATCGGCGCCTGCGGCAGCTCGGTGATCGGCCCGAAATAGCGTGAGAAGGCCTTGTGCTGTTCGGGCGTGAGGTCCTGATCGCGGAAGACGATGACCAGGAAATGCTCGAAGGCCTTCATCACCTCGCCCAGAGTTTCCTCATCGAGCGGCTGACGCAGGTCCACGCCGCCGATCTCGCAGCCACAGGCGCCGCTGATCGGCGTGACCGTGATTCGCTTGAACAGCGGCATCGGCAAGCCGGCAACTATCGTCCCGGCGTCGTCCGACGCGATCGAATGCTCCATTGTCAACGCCGTCACCATCATCTCCCGCCCTGTCGCACCGCGCCTTCCCGGCGAGAGGGCCGGGAACCGGGGCGCACGTTTTTACGTGAATGTTGTCGACCCAAACTATTGCCGACGTCCGCCAAGTCAACTCAGATTCTACACAACGAAAACATAATTCCATTATACGGAATTATTTATTTCAGCAGCCGCAGCAGCTCTTGCCGCGACATAAATGATGATCTATCAACAACTCTGTCGCCCTTCGAAGCGAGGTCGAGAGAGGATTCCGGTGCCAGACAACCACCCCTTCGCCCCGCAAATGGAACACGCCTTCACGGTTGCGATCGACCTGACGCCGATCCGCTGGGTCACGCCGTCCACCATGGGTGCGACGCGCGCCGCAATCTACGCCGCGAGCGGAACGGTAACCGGGCCACGCCTCAACGGTTCGGTCGTGCCGATGTCGGGAGGCGACTTTCCCCTGCTGCGTCCCGATGGCGTGATCGATTTCGACGCGCGCTATCTGCTCGAGGCCGACGACGGCGCGATCATCTACATGCAGAATCGCGGCTATCGCTGGCCGCGGTCGGCCGAGATCGGCGAGCGCATGGCGCGCAACGAGGCGGTGAGTCCCGACGATTACTACATGCGCGTCAGCCCGAAATTCGATGCCCCGGCGGGACCGCACGAATGGATGTCCAAGCACGTCTTCGTCGGGGTCGCCGAGAAGATCCCGGGCGCCAACCGAATCCATTATTTCGTGCTGCTCTGACATGGTCCGGCCGGACGGAACCGCACCGATCATGCGGCCGGGGGTCGACCCCCACAGCGCGCCCAACAAGCCGCCGCTGCCGCCGGTCGATTACGCGATTCGCCATGAATCCGGCCTGGTGATCGAACGTAACCTGGCGGTAACGCTGAGCGACGGGGTCAGGATATATTATGATCTCTATCGGCCCGACGGATCGGTCGGCAAAGCCGACCTGCCGGTGCTCCTTTCCTGGGGCCCTTACGGCAAGCACGGGCTGTCGAACCAGGTCTTCTGGCCCCGATCGGGCGTCGATCCGGCATGGCTTTCGCCGCTGACCCCGTTCGAGGGCGCGGACCCGGTGCGTTGGGGCGCGAAAGACTATGCCGTGGCGATCGTCGATCCGCGCGGCGCATGGCTGTCGGAAGGCGATTTTCGCCACAACGGTCTCGGCGAGGCGGAGGATTGTGCGGAAACGATCCGCTGGCTGGCGGATCAGCCCTGGTCGAACGGCAAGGTCGGCATGACAGGGGTGTCCTACCTTGCCTGCATCCAGTTCTGGGCCGCGGCGCTGCGCCCGCCCGAACTCGCCGCGATCAACCCCTGGGAAGGCTTCACCGACTGGTACCGCGAATTCGCCTATCACGGCGGCATCCCGGAAACCGGCTTCGCACCGCGCGCGTCGGACAATATCCGCTTCTCGCTGGGGCGCACCGAGGACACCTGGGCCAACCTGCAGGCGCATCCGCTGATCGACGGGTTCTGGCGCTCCAAGGAAATCGATTTCGAGGCGATCGATGTCCCTGCCTATATCGTCGCCAGCTGGTCGGATCAGGGCCTTCATACGCGTGGCACGCTGGAGGCCTACAAGCGCATATCGAGCAGGCAGAAATGGCTCGAAGTGCACGGTCAGAAGAAATGGGCGCATTATTACCGGCCCGAAAGCCAGGCCCGGCGCGAAGAGTTTTTCGATCATTTCCTTAAGTCGCGGGCAACGAGTGTGCCGGCATGGCCGGCGGTACAGATCGAAGTCCGCGATCGCGCCGGCGCGGCCCAAACCCGCGTCGAACGGGAATGGCCGATCGCGCGCACCGTGGCGACACCCTTGTGGCTCGATGCCGCTGGGGAGCGGCTTACGGCTAGCCCGGCGGACGCGACCTCGTGCTTCGCCTATGACGCGACCTCTGGTCGGGCGGTCTTCGATCATCGCTTCGGCGCGGATACGGAGATCACGGGTCACGCCAGCCTCAGGCTCTGGATCGAGACCGACGAGTCGAACGACGCTGACCTGTTCGTGGCGCTGCAAAAACTCGACGCCGCAGGCGACCCGGTCGGGATGACTTTCTACGCCTTTTTCGAGAATGGCCCGGTGGCGCTGGGGTGGCTGCGCGTCAGCCACCGCGCGATCGATCCCGAACGAAGCTCCGAACTGCAGCCTTTCCACGCCCATGACCGCGAAGATCTGCTCGAACCTGGCGCGGTCGTCCCCGTGGAGATCGAGTTCTGGCCGTCATCGACTCTTTTCCGGGCCGGAGAGACCTTGCGCCTCGTCGTCCAGGGTGCCGATATCTATGCCGAGGGAGCGCCGAATCTACCCTTCGCGCGGCACGAAAATACGCGCAATCGCGGGACCCACCGGCTCCATAGCGGCCCGGGGCGCGAATCGCGCTTGTTGCTGCCGGTGATCCCCGCCCGATGATGTGCACCGTGCGGGGCAGGGGGCCTTTTCAGGAGACAGGCCGATGAGTGACCAAGGCGACCTAGCGCTGCGCCACGAACATGTCTTCGACATCAGGATCAATTTCGACAAACGCTGGGTGATCGCGCCACTGCCCGGTGGCGGTTCGCAGGGTTATACCTCTGTGGGGGCGGACTGCATCGTGTCCGGCCCGCGGCTCAACGGGAAACTGGTCGACTTCAGCGGTGCCGATTGGCCGCTCGTGCGCGCCGACGGCGTGGTCGAACTCAACGCCCACTATATGATCGAAACCGATGACGGCACACGGATCTATATCCGGAATCAGGGCTATGTGCATGGCCCGTTGCACGCGCCGGGCGATCCGGCGGGTGCTCCTTCCATCCCGCGCTATTTCCGCTGCACGCCCTATTTTCGGGCGCCGGTCGGTCGGCACGACTGGCTGAACCGGACGGTCATCGTCGGCGTCGGCGCCCGGCGCCCGCATGTGGAACCGGACGACCCGCCCGATCATTCGTTGTTTCGATACTATGCGATCCGCTGAGGTTCGCAGCCGGGCGACCTATTTTGTTGCCGTCGATGCCAGGGTTTCGATAGGACCCGGCTTCGCGACCCAACGAAAGTCTCCTGATGGCGTCAGATTCCGAGCGTGGTTCCGGGCCCCGGCTCATCGCCTTGCTCAAGCTCATCGCCGAACGGGGGCAGGCCTTCAGCCTGAAGGATCTCGCCGATCGTGCCGCGCTTCCGACCAGCACGGTGCACCGTCTGCTGAAGATTCTGGTCGAGGCCGGGATGATAGAACGCGGCGAGCGTCAGAGCTATCTGCCCGGCCGCGAACTGTTCCGCATGGCCGCATTGCTCCGCGCGCAATTCGATCTCATCGAAACGTCGAGGCCGTTCCTCAAGCGCCTGTGGTCGGAATGGGACGAGACCAGCGTGCTGTGCATCTACAATCCGTCGCGGCGCAACGCCTCGGTGGTCGAGGTCATCCATACCACGCATCCGCTTCGCTATGCGATGGAGACCGGCATCGATGTGGGTCTCGCCTGGGGTTCGCTGGGCAAGGCGATTCTGGCCGAACTGGAGGACGACGTGATCGACGCCGTTCTGGCGGAGCCCGGGACGGGGCCGCTGAGCGGTCGCGCCAATCCTCCGCTGGCCGAAGTTCGTGATGAGCTCGAACGTATCAGGCGCATGGGCTATGCGATCTATGATGATCGCGGCTTCGACATTTCCGGCGTCGCGGCCGCGATCTTCGGGCGCGACCGAAGCGTGATCGGCTCGATCGGCCTGACGATGCCGGCGCGGCGCTTCGCCTTGCGCGATCGCGAGCGGATGACATCCACGGTGCGCCTCGCTGCTGCGGAACTCAGCAGTCTGATCGCGCTCAAGATCTGACGAGACTTGAGGGTCCCTCCGGGTCGCCTTGCGCGGCTCGCCCTGCGCGCACGCGGTTCCCATTCCTGCCAGGCGAGATATGTCCGACGCAGCGCCGAATCTTGAGATAATTCCAATATACGGAATCAATATCCCTTTATATGGATTTCTTCTTGACCAGATGGCTATCCTACGTAACAAAGGTCGGGCACCCGCAGAGGTGTTGTAGGGAGGGGATCAGGTCATGATGCATTCGTTACCGGCGCGACTGTCTGGGGCCGTGTCGCCCATCGCTTTGGGGATCAGCCTGTGTCTCGGCGCGACGCCGGTCATGGCCCAGTCGACCGCTCCCGCGACGACCACCACCGCCGCCCAAAGTGGAGACCCGGCAGCCGCCGCGCCCGCCGACGGCCAGAATGCCGATGTGGTCGTCACCGCGCAGTTTCGCGAACAGCGGCTTCAGGACGCCCCGCTCGCCATCACGGCGGTGACCGGTGAGATGCTTCAATCGCGCGGCCAGACCAGCATCGCCGATATCGGCGCGCAGGCGCCCAACGTCACCCTCCGCCAGGCGCCTGCCACCTACGGTCCGGCCGTCGTCGCCTATATCCGCGGCGTGGGGCAGCGCGACACCAGCTTCGCGCTCGAGCCCGGCGTCGGCCTCTATGTCGACGACGTCTATCTGCCGACGATGCATGGTTCGCTGCTCGACCTCATCGATCTCGACCGCGTCGAGATTCTGCGCGGGCCGCAGGGCACCCTCGCGGGGCAGAATTCGATCGGCGGCGCGATCAAGCTCTATTCCAAAAAGCCCGACGGCAGTGGCGGCGGCTATGTCCAGGCGACCTATGGCAGCTACAATCGCGTCGAGCTGCGCGGTGCCGCAAACTTCACCCTTGCCGAGGACCAGTTGTTCGCGCGCATTTCGGGCACCGCGGTCCACAAGGATGGCTACATCACGCGCTACGATTATGCCTGCGCGCATCCAGGAACGACCGTTCCCTCGTCGATCGCCGGTGGCACCAACTGCAAGCTCGGCACCGAGGGCGGAAAGGACTATGTCGCCGGGCGACTGGCGCTGCGCTACAAGCCGAGCAGCAGCGTCACGCTCGACCTTGTCGGGGACATCACCCAGGACAACAGCGAAGCGGGACCAACCACGCTTCTCTATGTCGGCCAGCAGGCCAACCCCGGCACGACCAACACCGGTTCGGCGACGACCGGAACCTCGGTGCCCGCCTATTCGATCGGTGGCGTCCGCTACGGCACGGCGACGGGATCGCAGTTCATCAGCTACTCCCCGTACGGCAATTATGCGCAGGATACGTTCAGCAGCAGCCCGTACATCAACTATGAGAATTACCTTGAGCTCGCCCCGCGCGACGGATCGGCGCCCTGGGCGGCGCCGGTCAAATCGGCGATCGATAGCTGGGGCGTTTCCGCGAATCTCAGCGTCGATGTCTCGCCGAGCCTCAACATCACTTCGATCACCGCGTTCCGCAAGTTCAGCGGCGTCTACGCGTCCGCCGATGGCTCACCGCTGACCCCGACGCTCCAGGCCAGCAACATCTTCAACCGCCAGTTCAGCCAGGAGCTCCGGCTCAACGGCTCGATCGGTTCGACATTCAACTTCACGGTTGGCGGCTATTATTTTCACAAGCGCAGCGAGAATCGTACACGCGTCACGCTGACGACGCTCAACTTCATCGAAGACAATGTGATCCCGTCGACGACCAAGGCAGTGTTCGCGAACGCGGATTGGGAGCTGGTCCACAATCTCCATGTGATTGGCGGCCTCCGCTACACCGACATGAGCAAGACCTTCATCTTCGGCCGCAAGGGCATCCCGGGTTCATCGACGGGGGGCGCAACGCCTGCCTCGCTGGCCTCGCTCGACGGGCTCGAGGGCACCTATTCGGGCGATCGCGTGGATTGGCGTGGTGTGCTGCAATATCGCTGGTCCGATCAGTTGATGACCTACGCGCAGGTCTCCACCGGGTTCAAGGGCGGCGGCGTCAATCCGCGCCCGTTCTTCCCGTCGCAAGCGCTGGCCTTTGGTCCTGAAAAGCTGGTTGCGTACGAAGCCGGCTTCAAGAGCGACCTGTTCGGGCGGATGATGCGGCTCAACGTCAGCGCGTTCATCAACAAATATGACGACATCCTCGTCACCGTGTCGAGTTGTCCGCAGACGGGCAATGCGGCGCCCTGCGCCTTGCCGCTCAACGCAGGCAAGGCCACCGTCAAGGGCGGCGAGGCGGAGCTGTCGCTCCACCCGGCGCGCGGATTCCAGATCGATGCGTCGCTCGCCTATCTCAACTTCAAATACACCGCCATCTCGGCGTCTGCCGCGAGCTCTGGCATCGGGCTTGAGGATGAGGGGCAATATATTTCGCCCTGGCAGTGGAGCATAGGCGCGCAGTATGAAATCGACCTTGGCCGCATCGGAACGGTGACGCCGCGTATCGATGTCGATCATCAGGATACGTTCAACCGAAACGCCAACAACGTCGATGCGGCAACAGGCGGACGGGACATCTTCGGCAGCGTCGCGGGCAGGACCCTGGTCAATGCGCGGGTGACATTCCGCACCCCGGACCGCGGTTGGGAAATGGCATTCGAGTCACGTAACCTGACCAACAAGCTCTATTACACCGACATCTTCGACAATCGCGGGTCGACCAACTCGATCCAGGGTTCGCCCGGCGAGCCGCGCACCTTCGCGGTGACGCTGAAGCGGAAGTTCTGACGTCTCGCATGTGCCGGCAGGTACGGACGTTTGAGAGCGGCGCCGGTCACGATGACCGGCGCCGTTTGCCGCTGGACACGGGAACCTACGGCACGACGCGGCGCAACTGGCGCTGACCATGTGCGGTAGCTGCACTTTTGAGGCGCGGCGCGGCGCCGGAACAAGGAATAGGTAATGACTGGGGCAGCACCCGCGCGGACGATCGCCGCGGAATATCCCGAACCCGCGATGGTGATCGACGGCGAGCGCGTCGCCGGCGGCGGTCGGCGTACGGTCGACATCGTCAATCCCGCCACGGGCGGCGCGCTCGGCGAGCTGCCGCTGGCCAGTCCGCACGATCTCGACCGTGCGCTCGACGTCGCCCGGCGTGGTTTCCTGCTCTGGCGCGATTCACCGGCCCAGCAACGGGCTGCGGTGCTGAGCGGTGCCGCAAGACTGTTGCGCGAGCGCGCCGACCAGCTCGCGCGCGTCGCTACCCTGGAACAAGGCAAGACGCTTGCCGAGGCTCGCGGCGAAGTCATGATGGCGGCGGGGCTGTTCGATTTCTATGCCGGGGAGTGCCAGCGAATCTATGGCCGTGCCCTGGTACGGCCGCTCGGCATGCGCTCGACCGTCACGCATGAGCCGGTGGGCCCGGTCGCGGCCTTCGCGCCGTGGAATTTTCCGATCGGCAATCCCGGACGCAAGCTGGGCGCGCCCATTGCGGCGGGCTGTTCGGTGATCCTCAAGGCGGCCGAGGAAGCCCCCGGCTCGGCGTTGGGCGTGCTCCAGTCGCTGCTCGACGCGGGGCTGCCAAAGGAGGTCGCGCAGGCCGTCTTTGGCGTACCGGACGAGGTGTCGCGCCAC
Source organism: Pseudomonadota bacterium (assembly GCA_040390605.1). Taxonomy (GTDB): domain Bacteria; phylum Pseudomonadota; class Alphaproteobacteria; order Sphingomonadales; family Sphingomonadaceae; genus Sphingomonas. Next base: position 88,942 of record JAZJXZ010000003.1, read on the forward strand.
TTGTTGGCCTCGCCGATCATCCGGAAACTCAGCTTCACCGGGTCGACATCGGTGGGCAAGCATCTCGCCAAACTCGCCGCCGACGACATGAAGCGCACGACGATGGAACTCGGCGGGCACGGGCCGGTGCTGGTGTTCGACGATGCCGATGTGGATCGCGCGCTCGATACGATGGCGACATCGAAGTGGCGCAACGCCGGTCAGGTCTGTGTTTCTCCGACCCGCTACATCGTTCAGGAAACCGTGTTCGAGCGGTTTCGCGACGGGTTCGCCGAGCGCGCCAGGGCGCTGCGCGTGGGCGATGGCCTCGACCCGTCCATCCAGATGGGTCCGATGGCCAATGCGCGAAGACCCGATGCGATGGAGCGGATGATCGGCGACGCGGTGCGGCGCGGCGGACGCGTCGGCGCGGGCGGTACGCGGATCGGCAACCAGGGCTTCTTCTTCGCGCCGACCGTGCTCAGCGAAGTGCCGATCGAAGCGGAGATCATGAATGAGGAACCGTTCGGCCCGGTCGCGATCATCAATCCGTTCCGCAACGAGGCGGACATGATCGAAGAAGCGAACCGCCTGCCTTATGGCCTTGCCGCCTATCTCTGGACGAGCGACGCGGCGCGCCAACGGACGGTTGCCCGCCGGATCGAGACCGGGATGCTCGGCGTCAACACATCCATGATCGGCGGTGCCGATGCGCCGTTCGGCGGCGTAAAATGGTCTGGTCATGGGCATGAGGACGGGCCTGAAGGCCTGCAGGCGTGCCTGGTAACGAAGGTGATCCACGAAGCATGACACACGAACTCAAGACCGGCGGCGACCGCGGCTATCGGCGCATTGCTACCGAGGAGGCGTTCGCCACGCGCGAGCAGATCGACACCTATCTTCGCATGGTGGGCGACGGGTCGGCGGACAAGGGCATGACCTCGCTATGGGGATTCTACGGCGCCTCGCCGTCTCCGCGCGCGACCGAGATCATCGAACGGCTGCTCGATCTGGGCGAACGCCGCATCGCCGATATGGACGCCACCGGTATCGATGTCGCGATCCTCGCCTTGACGTCGCCCGGCGTGCAGCCCTTGCCGGTAGCTGAGGCCAAGCCGATGGTCCGCCGGGCCAACGACCATCTGGCGCAAGCCGTCGAGCGTCATCCGACGCGCTATGTCGGCATGACCTCGATCGCGCCGCAGGATCCCGACTGGAGCGCGGAGGAGATTCGCCGCGGGGCACAGGAGCTCGGCTTCAAAGGCGTGATGGTGAACAGCCACACCCAGGGCGAGTATCTCGACGATCCCAAGTTCGATCCGATCTTCCGTGCGCTCGCCGATACCGGCCAGCCGCTCTATATCCACCCGCAGACGCCGCCCGATGCGATGATCGGTCCGATGCTCGATGCCGGGCTGGACGGCGCCATTTTCGGTTTTGGCGTCGAGACCGGCATGCACCTGCTGCGGCTGATGACGATCGGCATTTTCGATCGTTATCCCGATCTGCAGATCATCGTCGGGCACGGCGGTGAAGCGCTTCCCTATTGGCTGTACCGCCTCAACTTCATGCATCTCGCAGGAGTAAGGTCGAACCGGTACGAGCGGATGAAGCCGCTCAAAAAGGACTTGTTCGGCTATATGCGCGAGAATGTGATGGTCACGACCAGCGGCCTCGCCTGGGAGCCGGCGATCAAGTTCGCGGTCGAGGTGCTGGGCGAGGATCGCGTGATGTACGCGATGGACTATCCCTATCAATATCTCGCCGACGAGGTGCGCACCCACGACAACATGCCGCTGCCGGCGGCAACGGTGCGCAAGCTGATGCAGACCAACGCCGAGCGCGTTTTCAAATTATAGCGCCGCTTGCGATCAGGCCGCGAGGCCGATCGCCGCGGCGGGCGCCCAGTTGCCGTGCAGGCCGAAGCGGAGCCGGATCGGAATGTGCGCGGTGGCGATCGGGCCCTTGGCGATATCCAGCGCGTCGAACAGCAGCAGGTCGCTGCGCTTCTCTTCGAGCCGGTTGCAGACCATCACGATCCACCCGTCACCTTCGGGCGCATCGTCGCTGCGCGGGATGAAGCAGGGCTCCTGCAAGCTGGATACGGGCCCGCACCACCATTTCTGCTCGCTGCCGGTCTCGTGATCGATGAGGCCCAGCGTGTTCATGATCGCGCCGCCGGCGCTGCCGCCCTTCAGCTCCACGGGCTGGGCGGGATCGATCACCAGCATCCAGCCGTAGCGATATTTGCGGCCGGCAAAGCGATCGTCGATTCGCGGGAATTCGCCCATCATGTCGGTCAGCCGGGTCCGGCTTTCGAATGCATCGCCGTTCGAGGCCATATCGACCGTCCAGCGGGTCAGGAAGCTCGCCGCGCCGCGCGGATCGAACGGGGCGTCATGGACGTCCGGGAAGAACGGGAACATGTTATTCCGCGCTTCGGGCGTGTCGAAATGGATGCGCGTGCCTTCCTGATAGGCGTTCATCACATGGCTGGCGAAGCAGTTTTCCGTGGTGAACCAGCGGATGTCCGCGGCGGTGGCGCCCTCGCGGCGCGGCAATATGCCGAGGTGGACGGGCATCGTCGTGTCGAAGCCGAAATGCGGCTTGCCCTGTTCGAGGCGCTCCCAGCTGCTGGTGATCGGCAAGACGTGGAACAGCGCGTAATCGGTCGTGATCGCGAAGTCGTGCATCATGCAATAATAGGGATTCTCGAACCAGATCTCGCGCTTCAAATCCCCCTGCGGACTGACTTCATAATAGGTCATGTCCTTTGTCAGCACGCCCTTCGAGGCATAGCCGAAGGCGATCATGTCGCCCGTCTCGGGATCGATCTTGGGATGCGCGGTGAAGGTCTGCCCGGTCATACCGCCAAAATCCGTATAACCGATCGTCGCGAGCGTGGCGGGGTCCATCACCAGCGCCGGGCTGTCCTCCTTCAGCGCATAGAGCTTGCCGCCATGGATGAAGGCGTTGGTGTTGGCTGTGCCGCGTATCTCGCCGGCGACCTCGGGATCGTCGGTCAGCGGATTGCGATAAGCGCCGAACAACGCCTTGCCGGCCGCGCGCTCGAGCTTCCACTTGTCGGTGTGTGCCCAGCGCTGGCGAAAGCTCACCCGGCCATGTTCGAAGCGGAACATCGTGATCATGCCGTCGCCGTTGAACGCGATGTCGTCGCCCAGGCGCGGCGGGAACTGAGGGTCGGGCTGGACCCGGTAAAAGGCGCCGTCCAGCTCGGCGGGGATCGTCCCCTCGACGTCGAGATCGAGAATGTCGGCCTCGACCCGCGACGGCGTGTTGAAGCCGGTAAAGGAGGGCGTCTTCGGGAATTGGCTCACGTCGCTCTCTCCACTCGATTCTTGTATGTAACGCGTACGGTGTGCCGCAACGGAGCAAGCACGTGCCGCACTACGGCTGCGGTGCACGCACCCATAGCATTTCCGCGGTTTTCCTCAAATGATATATTGATAAATCATCAAGTTTCCTGCACGGTCTTCGTCGCGGAAATCGCAAGCGCGGGTTGCGCGGCAAGGACGCAGGAACAGCTGGACGGCGCGCGATCTGGGACACCGGGAACCGCGCCGCGACAACGGCGAAACGGGAGGATCAGGGCCTTGCGCGACGAAGACGAGCGCCTGCTTTCGGCAGGCTACAAACGCCTATTTATCGGCATGTCGTTTCTGGTCGCGCTCTTCAATTTCGCCGATCGTTCGGTACTTGCCGTCCTCGCTCAGCCGATCAAGCGCGACCTGGAACTAAGCGATTTCCAGCTCGGCATCCTGCAAGGGTTTGCCTTCGCCTTTCTCTACGCGATACTCGGCCTGCCGATCGGGCGGCTGGCCGAGCGATATTCACGCGTGAAGATCATATCCGCGGCGATCATCTTCTGGTCCGCGATGACGGCCGCGTGCGGGATGGTCGGCAGTTTCGCGCAATTGCTGTTGTGCCGGGTCGGTGTCGGCATGGGCGAGGCGGGATCGCAACCGGCGACGTCGTCGCTGGTCAGCGATCACTTTCCGCGTGAGCGGCGCGCGTCGGCCATGTCGCTGATCTTCCTGGGCACGCCGGTCGGCACATTCATCGGTGCCGTGGCCGGCGGCTGGGTAGCGGCGCATTGGGGTTGGCGAGCAGCCTTTCTGGCGCTGGGGATTCCGGGTGTCGCCGTTGGCCTGGCGATATTGCTCTTCTTGCGCGAGCCGCGCCGTGGCCTTGCCGACAACGCGCCCAGGGACCCGGCTCCGTTGCCGAATTTCGGCGCCTTCCTGCGCGTCGTCGCACGCAAGCGCGGGCTTCTGTTCGTGATCCTGGGCGGCGCGCTGGCGGGGTTCGCCATGACCGCGATCTCGCAGTTCCTGGCCGTGTATCTGGCCCGGGTATATCAGTTGCCGGTCGCGCAGGCGGGTGCGCTCTATGGCACGATCTCGGCAATCGCGCTCGGCATTGGGCTGCTCGCCGGCTCCTTCGGTACAGACTGGTTGTCGCGAAGGGGCGACCGGCGCTGGCCGGCCTGGGGACCTGCCATCGGCCTGGCGATAGCGCCCGTTCTTTATTGGACGGCCTTCAACATCGTCTCCCCGGTCTGGGGATCGGTGATGCTGTGTATTTCGGGCGCGACGATGCTTCTCTATTACGGGCCCACCCTGGCCATGATCCAGAACCTGCTCGAACCGCGGATGCGCGCGACCGGTGCGGCGCTGTTCGCGATACTCTATACGATCTTCGGCTCGGGCTTTGGTCCGCCCGCCATCGGCTGGCTGAGCGACCATTTCGCGCAATCAGTGTTCACCGGGGGTGACTATCTCGCGCAATGCCGCGGCGGAAAGGCGGCATTGCTTGCTGCGAAAGGCCTCGGCGATCCCTGCGCCGTCGCCGCGACGTACGGGATCAGGGCGGCGCTGATGGGGGCGGTTTGTATCCTGTTCGTCGCGTCGATCTGCTTTGTGCTTGCGTCACGCACGCTGCGGGAAGATTTCTATGTCGCCGGGGAGGAAAGAGCTTGAGCGCGGCCTTTCCAGTGCGTCCACCGCGCCCCGGCATGCGCACGTGACGCCTGAGGCGCGCTTCCGAGCGTACATCCAAGTCTTCAACCAAGGCGACTGGGACGCATTGCGTGGCTTTTACGCACCCGACATCCGCCTGGTGATCGGCAACGGCACCGAACTTTCCGGCCGTGACGCGATCGTCGAGTTCTACGGCAGGGTGAAGCAGCAGACGCGCAGGACGATCGAGATTGTCCAATGCTTCGCACAGGGCAATGTGCTGGCGGCGGAAATTGAATCTGAATTCCTTGCGGTCGAGGACGCCCCAGATTTCTCTATTCGCCCGATGGCGCGCGGTGATCGCTATTATCTCAACAGTTTCGTCTTTTACGACTTCGAGGCCGACCGCTACACGCGCATTCGCGCCGCGACCTTCCGGCGCGAGTTCCGCCCGCTCGTCCCGGCTGAAACGCCCGGTTGACGATCGACGGGGGCAAGCGCGTGTCGGCCGATCCCTTGGCGAACGACAGGAACGAGGACAGCGGATAAGGAACCGCGATGACGAAACGCGAATCAACCGCGGCCGATAAGGCGCTGGCCACGCTGGAGGAGCGCTGGACGAATGTCGCTCCGCAAAACCTGCCGTACCACATCCTGCTGCTCGGCAAGTTGCTCGACCGCGTAACGGCACAGCATGTCCGGGAAACCGCTGACCTGTCGCTCGCGGAATGGCGGGCGATGGCGCATGTCGATTATCTTGGAACGTGCAGCGCGAGCGAGGTGGCCAACCTTGCCTTTGTCGATCGGGCGGAAGTCAGCCGCGCCTTGACCACGCTCGAAGCCCGCGGGCTGGTGCGCCGCGATCCGCATCCGACCAAGAAAAACAGCCGCCTCGTGTCGCTGACGGAGGAGGGCAAAAAGCTTCACGAGACCGTGCGAGGCGAGCGCGGCAACTTCTTCAATGACTGGGTGGCCGACCTGAGCGCGAAAGAGCGTAAACAACTTGATTCGGGGCTCCGCCGCATCATTCGCCGTGTGGTGACGATTGCGCCGCACGTCATCGACCCCTGATCAGGATTTCTGTGCGACAGGTCCTGCGACCTCCCGCAGATGTTCGAGGGCGAACAGTGCCGGCTTGGCCAGGATCGCCCGGCGCCGCCGATAGATTCGAAAAGTCCGTTCCAGCGTCAGTTCCGGAATGGGATGAAGGCGAAGCACGCCCGCCGCCACTTCCGATGAAACCAGTTGCGTCGGCAGCCAGCCAAGCAGGTCGCTGTTCGCCACCAGCGCGATCTGCGCGCCGACCGAGTTGGTCTCGATCGCGATCCTCGGCAATGTCCGCCCTGCCGCCAGCACCAGTTCCTCGAACAGCTGCCGCGGCGAACGGCCGCGTCGAAGCATCACCCAGGGGCGTCCGAGCAGATCGTCGATATCCGGATCTTCATTCCCCCCGCCGCGGCTGCACGGCACGAACCTATCCGTCAGCGGAAAGTCTCCCACCGCCTCGATGTCGTCATCCCCGAGAATGCCGGAGGCGACCACCAGATCCAGCCTCCGCTCCAGCAGCGCCTCGGCGAGTTCGCCATCGGGCGCTTCGAATAGATCGATCGATATGTCCGGGAATTTGCGCGCCATCGCCGCCAGCGCGCGGGGCACGGCATCCCTGCAGACGGCAGCCACTGCGCCCAGCCGAAGCTTGCCACGCTGCATGCCGTTGAGCTCAGCCAGGGCGTTTTCCGCCTGCTCCATTTCGAAGACCAACAACCGCGCGTGATCGAGCAGCGTCTCGCCTGCGGCCGTCAGCGCCATTCCCTTGCTGTGCCGCTCGAACAAGGGACTGCCGAGACGTGTCTCCAGTTCGCGGATACGGCGACTGAGCGAAGGTTGCGTCATGTTCATGACCAACGCGGCACGGCCGAGACTGCCGCAATCCACCACGGCCAGGAACGCGCCCAGGTCTCTTCGATCGAAGGTCATGCGCGACTTCTATGGCTAAATCCCGATCGCGCAATGTTGGACATCGCCACAGGCGGAGCGCTAACCGGTCCGGTGCGACGCCTCGATGATGCGAACGAGATCGCTCAACGTGTCGCAAACCGGCGTGGGGACGCCCAGGCGCACGCCCTGTCGGGCGATCGCGCCGTTGATCGTCTCGATTTCGGTGGGTCTGCCCGCTTCGCGGTCGTGCAGCATCGAAGCCTTGTGATTTCGGTGCTCGCGTAGCGCGGCGTCGATGCTGGCCATGATCCCGTCCAGATCGAGGGAAATGCCGTCAGCGGCCGCGACGGCGACCGTTTCCCGCGCGACAGCGCTCGCGATGCATCGGCCCGGCGCATTGTCGATCCCCGCATTGGGCACCTCGCAGATCATTGCGACGGCGTTGAGCGCGGCGTTGAACGCGACCTTTTCCCATATTGCGGTGACAATATCCGCGCGCTGGGTCACCGAAAAGCGGGCCCGGGAAAGCAGCGCGCCGACGTGCCCAGCGATGCCGACGCCCTTGGTCGACATTGGCCCCAGGCAGATCGAGGCAAAGCCGTGCGTGCTGACCGCGTTCGGTCCGGTGAGATCGGCGGGGATCAGGGCGGTGCCCATCACGACCCGGTCCGCGCCGAATGCCGCGGCCAGCAACTCGGCATTGCCGAGGCCGTTCTGCAGCGTAAGTGCCGCCGGCCGGCCCTCGCGCAGATGTGCGACCGAGGCGAGCGCGGTGGCGCTGTGTATCCCCTTGGTGAACAGGATGACCAAATCCACGGCTTCACGCAGTTCGGACGCGAGCGCTGCCCGCATGGGGACCGTCCGTGCCCCGACATCATCGGTGAGCACGATCCCGCCCTGTCGAATAGCCTCGAGCCGAACGGGATCGACATCGACGACGACGACGACGTCCACGCCGGCTTCGGCGATCCGCGCAGCGAACAGGCAGCCCATGGCGCCGGCACCGAGCACTGCGACGGTGCGAATAGCGCTCATGCCATGGTCTCCATCGCCATACTCAAATCGAATAGATGTCGAGCAGTGTCGGCACGACATCGTTCAACAGGCGGATCAGCTTGCGCGAGATGCGCCAGCCATCGCCGGTTTCGATCAGGTCATGCTCATATCGCCCGAAAAAGGCGTGCGTCCTCCCGGCTCGCACGTCGACGAGATTGACGATGAAGCAACTCGACACCGTCGCCGTGCCTGGCGCCTGCGCGGTCACCATCACGTTGCTGATCGCGTGCATCACCCTGAGCCTGACTTTCGACGCCACCGAAAGCCCTGATCGGATGCGCTTCACGCGATCTTCCAGGTTCCTGCGCCCCTGATAATAGATCAGCGACAATTCGCGGTCGGGATCATCGGTCTGCTCGCTCTCGCTTCGCCATGCCGGCATCCAGAAGACGGCATCGGGCGTGAACAAGTCGAGCCACGCGTCATAGTCGCCCTCGTCGAGCAGGAGAGCCTCGCGATAGAGGAAGGCCTTGGCCTCGTCCGGGGTGATCACGGTCATATGAGCGCCTTCGCCATGCGCGCCGCCCAGGCGCGATAATAAGCGTGGAACAGGCTTTCGTCACAGGTTTGGGCCAAGCCGAGCACGCTGCGTCGCGGATGCAGATCGATCGCATCCGAAAAGACGTTGCCGCCCTCCATCGAGGCGGCAAGGCCCCGGGCGTGGCCCTGTAGCCAGGGGCGTTCCTGCCGCGCCATGCCGGCCTGGCACTCCTCGTAGACCACCGTGTCGTCGGGCGTCGCCATGCCGGTCGGATTGAAGAAATCCTCATATTGTCGGATCCGCAACCGTCGCGCCTCGGCGCTCTCGCCGCGCGGCGCGATGCACCAGGTCTGCATCTCGGTCAGATTGTGCGCGATGGGACGGATCACGCGAAGCTGGCTGGAGGCATTTTCGGCGATTTGCAGGTTGGGGAAGATCGTCAGGTTCCGCATGTTGAACATCCAGTTGCGCCGCGCCGCGCCAACGCGATCGGCGATCTCGTCCGCGCGTTCGAAAAGCGGCAACGCCGGCGTGACCGCCATCAGGCCCCAGTTGAGGACATGTCCATTGTCGAAGCTGAAGGTGCCACCGCTTGGCCCTTCGGCATCTTCCTTCCAGAAATCGCTGCCGCCCAGTGTCGACGGTACCAGATCGTTCTTCTGCTCCCGCGCGCGCGCCTCGAGGATGCTGAGGTAGCTGGGGTGGGTGGAGGTGAAATGATATTGATCAGAGCAGTTTTCGAGCTGCATCTTCCAGTTCGCGGCATAGGTGAAGCGGACCGCGCCCGGCACCAGCTCGACGCCCTCGGCGCTTTGATCCGCGACGAGATCGAGCAGCTTGCGAGCCTCGCCCAGATACTCGTCCAGGTCCTGCACGTCGGGGTTGAGGCTGGCGAACAGGAAGCCGCGATATTCGCCGAAGCGCGGGAGGCGTGCGAGATCGTGGTCTTCCCGATCGAACCCGGCACCATAGCAGCCACCGCTCTTCCATTTGATGTTGCGGTTCGCGCCAGCGCTGTCGAACGTCCAGCTATGATAGGGACAGACGTGCAGACGCGCATTGCCCGATAGCTGCTGTGCAATCCGCGCACCCTTGTGCGGACAGGCGTTGACGAACCCGTTGAGCGCGCCCTCACCCGATCGGCTGATCAGGATCGGCACGCGGCCGATGAAGCCGGTGAAGAAATCGTGCGGCTTTTCGGCCTGGCATGCCATGCCGACGAACACCCAGCCGCCCTCGAAGATATGCTGCAGCTCAAGTGCAAAGAGTTCGGGGTCGCCGAACAGCGCGCGATTGACGCGAAAGACCCCGTCCGCGGGTCGGTCGTCGATCAGATCGGAAATGCGATATCCGGACATCTGCTTCCCTCTCGGCCGCGGCGTCAATCGACCATGATTTCGATGAGCGTGGCGGCTTGCACATTGAACGACCAGATCAAGGCGGCGTCGAGTTCGTCCGCCGTTTCGACGCGCCGCGCGGCCACGCCATGGCCCGTTGCGAGGGCGCGGAAATCGAGCCCGGTGAGGTCCGTGCCCTCGACCTTGTTCAATCCAAAATGGCGCCCGAACGATTCCAGCGCCTCGTATCGGCGATTGGCGATCACCAGCACGCTGATCGGAAGCCCCAGGCGCGCGGCGGTGAACAACGCCTGAATCGAATACATCGCCGACCCATCACCAACCAGGGCAATCACCCGCTCGCCCGGGCGCGCCATTGCGATTCCCACCGCCGCCGGCAGCGCATAGCCGAGCCCGCCGCCGGCGGTGGTGTAGAAGCCGTCGGCGCTGAGGATGGGCAGGAGATCGTGCATCGCATCGCGGCTCGATGGCGCCTCCTCGACGACGATCGAGGCAGCGGGACGCAGCGCCGCGATGCGATGCATGGCCAACCGGTCGGTCATGACGCCTGCCGCCGGGGGCACGGCAGTCGCGCGGGCGGCAGGTGGCGGCCGCGGCACGGCGCGGGCCTCCGCTGCCAGATACGCGAGCGCCATCGCACTGTTCGCCAGAACCGCGGTGCCGGCCGGCGCCCACGACAAGGTCCCAGGATTGTCGTCGACAAGCCACAGCGCGAGGTCTTGCGGCACATGCGGCCCCTCCGCATCGGTATGATAGAGGTTGAGCGGCCCGCCCACGACCAGTGCCAGATCATGCGGTGCCAGCGTCGCGACGATCTCCGTGCGGCTCGCGCGCAGGAATCCGGCGAACAGCGCGTGGTCCTCGGGAAAGACATTTCGGCAGGCGAAGGGCGCGACATGGACCGGAGCGCCAAGTGCCTCGGCGAGGCGGATCGCCGCATCCCACCCGCCATCGCGCGCCACGCCGGCGCCGAGCACGAGCACGGGCCGGTTCGCTTTGCCGAGCGCCGCCGCGAGCTCGGCCAGCGCAACGGGGTCCCCGGGATGTGCCGTCGCGAACCGGCGCGGTGCGATGGCTTCGCCTTGCTGGTCCCAGTCATCCACCGGAACGGAGACGAAGGTCGGCCCGCATGGCGGCGTCATCGCGATGTGATAGGCCCGTGCGATCGCGCGCGGTACGTCGGCCGCACGCGCGGGTTCGCACGCCCATTTGACGAACGGTCGCGGGAACTCGGTCGGGCGATCGGCATGAAGGAAAGGCTCGAACGGCAGGATCGGGCGCGCTTGCTGGCCCGCCGTCACCACCAACGGTGTCTGGTTCTTGAAGGCCGTGAAAAGATTGCCGAGGGCGTGGCCGACGCCCGCCGAACTATGCAGATTCACCAGCGCCGCGTTGCGCGTGGCCTGCGCATAGCCGTCGGCCATCGCCACGACCGTCGCTTCCTGAAGCCCCAGGACATATTCGAAATCGTCCGGGAAATCCCGGAACATCGGCAACTCGGTCGAGCCCGGATTGCCGAATATCCTCGTCATGCCCAGTCCGCGCAACTGGTTCAGTGTGACGTCGCGGACCGTGACCATCAGACGTGCATTTCCATAGTGTTCAGCGTCCAGATTGGGCGCACCCTGGGATGCTGTCCATTCCGAATTTTCGCAAATGTCATAGCGCTTTTCTATGGCTTGAGCCGCGAGCGGCGGGCGAGGGGGCGACACGATCCCATCGCTGCGCATGTCTGCCCAAGATCGCGCTGCGATGCGGAATGCCTTGCCGTTATCCGGAGCTGAACGCCGACAGCTGATCGGTTGACGTTTCGCATGCTGCGGCGCAACATAAAGCCATGCGGATCGCCATCATCGACACCAGCACGACCCGCGCTGCGATCATTTCGGACGGTCTCAAAGAGGCCGGACTCGACGACCTGGTGCTGATCGACGGAGCTGGCCCCCTGGTCGCGCAGATCGAGGCGGCCAATCCCGAGGTGGTGCTGATCAACCTCGAAAACCCCAGCCGCGACATGCTGGAGGAATATTTCGTCGTGTCGCGCGCGCTCGCGCGGCCGATCGCGATGTTCGTCGACCAGAGCAACCCGGAGACGACCGCGGCGGCGGTCGACGCCGGCGTTTCGGCCTATATCATCGACGGGCTGTCGAAGCAGCGGATCATGCCCGTGATCGATCTCGCAGTGCGGCGCTTCAATGCGTTCGCCCGACTGCAGGCCGAGCTTCACGAGGCGAAGAGCGCGCTGGCCGATCGCGCCGCGATCGACAAGGCCAAGGCGATATTGATGCGCCGGCGCGGGATCGACGAGCCGGCGGCCTATGCGCTGCTGCGCGGCCACGCGATGAAATCGAACCGGCGGATCGGCGAAGTGGCGGAGGCGATCATTACGAGCGAGCAGCTGATGGGAGACCTGCCGTGACGGCCGACCGCATTCGCATCGGCTTCCTGCCGCTGGTCGACGCCGCGCTGCCGATCCTGGCGCGCGAGCAGGGTTTCGCCGAGGCCGAGGGGCTCGAGATCGAGTTGGTCCGCGACATGAGCTGGGCGACGGTGCGCGACCGGCTGCTCTACGGCCATACCGACGCCGCGCACATGCTCGCGCCGCTGGCCATCGCCACCGCGCTGGGGCGCGGCCGGCCGGCCGAGGACATGACCGTGCCGTTCGTGCTCGGCCTCAACGGCAATGCCGTGACCTTCTCGGTGCCGCTCGCCGCCGAGACGCTGACCGGAGACGGGTTGGGAGATCCGCTGGCCGTGGGCGCGGCGCTACGTTCGGTCGCCGAGGCGCGCGCGAACGCCGGCAAGATGCTGCGCTTCGGCGTGGTGCATCGCTATTCGAGCCACAATTACATGCTGCGTTACTGGCTGGCGGCGGTCGGCATCCGCCCGGATGTGGACGTCGAGATCGTCACGATCAGCCCGCCCTTCGCCGCCGACGCGCTCGCCGCCGGGGTGGTCGATGGACTATGCGTCGGGGAACCGTGGAACAGCGTTGCGGTCGATCGCGGCGTCGGTCGGATCGCGCTGGTCACCGCGCAGATCTGGCGGCGCGGCGTCGAGAAGGTGCTGGCGATGCGCAGCGCGACCGCCGAGCGCTCGCCCGAGGTCGTGCAGCGGCTGATCCGCGCGTTGCACGCCGCCGCCGCCGCCTTCGTGGCACCCGGCACGGCCGAAGCGAGCGCCGCAATCCTCGCCCGGCCGGAGTATCTCGACGCGCCCGAGGACGCGGTGCTGCGCGCGATCACCGACCGGGTGCGGCTGGCGCAGGCTCAGCCACCGACGCATATCCCCGATTTCATGTTCCAGTATCGCGAGGCGGCGAACTTCCCGTGGCGCAGCCAGGCGGCATGGCTCTATTCGCAGATGCTCCGCTGGGACGGCACGCGTTACTCGGCGGAAGAGGCGGCGCGGGCCGAGGGCGTGTTCCGCCCCGATCTGTACCGCGCGGCGCTGGCCGGGTCGGGCGCGGTCCTGCCGGGGGCGAGCTCGAAGCTGGAGGGTGCGATCGGGGATTCGCTCGGCGCCGGCTCGGTGCAGGGCCGGCTGATGCTCGGTGCCGACCGATTCTTCGACGGGCGGGCGTTCGATCCCGACGATATTCCCGGCTATCTCGGTGGCTTGCCCTAGAAATTGCTGCACTTGCGAAATCATCTTGCATCGCAACAGCGAATCACGCATCATTCGCACCGTCGGGCAATGGCGCCCGGCACGAAATAGCCGCGAAACCTCTCCATCGACGGGGACGATCGCGGGGTGGCTCCCACGGGGATCCGCCAACGGCAACGAAGCCGCCAGGACGCGCCGACAAGGCCGCCGTCCTGGCGGCTTTTTTCTTGTCCATCGTGCTTCGGAGAACGGCAATGGCGACGGCATATTGGAATGACGAAAAGAGCACACCACGCGGCGGCTTCTGGAGCAGCGGGCACACGCCGACGCTGATCGCCGCATTCCTGTATTTCGACCTCGCCTTCATGGTGTGGGTGCTGCTCGGCCCGCTCGCGCCGATGATCGCCAGGACGCTGGCGCTGACCCCGGCCGAAAAGGGCCTGATGGTGGCGACGCCGACGCTCGCCGGCGCGGTGCTGCGCGTCGTCAACGGGCTGCTGGTCGACCGGATCGGGCCGAAGAAATCCGGCGCGATCAGCCAGATCATCGTCATCGTCGGCCTGATGTCGGCCTGGCTGCTCGGTGTCGACAGCTTCGGCGGCACGCTGGCGCTCGGCGTAATCCTCGGCTTCGCCGGGGCGAGCTTCGCCATCGCGCTGCCGCTGGCCAGCCGCTGGTATCCACCCGAGCATCAGGGAAAGGCGATGGGCCTGGCCGGCATGGGCAATTCGGGCACCGTGCTCGCCGCGCTGTTCGCGCCGACCTTGGCCAAGCTGTTCGGCTGGAACGCGGTGCTCGGCCTGGCCTGCATCCCGCTGACCCTGGTGTTCTTCGCCTATCAACTCATGGCGAAGGACGCGCCCAACGCGCCGGCGCCCAAGTCGCTGGTCGAGTATCTCCGTCCGCTGAAATCGGCTGATGCCTGGGCACTGATGGGCTTCTACGCGGTGACGTTTGGCGGGTTCGTCGGGCTGGCGGCGTCGCTGCCGATCTACTTTACCGACCGCTTCGGCCTGACGCCGGTGATGGCGGGCTATGGCACCGCCGCTTGCGTGTTCGCCGGTTCACTGGTGCGGCCGCTGGGCGGCGCGCTGGCCGACCGCATCGGCGGCGTGAAGACACTGACCGGCGTGTTCCTCGTTGCCGCGATCGTGCTGATCGGCGTCAGCGCGGCACCGACCGTGGCGTCCGCAATGAGCCTGTTCGTGCTTGCCATGCTGGCGCTCGGCACCGGCAACGGCGCGGTGTTCCAACTCGTGCCGCAGCGCTTCGCGGCCGAGATCGGCGTGATGACCGGGCTGGTCGGCATGGCCGGCGGGATCGGCGGTTTCTACCTCGCCTCGTCGCTCGGTGTCGCCAAGCAGCTGACCGGCAGCTTTGCCCCCGGCTTCCTGATCTTCGCCGGGCTGGCGGTCGTCGCCTGCCTCGCCTTGACCTGGGTCAAGCCCGTATGGCGCAGCAGCTGGGGCGCCGGTACCGGCGTGCGGATCTGATCGTGCGGCCGGGGAACGGGACCATGTCATATCGCATCGCACTGCTCGCGGGGGTCGCCATCGCGACCCCCGCCACGGCACAGGACGTCAAACTGAAGCCGCTCGCCGAGGCGCGCATCCGCTACGAACATGTCGATCAGGCAGGCCTCGCCGACGCCGCCGACGCGGTGTCGATCCGGCTGCGCGCCGGGATCGAGGCGAGCCGCGGCGCCTGGTCGGCGACGGTCGAGGCACAGGGCAATCTTGCCGCGATCGACGACTATGATGACGGCCTCCACGGCGCGGCGACGCGGCCGCTGGTCACCGATCCGCAGAATGTCGCGCTCTACCTCGCCCAGCTGCGCTACAAGGCGGGCACCGTCGCGCTGACCGCCGGGCGCCAGCGCATCGCGCTCGACGACGAACGTTTCGTCGGCAATGTCGGTTTTCGCCAGAACGGGCAGACCTTCGACGCGGTGCGCGGCGAATGGACCGTGGCGCCGCGGCTCAAGGCAGATCTGAGCTATGCGTGGAGCGCGCGAACGATCTGGGGCGTCGACGGCAACGGCGCACGGCCGGGGGCGATCGGCGGCGACAATGTCTTCGCTAATCTTGCCTATGCGACCAACCTCGGCACGCTCACCGGCTTCGCCTATCTCGTCGATCAGGACGAGAGCGCGGTGCAGGGCTATCGGCTGTCGAGCCAGAGCTATGGCGCGCGCTTTGCCGGCGCGCATCCCTTCTCGAAGACGGTCAAGCTGAGCTACCAGCTGAGCTACGCCACCCAGTCAAATTACCGCCGCAACCCGAACAGCTATCGCGCAAGCTATTATCTGGTCGATGCCGGGCTGGAACTGCGCTCGCTCAAGCTGGGCGGCGGTTACGAGGTGCTCGGTGCCGACAAGGGCGTCGCGCTGACCTCGTTCCAGACTCCGCTCGCCACCGGGTTCAAGTTCCAGGGCTGGGCCAACAAGTTCCTCACCACCCCGGCCGATGGCGTGCGTGATCTCTATGCCAGCGCGGGCTATGGCTGGAAACAGGCGGGGCCGCTCAGGGTGCTGGCGCTGCAGGCGGTTTATCACCGTTTCGCCAGCGACCGGGCAAGCCGGTTGTACGGCGACGAGATCGACCTGCTGGCCAGCGCCAGGCTGCGCAAGACGACCATCGCGCTACGCTACGCCAGCTACCACGCCGACAGCTTCGCCACGAACACCAAGAAGTTCTGGGTACAGATGGACTGGAGCCTGTGATGGACTTGGCCACCGGCAACGACACCTTGTCGTGCGACGACACGCCCCGGGCTTATGCACCCGCGCCGGCGCATCTCGTCGTCATCGGCAACGGCATGGCCGGATGCCGCGCGGTCGAGGAACTGATCGCGCGCGACGCCGGGCGCTACCGCGTGACCATCTTCGGCGCCGAGCCGCGGGTCAATTACAACCGCATCATGCTGTCGCCGGTGCTGGCCGGCGAGAAGAGCTTCGACGACATCGTCATCAACGACCGCGCCTGGTATGCCGATAACGGCATCGAGCTGATCGCCGGCGACCCCGTCGTGGCGATCGACCGCGCAGCAAAGACGGTGACGGCGCGCTCGGGCCGCGTCACGGCTTACGACAAGCTGCTGATCGCCACCGGCTCCGACCCGTTCATCATCCCGGTGCCGGGCAAGGATCTGCCCGGCGTAATCAGCTTCCGCGACATGGACGACGTCGACCGCATGCTCGCCGCGGCCGAAGGCGGCGGCGACGCGGTGGTGATCGGCGGCGGCCTGCTCGGGCTGGAGGCGGCGCACGGGCTGACGCTGCGCGGCATGAAGGTCACCGTCATCCACCTGATGCCGACCTTGATGGAGCGCCAGCTCGACGAGGCGGCTGGCTGGCTGCTCAAATCGGCGCTGGAAGGGCGCGGCCAGACCATCCTGACCGGGGCCGACACCGCCGAGATTATCGGCGATGTCAAGGTCGAGGGCGTGCGACTGAAGTACGGCCGCACCATCCCGGCCAGCCTGGTGGTGATGGCGGTCGGCATCCGCCCCTCGGTGGCGCTGGCGCGCGACGCCGGGCTGGCGGTCGGGCGCGGCATCCAGGTCGACGACCATATGGTCACCTCGGATGCCGATGTGCTCGCGGTCGGCGAGTGCGTCGAACATGACGGCAATGTCTATGGCCTGGTCGCGCCCTTGTGGGACATGTGCCGCGCGCTCGCCGACGGGCTGGTGGAAAAGCATAGCGGCTATCGCGGCTCGGTCACCTCGACCAAGCTGAAGGTCGCCGGGCTCGACGTGTTCTCGGCCGGCGAGTTCGGCGGCGACGAAGGCTGCGAGGACATCGTGCTGCGCGACGCCTCGCGCGGCGTCTACAAGCGCGTCGTGGTGCGCGACGACCGTGTGGTCGGCGCGGTGCTGTACGGCGACACCACCGATGGCGGCTGGTATTTCGACCTGCTCAAACGCGGCGAGGACATCGGCGCGATCCGCGACCTGCTGATCTTCGGCCAGTCCTTCGCCTCGGGAGGGGGGCAAGCGGACCCTAAACTGGCCGTTGCGGCGCTCTCGGACGATGCCGAGATTTGCGGCTGCAACGGCGCCAGCAAGCGCAAGGTCGTTTCCTGCATCGAGGGTGGCGCGGCGACGCTCGACGCGGTGCGCGCCGGGTGCAAGGCCTCGGCCTCGTGCGGCTCGTGCACCGGGTTGGTCGAGACACTGCTCGCGGTGACTTTGGGCGAGGATTATGCCGGCGAGCGCACCACCCGCACGATGTGCAAATGCACCAGCTTCGGCCATGACGATGTGCGCCGCGCGATCGTCGAGCGGGGTTTTCGCGAAATCCCCCAGGTCATGCAGGAACTGAGCTGGTCGACCCCGGACGGTTGCGCCTCGTGCCGCCCGGCGCTCAATTACTATCTGCTGTGCGCGCTGCCCGGCGACTATATCGACGATCAGCAGAGCCGTTTCGTCAACGAACGGCTCCACGCCAATATCCAGAAGGACGGCACCTATTCGGTCGTGCCGCGCATGTGGGGTGGGATCACCAACCCGACCGAGTTGCGCGCGATCGCCGACGTCGTCGAGAAGTACGATGCGCCGATGGTCAAGGTCACCGGCGGCCAGCGGCTCGACATCTTCGGCATCAGGAAGGAGGATCTGCCCGCCGTGTGGGCCGATCTCAACGCCGCCGGGATGGTCTCGGGTCATGCTTACGGCAAGGCGCTGCGCACGGTGAAGACCTGTGTCGGCTCGGAATGGTGCCGCTTCGGCACGCAGGATTCGACCGGTCTCGGCGTCAAGATCGAGCGGATGAGTTGGGGCTCGTGGATGCCGCACAAGTTCAAGATCGCGGTGTCGGGCTGCCCGCGCAACTGCGCCGAGGCCACGATCAAGGACTTCGGCGTGGTGTGCGTCGACAGCGGTTACGAACTGCATGTCGGCGGCAATGGCGGCATCAAGGTCCGCGCCACCGATTTCCTGTGCAAGGTTGCGACCGAGCAGGAGGCGATGGATTATTGCGCCGCCTTCATCCAGCTCTACCGCGAGGAAGCGCGTTATCTCGAGCGCACCGCGCCATGGATCGAGCGCGCCGGCGTCGACTTCATCAAGGCGCGGATCGTCGCGGATGACGCCGGGCGCGAGGCGCTGAGGGCGCGGTTCCTGTTCTCGCAATCGTTCAGCCAGGACGATCCCTGGGCCGAACGCGCCGGCGGCACGGCGCGCGAGCAGCATGCGCATATGGCGCATTTCCACCCCAACAGCGCGGAGTGAGGCGATGAACGGCGATTGGCTCGATATCGGCTGGCTGAACGAAATCCCGGTGCGCGGCAGTCGCACCGTGCCAGTGGCGGGGGGCGACGAGATCGCGGTGTTCCGCACCGCCGACAACCGCGTCTTCGCGCTGGCCAATCGCTGCCCGCACAAAGGCGGCCCGCTCAGCCAGGGCATCGTCCACGGCCACAGCGTCGCCTGCCCGCTGCACAACTGGTCGATCGCGCTGGCCACCGGCAACGCGCAGGGCGAGGACAAGGGCTGCACCCCAACCATTCCGGTGAGGGTCGATGCCGGGCGCGTGCTGCTGTGCCGCAGCGGCACGCTGAAGGCGGCGGCGTGAAGACGCGCGTTCCTGGCCGCTCCCCTGTGGGGGATCGCTGCGTAAATAGATCGTCATGCTGAACTTGTTTCAGTATCCATGCGCGGTCATCAGAACCAGGAGCGACGCTCCCATGACTCCTGACCGCGCATGGACCCTGAAACAAGTTCAGGGTGACGGTTGGCGGGAAACGTCAGGCTCATGCAACGTCTCCCTGAAAGGGAGGGGCTTTTGACAGAGATACGCACCACCTGCGCCTATTGCGGAGTCGGGTGCGGCATCGTCGCGCGGCGCACCGGCGAGCGGTCGGTCGAGATCGCCGGCGACCCGGATCATCCCGCCAATGCCGGGCGGCTCTGCTCCAAGGGCACGCATCTCGGCGAGACGGTCGGGCTGGAGGGGCGGCTGCTCCATCCGACGATCGGCACCAAGCGCACCGGCTGGGACCGCGCGCTCGATCTGGTGGCGAGGCGCTTTCGCGCCACCATCGCCGAGCATGGGCCGGGCAGCGTGGCCTTCTATGTCTCAGGTCAGCTGCTGACCGAGGATTATTATGTCGCCAACAAGCTGATGAAGGGATTCATCGGCTCGGCCAATATCGACACCAATTCGCGGCTGTGCATGTCGAGCGCGGTCGCCGGCCACAATCGCGCGTTCGGCGAGGATGTCGTACCGGCGAGCTATGACGATCTCGACCAGGCCGACCTGATCGTGCTGACCGGCTCCAACACCGCCTGGTGCCATCCGATCGTCTATCAGCGCATCCAGGCCGCGCGTGCCACGCGTGGCACGAAGCTGGTGGTGATCGACCCGCGCCGCACCGAGACGGCGGAGGAGGCCGATCTGCATCTCGCGATCCGCCCGGGCAGCGACGTCGCGCTGATGAACGGTGCGCTGGCCTGGTGCCGCGACCATGGCGCGGTGGATGAGGCGTACATCGCCGCGCATGTCGCGGTGCCCGAGACTTTCTGGGACGAGCTTGGAGAGGGGAGTGACCTGTGGTCGACGGCGCGCGCGTGCGATGTGCCGCCGTCAGACCTCAGGCGCTTCTACGAAATGGTCGTCGCCGCGCCGCGCATGATCAGCCTGTTCAGCCAGGGCATCAACCAGTCGCTGCGCGGCACCGATCAGGTCAACGCGATCATCAACCTGCACCTCGCCACCGGGCGGATCGGCAAGCCCGGCGCGGCGCCTTTCTCGATCACTGGCCAGCCCAATGCGATGGGCGGGCGCGAGGTCGGCGGGCTGGCCTCGACGCTCGCCGCGCATATGGATTTCGCGCCGGAGAATGTCGCGCGCGTCGGGCGTTTCTGGGCCGCGCCGAACATGGCGACCAGGCCGGGGCTCAAGGCGGTGGATCTGTTCCGCGCGGTCGATAGCGGGCGGATCAAGGCGCTGTGGATCATGGCGACCAACCCGGCGGTGTCGATGCCCGACGCCAATACGGTGCGAGAGGCGCTGGCACGTTGCCCGTTCGTCGTCGTGTCGGACGTCATCGCCGACACCGATACGTCGCGCTTCGCGCATGTCCGGTTGCCGGCGACGGCATGGGGCGAGAAGGACGGCACGGTGACCAACTCGGAGCGCTGCGTCAGCCGCCAGCGCACCGTGCTGCCGCCGCCCGGCGAGGCGAAGCCCGACTGGTGGATCGTCAAGGAAGTCGCCTGCCGCATGGGCTGGCGAACCGCCTTCGCCTATGACCGGCCGGCCGACATCTGGCGCGAGCATGCCCGGCTCAGCAACTACCAGAATGACGGCGCGCGCTGCTTCCGGCTCGACGGGCAGGCTGCGCTGAGCAACGCCGGTTATGACGACATGGCGCCGTTCCGCTGGGCCGGCACGCCCTTTGCCGACGGCAAATTTTCGACGCCTGACGGGCGAGCGCGCATCGTCCCGGTCGGCCAGGTGCCGGCCGCGACGGCGCTCGAACGCTGGCCGATGACGCTCAACACCGGCCGCTACCGCGACCAGTGGCACACGATGAGCCGCACCGGCCTGTCGCCCAAACTCGCGCGCCACCGCGAGGAACCGCTGGTCGAGATCCATCCCGACGACGCCGCGCGGCTCGACATCGCCGATGGCGGCCTGGCGCGCGTCGCGACGGCGCAAGGCGACAGCCTGTTCCGTGTCTCGCTTTCCACCGGCCAGCGCCCCGGCGAACTGTTCGTGCCGATCCACTGGACCGATCGCAGGTCGACTGGCGGCCGCACTGGCCTGTTGCCGCGCCCGCTCGCCGATCCGCATTCGGGCCAGCCCGGCTTCAAGGCGACGCCGGCGCGGATCGAGCGCGTCGACACCGCCTGGCGCGGTTTCCTGCTCAGCCGCGACGATCTGGCCGAACGTCCGCGCTGCGCCTGGGCGACACGCATCACCGTGCCGCACGGCGTCTTGTGGGAAGTGGCCGGCCAGGGCGACGCGGCGGCGCTCGACCGCCTGCTGCCACGCGGCGAGCGGATCGAGGCGGTCGATCGCGCACGCGGTTCGCGCCGTGTCGCGATCCTGTCGGAGGGCCGGCTCGCCGCCGCGCTGTTCGTCGCGACCGATGGCCCGTTGCCGCCGCGCGACTGGTTGATCGCGCAGCTTTCCGCGTCGGCCGTCGCACCGACCCTGCTCGCCGGCCGCGCGCCCGGCGTGACGGTCGATCGCGGCGCGATCATCTGCGTGTGTTTCGATATCGGTGCGAAGACCATCGCCACCGCGATCCGCGATCGGCACCTGGTCGACGTCGCGGCGATCGGCGCCGCGCTCGGTGCCGGCGCCAATTGCGGTTCATGCCGCCCTGCGCTGGCGAGAATCCTCGCCGAGCAAGTTACCGAGGAGACGATTCATGCCAGCCGATGATTTCGCCCCCGGCACCGTATGGCTGGTGGGCGCCGGCCCGGGCGACCCGGAGTTGCTCACGCGCCGCGCAGAGCGCCTGCTGCGCGAGGCGACGATCATATTCTACGATGCGCTGGTCGGCCCTGCGGTGCTCGACTTGATCCCGCCGCATGTCGTCCGCGTGCCCGTCGGCAAGCGCTCGGGGCGGCATTCGCGCGATCAGGCGATGATCGACCAGTTGCTGGTGCGCGCCGCCGATCGCGGCGAGCGTGTCGTAAGGCTCAAGGGCGGCGACCCATCGATGTTCGGCCGCTCCGCCGAGGAACTGACCGCGCTTGCCGAAGCCGGCATTCCGGCGCGCATCTGCCCCGGCATCACCGCGGCGAGCGCCGCCGCCGCTTCGGCCGGCATCTCGCTGTCGCTGCGCGGACTGGCGCGCCGCGTCCAGTTCGTAACCGCCCATGCCGCCAGGGGCGAGGCGCTCGATCTCGATTGGCACGCGCTGGCCGACGCTCGCGCGACGCTGGCTTTCTACATGGGCCGCGCTGCAGCGGCAGAGATCACGCGCGGACTCACCAAGCACGGCCTTGCCGGGTCGACCCCGGTGCTGATCGCTTGCGACGTCAGCCTGCCGGGGGAACGCCTGCTGCGCACCCGGCTCGACCTGCTGCCGCTGGCGGTCGAGGCGATCAGCGACGACAAGCCGACCGTCATCCTGATCGGCGGCGCGCTCGCGCAGGCGGAACAGGTTGCCGGATTCGATGGGATAACCGCGCCCGGCGGGCTCGTTGCGGCCGCTGCGCGGCGCCGCGGCCGGCGTGCGGGAACGGCTCTGCTTGACCGTGTAGCGCGAGTTCGATAGAGGCGCAGGCAGTCGAACCGCGGCGACAAGTGGCGGTTTTCAGGCGAAAAAGTTTTTGTGGTACATTTCGTGGTATCGCGAATTTCACGACCGATGGAGAAGCGCGGAAGAACAACGGGTTACGCCCTGAGTTCGGATTCCGCCGCCTCCGCCATATCCACCGCCGCGCGAGCGGCTTCGAGAAGAACCGATGGCTTATAAGGAACCGAGCTTCAGTGACCGCGCCGCGCTATCTGCGCAGGCCAAGCAAAGGGCACTGGAGAAACTGAAATCCAAGCCGGCCATCGATCCGGCGGTCGCCGCCGCGCGCGCCGCCGCACGCGCCGCCAAGGAAGCCGCCGAACTGGAGAAGCGCGAGGCCAAGCGCCTGGCGATTGAACAAGCCAAGCAGGAAAAGCTCGACGCCATCGAGGCTGCGCGCCAGGCCGAGATCGCCGCCGCCGAAGCCGCCGCCGCCGAGAAGAACGCCGCCGTCGAGCGCACCAAGATGTCGCTGATGGAGGCCAAGGCCGCCCGCGACGCGCGCTACGCCGCGCGCAAGAACCGGAAATAGGCTGGTCGTCCGACGGGACCGGGGCCGGTATCGACCCCTCGTCTCTGTCACGCGACCAGCGCTCTGATTCACCTGTTGGCGATCGTGCGGCAGATGTGCCCGCATGTGTCGTTTCTTGCCCGAACATCGATCCGACCTGACAGGCCGATCGCACGCTCCAACATCGCGGCACGGAAATTCCCTGCCGGCGGGTCCGAAAATTATCGAAATTCCCTGCCATCGGCTCTCTGGCAGGGAATTCGGCGGTTCCGTCGATTTCCTACAATGTGCTGCCGAGAAACGGTGCGGTAGCGCGTCAGGGGACGTTGCGTGCGAGTTCGGCGAGCCACGCCGTGGCGGTGCCATCGGAAGGCGCGCGCCAGTCCCCGCGCGGCGACAGCGCGCCGCCGGACGAGACCTTCGGTCCATTGGGAATGGCCGAGCGCTTGAACTGGCTGATCGTGAAGAAGCGGAACAGGAACTTCTCCAGCCATCCCTTGATCGTCGCCAGATCATAGGCGTGGCGCGCGGCGTGCGGGAAATCGCGCGGCCAGCGGCCCGCCTCGACATCGCCCCAGGCCTGCAGCGCGAGGAAGGCGATCTTCGACGGCGCCATGCCGTGGCGTACGACGTAGTGCAGGAAGAAGTCGTTGAGCGCGTAGGGCCCGATGCGCTCCTCGGTGCTCTGCAACGCGCCATCGGCGCCGGCCGGCACCAGCTCGGGCGAGATCTCGGTGGCGAGGATCGCTTCGAGCACCGCATCGGTCTCGCCGTCATATTGGGCGGTGCGGATGCACCAGCGGATCAGATACTGGATCAGCGTCTTGGGCACGCCGGCGTTGACGGCATAGTGGCTCATCTGGTCGCCGACGCCATAGGTGCACCAGCCCAAAGCCAGTTCGGAAAGATCGCCGGTGCCGACCACCAGCCCGCCGCGCTGGTTGGCGAGGCGGAACAGGTAATCGGTCCGAAGGCCGGCCTGGACGTTCTCGAAGGTCACGTCATACACCGGCTCGCCCGTGGCGAACGGGTGCCCCATGTCTGCCAGCATCTGCTTTGCCGCCGGGCGGATATCGATCTCGTCGCCATCGATGCCGAGCGCGCGCATCAGCTTCCAGGCATTGCCCTTGGTCGTATCGCCGGTGGCGAAGCCCGGCATGGTGAAGCCGAGGATGCGGTCGCGCGGCAGCTTCAGCCGATCCATCGCCTTGGCCGCGACGATCAGCGCATGCGTCGAATCGAGCCCGCCCGACACGCCGATCACCAGTCGCTCGGCGCGCGCAGCGAGGAAGCGCTGGATCAGCGCCTCGACCTGGATGTTGAAGGCCTCGTAGCAATCGGCATCGAGCTTCTCGGGCGCATTGGGCACGAACGGGAAGCGGCGGATGTCGCGCAACAGCCCGACATCCTTGAAGTCCGGCTTGTGCTCGAAGGTGATGCGACGGAAACGCGTCTCTGGATGGCCGGCCTGTGCTGCGGCATCGTTGAAGCTGCCGTTGCGCATCCGCTCCTGCCGCATCCGCCCGGCATCGACATCGGCGAGCAGGATCTCGGGCTCGCGGCCGAAGCGGGTCGATTCGGCGATCAACTCGCCCATTTCATAGATCGTGCCCTGGCCGTCCCACGACAGGTCGGTGCTGCTCTCGCCCGGCCCGGCGGCGGAGAAGACATAGGCGCAGATCGCCCGCGAACTCTGCGACGCGCACAGCATGGCGCGCTCGCGCGCCTTGCCGATCACGATGTTGGACGCCGACAGGTTGCAGCAGATCAGCGCGCCGGCGAGCGCCCCCTGGGTCGAGGGCGGGGTGGGGTTCCAGAAGTCCTCGCAGATCTCGACATGGAAGACGAAGTCGCGGAGATCGCTCGCCGCGAAGATCTGATCGGCACCGAACGGTACGGTCTGGCCGGCCACCTGGATCTCGCCGGTGACGCCGGCGCCGCTCGCGAACCAGCGCTTCTCGTAATATTCGCGGTAGTTGGGCAGGAACAGCTTGGGCACCACCCCCAGCACGCGGCCCCGTGCGATGACCACCGCGCAATTATAAAGGCGTCCGTTGCGCGGCAGCGCGGCGCCGACCAGCAGCACCGGCCGCAGTTTGCTGCTCGCCGCGACGACGGCGGCGAGGGCATCGGCGGTCGCCGCCTGGAGCGCGTCCTGCAGGTGCAGGTCGTCGATCGCATAGGAGCTGATGTTGAGCTCCGGAAAGACGAGCAGGTCGGCGTGCGCCTTATGTCCCCGGTGCGCCAGCGCGATCGTCGCCTCGGCATTGGCCATGGGATCGCCGACCGTACCGAGCGGCGTGCAGGCGCCGACGCGGATCAAGCCGTGGCTGTGGATCGACAGGAAGGGATGTGTCTTCGCCATGCCAATCGCTTAGCGCCTTCCGCGCAGCACTGCCACCTCAAGGCGCGGGTGCTCGTACCACCGCTACACTTACGATCGGCTGAGCAGGGTCTCGATCTGTCGCTCGGCGATCGCCCTTGCCTCGTCCGGGGTGAAGCTGTGCGGCGACAGGCACAGTTCGAGCCACAGCCCGTCGACCAGCGCGGTGATCGCGATCGCGGCCAGGCGCAGGTCGGTCACGCCGCACGCGTCGAGCAATGCTTCGAGGTCACGGCGATAGCCGGCATAGATGTCGTCGTGCAGCGCGGCGATGTCGGGCCGTGCCTTGACCAGGCTCCAGAAGGTGAGCCAGGTCGCGAGCAAGGCCGGGTCGGCGATCGGCGGGTCGAAGCTTGCGCCGACATAGGCGCTCAGTCGGGCGCGTGGGTCGGTGCCGGCCGCCGCGATCGCTGCGGCCAGTGCCGCACCGACCTGCTCGCCGACATGGGTGTAGGTCGCCGCGATCAGTGCGTCGACGCCGGCGAAATAGTGGCCGACCAGGCCGGGCGACACGCGCGCCTCGCTCGCAATGGTGCGCACCGAGGCACCGGCAGCGCCTTCGCGCGCCAGCACGCGCGCCGTTGCCTCGATCAGGCTGAGACGGCGCGCATCGGGTTCGGCGCGGGTGAAGGCGGGCGCGGACATTGCCGTATCGATATAGCGGATTGCCCGCGACCGCCAGTTGTTATACGATCGTACAACAAGCTTTCGGAGGCAGGCATGGCGCATCGCGTCGCGGACATCAGCGAGGATCACGATCCCGACGCCGACTGGAGCCTGCCGGGCTGGCTCTATACCGATGCGGAATATTTCGACGTCGAGGTGGCGCGGGTGATCCGCCCGTCATGGCAGATCATGTGCCATGTCAGCGACCTCACCAGGGCGGGCGATTGGCACAGCATCGACTATATCGGCGAGAGCGTCATTGCCGTGCGCGGCGACGATGGCGAGGTGCGCGCGTTCAGCAACGTTTGCCGCCACCGCGCGATGCGGCTGGTAGAAGGCGCCAGTGGCTGCGCGAAGAAGCTGGTCTGCCCCTATCACGCCTGGACCTATGCGCTCGACGGCCGGCTGACCGGCGTGCCGATGCGCGCCGACTATCCGGCGCTCGACATGGCGAAGAGCGGCCTCGCGCCGGTCGAGGTCGAGATCTGGCAGGGCTTCGTGTTCGTCCGTCTGGAAGATGATGGCGGTCCGTCGGTCGCGACGATGATGTCGCCTTATGCCGCTGAGATCGCGCCCTACCGCTTCGAAGAGATGCGCACGATCAGCCCGGTGCGGCTGCGCGAGCGCGCGGTCAACTGGAAGAATGTCGGCGACAATTATTCCGACAACCTCCACATCCCGGTGGCGCATGACGGCCTCACCCGGCTGTTCGGCGCGAGCTACGCGATCGAGGCGCAGACCTGGGTCGACAAGATGTCCGGCCGGCTGGTCGAGCGCCGTTCCAACGATCCGTGGGAGCGCTTCTACCAGCAGCATCTGCCCGCCGCGCCGCATCTGCCGGAAGACCATCAGCGGCTGTGGCTCTATTACAAGCTGTGGCCGAACATGGCGTTCGACATCTATCCCGACCAGGTCGACTTCATGCAGTGGCTGCCGCTCTCGCCGACCGTCTCGGTGCTGCGCGAGATGTGTTTCGCGTTGCCCGATGACCGCCGCGAGATGAAGCTGGTGCGCTACGCCAACTGGCGCATCAACCGCACCGTCAACGCCGAAGACACCTGGCTGATCGAGCGCGTCCAGCAGGGCATGGCCTCGCAGAGCTACGAGATCGGCCCGATCGGTAAGAGCGAAGTCTGCCTGCGCAGCTTCGCGCGGAAGATTCGCGAGCGGATTCCGGAGGCGCGGTTGCATCGCGCGCCAGCGCCTGGGTGGAGCGCAACCTCATCCCCCTCCCGCTCGCGGGAGGGGTTAGGGGTGGGCGCCCGGTCACAACATGCGGAGCGTTTGGGGATGGCGGGAGCCCACCCCCAGCCCCTCCCGCAAGCGGGAGGGGAGTAAGAAGATGACCAAGAAGTACGACGCGCTGATCATCGGCGGCGGCCATAACGGCCTGGTCTGCGCCTTTTATCTCGCGCGCGCCGGGTTGAAGGTGCGGGTGCTGGAGCGGCGCCATATCGTCGGCGGCGCGGCGGTGACCGAGGAGTTCCATCCGGGTTTCCGCAACTCGACCGCCAGCTACACCGTCAGCCTGCTGCGCCCCAAGGTGATCAGGGACATGCGCCTGCACGAGCGGGGCTGGCGGATCATCGAGCGGACCATCTCGAACTTCTTCCCGCACGAAGGCGGTTACCTCAAGCTCGGCGGCGGCACCGCACGCACCCAGGCCGAGTTCGCGCGCTATTCACCCAAGGACGCCGAGACCTTCCCCAAGTACGAGGAAGCGCTGGAGCGGGTCGCCGAGGTGCTGCGCGACATGGCGCTGAAGACGCCGCCCAATGCCGGCGGCGGCATCCGCGCGCTGCTCGCCGCGGCAGCGCAGGGCAGGCGGCTCGCCGGCATGGATATCGAGGCGCAGCGCGACGTGATGGACCTGTTCGTCAAGTCGGCGCGCAGCTTCCTCGATAGCTGGTACGATAATGAGTATATCAAGGCGGCGTTCGGCTTCGACGCAGTGGTCGGCAATTACGCTAGCGTCGACACCCCCGGCTCCGCCTATGTCCTGCTCCATCATGTGTTCGGCGAGGTCAACGGCAAGAAAGGCGCCTGGGGCCACAGCGTCGGCGGCATGGGCGCGATCACGCAGTTCATGGCCGAGGCCTGCACCGACCTGGGAGTCGAGATCAGCCTCGAAGCGCCCGTCGCGAAGGTGTTGGTCGACGGTAACCGCGTCACCGGCGTCAGGCTGGAGAGCGGCGAGGAGATCGCCGCGGATGTGGTCGCGGCCAATGTCGGCCCCGCGCTGCTGTTCCGCCAGCTCGTCGATCGTGCCGACATGACGCCGGAATTCGCCCGGCGGATGGACAACTTCAAGGCCGGATCGGGCACCTTCCGCATGAACGTCGCCTTGTCCGAACTGCCCGATTTCTCGGTGCTGCCGGGCAAGCAGGTGGCGGAACATCACACCTGCGGCATCATCATCTCGCCGACGCTCGATTACATGGACAAGGCGTTCGTCGATGCCAAGGCCAAGGGTTGGTCAGACGAACCGATCGTCGAGATGAAGATCCCGACTTCGGTCGACGACAGCCTAGCCCCGCCCGGCCAGCATATCGCCAGCCTGTTCTGCCAGCAGTTCGCGCCGGAGCTGCCCGACGGCCGCTCATGGGATGATGAGCGCGAAGCGGCGGCCGATCTGATCGTCGATACGGTCACGAAACACGCGCCCAACTTCAAGGGGGCGATCATCGCCCGGCAGATCCATTCGCCGCTCGACCTGGAGCGCAAGTTCGGGCTGATCGGCGGCGACATCATGCACGGGCATATGTCGCTCGATCAGCTATGGGCGGCGCGTCCGGTGCTCGGGCACGGCGATTACCGCGCGCCGATCAAGGGCCTCTATATGTGCGGTGCGGGTACGCATCCCGGCGGCGGGGTGACGGGCGCGCCGGGCCACAATGCGGCGCACGAGATCATCCGCGATCGCTCGTTGCTAGGCCGGCTGTTCAACGGGCGTTGATGCACCGCGCAGCCAGTAGAGGGGGATGGCGGGAATCATCAGGAAGAGACCATATTCGGTCGCCTTCCATCCCGCGCCCCAGATGACCCACAGCGCGAAGACCAGCCCGATCGCCGCGGCGGGGCGGGCGACGTTCATCACCCAGGCCGAGGCGCAGGCGCCGACGTAAAGCCAGAGAGTCGCCGCAGTGGTGAGCAGGACGATGACCTCGACCGCGCCACTCGCCGAGCTGTCGGCATTGGCCATGACCAGCAGGCTGGCCAGCGTGCTCGACACGAGCAGGGCGCCGACCGGCACGTCGCGATCGTTGGTGCGGCCGATCCAGGGCGGCAGCATGCCGGCGCGGACCAGGCCGAGCGGTACCTCGCCCTGGATCAGCACCCAGCCGTTGAGGCAGCCGATCGCCGCGATCACCGCGAAGGCGGCGACCGCCATGGCCGCGCCGTGCCCCCAGAAGCGCTCGACGAACAGCGCGATCGGCGCCGTTGCATTGTCCAGCGTGCCGGCCGGCATGGCGAAGACGATGCCCGAGCAGACGATCAGGTAGAAGGCGCCGGTCAGCGCGAGGCCGCACAGCGTGGCGCGCACGACGTTGCGCGCCGGGTCGCGCACCCGCTCCGCCGCGACGCTGGCGGACTCGAAGCCGACCACCGCGAAGAAGGCCAGGGTCACCGCCGAGGTCAGCCGGCTGCCGACGAACGGCGCGTGGGGCGACGGATCGAAACGGCCGCCGATGCCGACGGTCAGGCCGGCAAGGATCACCACCACGGCGATCAACGGCAGAAGCTTGAGCAGGGTGGTGGCGAGCTGGAAGCGACCGGAGCCCTTGGCGCCGCCGAGGTTGAGCAGGGTCAGCAGCCAGATCGCCGCAACCGCGCCGAGGCAGTGATACCATTGCGTCGCCAGCACCGGGAAGAACACGGAGAGATAGCCGATCGCGGTCCAGGCGATGAACGCGTTGGCCGACCAGATGCCGACCCAATAGCTCCATGCGACGAGCAGGCCGGGCAGGGGGCCGAGCGCCGCGCCGCAGATCGCCAGCACGCCTGTCGCCTGCGGCATCGCGATGGCGAGCTTCGCCAGCACCCAGGCGATCACCGCGGCGCCGGCGATGGTGGCGACCCATGCCGCGACGCCGGTCCAGCCGAACGGGGCGAGACTCGCCGGCAGGGCGAAGATGCCCGATCCGATCATCCCGCCGACGACCAGGGC
Source organism: Pseudomonadota bacterium (assembly GCA_040390605.1). Lineage (GTDB taxonomy): Bacteria > Pseudomonadota > Alphaproteobacteria > Sphingomonadales > Sphingomonadaceae > Sphingomonas. The sequence goes on from JAZJXZ010000003.1 coordinate 119,324, forward strand.
GGTCGCGGTCCAGAAGCCGAAGGGGCGGGTTGCGGTTTGCTCATCGGCCATGGAAGCGGAGACTGTGACGATGCCGTTTCGAAAGCAAGCGACGCCGTCTCAGCGCGCGTCGAGCACCGTGCCGATCCTGGCCATCAGGCTCTCCAGCGGCGATCCGGGCGGCGGCGGCTGCCGGGTCGTGAGGCAGAGCGAGACTTGCGGTGGTGGGTCGGCCGTCGCGAGCGCGACGAGCGCGCCTGCCGACAATTCCTCGGCCACGGCATAATCGGGCAACACGCCGATCGCGTCGCCGCCCAGCACGCCGCGTTTGACGCCGTCGATGCTGCCCGCCGACTCCAGACGCGGCGGACAAGCGGGATTGCCGACCCATGAGCGCACCAGCTCGTTGAAGGCACCCTCGGGGTCGGCGAGCAGGCAGATGCGCCCTTCCAGGTCGCGGCGCTCGACGAGCCGGCCGGCGAGCGGGTGGTACGGCGAGACGATCAGGCGGAGCCGGGCCGGCCAGAAGGCCTCGGCGACAAGTCGGTCGTGCGGTCGACCGGCACCTTCGATGGTGAGCGCGACGTCGAGTTCGGAACGCGCGACGCGCTTGCGCAGATCTTCGCACAGGCCGATGGTGATCCGCACCTCCGCCTCCGGCCATGACAGGCGAAACTCGCCGAGCGGCCCCGGCAGCAGGAACGAGCTGATCGACTCGACCGTGCCGAGCCGGATCACCGTCTTGCCGGGACGGGTGGCGGCGGCGAGCCCGGCTTCGGACACCGAGATCAGCGTGCGCGCATGAGGGAGCAGTGTTTCGGCGGCCGGGCTGAGCACCGCCTCGCGGCCCGCGCGGCGCAGCGTCACAGGCGCGCCGAGCAAGCGTTCGAGCGACAGCAGCGTTTCCGAGACGGTCGACTGCGCCACACCAAGCGCCCTTGCCGCCGCGCCGACGCCGCCGCTGTCGTGCACCGCGACGAGCGCGCGGCAATGCCGGACCTCGAGATCCCTGATCATGCCCATCCCATCGGAATTTCCGATGCCTCCATCGCCGTTTTGGCTGCCCGGCCCGCCGGGGTCAAGCAGGCGACGACGCACGGGAGCCGACCGCTTGAAGAACCTTCTCGACAATGCCGCCTTGCTGGTGATCGATGTGCAGGTCGGTTTCGACGACCCATTATGGGGCCCGCGCAACAACCCCGGCGCCGAGAACAATGTCGCGACGCTGATCGCCGCGTGGCGCGGCGCGAACAACCCGGTGATCCATATCCACCATGACTCGCCCGATCCGTCGGGGCGGCTGCGGCGTGGAACGCCCGGACATGCGCCAAAACCCGAGGCGCTGCCGTGGAGTGGCGAGCGCGTGTATCGCAAGCGGGTCAACAGCGCCTTTATCGGCACCCGCCTCGAGACGGATCTGCGCGACCTGGGCATCGAGATAGTGGTGATCGTCGGGCTGACGACCAATCATTGCGTTTCGACCACCGCGCGCATGGCCGGCAATCTCGGCTTCGAGACGATGGTGGTGGCGGACGCCACCGCGACCTTCGATCGCGCCAACCTCGACGGTACCATGCGCCGCGCGGAGGACGTCCATCAGGCCGCGCTCAGCGATCTGCGCGACGAGTTCGCCCAGATCGTCACCACCCGGTGGCTGCTCGCCGCGCTCGACGGCTTTCCCGGTGAGCGCGCGGGCAAAGCCGCGATGCACCGGGAACCGAGCCATGTTTGAGCTTACCTCCTTGCGACACATTGGCGTTCTCCTGCGAAAGCGGGCGTCCAGGGTTCGGGGCGGGGCGTTCGTGGCCCTGGGCTCCTGCTTTCGCAGGAGCACGAGAAGGACTGTGTCTCGCAAGGTATTGCGTGGCGGCGCTAGCGCCATCGGCGTGGCGCTGATGGCAGGCGTGGCGCCGGCCGGCGGCCTGGCTGACAGTGTAGATCCGACCATCAGGCCCGGGGACGATTTCTACGCCTACGCCAACAACGCCTGGCTGAGGTCGGCGCGGATACCCGATGGCGCGGCCAGCGTGGACAGCAGCGCGATGCTGCGCGTGCTGAACGCCGGGCGGGTGCGCGGGTTAATTGACGATGCCGTGAAGACCGCGTCGTCGCGCAGGCAGCCGGTAGCGCCGGATGTGCGCAAGATCGTCGATTATTATACCGGGCGGCTGGACACCGCTGCGATCGAAGCGAAGGGGATCGCGCCGATCGCTCATGACCTGGCTGTGATCGCCGCGATCGACGACCGGCGCGCGCTGGCGGACTATCTCGGCCGCACGCTGCGTCTCGACGACGGCACCAACCAGCAGACCGAGAGCCTGTTCGGGCTGTGGGTCCATCAGGGCTTTCATGATCCCTTTCACAACGCCGCGCACATCGTGCAGGGCGGATTGGGGCTTGGCGACACCGCCGATTATGTCGACGCCGCGCCAGACCACGCGGCGCATCGCGCGGTTTATCAGGCGCATGTCGCGGCCATGCTGCGCCTTGCCGGGCTCGACCGGGCCGAGGTTCGTGCGGCGCGCGTGGTGGAACTGGAGACCGCCATCGCGCGGACGCATGCCTCCCGCGCCGATACCGACGACGTGTTCAAGACCGACAATGAATGGCGGAGCGGCGATTTTGCCAGCAAGGCGCCGGGCATCGACTGGACGGCCTATTTCGCGGCGGCCGGCATCGGTCCGGCGACGCGTTTCGTGGTGTGGCAGCCACAGGCGGTGATCGGCGGCGCGCGGCTCGTGGCCGACCAGCCGCTCGACGCCTGGCGGGATTATCTCGCCTTCCATCTCGTCGCGCATGACGCCGCCGTGTTGCCGCGTGCGGTGGGTGACGAGACGCGCGCGTTCGAGGCGCGGCTGGCCGGGGCGGCACCGCCGCCGGCGCCAGATCCGGCGCAACGGGCGCTCGCGGCAACCCAGGATGTGTTCGGCGATGCGATCGGGCGCCTGTATGTGGCGCGCTATTTCCCGCCGAGCTCCAAGGTCGCGGTGACCGCGATGGTCGGCAATATCCGCGCCGCCTGGCGCGCGCATCTGACCGGCCTGACATGGATGACACCGGCGACGAAGCAGAAGGCGCTGGCCAAGCTGGCGGCGTTGAGGATCGGGCTGGGCTATCCCGAGCGCTGGACCGATTATGCGCCGCTTACCGTGGTGCGCGGCGATGCGTTCGGCAATTTCGAGCGCGCCGAGGCCTTCGCCTATCGCCGCGCGGTCGCAAAGCTCAGCCACCCGGTCGATCCGGGCGAATGGCCGGCGGGGCTCTATCCCCAGCTCGTCGGTGCGATCCTCGACATCAGCCCCAACAGCATCGAGTTCGCCGCCGGCCTGTTCCAGCCGCCCTATTTCGATCCGGGCGGCGATGCCGCAGCCAATTACGGCTCGGCCGGCGCCGGCCTTGCGCACGAGATCGGGCACGCATTCGACGAGTTGGGCAATGTCTATGATGCACGGGGGCGGCTGGCCCTGTGGTGGACGGCCGAGGACACCGCGCGTTATCGCGCCGCCACGGCGCCGTTCGTCGCGCAGCTCGACAGCTGCGGTCGTGGCAAGCAGATATTAGGCGAGAGCGCGCTCGACCTCGCCGGGCTGACCGTCGCGCATGACGCCTATCGGCTGTCGTTGCATGGCAAGCCCGATCCGATCAGGAACGGGCTTACGGGCGACCAGCGCTTCTTCATCGCCTTCGCGCAGCGCTGGCGGAAGCTGCAGACGGACGCGGCCGCGCGCCGGCAGATCGCCACCGACACCCATGCTCCGCCACCATGCCGCGGCAACCTGGTCAGGAATGTCGCGGCATGGACCCGTGCGTTCGGGGTCGGGGCCGGGGATCGCTTGTATCTGAAGCCGGAGGAGCGGGTGTTGGTCTGGTAGAACGTTTCAGAAGAGCAGCCGTTACCACCCCGGCGAAGGCCGGGGCCCAGTTGGGGAACGGCAATAAAGAGACGCGGCGCTCCGTTACGTCCGCCATTCCAACTGGGCCCCGGCCTGCGCCGGGGTGGTTGGAGGACGGAGCCCGCGACGCCAACCACGCCCCTCAAGCCGGCTGTTTGATCCTCTCGACCACATCCGCCGCCAGCTTCGCATTCACTTCCGCGAGGTGATCGAACTGCGCGTCGTAGCGCGCCATGCCCTGGCTCAGCCCGCGCAGCTCCGCATCCAGCCCCTGCAACTCCGCCTCGGGCAGCAGCGCCTCGATCTCGTCCCAGCGCGACCAGCCGTCCAGCGGTGTGATGCCCAGCATCTGGCCGCGCCGGCTCGCCATCGCCGAGTTGATGCGCGAGGTGGCGGTGCCCGGCGCCTGGATGGTCACGCGCATCACCGGTTCGAGCAGATAAGGCACGGCCGCGGCGAGCGCCTCCGCCATGGCGATGCGGCCCGCAGTGCGAAAGGCCAGTTCCGAACTGTCGACCGCGTGGAACGACCCGTCTACCAGCGCGACCGCGACATCGACCACCGGGGCGCCGAGCGGACCCCTGGCCATAGCGTCTCGCACGCCCTGCTCGACCGCCGGGATCCATTGCCGCGGGATCGCGCCGCCGGTGATGCGATCCTCGAAGCGGAAACCCTCGCCGCGCGCCAACGGACGGATTTCGATCACCACGTCGCCGAACTGGCCATGCCCCCCGGATTGCTTCTTGTGACGACCATGATGGGCGGCAGGTTTGCGGATCGTCTCGCGATAGGCGATCGCCGGTGGGCGCACCGCGACCGCGACGGTGTAGCGTCGTTTCAGCCGATCGAGCGCGACGGTGAGGTGCTCGTCGTTGAAACCGCGCAGCAAGGTTTCGCGGGAATGTTCGTCCTGGCCCCAGGACAGGCCCGGGTCTTCCTCGATCAACCGGTTGAGCGCGGTCGACAGGCGCACCTCGTCCTTATGGTCGCTGACGGCGATGGCCAGCGCGGCGTTCGCCGCCGGCCAGGCGCATGGCGCAGCGGCGGCGGAGACGGGGGCGCCGATGCCCAGCACCTGTCCGGCGCGCGCCGCGTCGGCCTTGGCGATACCGACGATCTCACCCGGCTCGACGCGCTGGACGCGCGTCGTGGTCGCGCCCTGCGTGGTGAACAGCGCACCGGCCCGGGCATGTTCGCCGCCCGCTCCAACCAGTTCGGCCCCCTCGGCCAGCGCGCCGCCGAACACGCGGGCAAGCGCCAGCCGGCCCAGCGCATTGCCGTGCGAGACCTTGAAGACCTGCACCGCAGCGCCGTCGATGCCGAGCCGCTCCGCGGTCCGCGCGGCGGTCGGCGTGTCGTGGCGCAGCATCTTGAGCAGGCGGCGGACGCCGAAGCCATTGAGCGCCGAGCCGAACAGCACCGGCACGACCAGCCCGGCTGCGGTCTCACGGGCGAGATCGCCGAAGATCGTGTCGAGGCTCGGTATCTCGTCGGACAGGAGCTGTTCGAGCAGCGCATCGTCATGATCGGCGAGCTGTTCGAGCATGTGGAAGCGCGCCGCCGCCTCGTCGTCGCGCAGATGTGCGGCGAGCGGCACCTGCTGCGAGCGCTTGCCGGGCTGGTAATGGTAGGCGCGCTCCAGCGCGAGATCGACGAAGCCGGCGGTACGTTCGCCGGCGCGGATCGGGATCTGGCGTGCGACCAGCGCGGCGGCGCTCATCGGCTGGAGCGCTTCGAGGAGGTCCTGGATACTGCCGCGAGCCTGGTCGATCTTGTTGACGAACAAGGCGTGCGGCAGTCCGATCGCCTCCAGCCGCCGCAAGGTCGGTTCGATCAGCGGCGCGCGGGCGGGATCGGGGTCGATGACCACCAGCGCGAGATCGGCGGTGGCCAGCGCCGCCTCGATATCGGTGGCGAAGCCCGTCGTGCCGGGCGCGTCGAGCAGCGCATAGGGGTCGCCGCCCCAGGTGAAACGCATCAGGTTGAGCTCGGTCGAACCGCCGCGGGCGCGCGCTTGCGGGCTGGCGTCGCCGATACTGGTGCCGGCATCGACTGAGCCCAGTCGTGGAATGGCCCCGGCGGCGAGCAACAACGCCTCTGCCAGGCTGGTCTTGCCGGCACCCGCCGGCCCGACGATCGCGATGGCCCTTGCGCCCCAGCGATGCTCCGTCATCCATCTCTCCTTCTGCTCGCCGGCCTCTTGTGTCGGTGGCGGTTCATCCGGAGTCGCCATGGTCGGCCCATGTGGTGCGGAAGGCAAGACGGCTGTGGGGCAGGGGCTTAGAGCTTCGCGATCCGGGGCGCTTTCCGTCAGGCCCGCAAACGTGGCATGATTTCACCGGACCCGCGCCTTACCGGATGCATGCGTGCTGATTGAATTCGATCATCGGGAATCACCGTCGCCGTATGTTGCGCGCATTTGGCGGAGTCGCAGCCGGCAGGGTGGGTCCTTTTTCTCCATGGCCGAAAGCTGCGTCGAACTGGTCTTCACGCGGCTGCCCAGCTTCTCGGCGGCAACATTGCGGGGACCGGTGTCCAAGGGCGTCCTCATCGAATGCCCGCCGGACGGCGAGTGGCTGGCGGTGCGTTTTCGGCTGGGCATCCATCTGCCGCAAATTCCGACTGCAGCGTTGATCGATCACCAGAATGTCGATCTGCCGATACTGTCCCGAGATCGTTTCTGGCTGGCGGGGCAGGCGTGGGAAATCCCGCGCTATGACAATGCCGAGGATTTCGTCGCGCGACTGGCACAGGCCGGGGTGATCGCGCGAAGCCATGCGACCGATGCCGCGATCGAAGGCGACAGCGACCATATGTGCCGGCGTTCGGTCCAGCGGCATTTTCGCCGCGTCACCGGCATGACGTTCAGCAGCTATCAGCAAATCGAACGCGCACGGCATGCGGCGGCCCTGCTGATCGGGGGCAGTTCGGTACTCGATGCGACCTTCGAGGCCGGCTATTTCGATCAGGCGCATCTCACGCGCTCGGTGAAACAGCTGATCGGCACGACGCCGGCGCGGTTGTTGCGCGAGCGGCCTCAGCTGTCGTTCTCGTACAAAGAAAAAGGCGCCTGAGCGGATATTCGTCGCGTCCCGCCGGACGGCGAGAGCGAAACGAAGGAGCGCGGGGCATGAGCTTTCAGGCCTATCTCGACAATATCGAAACGAAGACGGGGAAGACGCCGCACCAGTTCCGAGCATGGGGTGTCGAGCGGGGCTTTGCCACCGCGCAGGGGCTTGCCGATGGCATCAAGGCTGGCGCGATCGTCACCGCGCTGAAGGAGGAGTTCGGCCTAGGTCACGGCCATGCGATGGCGATCGTGGCGCTGCTCAAGGGAAAGAAGAGCTGAAGCCGGCCAACGCGACGGGTCGGCCGGATCTCGGGCGCGCGATGCGCCGCAACTTCAAGACGGGGATGGAATGATGACGCAAGGCAGATTTGCACGGGTAGCCGGCTATGCGATGAGCGGGCTGGTCATCGCCTTCATGCTGCTCGACGGCGTGATGAAACTGGTGCCGATGGACGTGGTGATCAAGTCGACCGCGGAACTGGGCTATCCGCCCTCGATTGCGCTGGCGCGGGGGTTGGGCGTGGTCGGACTGGTGTGCACCCTGCTCTATGCAGTGCCGCGAACGGCCGTCCTCGGTGCCATCCTGTTGACGGCCTATATGGGCGGCGCCGTGGCGACGCATGTGCGCGTCGGCAATCCGCTGTTCACGCACATATTGTTCGGTGTCTATCTCGCCGTCCTGCTGTGGGGCGGCCTGTTCCTGCGCGACCCCCGGGTCAGGGCGCTGCTGCCGCTGGTTTCGCCGCACGACGCGCGGTGACATCGGGCCGATACGCAGTCGCCCGTGTGAAGGGAGCGCGAACGCCGAACGAGATGCTTTCCGGTGAGTCCCGATACGTGGCATGATCGCTCCCATTGCGACGCTTCGCGCGTCTTTCTGGGGGAACGAACATGATGGAACATCGCTGGACCGCCCTGGTCACGATCGTGGCGCTGCTGGTCTATTTCTGGATGAGCCTGCAGGTCGCACGGGCGCGGGGCAAATGCGGCATTCATCCGCCCGCCATGACCGGCGACCAGGTGATGGAGCGCGCGATCCGCGTACAGTCCAACACGCTGGAATGGCTGCCGATCTTCCTCGCGGGCCTGTGGTTGTTCGCGCTCTACTGGAATGAGATGGTCGCGGCGGGGCTGGGTGTCGTCTGGATCGTCGGGCGGCTGATCTATTCCGCCGGCTATATGGCGGATCCGGCCAAGCGCAGCACGGGGTTCCTGATCCAGATCCTGGCCTGCATGGTGCTGCTGCTCGGGGCGTTCGGCAGGATCGTCTACAGCCTGGCCACCGGCGCTGCCTGATGGTCGTCAGGGGCAAGGCGTGGTGGCTGGCACTGCTCCTGCTCGCCGGGTGCGGTCCACACCGACCGCCGCCGGCGCGGACGATGTTCGGCGACCTGCCGGTCAGCGGCAGCATGGCCGACGCGCAGCGCGCCGGCTTCACCGATTGCGCGCAGACCGATGCGATCAGCCTGCGTTGCCGTCGTCACAAGGTGATGTTGGCGGGCGCCGGGCCCTATGAGGCCGCGCTCGATCTGGTCGGCGGCGACGGCAGCGGCGGGTTCGACCAACTGATCCTGTGGCATGACGGGGACCAGGACGCCCTCTACAAGGTCACCGACGCGCTCGAACGGCAAGGCTGGCAGCATTGCAACACGGCGACCGACAATCACGGCGATCAGATCATCTACACACGCAAGGGCGAGCGGGTGAGAATCTCCATGGACCTCAGCTACTGGAACCGGCGTCGGCTGCGTGTGCTGCCCGAATGGAACAAGGAGCGGCGCTGCTGAGTCGCTGGCGTTCGCGGCGAATTTGAGGGGTAGGAGCCGGATGCGGAGCGATGACGGACTGGTCGTGATTCCCAGGCGCACGCCGGAATCGGCGGCGATGGCGGCCAGTGTCAGGCGGGCGATGGCGATCACGCCGGTGCTCAATCGCCTCGGTTACGACGACGCGGACGAAATCCGGGCCGTATTCGGTGAACTCATCGGCCGAAAGCTCGATGACGGCTTTTCGCTGATCCCGCCCTTCTACACCACCGGCGGCGAGAATATCCGCCTGGGGCGCAACGTGTTCATCAACCAGAATTGCACGATGTACGACCTTGGCGGGATCGACATCGGCGACGACGTGCTGATCGGACCGAATGTCAGCCTGATCACCTCGGGCCATCCGATCGAGCCCTCGCGGCGACACGACGGCGTCATCGCCCGCCCGATCGTGATCGGCGCGAATGTGTGGATCGCGGCCGGCGTGACGATCATCGGCGGCGTGACGATTGGCGAGAATTCGGTCGTCGCGGCGGGATCGGTGGTCACGCAAGACGTGCCGCCGGACACGCTGGTCGGTGGCAATCCCGCGCGCCTTATCCGGCATATTTGACCTGTCGCCGTCATCGCCCGGCTGATAGCGTCGCATAAGGGGGGAATGCCTGATGCGTCGATCGATCCTGCTGCTCGTTGGCCTGAGCGCCAGTCTCGCGGCGCAACAGGCGCCGCCCGAAACCGCGCACATGGACATGTCCCGGCCCGGCATGAACCATGGAGACATGGCGGCGCCCAAGACGCCGCAGATCATGCCTGGCTATGGCGGCGGCGGCTTCGTCATCACCACCGCCGCGCCGCGGGCGCAGCAATTCTTCGACAATGGCATGCAGCTCGCCCATGCCTTCGCCCACAAGGCGGCGATCGGCGCGATGGCCGAGGCGGTGCGGCTCGACCCGGCCTGCGCGATGTGCCTGTGGGGCCAGGCCTGGGCGTCCGGCCCGACGATCAACTATGGCAAGTCGGAAGACGAGACAAAGGCGCTGGCCGAGATGGCCGACAAGGCGGCGAAGCTGGCCGAGGCGAGCGGGACGGAGCGCGAAAAGGCGCTGATCCATGCGCTGCAGCTGCGTTACAAGGATGGCGGCGGCGGGAAGCCCGGCGACCTGCTGTTCGCCAAGGCGATGGGGGCGCTCGCGGCGCGCTACCCGGCCGATGACGAGATCGCGGTGATCGCCGCGGATGCGTGGCTGATGACCAAGGCCGACACGCCCGAGGAATGGCGGCTCAACGCGGGGCTGGCGATGCCGCTGCTCGAGGCGGTGCTGAAGCGCAATTCCGATTATACGCCGGCGATCCACTTCTACATCCATGCGACCGAGATCGCCGGGGTGCCGGCGCTGGCCGAGCCCTATGCCGACCGGCTGGCGCGGCTCGCGCCTAAAGCGAGCCATCTCGTACACATGCCGAGCCACACTTATTATTGGGTCGGGCGCTATCAGGACGCCGCCGACGCCAACATGCGCGCGGTGGAGATCGGCATCGACAATGCCAAGGCGCTCGGGCTGCCGCCGCCCGACGGGGTATGGGGGCTGCCCTATCACGTCCATAATGTGACCTATGGGCTGGGCGGCGCGCTCGAGGCCGGGGATGCGAAGACCGCGCTGGCGCTGGGCCAGCCACTGGTCGCGCGGTCGCAGGCCAATGCAAGCGCCGGCGCCTATAGCCAGCTGGTCGCGGCTAACGGCTATTTCGCGCTCGCTCGCTTTGCCGAGTCCGCCGAAGTGCTGGCGCTGCCCGAGCCGAAACTGCCGGTGCTGAAGGCGGCGTGGCACTATGCGCGCGGCGAGGCCTGGGCGCGCAAGGGCGATGCCGATGCCGTGCGGCGCGAAGCGGCGGCGATCGACGGGCTGAAAGGCCATCTCAGCGGCGACGACGGGACGCAACAGGGCCAGCAACTGACCTTCATCGCCCGCCAGGTGCTCGCCGGCCGCGCGGCGATGATGCAGCATCGGCCGGGTGAGGCGATCGTCGCTTTTCGGCAGGCGGCGGAGTTGCAGGAGAGCGAGGACTTCTCTGCGGTGTCCGACCCGCCGGCCTGGTATTATCCGGTACGGCGCGATCTGGCCGAGGCGTTGTTGCAGAGCGGCGACCGTGAAGGCGCGGTGCGAGAGGCGCAGGCGGCGCTGAAGTATCGGGCCAAGGATCCCGCGACGGTCGCGCTACTGAAGCGGCTGCGCACAGGCTGACGCATCTTGCCGATCCCCTCCACCGCGCTGATCGCCGTCGCGCGGCGCTAGCATTGTGCGAAAAAGCCGCCGCAGCTAGTTCAATAAGGAGTGGGTCGTTGACTGTCAGCCAGGCAGGCCGATGATAAGACGCGATCGAAAATAGCAGGGTGCGTGAGCGCGCGGTGAAGATCGATCACATCAACGACGAGTTTGTCGAAGTCGTGGAGGGCCTTGCCGAGGATACAGGTGTGGTCCTCAATCCCGGCGACGATCTCAGGAACGGGAAACGGGTCAAACCCCGCTGAGCGGGGCTAATCGCCCCCTCTTTCGCCGCGGCCTTCCCGCCCTTCGCCTTCATTCGGCTCGCCGCGCGCACTGCGGTGGCAGCGAACGCAATTATCGATGTTGCGGATACCTTCTTCCTCATGTTCGGCCTTGATACGAGTCTGTTCATGCTCGTGGCAGCCATAGCAAGTGTAGCGCCGGTAATTCTGGCCGGTGTGGCAAGTCACGCATGCCACCCGGTGATCGCCGTCGAGCAGGAAATAGCGGCTGTGATCGAATGTCGCCGGCTTCCAGCCGGCCGGTTGATGGCACTGGGCGCAAGGCAGATTGAAACCCTGGTGCTGTGTGTCCTGTGGCGCCCGGTGACAGGCCTGGCATTGGCCCCGCATGGCGGGCGTCAGCAACGCATGGTCGAAGGCTTTCGGGGATTCCTCCGTCAGCTGCGGGGCCGGATGGTCGCTGTGACAGGCGAGGCAGTTCTTCTCCGTCAACGCCTGATGAAATGGCGCGATGGGCCGCCCGTGCTTGATCGGCAAACCCCTGGTCGTGCGCTTCCCGATGTTGGACACCTTGTGACAGGCGATGCATCGATCGGATGATACGCCCCGCAACGGAACGTGACAGGCAAAGCATTCGCTTTCGAGCGAGGCGTGGGCGGGCCGGAGGTTGCCGGGGCTGACCATCTGGTGCGGCCAGAAGAAGGCCGCAGCAATCACGGCGAGGAGAAACAGACCGATCGCTGCCCAAAGCCAGCGGCGGGTCATCGCCAGCTCCAGAACAGGAGGACGGCAACAATGTGCGACACAGCCAGAACCGCGAAGGCGAGCGCGATGGGCAGATGGACCTTGCGCCATTGCTTCACCAAATCGAAGACCAGGCTGTCCCAATAGAGCCTGAGGTCGATCTCCTCGCTTTGTGCCCCGACCTCCCGCATCTGCGTTCGCGCTTCGCGGAGCCAGCGCTGCGCACGCTGAAGCAGATATTTGCCGGTCAGCCCGCTGGTGACGTTGATCAGCATGGCAGCCACAGCCAGCCAGGCCAGCACCGCGTTGAAATGAATCCCCGCGTGCACGAGAACGAGCAGCGATCCCGCCCATCCCATGCGCTCGTGCAACCTCAGATATTTGACCGGATTGCCGCGGCGGATGATCTTGCGCTTGCGTAGCGAATGCCCGAACGAGCCCAGGATCAGTAATACGCCCGGAATGCCGAGCCAGCGGCCGATCCAGACGGCATCGGCCAGATGCAGCACGGCATCAAGCAGGAGTGCTGCGCCCAAGAGGAGGACCAGCGAGGCATAGAAAGGCAGGATCTCCCGAGCGAGGAGACTGCCTTTCATGGTTTAGAGGCTTGCTATCACGCGCGAGAGCTTCTCGCGCACCGCCATGGCCGCCTCTTTCAGTCGCGGATTGTCGATCGCCTGCATCGAGGCGACGGGATCGATGGCTGCGACTTCGATCTTGCCTGGGGAAGGTTGCTGGACGACGACGTTGCACGGCAGCATCGTGCCGACCTTGTCCTCGAGCTGTAGCGCCTCGTAGGCGAGCGTTGGATTGCAGGCGCCAAGGATGACGTAAGGGCGAAAATCTTTGTCCAGCTTCGCCTTCATGGTCTCGCGCACATCGATCCGGGTCAGCACGCCAAAGCCTTCGTCCTTGAGCGCGGCTTCGACCCGAGCGACGACTGCCTCGAAACTCTCATCGAGCACGGTGGCCATGTAATAGGTCATCGACCGGCCTTTCCCATCAAAGTTCACACCTGAGCCAGCGTGGCAGGTTGGTTACGTCGCATCATTTGCACGATGAGGCACTAGGTAGATTACCGATGCGCTATCCAGAGCAGCGCTTGCGCCTGCTGGCACGGACATCGACCCTTCAATATTGTGGGCGCGTAGTCTTGGCATTGCTCGGCGGGAGAGCAGGCAAGGTGACGCGCGGAGTATCGCCGGTAAGCGACGCGAGAAAGGCCGCGATCTTTGCGGTCTCGTCCGACGTGAGATCGACGCCGAGTTGCGCCTTGCCCATGACGGAGATCGCTTCGTTGAGGTCCCACACCTGACCGCTATGGAAGTAGGGCGCCGTCAAGGCGACGTTTCGCAGCGTCGGCACCCTGAACGAATAGCGATCGGCCTCGTCCTTGGTGACGGCGAAGCGGCCCAGGTCGGCAGGCGGCAGAATGTTGCTTCCCGGTGGAGACACGACGCCGAATTTGGCATACATGCCGCCGCCCAGATTGACGCCGTTGTGGCAGCTTGCGCAGCCTTTATCGATGAACAGCCGCAGCCCGGCCTTCTGCTGGGCGTCGATCGCTTGATTGTCGCCGCGCAGATATTTGTCGAATGGAGCGTTGGGCGTGACCAGCGTGGCCTCGAAGACAGCGATTGCCTTCTGCACGTTTTCCCGCGTGATCGGGTCGGCTTGGCCCGGATAGGCTTTGGCAAAATAGGCGCTGTAAGCGGGGAGGCTGCTGAGCTGCTCGACGATGTGAGCCTGTGGCGAGGCCATTTCCACGGGGTTGACCATCGGACCGCCAGCCTGTTCGAACAGGTCCTTCGCCCGCCCGTCCCAGAACTGGGCGACATTGTAGGCGGCGTTGAACACCGTGGGTGCGTTGCGTCCGCCGCGCTGCCAGCGATGGCCGATCGAGGTGGACTCGTTATCGGCTCCGCCCAGGCCGATTGCGTGGCAGGAGGCGCAACTGATCGCATGGCTGGCCGAAAGACGCGGGTCGAAATAGAGCATGGTGCCGAGAGCCAGCTTCTCCGGCGTCGCTGCGTTGCCGTCCAGCTTTGGCGGGTTGAGCGGGATCGGCTTGAAGACGGAGCGAGCGTCTTCCATCAGCTTGTCGACAGCAGCACCCATTTGCGGCTCTTCCACCGTCGCGCCCGAGGGATGAGCACCAGGTTCGGGAGCTTGGCTCCCACAGCCCGCAAGGCTCGTCGTCAAGATAACCGCACCGAGCAGGAACAGATGGCGCATGGTCGTTCTCCTGATGCTGCCGGGAATGTCTCTCCGAGAAAGCGAGCCGGGAATCCGTAATTGTCCCGAGTCAGGGCACGATCCGGCTAAACGAGCGACAAGATCTAACGGCGGATCGAATGGCTTCGTCGAAGTGGCTGGCGCATGATCGGCGAACGCTGGGCGCGCTCCTGTGCCGCTCATTCGCCGTTTGGCCCAGCTTCGCGGGCCCAGGCGGTAGCACGGTGGAAGAGCCGGACATCAACAACGTGAGTTGGCAGCGCATTGGCGGCAAAATCCGCCACGAACGCTACGCTATTCCCCATCTAACCGCCGCTGACCGCCGTGGCTACTATTGGGAAAATGGCGCGCCCGGCTGGATTCGAACCAGCGACCACAGGCTTAGAAGGCATGTGCTCTATCCAGCTGAGCTACGGGCGCCCGCCGCGGCCTTTAGCGTGGATTGCGCGGCGGGGAAACGCCGATCATAACCTGTGCGACACGGAAAAAATGGGGGCAGGCTATGACATTGCAGCGGGTCACGGCGCGCGAGATGAAGGGCGCGCATTTCCGCTATTTCGACATCGTCATGGCGGCGTTCGTGGTGATCCTCGTCTTGTCCAACGTCGTCGGGGCGGGGAAGCGCGCCGTGCTCGACCTGCCATGGATCGGGCTGTGGCCGTTCGGCGCGGGCATCCTGTTCTTTCCGATCTCCTACGTGCTCGATGACATCCTGACCGAGGTCTATGGCTATGCCCGGGCGCGACGCGTGGTGTGGGTCGGCTTTGCCGCGCTGTGTTTCCTGGTGGTGATGGAATGGACCGTGGTCGCACTGCGCCCCGCCGCCGACTGGACCGGGCAGGGCCATTATGAATATGTCTTCGGCCTGCCGCCGCATCTCATCAAGACCTTTCCCTATGTCGATATCGGCATCGGCGGGCGGATCGCCCTTGCCTCGCTGTGCGCCTTCTGGGTCGGCGACCTGCTCAATTCGTTCGTGCTGGCCAAGATGAAGATCTGGACCAGCGGACGCATGCTGTGGACGCGCACCATCGGGAGCACGATCGTCGGCGAGGGGGCGGATAGCCTGGTTTTCTATCCGCTGGCTTTTTACGGCATGGCCGACTGGCCGGTGAAGGCGATGCTGATGGTGATGCTCAGCCAGTTCATCCTCAAGGTGAGCTGGGAGGTGATCCTGACGCCGGTGACCTATGCGGTGGTCGGTTTCCTCAAGAAGCGCGAGGGGGTCGATGTGTATGACGAGGGGACTGATTTCTCCCCGTTCACCGCGCAGGTGTGAATCTCGTGGCCTTCTTCCCCGGGCCAGGGAGAAGCATTACCCCCTTTGCCAATAGCGACATGACCGCCTAACAGCCTCGCGATGCTGGCCGGCCTTATTTTTGCGACCGAAGATGCCGAGGACCGCCCCGGCGTGCTCGCGGCGACATTGCCGTTCGGCGGGCTGACGCTGGTCGAGTTCCAGGCGCGGCTGCTGATCGCGGCGGGCGCGTCGCAGATCATCCTCGTCGTCGCGCGCATGACGCCCGAGCTGCTCGGCGCGATCAACCGCATCGGGCGGCGCGGCGCGGCGGTGGATGCGGTGCGGACCGCAGCAGAGGTGGCGGAGAAACTCCATCCGCTGGCACGATTGCTCGTCGTGGCCGACGGGCTGGTCACCAATGCCGAGATCGTCGCGCAACTGGCCGGGGAGGGCGACGATGCGCTGCTGGTCATCGACGACCGTGAGGCGCCGCCGGGCCTCGAGCGCGTCGGTGCGACCGCTGTGTGGGCTGGGCTGGCGCGGCTCGACCCGCGACATGTCGCCGAAGTAGCCGCGCTGCCGCGCGACTACGACTTTCAGTCGACGCTGTTGCGGGTCGCGGCGCAGGCCGGGGTGGCGCATCTACGCCTGCCCGAGGGCGATCTGGCGCACGGCGTGTTTCGCGATTCGCGCGATGTGGCCGATCGCGGCAAGGCGATCCTAGCCGCGCTGGTGGCGCCGCCGATTCGCTGGGCGGATCGTTATATTCTGGCGCCGCTGGTGCGCCTCGCGCTGCCGCGCCTGGTCGGGCGCGCGGTGCCGACATCGGCACTGGGCGGGGCCGGGATCGTCGTTGCCGGGCTGGCCGGTGCCGCGATTCGTTTTGGCTGGGTGGCGAGCGGGGTCGGCGCGGCGACCGCGGCGATCATTCTCTTCTCGATCGGCGCGGTGCTGGCCTGGCTGCGCGACGAGGACAGCCTCGTCCGCTTCGGCCGCGGCGGTGCGCTGGCCGTGGCGGCGCTGACCGCGTTGCTCCTTGGCGACAGTGTGCGGCTGGTGAATGGCACCGCGACCGGCCTCGCCATCGCGCTGGCGGGGATCGTCGCTGCGGGGCTGGTCGAGCGCGCCGGAGGGGCGGCGATCCGTCGTCGCTGGTGGGCGAGCCCGGTGGCCTATCCGCTCGTGATGCTGGTGCCGGCGATCGGCGGGCAGGTGATCGCAGCGCTGGCATTGGCGGCGGGCTATGCCGCGCTGACGCTCGCCGCTGCCGTTGAGGCGCTTCGCGAAAAGCCTTAGTCTCGTTTTAACGACACTTGCCTAGACCGCTGCGTATGTCGATCAACCGCCGCGACACGAAGGACGACGTCCGCGAGGACATCCATGGGCTGCTCGCGCGTGCGGCGGCCGCGATCTCGCGCGCCGATCATCGGCTGATGGTCGCGATCGACGATTTTTTCCTGCCCGAGGATGACCGGCTCGACGATCGCACGCGTTCGGCGCTGGCAACGGCGATTTCCGGGACGACCGGCGCGGTGGAAACCGCCTTGCGCCAGCACGCCGCGCGCGCCCTCGCCGGTCGTGGCGAGCCCGAACTGGCGCGGGCGCTGATCGTCGATGACGTGCCGGTGCTCGACCGGCTGGCATCGGCCGGCCTGATGCGTGATGGCGACATCATGCGGGAACTGGTCGGCCGGGTACGGATGGATCTTCTGAGCGAGACGCTGCCGATACAGGCCCCCGACGAACCTGATCGCCCGAGCCTGCTGGCGCGCCTCGCGCAGAGCCCGGACAGCCTGATTTCCAGCGGGGCGATGGCGATGCTGAGTGCTGAAAGCCGCCGGCGCTCCGCGCCGCCGGGCGAGGCGCAGGGATGGAGTGATTTGCCGGGTGAGTTGCATCATCGCCTGGTGTGGTGGGTCGCCGCAGCGCTGCGCGAGCGCAACAGCGAGCGCGCCGGCGAGAATGTCGGGCTGCTCGATCGCGCTTTGGGCGAGGCCGCCCTGCGCCAGGTTGGCGCGCATGATGAAGGCGACCGCGTCGAGGCGGTGGCAATGCGCCTTGCCGCCGCGATTGACGCGCATGCCGATGAGCTGGCGACATTGCTGATCGAGACGCTGGCCGATCGCCGGCTGCCGCTGTTCGTCGCGCTGATCGCGCATGCGCTGGGTCTGGATTACGGCGAAGCGCGTGAAATCACGCTCGACCCGGATGGCGACCAGCTATGGCCGCTACTGCGTGCGCTGGAACTCGACCGCGCTGCGATCGCCCGGATCGGGCTGGCGCTGGCCGAAGCCGATGCGCGTCGCGATCTCGAGATATTTGCCGACCGGCTCGATTCGATTGCCGAACTGTCCGCCGCCGATGCGCGGGTCGCCTTGGCACCGCTGCTGCTGCACCCCGATTATCGCGCCGCGATGCGTTCGCTGGCGCGGAGCCGCGGCGCATGAACATGGCCGAGCCGATGCTGCCCCCGGTGCACGGGCGGGTCGACGCCGCCGGCCGGTTGATCGAGGCCGAGCAGCGGCTGCACGATCTCAACGCGCGCGCCGGCGGATCGATCGGCGCGCCGATCGCCGTGCCGTCGATCGCAACGATCGCCCGGCTGGCGCGGCGCCTCGGCATTCTCGTGTCGCGCGCGGTGGTTGCAGCGGATGGCGATGACGATGTCGAGCTATGGGTGCGCGCCGAGCCCGACAGCGCTGGCGTGCGGCTCGCGATCACTGGCTGGCGAGTTCGTACGCCATGGCAACCCGGCGGACCGGCGCAGCACCGCGACGGCGATTTCCTGCGCAGCAGCGGTGAATGGTTGTGGGAAACCGACAGCGCATTGCGCCTGACCTACATTTCGCTCTCTGCCGGCGCGCGCTACGGCTTCGATGCCGCCGGGCTGCTTGGCCAGCCGCTGACCAAATTGTTCGCGCTGGGTGAGGATGGTGACGGCGGCTTCCCGATCCTCGACGGCCTGGCGCTGCAACACGGATTCAGCGGGCAATCCGCGACCGTCCGTACGGCGGCCGGGCATCGTTTCAAGCTGTCGGCGACCCCGCGCACCGACGAGAGTGGTGCCTTTGCCGGCTTTGTCGGCGCGGCCGAACGAATTGCCGATGCGCCCCAGATCGCACAATATATGCCGCAGGCCGATGCCGCGACCGCCGCTTTCGCCGCGCGGCTCGACCGCGCCCTACATGGTCCTCTCGATCGCATCATCGCCAATGCCGACAGCATCAGCGCCAAGGCCGAAGGGCCGCTGCGCCAGGATTATGCCGACTACGCGGCTGACATCGCTACTGCGGGGCGGCATCTGGCGGGATTGGTTGACGATCTGGTCGATCTGCAATTTGTCGAGCGGCCCGACTTTTCGGTCGCCGCCGACGCGCTCGATCTTGCCGACGTCGCACGGCGTGCGGCGGGGCTGCTGGCGGTGCGCGCAAGCGAGGCGCACGTGCGGATCGACAAGCCCGCAGCCGACGAGACCCTTCCAGCGACCGGCGAGTTCCGCCGTGCGCTACAGGTGCTGGTCAATCTGATCGGCAATGCGGTGCGCTATTCGCCGCCCGACGGCATGGTGTGGATTCGCATCGAACGCGTGGCGGATTTCTGCGCGGTGATTGTTGCCGACCAAGGTAAGGGCATCGCGCACGCCGATCAGGAACGCATCTTCGGGAAATTCGAGCGCGTCGACCCGCGCGAGCCGGGCGGCAGCGGGCTTGGCCTCTATATTGCGCGGCGCCTGGCGCGGGCGATGGGCGGCGACGTGACTGTCGACAGCGCGCCGGGACAGGGCGCGCGGTTCGTGTTTACCTTGCCGTGTCGGGGGGAATGATCCCTCTCCTTTTGGGAGAGGGAAGGGCCCCACCGCGAAGCGATGGGAAGGGTGAGGACAGGTTGCGAGCCAAACAGGCCTTTTCGACCCAACCCTCACCCCGCGCTGCTACGCAGCTTGCCAACATTGGGTGAACAGCGCCTCGCGCTGTTCAGGTCATGCCGGGAGCATGACCGACCCAATGTTCCCGAAGGGAGAGGGGTTATTTTCTCGGTCGGTTGAGGAAGATCAGCACGGCGCCGACCACGGCGATCAGCGCGCCCTTCACGACCCATTCGCGGCTGGCCAGCATGAAGCTCGATGCGGGCCAGTGCACGACATCGAGACCCTGCAGGAAGAACAGGCCGCCGGCCATCACGGCGAGCACGCCGATCACCAGCATCACCGGGCGCAGCGCGTTCATCAGCGCTTGTCCACCGGCACGTAATCGCGCGCCGTCGGGCCGGTGTAGAGCTGGCGCGGGCGGCCGATCTTCTGGTCGGGATCGGCGATCATCTCGTTCCACTGCGCGACCCAACCGACAGTGCGGGCGAGCGCGAAGAGCGCGGTGAACATCGTCGTCGGGAAGCCGATCGCCGACAGGATCACACCGGAATAGAAATCGACGTTGGGGAACAGCTTCTTCTCGATGAAATAGGGATCGTTGAGCGCCATTTCCTCGAGCTGCAGCGCGACGTCGAACACCGGATCGCTGACGTTCATCGCCTTGAACACCTCGCGCACGGTCTTCTGCATCACCGTCGCACGGGGGTCGTAGTTCTTGTAGACGCGGTGGCCGAAGCCCATCAGGCGGAACGGATCGTTCTTGTCCTTGGCGCGGGCGATATAGTGCGGAATCTTGTCGGGCGTGCCGATCTCGCGCAGCATGTTGAGTGCCGCCTCATTGGCGCCGCCATGCGCCGGACCCCACAGACAGGCGATGCCCGCTGCAATACAGGCGAACGGGTTGGCGCCCGACGAACCGGCGAGGCGCACGGTCGAGGTCGAGGCGTTCTGTTCGTGATCGGCGTGGAGGATGAAGATCCGGTCGAGCGCCTTCTCGATGATCGGGTTGACCTCATAATGCTCGGCCGGCACGCCGAACGTCATGCGCAGGAAATTGCCCGTGTAGCTCAATGAGTTATCGGGATATAAAAAGGGCTGACCGACCGAATATTTATAGGCCATGGCGGCGATCGTCGGCATCTTGGCGATCAGACGGTGGCTGGCGATCATGCGCTGGTGCGGATCGGTGATGTCGGCCGAATCATGATAGAAAGCCGACAGTGCGCCGACCACGCCGCACATCACCGCCATCGGATGCGCGTCGCGCCGGAAGCCGCGATAGAAGGTCGCCAGCTGCTCGTGCAGCATGGTGTGACGGGTGATGGTGTAGGTGAAATTGTCGAGCTCGGGTGCGTTCGGCAGCTCGCCGTTGAGCAGCAGATAGCACACTTCCATGAAGCTCGACTGCTCGGCGAGCTGGCCGATCGGATAGCCGCGGTGGAGCAGCACACCCTCGTCGCCGTCGATATAGGTCAGCGCCGATTCGCAGCTCGCGGTGGAGGTGAAGCCGGGATCGTAGGTGAACATGCCGGTGTCGGCATAGAGTTTACGGATGTCGATGACGTCGGGACCGACGCTGCCCGACAGGACCTTATAGTCGTGATTGCCGAGGCTGATCGAGGGTGTGTCGGTCATCGCGCGTGCCCTTCCTTCTAATTCGTCATGCGGCCATCCGGTCAGCGATCCGCCCCAGGCTTTCGTCGCGCCCGAGCAGATCGAGCACGTCGAAGATGCCGGGAGACGTCCGGCGACCGGTCAGCGCCGCGCGCAGCGGTTGCGCGACCTGGCCGAGTTTGACCGCCGCTTTTTCCGCAACGCGGCGAACCGCATCTTCCAAAACCCCCGTATCCCAGCTTTCGACCGCGTCAAGCTCGGCGTGCACGAGCGCGAGTAACCCTGGTGCATCGCCAGCAAGGAGCGGCGCCGCGTCTTCGTCGATCGGCAGAGGCCGAGCGACGAACAGGAACGCCGTGTTGTTCGCCAGCTCGACGAGATTGGCGGCGCGCGGTTTGAGCGACGCCATGCTGCGGCGCAGCAGATCGCGCTGTTGCGGGGAGGGGGTGAAGTCGAGGCGTGCGGTCACCAGCTCCGCGAGTCGCGCGTCGTCCGCCTCGCGGATATAATGGCCGTTGAGGTTCTCGAGCTTCTTCATGTCGAAGCGGGAAGGCGAGCGACCGACGCCGTCGAGATCGAACCACTCGATCGCCTGCTCGCGGCTGATGATCTCGTCATCGCCGTGACCCCAGCCGAGGCGCAGCAGGTAGTTGGCCACCGCCTCGGGCAGCAGGCCGAGCTCGTCGCGATAGACGTCGACCGCCACCGCATTCTTGCGCTTCGACATCTTGGTGCCGTCCGCGTTGAAGATCAGCGGGATGTGCGCATAGAAGGGCTCGTCCCAACCCATCGCACGATAGATCGGCAACTGGCGGAAGGCGTTGTTGAGATGGTCGTCGCCGCGGATGACATGGGTCACGCCCATGTCGTGATCGTCGACCACCACGGCGAGCATGTATGTCGGGTTACCGTCGGAGCGCAGCAGCACGAGGTCGTCGATCTCGGCATTCTGGACGGTTACCTCGCCCTGAACGAGGTCGTTGATCGTCGTCGCGCCTTCGGTCGGGGCCTTCAATCGCACGACGAAGGGCTTGCCCTCCTCGTTGGGCGTCTTGTCGCGCCACGGCGAGCGGATGCGCAGCGGCTTTTTCGCCGCTTCCGCCTCGGCACGCATCGCTGCCAGCTCTTCCTGGGTCAGATAGCAGCGATAGGCCGCGCCCGCTTCGACCATCGCATGGGCGACCTCGGCATGGCGTGCGGCGCGTTCGAACTGGAACACGGTGTCGCCGTCCCAATCGAGGTCCAGCCAGCGCATGCCGTCGAGGATCGCGCCGATCGCCGCTTCGGTCGATCGCGCGCGATCGGTATCCTCGATGCGCAGCAGGAACTTGCCACCGTGGTGGCGCGCGAACAGCAGGTTGAACAGCGCCGTGCGCGCGCCGCCAATGTGCAGATAGCCGGTCGGCGACGGCGCGAAGCGCGTCACCACTGGTTTCATGTCGGGCGCGCCTGAATCGGCGGCCGCAGTGTCAGACCTTGCGCCCAAACGCGCATGCTCCCAGAAAATGAATTTCGATGGCCAGTTCAGCCGCCGATGCCGCTAGCACAGCACCTTCGCGGCTACAAATGGGCCGCTTCGGCGGCAATGCAAGACGTGTGCGCGACGGGCTGGAATTGTGGCTGGAGGCGGAGCGCGACCAGCTGGTGCTGTGGTTGCCGGTGGCGCTGGGCGGCGGGATCACGGCCTGGCTGTTGTTGCCGATGGCGTATCAGTGGCGCGGCGCGATCCTCGCGCTGCTGGCGCTCGCCTGCGTCGCGCTGGCGCTCGGGCGCGGCGGGCGCGCGGGCCGGGTCGTCGCCATCGGGGCGCTCGCCGCAGCGGCGGGGCTGGTGCTGATCTGGTGGCGCGCGGACGCCCATGCCGCGCCGGTGCTCGCCGGCCCGACCATCGTGACGTTCGAGGCGCGGGTCGAGCGCGTCGAGCCGTTGCCGCCACGTCAACTGGTGCGCGTGCGACTGGCGCCGATCCGCGCCATCTCGGTGCCTGAACGGCGCAACTTCGCTGATCGGCGTGGTCGTTACGGCAGACGCGGTCGCGCGCGGGATGAACCCGCCGCGCTGCCGACGCTGCCGCCGCACCTGCGCGTCAATATCGCCGATGCCGATGTGCCTGCGGGGCTCGCCGTCGGCGCAACCATCCGCCTCGGCGCGCGGCTGATGCCGCCACCGACGCCGGCGGTGCCTGGCGCCTATGACTATTCCGCCGTGGCCTGGTTCGACGGGATCGGCGGCACCGGTCGCGGCTTTGCCCCGGTGACGATCGTGACGGGAGCGGCCGTGCCTGGGCCTACGCTCCGGCAGCGCCTGTCGCGGCATATTCAGGCAAGTGCGCCGGGCGGCGCGGGGGCGATCGCCGCGGCACTCGCAACGGGCGATCAGGGCGCGATCCCGCAGGACGATGCCGACGCGATGCGCAAATCGGGGCTCGCCCACCTGCTGTCGGTCAGCGGGCTGCACATCACCGCGGTGGTCGTCGCGGCGATGTTCCTCGTGACGCGGCTGCTCGCGCTCAGCCCGTGGATGGCGCTGCGCTTGCGGTTGCCGCTGATCGCCGCCGGTGCCGGCGCCGTGGCGGCGATCGGTTACACCATCCTCACCGGTGCCGAGGTTCCCACGCTTCGTTCATGCGTAGCCGCCTTGCTGGTGCTGGTCGCGCTGATGCTGGGGCGCGAGGCGATCACGTTGCGGCTCGTCGCGGCCGGCGCGTTGATCGTGTTGCTGGTCTATCCCGAGTCGGTCGCCGGGCCGAGCTTCCAGCTGTCCTTCGCCGCCGTGGCCGCGATCGTCGCCCTGCATGAGCATCCCCGTGTGCGCGGCTGGTTCCTGAAGCGTGACGAAAGCCGGCTGCGCAAGACCGGACGCGAACTGGGCTCGCTGCTGCTCACCGGCGTGGTGGTCGAACTGGCACTGATGCCGATCTCGCTGTTCCATTTTCACAAGGCCGGTGTGTACGGCGCGGTGGCGAATATCATCGCCATCCCGCTGACCACCTTCGTTACCATGCCGCTGGAAGCGCTGGCGTTGCTGTTCGATTGCGTGGGCGCTGGTGCGCCCTTCTGGTGGCTGACGGCACGCTCGCTCGATCTGCTGCTGGCGCTCGCGCATGGCGCCGCGAGCCTGCCCGGATCGAGCGCGGCGCTGCCTTCAATGCCGACCGGCGCCTTTGCGCTGATGGTGATCGGCGGCTTGTGGATCGGCCTGTGGCGCACGCGCTGGCGCCGGCTCGGCGCGATCCCGTTCGCGATCGGCGCGGCCTGGGCGCTGCTGACGCCCGCACCCGACCTGCTGGTGACGGGCGACGGGCGGCATGTCGCGATCCGCACCGCCGATGGCGGGCTCGCGCTGCTGCGCGACCGCACCGGTGATTATGTTTCGGACATGATGAGCGAGAATAGCGGCGCCGACGGCGAGCCGATGCTGCTGTCCGATCAGCCCGATGCCCGCTGTAGCCGCGACCTGTGCCTCAGCGAGCGTGAGGCGGGCGGGCGTAAGTGGCGCATCCTCGCCACACGCAGCACCTATCTCGTGCCGGTCGACCAGTTGACCGCTGCCTGCGCGACCGCCGATATCGTGATCAGCGAGCGGCAGTTGCCGCGCGGTTGCAAACCGCGCTGGTTACGCCTCGATCGTGCAACGCTGGCACGCACCGGTGGCGTGGCGATCGCGCTGTCCAATGGATCGATCCGTACCGTCAGGCATGGGCCTACCGATCATCCCTGGCAAAAGCGGTAAGTTCTCCACGCTTGACGCGTCGAACAAGAACCAATGATTGGGCCATTCCGGACCTTATTCCGCTCGCGCTCGGCACGTGTTCGGCGCAAGATGCCGCCAGCCTCACGGATGAGACAGTGCCATGGCAAAAACAACGGCGGGGTGGCGAGCGGAATTCTGGGGCGGCATCTGCGCCGCCGCGGTTGGCGCGGCCGGCACGATCACGGTGGCAATTATCGATCGGCCAACATGCAAGACATATCCGGTTTGCGACCGCCTTGCTGCAATTGCTGCAGCCCCGCAGGCACAGGTGACCCTGACCCTCGAGATGCGCGCGCAGCTCGCCAAATGCCTGAAGGAACAGTCATGATCGCGTTCTTCATCGGCATGATGGCCATCGGCACCTACTTCGCCGTGCGTGCCACGGTAATGTTGCATGCGTTGGAAAACGGACAGGCGATTGAGGAAGACCTGGGCGGACCGACCTACGGTTAGTCATCCAGGACAGGCAACCGCTCCTGCCCGCGCACAGCGTTCGGTAATCGCAGCGCCACCTTCAGCCGATCAATAACGACGCAGCAATCCCGCCAGCTTACCCTGCACGCGGACCTGATCGGGGCGGTAACGCTGCGGATCATAGGCGCGGTTGGCGGGATCGAGCCGGATCATCGCGCCCTCGTGGCGGAAATATTTTAGCGTCGCCTCGCTGTCCTCGATCAGCGCGACGACGATCTCGCCGTCGCGGGCGGTGTCGGCGCGGCGGATCAGCGCATAGTCGCCGTCGAGAATGCCGGCCTCGACCATCGAATCACCGGCAACCTCGAGCGCATAATGCTCGCCGCCACCGAGCAGGGCCGCGGGCACCGCGAGCATCGCGCTGCTCTCGAACGCCTCGATCGGAACACCGGCGGCGATGCGGCCATGCAACGGGATTTCGATTACGTCATTGGCCGGCTGGGGCAGGTTGCGCACATTGGTCGGCGCAGCCGCCGTCGTCTTGCGTGCCGGCTCGGCGCGTTCGGGCATGCGCAGCACCTCGAGCGCACGCGCGCGGTTGGGCAGGCGCCGGAGGAACTTGCGCTCTTCCAGCGCCGAGATCAGGCGGTGAACGCCCGACTTGGACTTGAGGTCGAGCGCCTCCTTCATCTCCTCGAACGAGGGCGAGACGCCGCTCTCCTCCAGACGGTCATGGATGAAGCAGATCAGCTCATGCTGCTTGCGGGTTAGCATCCGGCAATCCTCCGTCGGAACAGACGAGGAACGTTTATGCAACATTCCGCGCGCTTGTCAAGCGATGGAGAGGATTTCGATCTCGTCGCCGGGCGCCGCAGCGGGCGCATGGGGTTGCCGGACGATCAGGCAGTCGGCGCGGGCGAGCGTGCGGAGCATCGAACTGTCCTGAATCGCGGCCGCGAACACCCGTCCTTCGCGTGTCGCGGCGCGCAGATAGTCGGTGCGGTGGTCGTTGGCTTTGAGCGGCTCGCCGAGGATCGCGGTCCGTGTCCGCGGCAGCGGATCGGCGGCGCCGGACAGCGCGGCGACCAGCGGCTTGAGGTACAAGGTTGCGGTCATGAAAGCCGAGACGGGGTTGCCGGGCAGGCCGAGCACCACGGCATCGCCCAGCCGTCCAGCCATCATTGGCTTGCCCGGCCGCAGCGCGATGCGCCAGAAATCGAGGCTGCCACCGGCAGCGAGCAGCGCCGGACGGACCAGATCATGATCGCCGACCGAAGCGCCGCCGGTGGTCACGAGGATATCCGCGCGTACCGAGGCGAAGGCGTCGCGCAACGTGTCGACCCGGTCGGGCAAGGTGCCGAGATCGATGATGTCGACCGGCCAGTCGGCGAGCATCGCGGCGAGCATCGTGCCGTTCGACTCGGGCAACTGGTCGTCGCGCAACGGCATGCCCGGGCGGACCAGCTCATCGCCGGTGCCGGCGATCGCGACGGTGATGCGGCGGCGCACGGGCAGGGCTGCATGCCCGCCGATCGCCGCCACCGCCAGCCGCGCCGCCGTGATGCGCTCGCCGGTGGCGATCAGCACGTCGCCGTGACGGAAATCGAGCCCGCGCACGCGGACATTGCCGCCCCGGCGCCTTGGTCCTTCGCCGACGAGATGGATCTCGTCGCCGCGCGCCTCGGCTTCTTCCTGCACCAGCACGCTGTCGGCACCGACGGGCAACGGCGCGCCGGTGAAGATCCGCACCGTCTCGCCGGCCCCGACCTTGCCGGCAAAGGCGCGGCCGGCGGCGCTTTCGCCGACCAGGCGGAACGGGCCGGGCAGGTCAGCGAAGCGGATCGCATAGCCGTCCATCGCCGACAGGTCCGCTGCCGGCTGGGTGCGCAGCGCAACGACGTCCTCAGCCGCCCAGCGACCGATCGCCCGGGCGAGCGGCACGCTTTCGATCGCCACCGGATTCTTCAACGCGAACAGCCGGGCCTGGGCTTCGGCGACGGGAAGGAGGGCGGCGGCGGTGCTCACGGCGCCCTCCTATCCCGCGTCGCAAGCCGCGGCTAGGTGTTCGCGACAGGGAGGCGTATGACGGAGCGGGGGATATCGATCATGTTCAGGCCGCTGCTCGCCACCTTGCTGTTGCTTACCGCCGCCGCGCCGGCCGACCCGGCGCACCCGGCCGCGCTGGTCGGGGAATATGACGGGCACCAGATGGAAATGGCGGCGGGCCTGGAGCTCAAGGCCGACGGCCGTTTCCGTTATGGCCTTTCTTATGGTGCGCTCGACGAGGAGGCGGAGGGCAATTGGGTGGCCGATCACGGATCGGTCGTGCTGACCAGCGACCATGTCACGCCACCGCGCTTCATGCTGGTCGAGCAGAAGGCCGGACCCGCGAAGGAGCTGCGTATCGCGATCGACGTGCCGCGCGGCATGAACCCGCAATATTTCGATGCCGTCGTTATCTTCGCCGACGGCCATGCGGTGCAGGAGCAGTTGAGCGAGGACGAGAAAGTGATCCCGCTGACCAACGGCGCCGTGCCGACGCGGGCGATGATCGTGCTGTCGATCTTCGACCTTCATGGCGACTGGGTTTCGATCGATCCGGCAAAGGGCAACAGGCTGCGCTTCGGCTTCGCGCCCAATGATCTCGGCAAGGTCGATTTCCACGGCACGATGCTACGTAACGAGGGCGGTGACCTGCTGCTCGATCGCTACGGCCGCACGATCCGTTTCCACCGCATCGCCAGGCAGTGACCCGACTCAGGCGCGCCAGTCGCCCGATTTGCCGCCGGTCTTGCTGACCAGCCGCACGCCGCCGATCGTCATGGCTTTGTCGACCGCCTTGGCCATGTCGTAGATCGTCAGCAGCGCGACCGAGACGGCGGTCATCGCCTCCATCTCGACGCCCGTCTTGCCCTCGGTGGTGGCGGTCGCGGTGGCGGTGACGCCGCTCTCGTCAAAGACGAAGTCGACCGCCACGCGGTTGAGCGGCAGCGGATGGCAGAGCGGGATCAGCTCAGCGGTCTTCTTCGCCGCCATGATGCCGGCGATCCGCGCCACGGCGAGGACGTCGCCCTTGGCCACGGCGCCATCGCGGATTGCTTGCAGGGCCGATGCGGACATGGCGATGTGGCCAGTGGCGACTGCCTCGCGCGCCGTTATCGCCTTGCCGGAGACATCGACCATATGCGCCGCGCCGGCCGCGTCGAGATGGGTGAGGTCGCTCATCCGATCATCGCCCGCGTCGCCGCCTCGACGTCCGCCTGACGCATCAGCGCCTCGCCGATCAGGAAGCAGTGGACGCCGTGCGCCGCCATCTCGTCGAGATCGGCGCGGGTCATCAGCCCGCTCTCGGCGACGAAGGTACAGTCGGCCGGCGCTTTGCCGATCAGCTCATAGGTGCGCGAGAAATCGACCGTGAAGTCGCGCAGGTCGCGATTGTTGACGCCGATCAGCCGCGACTTGAGCTTCATCGCGCGTTCCATCTCACGCTCGTCATGGACTTCGACCAGCACGTCCATGCCGCAATCGATCGCGCTGGCCTCGATCTCGGCGAGCAGGGCGTCATCGAGCGCGGCCATGATCAGCAGGATCGCGTCGGCGCCAAGCGCACGCGCTTCTGGCACCTGCCACGGATCGACCATGAAATCCTTGCGCAGGACCGGCAGATCGCAGGCTTCGCGTGCAGCGGTGAGATACTGGTCGGCGCCCTGGAACCAGCGTTCGTCGGTCAGCACCGAGAGGCACGCAGCGCCGCCGGCCTGATAGGCGCGGGCATGGGCCGGCGGATCGAAATCGGCACGGATCAGGCCTTTTGAAGGACTTGCCTTCTTGATCTCCGCGACCAGCGCGTGGCCGGTCTTCGCCCTGGCATCAAGCGCAGCACGGAAGCCGCGCGGCGGGGTCTGGACGTGAATGCGCGCGTCGATCGAGGAAAGCGGGATGGTCGCCTTGCGCGCGGCCACATCGGCGCGCTTGGTTTCGAGAATCCGGTCGAGAATATTGCTCATGAATAAGCGATCCAGCGGTCGAGCAGCGCATTGGCCGCGCCGCTGTCCAAAGCCTGGGCGGCCTGTTCGGCGCCCGCGGTAAGGGTCTCGGCGGTGCCGGCGACGACCAATGCGGCAGCGGCGTTGAGCAGCACGGCGTCGCGATAGGCACCGCGTTCGCCGAGCAGCAGGCGGCGCAACGCCGCGGCGTTGTAGTAAGGGTCCCCGCCGTGCAGCGCGGCGATCGGATGGCGCGGCAGGCCGGCATCCTCGGGCGCGATATGGTCGGGCAGGGTGACCGCGCCGATGCTCACCGCGATGCTCGGGCCGGCGCCGGACAGCTCGTCCAGGCCCTCCTCGCCCGACACGATCAGCCCTGCCTCGGTGCCGAGCTGGCGCAGCGCATCGGCATAGACCGGCGCGTAATCGGGGCGCGCGATGCCGATCAGCTGGCGCGTGACGTGTGCCGGGTTGGCCAGCGGGCCCATCAGGTTGAAGATGGTGCGTTTGCCGATGCGGCGGCGGATCGGCGTGATGCGCTTCATTGCCGGATGGTGGTTGGCCGCAAACAGGAAGCAGATGCCGATATCGTTGAGGCTTGCCTCGGCCCTGGTCCCGGCACGCTCCATGTCGAGGCCGAGCGCCTCGAGCGTATCGGCCGCGCCGGCCTTTGACGAGGCGGCGCGATTGCCATGCTTGGCGACGGCCACGCCGCATGCCGCGACGACGATGGCCACCGCGGTCGAGACGTTGAGCGTGTGATGGCCATCGCCACCCGTGCCGCAGACGTCGATGGCCCCGGCGGGCGCGTCGATCGGGATCAGCCGTTCGCGCAAGCCGCGTGCGGCCTCGGCGATCTCGATCGCGGTCTCGCCGCGATCCGACAGGCCGATGAGAAACTCCGCGATCGCCTCTTCCGAGGTCTTCGCATCGAGAATGTCGGCGAAAGCCTGCGCCGCGCTCTCGCGCGACAGCGGACTCGACGGATCGGGCAAGGATGCGGTGTTCGTCACACCAGCGCCCGGTTCGGCAGTCGGGAGGTCTTTTGGCCCGTCAGCTTGAGGAAATTGTCGAGCAGCTTGTGGCCATGTTCGGTGGCGATGCTTTCCGGGTGGAATTGCACGCCGTGGATCGGCAGCGTTGCATGGCGGAAACCCATCACCGATCCGTCGTCGGCGGTGGCGTTGACGATCAGCTCGGCGGGAATGTCGTCGACGATCAGCGAATGGTAGCGTGTCGCGGTGAAGGGCGAGGGGATGCCCTCGAACACGCCCGTGCCGTCATGGCTGATCGGCGAGGTCTTGCCGTGCATCAGCCCGCCGCGCACCACGTGGCCGCCGAAATGCTGTCCGATCGACTGATGGCCGAGGCACACGCCGAGCAGCGGCTTTCCCGCTTCGGCACAGGCAGCGACCAGGTCGAGGCTGATCCCGGCCTCGTTGGGTGTGCAGGGGCCCGGCGAGATGAGGAAACCCAGCGCATTGCTGGCGAGCGCGTCGGCGGCGCTGATCTCGTCGTTGCGCACCACCTTCACCTCGGTGCCCAGCTCCATCAGATAATGGACTAGGTTCCAGGTGAAGCTATCGTAATTGTCGATGACGAGGATCATGGGAAGCGCCGCTAACGCGTTTGGGGGGACTCGACAATCGCCCTGCGCATCGCCACCTCCCGTTCGTTACGCGAACGAACCGCCGTGCATCTCCGTTCAGTGTGGAGAAAGGCAGCGGAACAAATGTTGTACCGGCAAGGAGTTCACCCGATGTCCCGTATTCTCGTCGCTTTGTCCCTGCTCGCGCTGCCCGGCGCTGCGTTCGCGCAAAGCAATACGACGTCCGCCGGGCCCACTGCGACCAGCGCGACATCCGGTCAGCAACAGGCCGAATCGGGCCAGCCCCCCAAGCGCATCCGCGACATCACGCTGACGGCCGGTCAAACCTGTCCCAAGGCCGAGAATGATGAAGTGGTGGTGTGCCGAACGCTCGAGGACCCGTATCGCATTCCCAAACCGCTGCGCGACGAACACCCGATCGCGCCGCAAAATCAGAGCTGGGTGAATCGCGCCGCGACGATGGATGAGGTCGGGCGCAAGGCCGGCGGCCTGCCCGACACATGCTCGCCGGTCGGATCCGGCGGGGCGACCGGCTGCACGGCGCAGATGCTGCGTC
Source organism: Pseudomonadota bacterium (assembly GCA_040390605.1). GTDB lineage: Bacteria > Pseudomonadota > Alphaproteobacteria > Sphingomonadales > Sphingomonadaceae > Sphingomonas. The sequence goes on from JAZJXZ010000003.1 coordinate 150,560, forward strand.
AGTGGACCGCCGAGCAGAAGGCCAAGCGGCGCGGCGAGCCGGTCGACGATTCAGGGAAGCCTTGATTACGTCTTTCCTCGCCACGCAAGCGTGGGGAGGAAAGAAGGGCTTACTGGCCGAAGCCGGCTTCACCTGCGCGCCGCATCGCCTCGCGCGCGGCGGCGAGCAACGCGCCGGCCTTGGCCTCGCACTCGCGTTGCTCATAGGCGGGATCGCTGTCGGCGACGATGCCAGCGCCGGCCTGGACGTGCATGACGCCGTCCTTGACCACCGCTGTGCGCAACACGATGCATGAATCCATCGATCCGTCGGGCGAGAAATAGCCCACGCCGCCGGCATAGGCGCCGCGCACCTCACCCTCCAGTTCGGCAATCACCTCGCACGCCCGGACCTTGGGCGCGCCCGAGACGGTGCCCGCCGGAAAGCCGGCGAACAGGGCATCGAGCGCGTCATGCTTCGCGTCGAGACGGCCGATCACGTTCGACACGATGTGCATGACGTGACTGTAGAATTCGGTGGTGTAGCTTGCCGTGACCTGCACGCTGCCGGCCTCGGCGACGCGCCCGACATCGTTGCGGCCGAGATCGAGCAGCATGAGGTGCTCGGCGCGCTCCTTGGGGTCGGCGAGCAGGCTGAGGCGGTTGGCCTCGTCCTCCGCCGCCGTGCGCCCGCGTGGCCGCGTGCCGGCGATCGGACGGATCGTCACCTCGCCGTCGCGCACGCGCACGAGAATCTCGGGGCTCGATCCGGTCAACGCGAAGCCGGGCAGGTCGAGATGATAGAGAAAAGGCGAGGGGTTGATGCGGCGCAGCGCGCGGTACAGCTCGAACGGCGGCAGCGTAAAGGGCACCGTGAAGCGCTGCGCCAGCACGACCTGGAAGATGTCGCCCGCGACGATGTACTCCTTGGCGCGCGCGACCATCTCGCCGTAGCGCCCCGGGGGCAAGGTCGGGGTCAGCGCGATTTCGGTGACGTCTTCGCTGCGCACGGACGGCGGCAGGCCCGCGCTGGCGAGTTTTGCGGCGACCCCGTCGATCCGCTCGGCCGCATCGGCGACGATGGCATCGGGCGTGCGGGTCGCGTCGGGCCAGACGGGCGCGACGAGGAACAGTTCGTCGGCGAGGCGGTCGAAGATCAGGACCACGGTCGGCCGCACGAACATCATGTCGGGCAGCCCGAGCGCGTCCTTGTCGGGACGCGGCAGGCGTTCGACCAGCCCGATCGTCTCATAACCGAAATAGCCGACCAGACAGGCCAGCGCGCGCGGCAGCTCCGCCGGCACGTCCATGCGGCACGAGGCGACCAGCGTGCGCAACGCATCCAGCGTCGACTGCTCGCATGGCGTGAAGGCCTGGCGGTCGGTCAACCAATGCCGATTGATCGCGGCCTCATTGCCCTGGGCGCGGAACACCAGGTCGGGGGCGAGGCCGATCAGGCTGTGGCGCCCGCGCGTCTCGCCGCCCTCCACTGATTCGAGCAGGAAGTCGCCGCGCCCCGGCTCGATCAGCTTGAGCGCGGCGGCGACCGGGGTCTCGGTGTCGGCGATCTGCCGACGCCAGACCAGAGCGGGCCGTCCGCCCGCAAGCGCGGCGGCGGCGTCCGCGCGGCCGTCTTGCGGATCAGGGCTGATCGGGCGTGCCCTGGCCGGACAGGGTGGCGCGCAGTGCCGCAACCGCCTTGTCGTTCTTGGTCACGCCAACCGAGGCGCGGATCGCCTTGGTGAACTGCTCGGCATATTCGCGGCCCATCGTGCCGGCGAGATCGCTACGGATGCCGGCGATCACGCCGGGCCGGGTGGTCGCATCGCCGGGCGTGATCTTGCCGACCCACAGGATCAGGTAAGCGGCGTGGTCGGGCGTCTCCATCACCTTGGCGGTGCGCTCGCCCATCTTGAACATCTGCACCAGAGGCGGCGGCGGGGGTGGCGAGTTGGGGCGCTGGATCAACTGCGCGCGCGCCGCCGACACCGTCTGCGCCGGCTTCAAGGTCAGCCCGGTGGCGCTCAACGCCTGGGCGAAGGGCACGCCCCTGGTCAGCTGCGCCGACACGGCATCGGCAATCTTGCGTGCCTCGCGTAGATTGCGGTCGGCGACGAAGTCCTTGACCAGGATATCGTGCATCTGCGCCATCGGCCGCGGTGCTGCGGGAACGATCCTGTCGATCGCGACCAGCGCGAAGCTGCCATCCTGCCCGACCGGTGCCATTTGCGGTCCCTCGGCGGGGTCCATGGCGAAGGCCGCCTGGGCGATCTGCGCCAGCTTGGGATCGGGCTGCGCCTTGGCGTCGTCGGGGTTGGTGCCCGTGGCGAGGATCGGTGGAGTGGTCGCCGCGGTCAGCTTGTAGCGCGCCACGACATCGCCGAAGCTCGCCTTGCCGCTGATCGCGTCGTCGATCGCGTCGTGCAGTTTGCCCATCGCGACCTGCGTCTTGGTCGCGGTCAGCGCCGTGACGATCTCCGGTCGCGCCTGTTCGAGCGACTTTCCGGCAACCTGGGCGATCGCATCGATCCGCGCCACGGCATAACCGAGCGGCGTTCGCACCGGCCCGACCACGCTGCCCTTGACGGCGGCAAACACGGCATCCGCCAGCGCCGGCGAGCCCTGCGCGGCATAGCCGGCCTTTGCAACATCCTTGATCGTCGCGGCGGAAAGGCCGACGGCCGTCGCCGCCGCTTCGAGCGAGGCGCCGCTCTTGACCTTGGCGGCCAGCGCGTTGGCGGCACCCTGGTCTGCGACCAGCACCTGAACGATGGTGCGCTTCTCGGTCGGCAGATAGCGTGCGCGATCGGCATTATAGGTCGCGGCGATTTCCTGCTCGGTCGGCGTCGCCTCGGCCTTGACGGCCTCCGCCGTGATGATCGCGTAGCGCAACGCGCGGCGCTCCGGCACGACGTAGCGCGTCGTGTTGCGCTTGTAGAAATCGGCCAGTTCGGCGTCGGTCGGGGCCGGGCCGGCGCGCACCGCGCTGGCCGGGATCAGCCCGATCTGCCCGTCGCGGCGCTCGAGCAGCAACGAGGCGTAGGGCAAGGCCAGGTGGGTGGGGATGCGGGCCTCGCGGATCACCGGCACGATGAGCTGCTTGGCCAGCGCACTTTGCGTCACCTGGCGGTTCAGCTGTGCCAGTGTCGTGCGGGTCTGGGCGAGATACTGGTCGAAGGTGCGCTGATCGAACTTGCCGCTGGCGTTCTGGAAACCGGGGCTCGCCTTGATCAGGCTTTGCACATAGGCGTCGCTCACGCCCATCTTCTGCTGTGCGGCGAACTGCTCGAGCGCCAGGCCGTCGACCAGCTGGTCATAGGTCTGGTCCATTCCGCCCAGCGTTACATACTGCGCCAGCGTCAGGCCGGGCTGCTGCTGCCGATAGGTGTCGTAATCGCTCTCGATCTTGGCGCGCAGCTCGGCGCTCGATACGCGATATTTGCCGACCGTGACGGCGTCGTTCCCCGCGGTGGTGCCACCATCGCCAAGGCCGCTGAAGATGCTGCTGCCGCCGAGCCCCAGTATCGCGAAGCCGAACAGCGCGAGGAAGCTGATGGTCAGGCCGATCTTGGAATTGATCATGCGGCGGAGAATGCTGATCATGGTGTGGCGGGGCCGATCTATGCGGAAAAACGAACTGCGAAGCGGCCGCTTTACGGACAGGTGCGGGCCGCTTCAAGCTTGTGCGCAACGCGCGGCGCGCTAAGCGGGCGGGAAACCGACTGGGGAAACGCATGCGACGCAAGCTGGTGGCCGGAAACTGGAAGATGAACGGCGATCTCGCCGCGCTGGCCGAACTCGACGGCATCGCCGCGGCTGCGGCGACGCATGCTGGCGTCGATGTGGCGATCGCGGTGCCTGCGACGCTGATCGCGCCGGCGGCGGCGCGCGCGCCGGGCCTCGCGATCGGGGCGGAGGACGTCCATCCCGCCGACAAGGGTGCGCATACCGGCTGCATCTCCGCGCCGATGATCAGGGAGGCGGGCGCGCGCTTCTCGATCGTCGGCCATAGCGAGCGCCGCGCCGACAATGGCGAGACCGATGCCGATGTGAAGGCCAAGGCCGAGGCGCTGCGCCGGCACGGCCTGTCGGCGATCCTGTGCGTCGGCGAAACACTGGCCGAGCGCGATGCCGGGCGGGCTGTGGAGGTCGTGACCGGGCAATTGGCAGGTTCGCTGCCCGAGGGCGCGGCCGCGTCATGGCTGTCGATCGCCTATGAGCCGGTCTGGGCGATCGGTACCGGGCGCACGCCGACCGTGGCGGACGTCGCCGCGATGCATGGGGCGATTCGGGCAAAACTGCGGGAGCAGGTTGGCGAAGACGCCGAGGCGATGCGGTTGCTCTACGGCGGGTCGGTCACGGCCGACAATGCGGGCGAATTGCTCGGCGCGGGCGATGTCGATGGCGCGCTGGTCGGTGGCGCCAGCCTGACGGCGGCGAAGTTCGTGCCGATTATCGAGGCAGCAGTTTATTAGTTTATCCACCCCGGCGAAGGCCGGGGCCCAGTTGGGAAGGCTGCGGTTTTAGTCGATAGGCCACGCCGACTGGGCCCCGGCCTTCGCCGGGGTGGTAAAGTAAAAAAAGCGCAGGTCGTTCGTTGGCGGCTCAGTCCGCGTAGCGCGCCTTCAGCACTGCCCAGACCGCCCGCAGCCCCAGCGCCTCGCCGCCTTTCGGCCGCCCGGGCTTGGCGGAGGGCCGCCACGCAAACGTATCGAAATGCGCCCAGGGCGTCCCCTCCGGCACGAAGCGCCGCAGAAACAGCGCTGCCGTCACCGCGCCCGCGTAACCGCCGTCGGGCGCGTTGACCAGATCGGCGACGTCGGAGGCGAACATCTCGTCATAGCCATCCCACAAGGGCAGGCGCCACAACGGGTCGCCGACCGCCGTGCCCGCCGCGAGCAACTCCTCGGCCAGCCGTTCGTCATTGGCGAAGGTCGCCGGAAGGTCGGGGCCGAGCGCGACGCGTGCTGCGCCGGTCAGCGTGGCGAAATCTAGGATCAGCGCCGGCTTGTCCTCGCCCGCCCGGGTGAGGGCATCACCGAGGATCAGCCGCCCCTCGGCATCGGTATTGGTGTTCTCGACGGTCAGCCCCTTGCGCGTCGCCAGCACGTCGCCTGGGCGGAAGGCATTGCCGGCGATGCTGTTCTCGACCGCAGGGATCAGCAGGTGCAGCCGTACCTTCAGTCGCTCGGCCATCACCAGCCCGGCCAGCGCCAGCGCGTGCGCAGCACCGCCCATGTCCTTCTTCATCAGTCGCATGCCGGACGAGGGCTTGATGTCCAGCCCGCCCGAATCGAAGCACACGCCCTTGCCGATGATCGCCACGCGCGGATGCGCGGGGTTGCCCCATTCCAGCTCGATCAGCCGCGGCTCACGGCCTTTTGCCGCCGCCTGACCAACCGCGAGGATCATCGGATAGCCCTTGGCCAGCGCTTCGCCCCTGGTCACGCCGAAGATTGCGCCATGCGCCTTGGCCAGCGCGGCGGCCTCAGCCTCCAGCTCGGCCGGACCGAGATCGGCGGCGGCGGTGTTGACCAGATCGCGCACCTTGGCGGTGGCCTCGGCGATGCGGGTGATCTCCTCGATCCGCGCCGGTTCGCCCGTCAGCAGCACGCGCGGGCCGGTCGGCTTGTCGTCCTTGCGGTAGCGTTCGAAGCGATATTGCGCGAGCAGCCAGCCGAGCATCGCCGCGCCGGGCTCGCCCTCGGCGAGGCGGTAGGTGCCTTCGGGCAGCTGGTCGCCAAGCGAGGCGATGCGCCACGGCGAGGTCGCCGCCTCGTTGCATACCAGCAGCATCGACCATTCGTCGGCCTTGTCGCCGGGCAGCACCGCGCGGTTGCCCGCCTTGCCGGTCAGGCGGTGCGCGGCGACCGCGGTGCGTACGCGCGGCGGCTGCCCGCTGAGCCATTTCTCGTAAGCGTCGGGATGAACGACATGGATCAGCCGCGCCGGCTGTCCATGGTCGGCCTTGAGCAATCCTGCGAAACGGTTGGTCATCAGTTGGCCGGGGAAATGAGGAACTGCTCGAAGCGGCCATGCTCGCCGGGCTCGAGGAAGGTGCTGAGGATCAAGGTCTTGTCCCCGTAGGCGAGGCGATAGCTGCGCAGCACGAAGCCGCCGCGCAGCCGCACCGGCCCGGCCTGGGTGAAGCTGTCGGGCGTACCGAGCGGGGCGAGACTGGACTTGAAGTCGGCGATCGCGGTGGGCGTAAAGTAGAAATTGGCGTCGTCGGTCAGCTCGGCTCGGTCGATCTGTCCGTTGCGCAGCAGGTCGAACAGCGCGCGTGCCCGCTTGCCTGCCGCGAGGTCGGCCATGTTCGCGGGCGCGGGCGGTAGCAGCGCCTTGGACAGCGCCGTGGCGATGCCGGATGCCGCACCGCTCGACCAGGTGTTGGTCAGCACGACGAACGCGGCCTTGTCGTCGGGAAAGACGAGGTTTTCGGAGATGAAACCGACCGCCTCGCCGCTATGCTCGATCATCTTGCGGCCGTCCTGCGACCCGATGAACACGCCGAGCCCGTAACGCGAATTGCTGCCGTCGGTCAGTTTGATTGCCGTTTCCTGGGCCTGCCAGTCGGCCGGCGCCAGGATCGTGCGATCGATCCGCGCGATATCCCATTTGGCGAGATCGCTGGCGCTCATCGACAATTCGCCGGCGGCGAACAGCCAGCCTTGCGCGGCGGGCGGCTCGACGCGCAGCGGACCCAGTGCGTGGCGACCATAGCCCTGCGGGAAACTGGGGCCGATCGCCAGATCCTGGTCATAGGCGGTGATGCCGAGCGGCTTGAAGATGCGCTGCTGGAGGAAAGCGAGCAGCGGCTGACCGGCGACCTTCTCGACGATCATCCCGGCGACGACATAGCCGGTATTGGAATATTGCCACTGCGTGCCGGGCGCGAAATCGAGCGGCTTCTTGGCCCAGCGATCGACGATGCCTTGCGGCGTGATGGGGGTCGCCATCGCCTTGAAGCTGTAGTCCTGCGGCCAGTAATCCTGCAGCCCCGACGTGTGGCTGAGCAACTGGCGGATGGTGATGTGGTCACCCTCGGTGATGCCGGGGACATATTTCGACACCATGTCGTCGAGGCTCAACTTGCCGTCCTCGGCGAGCAGCAGCATCGCCGCGCCGGTGAACTGCTTGGAGATAGAGGCGATCTGATAGGGCAGCGTCGGGGAGGCGACGGGCATCGTCTCGGACGCCTTGCCATAGGCCTGGGCGAACACGATCCGCCCGCCGCGCACGACCGCGATCGACGCCGAGGGCGTGCCGGTCGCGGCAAGCTGCGACGAGACGATCTTGTCGACCTGTGCCTGTTCGGCGGCGGTAAGGTCCTGCGCAGCGGCAGGCGCGGCGATGACCAACGTGACGGCGAAGGCAAGCGATCGGAACGGGTGCATCGGGATCCTCGAGGAGAAACGGCTTTGGCTTTGGCCGCAATCCTTACAGCATGGATCGAGTCGCGCCAGATGCGGCGGTGTGTGGCTTTTCGCCGCGATACGCCTAGTCTCTCGTCAAAAGATCGAGGGGGAGGGACATATGACGCAGCCGGTAACCGTCCGAAGCATCGTCATCGCGCTGGCACTGACGGCGATGTCTGCGCTTGGCATCGTGGCGTTGCTTTCCACGCTCGGGCCGAACTGGGCGGCCTATGCCCCCGCGACCTGCACCGCGACCCATTGCTTCTGCGAGATGCCGCGGATCGGTGCGCTGGTGCTGCAGCCGGCGGACAGCTGGTCTTCCTATGGCTATGCCTTTGCCGGCTTTCTGATGATCGTGCTCGCCGGGCGCCGCGACTGGGCTTCGGCGATGCCGCCGCTCGCTGCACGGACCTTCGGTCTGACCGCGATTACTGTCGGGCTCGGCTCGGTGCTGATGCATGCGACACTGACCTTGTGGGGCCAGTTCTTCGATGTGCTCGGCATGTATCTGGTCGGCTCGTTCCTGCTGGTGCGGGCACTGGCACGGTGGCGGCGCATTCCGGACGGCCGCGCGATCCTGATCTATGGGCTGCTGTGCGCCGCCCTGGTCGCGGTGCTGATCCTGATGCCTGAGGTCCGCCGCTGGTTGTTCGCCGTGCTGCTGATCCTCGCCATCCTGGTCGAGTTGATCTTCGCTCGACCGTTACGACCCGGCGCACGGGTAGGTTTTTACCTTGGCGGCATCCTCGCCAAGGCGGTCGCCTTCACCATATGGATCCTTGATCAGAAGGGGATCGTCTGCGCGCCACACAGCCTGTGGCAAGGCCATGCCGCATGGCATCTGCTCGGCGCGACATCCTTGTGGTTGTCGTTCAGCTATTACCGCAGCGAGCGACCGGCAGGTGTTGCCGCCTGAGGATTTGCCGGCGGAGACGTCGCGACGGGTAGCGCAGGCGGGGCGGCCGGAGGGGGCGCGCACAGCGCCATCATTCGATCGATCATCGCCACCAGCCGGCCTTGCGCATCGCCCAGGCCGACGGGGTCCGAGCCGCGCTCCCGGGTCTCCAGGTTGATATAGGTCAGATGGTGGCCGAGCGCGTAGTTCGACAACGATCCGTCGCTGCTCGCGACCTGTTCGGTGATAAGGTTGAAATCGGCTGCCATCAACGGCCGTACGCAAAATGCGCCGCGCCAGTCGCCACCGACCGCGAAGGGGACCAGCGCGAGCGTGTCCTCGTCGTCGAACGGCCAGCCCTTCTTCAGCGAAGGATGGGGGATATAGCGCGCGGTACACAGGCGGATCGAAATGTCCCCGCTACCGCCGAGGCCGGCGATCGGGCACAGGGAAAGCCCCTGCTGGAACCCCGGCGAGTTGGTGTGCAGCGCGACGATCAACCGGGGCGGTGTGCCGAGATCTGCGAGGATCCTGTCGGCGTAGAGCGGGATGGCGTCGTAGAAATGTCGGTTGGGGTCGACCGACGCGCCGCTCGCCGAATCATAGTTCATGCGGCCCGCCCGATCGTCGATCGCCATGGCGATGCCGCCGTAACGGCGCAGCGCAATCAACGCCGCGCCGAAGGTGGCATTCTCGTTGTCGTGCGGCAGCACCCATAAGGGGCCTTCACGTTGCTGTTCATTGACGACGCGCCAGACGCTCCAGTTGATCTCGCCGTCGCTGAAGACCAGCCGCCGCACCGACAGCCCTGCCCACTCCTTGGGATCGCGATGGCGCCCGAAGTCCTCATCGTCGATCGTCAGCGGGTCGACCGGCTCGCTCCATGCCGGCGGCACGTTGAACAAGGCAGGGGCAGGCGCAGGCGCGGCGGGGGGAGTCGGTGGCGTCGGGGTCACCGTCTGGGCAACCGATGCGAACGGATAAGCGAGCAAAAGCGCCAGGGCGATCGACAGGTTGGCGATGAAGGCGCTGCGCATGCGGGAGACGTTAGGCCAATTGTGCAACGCGGCAATTGGCCAAATGCGTCATCCTTCGCTCAGGCCGGGGCAGGCACCCCGAACAGGTCGTGCTCGTCGGCATCCTCGATCAGCGCGGGAATGATGTCACCCACGGCGAGGTTCCCGGCATCGCGCAAATGAACCTCGCCATCGATCTCGGGTGCGTCGGCCTGCGAGCGGCCGGTCGCGCCATCCTCGCCGACGACATCGATGATCACGTCGAGCGTGCGGCCGATCTTGGCCTGCAGCTTGGCGGCGGAGATCGCCGCGGTCTTCTCCATGATGCGCGCGTACCGCTCTTCCTTGACCTCTTCGGGCACATGATCGGGAAGCGCATTGGCCGAGGCGCCTTCGACGGGCTCGAAGCGGAACGCGCCGACACGGTCGAGCTGCGCTTCGTCGAGCCAGTCGAGCAGATACTGGAAATCGGCCTCGGTCTCGCCCGGGAAGCCGACCACGAAGGTCGAGCGGATCGTGATGTCCGGGGCGATCTCGCGCCATTTGCGGATGCGTTCGAGCACCTTGGCTTCGTTGGCCGGGCGCTTCATCGCGCGCAGCACAGTGGGCGCGGCGTGCTGGAACGGGATGTCGAGATAGGGCAGCACCAGCCCCTCGGCCATCAGTGGGATAACCTGGTCGACATGCGGGTAGGGGTAGACATAGTGCAGCCGCACCCAGGGCGCGATCTTGCCCAACTCGCGCGACAGATCGGTCATGTGCGCGCGCACCTCGCCGCCGTGCCAGGGGCGCGGCTGGTGGCGGATATCGACGCCGTACGCCGAGGTGTCCTGGCTGATCACCAGCAGTTCCTTGGTCCCGGCCGCGACCAGCTTCTCGGCCTCGCGCAGGATCGCGTCGGGGCGCCGGCTGACCAGGTCGCCGCGCAATGACGGGATGATGCAGAACGCGCAGCGATGGTTGCAGCCCTCGGAGATTTTCAGATAGCTGTAGTGCCGCGGGGTCAGCTTAAGCCCCGCATCGGGTACGAGGTTGAGGAACGCCGAGGGTGGCATTGGTGCCGCCTCGTGCACCGCGCCGACCACTTCCTCATATTGGTGCGCGCCGGTCACTGCGAGCACGCCGGGGAAACGCGCGCGGATGACCTCGGCTTCCTTGCCCATGCAACCGGTGACGATTACGCGGCCATTTTCGGCGATCGCCTCGCCGATCGCCTCGAGGCTCTCTTCCTTGGCGGAATCGAGGAAGCCGCAGGTGTTGACCAGCACGACGTCGGCGCCGGCATAGTCGGCGGACATCTGGTAGCCGTCGCTGCGCAGCTTGGTGAGGATGCGCTCGCTGTCGACCAGATTCTTGGGACAGCCGAGCGAAACCATGCCGACGCGCGGCGGGGAGGGGAGGACAGTAGCCATGGGAAGCCGTGCACATAGTGCTTTTGGGGCCGCTTGAACAGGGTGGCCTCGCGGGCCTATCCTCCGTCATCCTTAGGGATAGGGGAGGTGCAAGATGGGAACGCAGGTTCACTGGTTGGCGATACTGGTTGCCGCGGTCGCGGGATTCGCGGTTGGCGGGGTGTGGTACGGTCCGTTGCTGGGCAAGGCCTGGATGGCGGAGCGCGGCGTCACGCCGGAGTCGGCGAAAGACGGCTTCAATATGCCGCTCGTCTTCGGCACCACCTTCGTGCTCAACCTCGTGGCCGCCTTCGTGCTCGATCACGTCTTCGGCACTTATGGCCACCCGGCCATGGGGCTCGCGGTGATGATCGCGGGCGGCATCGCGCTGGCGTTCGTCGCGACCTCGATCGGCGTGAACTACCTGTTCTCACGCATGACCCTGAAGCTGTTCCTGATCGATGCGGGTTATTGGCTGGTCATCTACTGCGTGATGGGCGCGATCCTGTCGGCGTTGTCGTGAATCCGGCGGGAGGATCGACGTGACGGCATTGTCGCTCTTCCCGCATCCCGATTTTCCCGGCGTCGCGGTCGAGGCGATTCGCGTGACGGCGGAGCGCACCACCGCCGACAGCATGACGCTGCGCTTTGTCGTTACGGGCGCCATCGCCGACATCGCCTGGCCCGCGCCGGCGGTGCGCACCTTCACCGAGGAACTGTGGCGCCACAGCTGCCTGGAAGCGTTCGTCGCCCGGGAAGGCGGGATCGGCTATCGTGAGATCAACCTCGCGCCGTCCGGTGCCTGGGCAGCCTATGCGTTCGATGGGTATCGCGCCGGGATGCACCGTGCCGATATTGCCGCGCCGACAGGTTTCGCGTGGCGGGAAGAGGACGACACCGCCCAGCTGACCGCCACGCTCGCGATTTCCGCCTTCGCCGATGATCCGCTCTGGCGTCTTGGCCTGACCGCCGTGATCGAGGAAAAGTCCGGCGCCAAATCCTACTGGGCCCTCGCACACGCACCCGGCCAGCCAGATTTCCACAACGCGGATTGCTTTACCGCGCGGCTCGCGGCACCTGAGCGGGCATGAAATTCGGTATCGATCGTCTGCTCGCCGACCCGGACCTGCGCAAACCGCTCGCCGGCAAACGCGTTGCCCTGCTCGCGCATCCCGCTTCAGTCACCGCCGACCTGACCCATTCGCTCGACGCGCTGATGGGGTGCGGCGACATAAAGGTCAGCGCAGCGTTCGGACCGCAGCATGGTCTGCGCGGCGATCTGCAGGACAATATGATGGAGTCGCCCGACTTCACCGACCCGACCTACGGCATCCCGGTGTTCAGCCTGTACGGCGAGGTACGCCGCCCGACCGGCCAGTCGATGGGCACCTTCGACACGATCCTGATCGATTTGCAGGATGTCGGCTGCCGCATCTATACTTTCGTCACGACCCTGCTTTACGTGCTCGAAGCCGCTGCCGAGCATGGCAAGGCGGTATGGGTGCTCGATCGCCCCAATCCCGCCGGCCGCCCGATCGAAGGGCTGACCCTGCTGCCGGGCTGGGAGAGCTTCGTCGGCGCGGGGCCTATGCCGATGCGCCACGGCCTGACGCTCGGCGAGTTGGGCCACTGGTTCATCGATCACTTCAACATCGACGTCGACTACCGGGTGATCGCGATGGAGGGCTGGACACCGGATGCCGCGCCGGGGTTTGGCTGGCCGCCCGAGCGCGTGTGGGTCAATCCGAGTCCCAACGCCGCGAACGTCAACATGGCGCGCGCCTATGCCGGCACGGTGATGCTCGAGGGCACTAACCTGTCCGAAGGCCGCGGCACCACCCGCCCGCTCGAACTGTTCGGCGCACCCGATATCGATGCCCGGGCGGTCATCGCCGAGATGCGCCGCATCGCGCCGCATTGGCTCGCGGGCTGCACGCTCCGCGACATCTGGTTCGAGCCGACCTTTCACAAGCACGCCAAAACCCTGTGCAACGGCATATTCATCCATGCCGAGGGCGGGGCCTATGATCACACCGCTTTCCGCCCGTGGCGCCTCCAGGCGCTCGGTTTCAAGGCGATCCGCGCGCTCTATCCCGACTATGATCTGTGGCGCGACTTCCCCTACGAATATGAGTTCGACAAGCTCGCCATCGATGTGATCAATGCCGGGCCAGGGTTGCGCGCATGGGTCGATGATGCGGTCGCCGTGCCGGCGGATCTCGATGCGGCGACACTGCCCGATGAGGCCGCCTGGGCTGAAGCGCGGCGCGCGCATCTCCTGTATTGAGGCATGCAATGACGACCACTCCCGCGGAACTGGAATCCTGGGTTCGCCAGGGCGCGGCTGCGCTGCAGACGGGGCGGTCGAAAGATGCGCGTGTGCTGCTAGAGCGGGTTGTCGCCACCGGGCGCACCAATATCCAGGTCTGGATGTTGCTCGCTTTGGCGTGCCGCCAGATGGGCGATGGCGCGGCGCACGACCGCGCGGTAGACGAGGCGTTGCGACTTGATGGAGGCAATCTCTTCGCCCTGATCTGGAAGGGTGACAGCCTTGCCGCCGCGGGCGATGAGCAGGGCGCGACCAGCTTTTACGAACGCGTACTGCGCCTGGCCGATGGTGTGCAGGTGTCGGCTGACCTTGCAGTAGAACTCGAGCGCGCCCGTGCTGCGATAAAGATCTCGACCGACCGGTACGGCACGCATCTCGAAAGCTTCCTGACCTCACACGGACTGCCGCCGGGTTCGCGCAGCCCGCGCTTCCAGGAGGCGATCGAGATTATGTCGGGCGGGAAGCGGATTTTTCACCAGGAGCCCAGTGTCTTCTATTTCCCGCAATTGCCGCAGCGGCAATATTACGAGCGCGAGGAATTCGACTGGGTGCCGGCACTGGAGGCGCAGACCGCTGCGATCCGCGCCGAACTGGAGGGGCTGCTGCAAACGCGCGATGACTTCCGACCGTATCTGGTCAATCCAGCCGGGCGACCGCGCGTCGAGTTTCACGGTCTCAACGACAATCCCGACTGGAGCACGCTCTATCTGTGGGAGAATGGCGAACCGGTCACCGAGCATATCGCGCGGTGCCCCATAACCTTCGAAACCATCCGTCACGCGCCGCTGTGCGACATCTCGCCGCGCGCGCCGACGATCATGTTCTCGCTGCTCCGCGGCGGCGCGCGCATCCCGGCTCACACCGGCATGATCAACACGCGACTGATCTGCCACCTTCCGTTGATCGTACCGCCCGGCTGCGGTTTCCGCGTCGGCAACGAAGTGCGCGAATGGGAGGTGGGCAAGCTGCTGATCTTCGACGACACGATCGAGCACGAAGCGTGGAACGACAGCGATGAGGACCGCGTCGTGCTGATCTTCGACGTGTGGCGCCCGGAACTCAGCGACGAGGACCGCGTCGCGGTGCAGACGGTGTTTGCGGGAATCGACGCCTACGCGGCGAAGCCGGCCTAACGCTTCCGGGTCAACTCGCGCATCGCATCGTCGAGCCCGACAAGCGACAGCGGATACATCCGGTCGTTCATCAGTTCACGAATGATCCTGACCGACTGCGAATAACCCCATTGCTGCTCGGGCACCGGGTTGAGCCACACCGCGGCGGGGTAGGTGGTGGTCATGCGGTGCATCCACACAGCACCCGATTCCTCGTTGAAATGTTCGACCGAGCCGCCCGGATGGGTGATCTCGTACGGGCTCATCGAGGCATCGCCGACGAACACCAGTTTATAGTCGTGGCCGAATTTGTGCAGCACATCCCAGGTCGGTGTGCGTTCGGCGAAACGGCGGCGATTGTCCTTCCACACGCCCTCATAGGGGCAATTGTGGAAGTAGAAGAATTCGAGGTTCTTGAACTCGGATGTAGCGGCCGAGAACAACTCCTCGCATAGCTTGACGAACGGATCCATCGACCCGCCGACGTCGAGGAACAGCAGCAGTTTGACCGCATTGTGCCGTTCGGGTCGCATATGGATGTCGAGCCAGCCCTGCCGCGCGGTGCCTTCGATCGTCGCGTCGAGATCGAGTTCGTCCGCCGCACCCTCGCGCGCGAAGCGGCGCAACCGGCGCAACGCGATCTTGATATTGCGGGTGCCCAACTCCTTGGTGTTGTCGAGATTCCTGAACTCGCGCTGGTCCCACACCTTCAGCGCGCGTTTGTGCTTGCTCTCGCCGCCGATCCGCACGCCCTCCGGGTTATAGCCGGAATTGCCATAGGGACTTGTGCCGCCGGTGCCGATCCACTTGTTGCCGCCCTGGTGGCGCCCTTGCTGTTCGTCGAGCCGCTTCTGCAGCGTCTCCATGATCTCTTCCCATGAGCCGAGCGACTTGATCGCTTCCATCTCCTCGGGTGTCAGGAATTTCTCGGCCACGGCGCGCAGCCAGTCGGCGGGCACATCAGCACCTTGTGTGCCGAAGGTGGTGGCAATACCCTTGAACACCTTGGCGAACACCTGGTCGAAGCGGTCGAGCAGGCCCTCGTCCTTCACATAGGTGGCGCGCGCGAGATAATAGAAATCTTCCGGTGTCCGCTCGATCACCTCGCGATCGAGCGCCTCGAGCAGGATGAGATGCTCCTTGAGGCTCGCCGGAATGCCCGCTGCGCGTAGTTCGTCGAGGAAGTTCAGGAACATGGCGCGGTCATTTCGTCACTGTGCAGGTCTCAAGACAAGCGTGCTATCGCCATCTGCCTGCCTTGTCACCGACGGCTTGGCTAGCAGTGCTGCCCCAATGCGCTACATTTTCACGCACTTTGTGCGTTTTTGTCCAATCATGTCAGCGCCAAGAGGCGCATAAGGCCGTTTCGGGCCTTCGCCCGACGCACAAACAGCAACGGGGGTTGTCATGAAAATGAAGTTTGTCGGCCTTGGGTTGGTCGCCGTTTCGGCTCTATTCCTGGCCAGTGGCGCCGAGGCGCAGTGTCGCGACGGCAAGAACCGTCGGATCAAGGTGATCAACGACACGACTTTTTCGATGCGTGAACTCTATGGCTCCAATGTCGGGGCGGATTCGTGGCAGGAAGACGTGCTCGGCCGCAAGGTGTTGGGTCCGGGCCAGACCGTCACTGTCAATTTCGACGATGGCACCTGCTATTGCAGCTTCGACCTGAAGGCGGTGTTCTCGGACGATACCTCGACGATCCGCCGCAGCTTCAACGTCTGCACCGAAACCGCCTGGCGCATCCACGAGTGACCAAATGTCGGCCCGACCGGGAGCGGGCCGCCATTATCGCTTATCGCACATAGGCGTCGATCAGGGCGCCGACATAATCGGGTTCGCGTCCGGTCAGTTCGGGTGCGGTCCTGACGCGCGGCTGGCTGCGCGTCGCCGGTGTGCCGTAGATGAAGCCATAGACCGGATAGGTGGTGCTGCCGAGCCCGTCCATGTCGCGATACCACACCCTCACGGCGCTCCAGTCGCCATCGGGCGACATGTCGGTCAGGGTCACGTCCTGTTCGGCATGGCCGCGTTCGCCGTCGATCCGCGACCAGTTGGCGTGCGTCACCATTACCACGCGCGACGTCACCACGCGGCTGATAACCGCGACATGGCCCAGCGGGAGCCGGGCGCTGCGGGCGAAAACGATGACCGCGCCGACCTGCGGCTCATAGCCGCGGCGATAATGTCCTTCGGCACGATCCCACCAGGTCCAGGCATCGCCATAGATCTGGATGCCCGACGCGGCGCGCGCGAAAGGAACACATTCGCCGACATAGTCGAGCAACGACGTCGCGCCGGCCGGCGCTGCGGGCAGCGCGAACACCGCAAGGGTAATGAAAGGACGGGAATAGCGGGCGCGCATGCCGTCGCGTTAACGGGCGACGCATGACCGAGCCGTTGTCCGCCGCAGTTAATGCGTTGGAAACCAAGCTGCTCTATCGGGTGTCGTCATGAAGATGAGCCCCGTTGCCGCGGTGGACGCGCACTATGTCGATGCCGCCGCGCGGCAGTCGGGCGAACTTGCTATCGGCTGCACCGACGCCGCCGGGCAGATCCGCGCCGTCGCCGACAGCATCGCCGGCCAGACGGCGGTGCTTCAGGATCTGCGCACTGTCCTCGCCGCGCTGGAACAGGATCAACGCCAGGTCGCCCATGCTACCGCCGAGGCGCGATCCTTGTCCGAAAACGCCCGTCGTCGCCTCGACTCGAGCGGCGCGACGATCGCGGTGTCGATCGCCGAATTCGTCGAACTGACCGCGCTGGTCGCCAGGCTCGGCACCAAGATCACCAGCTTTGCCGGCGCGATGACGCAAGTCCGGCGCACCACCCAGACGATCGACGACATCGCCCGCACCACCAAGATGCTCGCGCTCAACGCCGCGATCGAGGCGCAGCGCGCTGGCGATGCCGGACGTTCGTTCGCCGTGGTCGCCGACGAGATCAAGAAACTGTCGCGCGACACCCAGGCCGCCACCGACGAGATCAGCATGACGGTCTCACTGCTGTCCGACGAGGCTGAGGCGTTCGCAGAGGAGGTCGGTATCGGCGTCGAACGCGGGCGCGATGCCGAACGCGGCTTCACCCTTGCCACCGATACCTTTGCCGAGGTGACCCGGCTGGTCCAGGATGTCGACCGTCAGGCCGACGATATCGCCCGCTCGACCAGCCTGATCCATGACGGCGTATGCCGCCTCGGTGACGAACTGGACGGCTTCTCCCTCGCCGCCACGGCCAATAGCGGCCGCCTTGGCGATGCACATGACCGGATGGTTTCGCTGGAAGCGCAGGCCCATGGTGTGCTCGACACGCTGGTGCATTCCGGGCTCGAGACGGCCGACCGTGTGTTTGTCGATGCGGCGATCGGCTGGCGTGACAAGGTCGTCGCATTGACCGAGGCCGCGCTGGCCAGCGGCAAACTGGATGCAGCGGCGTTGTTCGACACGCAATATCGCCCGATCGCCGGCTCCAATCCGCCGCGCTTCGACACCGCGCTCAACAGTTTCGCAGATGCCTCCTGGCGGCCGCTGCTCGATCAGATCATCGGCTCGATGCCGGGCATCGTCTCGACCGCGGCGACCGATCTGAACGGTTATTTGCCGACCCACACCACGCAGTATAGCCGCACGCCGACCGGCGACCCGGTCCATGATGCGGCCTATTGCCGCAACCGCCGCATTTTCTCCGACGCGACCGACGAGATCGCCAAGAAAAGCACCAAGCCGTTCCACATCGCCGTGTTCCGCCGCGAGCGTGACGATGGCGGCTATACCGTCGTGCGCAACGTCTACGTCCCGATGATCATTCGCGGCCGGCGCTGGGGCGATCTCGAGATCGCCTACAGCATCGACTAAAGCTGATTGAGCCGCGCCCGCCTGCCAAGGTGAACCGCGCTCGGCTTGGGCGTGCGCTTGAAGGTCCGCCGATCGACCGCGACCAGCCCGAACTTCTGTTTGTAGCCGAACACCCACTCGAAATTGTCGAGCAGCGACCAGTGGACATAACCGCGTACGTCGATGCCCTCGTTCAGGCATGCGCGTACGCCGGCCAGCGCGGTGTCGATATAGGCCACTCGGCGTGTGTCGTCGTCGGTCGCGATGCCGTTCTCGGTCACATAGACCGGCTTGCCGGTCTTCGCGGCGGCGTAGCGGATCGTCGCGGCGAGCGCGGCCGGGTAGTATTCGTAGCCAGCCGCCGTCAGCTCGGCGCCTTGCGGTGGCGGTAAGACCCCGTCCGCCCCGACGCGGATCCGGGTATAGGTCTGCACGCCGACGAAGTCGCTCTTCGCTGCCTGTTCGATCCACGGTCCGTACAGCGCCGCCGCTACCTGTTCGGCCTTGTGGTCTGGCCCGACGCCCTCGATCGCCTGCATGCTGATCGTTACGCCGACCGCGAAGTCGCCCGGTCCGGCCTTGATCGCGGCAAAGGCGCGTTCATGCGCCGCGACCATGTTCGCCTCACTCTTCTCGATATCGGCGAACAGCACCGACGCAAAGCGGTCCGAGCCGGACGCTTTCGCGCACGCCGCCAGCATCGCGCGGACCAGCGGTTCCAGTGCCTTGACCTCGGGCCGCGCACGCACGATCCGCGCGATATTGGCCTCGTTGAAGGTCGACGCGGCACCGATCAGCGGCCCGAGTCGCGCCGTGGCCTTTTCGGCGAAGCGGGCGAACAGCTCCGGGCTGTCGGCTTGTTCGAACCCGCCGCGCGCGGCGAACCAGCGCGGCACCGTCCAGTGGCTATAGGTGACGATCGGCGTCAGCCCGTGCGCATGGCACGCCTCGAGCACGCGCAGATAATGGTCGAGCTCGGCCTGGCTGAACTTGCCCGGCTCGGGCTCGATCCGCGCCCATTCGATGCCGAAGCGGTGCGCGTTGAACCCCAGCCGCGCGGCGAGCGCGATATCCTCCTCATAGCGGTGGTAGCTGTCGCACGCGTCGAGCGACGGTTCGGAAAACAGGGTCGGCTTGATATTCTCCGCCAGCCAGAAGTCCGAATTGACGTTGTTCCCCTCGATCTGGTGCGCCGCGGTGGCGGTGCCCCACAGAAAACCCTTGGGCTGCCTTGCGCCGACCGGCTTGCCCGCGCGCTTGCTTGTGGCAGGGGCAGGCACAGCCGCCAGGGCCGTCACCGCGCCGATCGTTCCCGCCATCACAGCGCGCCGTGAAAACGCGTCGCTACCTTCGGTCATCATGCTCTCCCGCCATTTTTGCCGGGAGGTTAGAACGACAAGCGCGGAAGCGCTACGGGCGCTGGTTGCTTTGCCGCTTGGCCATGAAGGCCAGCCGCTCGAACAGCATCACATCCTGCTCGTTCTTGAGCAGCGCGCCGTGCAGCGGCGGGATCGCCTTGGTCGGGTCGCGGTTCTGCAGCACCTCGAGCGGCATGTCCTCGTGGAGCAGCAGCTTGAGCCAGTCGAGCAGCTCGCTCGTGCTGGGCTTCTTCTTCAGACCCGGCACCTCACGCACGTCGTAGAAGATATCCATCGCCTTGTTGACCAGGATCTTCTGGATGCCGG
>JAZJXZ010000004.1:0-48218 GCA_040390605.1 Pseudomonadota bacterium
CGAGCATCGAGAACAGCATGAAGCCGCGCACGAAATCGAGCGTCTCGTCGAGGCTCAGCCGGTCGAGCCCGAGATCGACGCTGTCCTCTTCGCCGATTCCGCGATGCCGGTCGACCGAGGCGGCGCGGATATATTCGGTGCGGCGGAACAGCGCCTCGCCGCCATAATCGCGGATCACATCGCCAAGCAGTCGCCCGAGAAAGCGGACATCTTCATTGTTGGCGATGCTGGGGAGGGTGGCCATGTCGGCTACGCTGCACTGCGGCATGACGTGGGTCAACGGCGAAGGTGCGCAACAGGCGCTGTATACGTAATTATCGGTCGAATATCACTGCGAGGACGTCACAAACGGCCATTTATATCTTCTACCGTCACCCTGAACTTGTTTCAGGGTCCATGCGCGGTCACCAGCGACAAATGTGCGGCGGATGGTCGCGCATGTGATCGCGCGAGATTGTGTCCCCCCGGACACAATCTTGGCCTGCCGGGGGCAGGCCAAAGCTTGATCACTGAAACAAGTTCAGCATGACGACTTTAGCAGCACGGAGAGTTCAGGCCTCCAGCTCGACGTCCCAATAGAGCCAGTCGTGCCACGTATCGTGGAGGTAGTTGGGCGGGAAGCGCCGACCATGTTCCTGCAGGTGCCAGCTGGTCGGGCGGATCGCGGCGATATGCAGCGGCATCTTCGCCTGTTGCGGGGTGCGCCCGCCTTTTTTGAGGTTGCACGGCGCGCAAGCGGTGACGACATTCTCCCATGTCGTGCGCCCGCCCTGCGCCCGCGGGATGACGTGATCGAAGGTCAGGTCGCGTCCGCAGCCGCAATATTGGCAGGCGAACTTGTCGCGCAGGAACAGGTTGAACCGCGTGAAGGCAGGAAAGGCGCTGGGCCGGACATAGGATTTGAGTGCGATGACCGAGGGCAGCTTGAGCGTATGCGTCGGGCTGTGCACCTCGCGCTCATAATGCGAGACGATATCCACCCGATCCAAAAAGACCGCCTTGACGGCGGTCTGCCATGGCCAGACGGACAGCGGGTAATAACTGAGCGGGGTGTAATCCGCGTTCAGGACGAGCGCAGGGCACCCATCGGGATGGCGGATAAGATCGGGATGATACACCTTACCTCCCTTCGTTTCCTCGCCGCCTCTAAGCCGACCAGGATGACGCCATGATGACAGCACAGCGCGTGACTCGCGGTCAAGAGTCGCCGTGACCGAAATCGTCAGTCGCTTCGCACCTTCTCCGACCGGGCTGTTGCATCTCGGCCACGCCTGGTCGGCGATCGCGGCGCATGACCGGGCGCGTGAGGCCGGCGGACGCTTCCTGCTGCGCATCGAGGATATCGACGGGACGCGCAGCCGCGAGGAGTTCGTCGACGCGATCGAGCGCGACCTGGCGTGGCTCGGGCTGAGCTGGGATGGGCCCGTGGTGCGGCAGTCGCAGCGGCTCGGCCTGTATGAGGCGGCGCTGGATCGGCTGCGGGCCCTGGGGCTGCTTTATCCGTGCTTCTGCACGCGCGCCGAGATCGCCGCGAGCCTGTCGGCACCGCATGGCGACGAGGGGCCGGTCTATCCGGGCACGTGCCGGCATCTCGCCGAGGACGAGCGGGCGCGGCGGCTGGCCGGGGAGCAGCATGCGTGGCGGCTGGATATGGGCAAAGCCATCGCCGCACTGCCCTCCGTCACCCCGGCCTTGTGCCGGGGTCCAACGGGCGGCTTGGTGGAATCCTTGGAGACGGTGCGCGACCTATCCGCGGGAGCGCTTGCGGAGCCTTGGACCCCGGCACAAGGCCGGGGTGACGAAAAAGGAAAAGCGCTCACTTGGTATGACGAACTGGCTGGCACCATCGTCGCCACGCCTGAAAACCATGGCGACGTCATCCTCGCGCGCAAGGATGCGCCGGCCAGCTACCATCTCGCGGTCACCGTCGATGATGCGGCGCAGGGCATCACCCATGTCGTGCGCGGGCGCGACCTGTTCGGCGCGACGCACGTTCATCGGTTGCTCCAGGCGTTGCTCGGCCTGCCGACGCCGATCTATCGCCACCATAAGCTGATCGGCAACGCCGAGGGCAAGCGCCTCGCCAAGCGCGACCGCGCGCCGACGCTGGCCGATCTGCGCGATGCCGGGCAGGATGGCCCGGCCCTGGCCGCCGAACTGCGTGCCGGACGCCCGCCCATTGGCTTTTCGCTGGTGGACGCCTAAATTACCCGCATGTCCACACTCCTCATCATCCTGATCATCGCCGCGATGATCGCCGCCGTCGTCATGCTGGTGCGCGGCATCGCCGCCTTTTTGATGAACTCGACCGCGCAGGTGCATGGCGAGGCACCGGGCGACGGGCCGAGCGAGGCGGCGCTCAAGTCGAACAAGATGATGCAGGGCCGCATCTTCTTCCAGGCGATCGCCATCTTCCTCGCCGCGATCCTGATGCTGCTTTACGGCAAGCACTGAGGCCGTCCTGGTCAAGCTCAACAAGATCTATACCCGCACCGGCGATGACGGGACGACGGGGCTGGTCGACGGCTCACGCGTCCTGAAAAGCACCGTGCTGATGTCGGCGATCGGCGATGTCGACGAGGCCAATAGTCATATCGGGGTAGCGATCGCCGAGATCCGCGCCGCCGCGCTCGGCGCTACCAGCCCGGCCTTCTTCCTCGCCAGCCTGCTCGAGCGCATCCAGAACGACCTGTTCGATCTCGGCGCCGATCTGGCCACCCCGGCCTCCGTGCCGGGCAAAACACTGCGCATCGTACCAAGCCAGATCGCGCGACTGGAGAGCGAGATCGATTCGCTCAACGAGCAGCTTTCGCCGCTGACCAGTTTCATCCTGCCCGGCGGGAGTCGCGCCGCCGCGGCGATGCATGTCGCGCGTGCCGTGGTGCGTCGCGCCGAGCGCACCACGACCAGCGCCGCGCAGCAGGTCGCGGTCAGCCCGGCCTGCCTGTCCTATCTCAACCGCCTGTCAGATTATCTGTTCGTCGCCGCACGCATATTGAACCAGAACGATGCCGGCGACGTTCTATGGAGACCCGGCGCGACGCGCTGATCGTTACGCTGTTGCAATAGGCAGCGACTTCTGGAACAAGGGGAACATAATGCGAACGGCACGCTCCCCCCGGCCAGCCGACGGCGACCTTGCGGCACGTTATGCGCGTGTCCGCCGCCTGAGCGAATCGCTGGTCGCGCCGCTCAGCGATGCCGATGCCAGCGTCCAGTCGATGCCCGACGCCTCGCCGGCCAAATGGCACCTCGCCCACACCAGCTGGTTCTTCGAAACCTTCGTGTTGCGCGACCATGTGCCGGGATACGCGCTGTTCGACGATCGCTTCCCATTCCTGTTCAACAGCTATTACGAGGCGGAAGGCAGCCGCCATGCGCGTGACCGGCGCGGCATGATCACCCGGCCTTCACTGGCCGAAGTGCTGGCTTATCGCGCTGCGGTCGATGCGGCCTTGCTCGTCGCGCTCGAGGGCCTGCCCGCGGCCGCGCGTGAGCTGGTCGCGCTTGGTTGCCACCATGAGGAGCAGCACCAGGAATTGCTGCTCACCGACCTGCTCCATCTGATGGCGCAAAACCCGGTCGAGCCGGCGGTGTGGCAGGGCCAGCCCAAGATTCCGGTGGCGATGCCGGGGCCGATCGGCTGGCTGGAGCATGCCGGCGGCGTGGTCGAGATCGGCCATGACGGTGACGACTTCGCTTTCGACAATGAGGGGCCGCGCCACCCGACCCTGCTCGCGCCGCACGCGCTGGCCGACCGTACCGTCACCAATGGCGAATGGGCTGCATTCATCGCCGATGGCGGTTATGTCGAGCCGCGCCACTGGCTCGCCGATGGTTGGGCCTGGGTGAAGGCGCAGGGGATAAGCGCGCCGCTCTATTGGGAAGAGCGCGATGGCGGCTGGACGCGCTTCGGCCTCGACGGGCGCCGCCCGATCGATCCCGCCGCGCCGGTGACGCATGTCAGCTTCTACGAGGCCGATGCCTATGCCGCCTGGGCCGGCGCGCGGTTACCGACCGAGGCCGAATGGGAAACGCATGCCGCGCCGTTCGATCCCGCCGGCGGCAACCAGCTCGATCGTGCCGGGCCGGTCGAGCCGCGCCCGGCAACCGAGGATTTCGGCTTTTTCGGCGATGTGTGGGAATGGACCGGCAGTGCCTATCACCCCTATCCCGGCTTCCGTACCGAGGAGGGCGCAGTCGGCGAATATAATGGCAAGTTCATGAGCGGGCAGAGCGTGCTGCGAGGCAGTTCCTGCGCCACGCCGCGCGGCCATGCCCGGGCCAGCTACCGCAACTTCTTCTACCCCCATCAGCGCTGGCAGTTCACTGGCGTCAGGCTCGCGAAAGATCTGTAGATGTTGAAGCGTGAGATCGAGGACGGCGACGTCACTCTGGCCGATCCGGCGTTCCGCGCCGATGTTCTGAACGGCCTGGCGGCACGCCCGCGCGCCATTCCAGCGCGCTGGTTCTACGACCGGCGCGGCTCGGAGCTGTTCGAGGCGATCACCGATCTGCCGGAATATTACCCGACCCGCACTGAGACCGGCATCCTGCGAGATCACGCCGGCGACGTCGCGGCGCTGACCGGCCCGGGCCGCGCCGTGGTCGAATTCGGCTCGGGCTCCTCGACCAAGACGCCGATCCTGCTCGGCGCGGTCGACCCGTCCGCTTATGTGCCGATCGACATTTCGGGCGATTTCCTGCGCCAGTCCTCGGCCGGGATCGCGGCCGCCTTTCCCGGCCTGCCGGTGCTGCCGGTCGAAGGCGACTTTCTCAAGCCGCTGGCGCTGCCTGCGCAGGTCGCCGGCCTGCCCAAGCTCGGTTTCTTTCCCGGCTCGACGATCGGCAACATGATCCCGCTCGCCTCGACCGACCTGCTGCGCACAATGCGCGCCTCCCTCGGCGAGGGCGCGATGCTGCTGATCGGCATGGACCGGGTGAAGGACGAGGATGTGCTGGTCCGCGCCTATGACGATGCGCAGGGCGTGACGGCGGCGTTCAACATGAACCTGCTCGAACGGATCAATCGCGAGCTCGACGGCGATATCCCGATCGAGCGCTTCGCCCATGTCGCGCGCTGGAACGACGATCGCAGCCGCATCGAAATGCATCTCGAGGCGCTCGACGATGTCGCTTTCACCATCGAGGGGCGACCCTTCGCGATTCAACGGGGCGAGACGATCCACACCGAAAACAGCCACAAATACGGCCCACGCGATGCGCGGCTGTTGCTGCGCGCCGGTGGCTGGACGCCGATCGCCGAATGGACCGACGCCGAAGACCGCTTCGCACTTCTCCTCGCCGAGGCGCAGCCGCCGCGGCTGGCGCCATAAAGCCCGCCCTGTTACGCCGGATCCGCCATGACAGGCGGTGGAGGCGGGCGATGAAAAGGCTGGGTGCGGCAATCCTTATGGCGGTGGCCGCGGTGCCGGCAATCGCGTCGCCGCGCCATGCGCCGGATCTGGCGCTGGTCGGCAGCTACGGCGCGACCGAGGGCGAGGCGATGGTCCTCGAGCGTGACGGCGCCCTTTATCTGTCGCGCGCCGGTGCGCCGCCGGTTCGCTTGATTGCGATGGGTCCACATCGCTACCGGGCCGACGCCAGCTCCGTGATTGCCGACCGGGACGGCATCATCGTTGACGGCCACGCACTTCCCCGTCACGATTTCGGTGCGGAGACGGAAGCGATGATGCGCGCCGCCGTCCGCCGCGACGGGGCGGCGCTGCGCGCGGCGGCGCTGGCCGCCAGCCCGCCGGCCGAACCCGCGCCACGCCGCGCTGCCGATCTCGTCGCGCTCAAGGGCCTGGTGCCGCACGTCCGCATCGACACACGTTACGCCACCGCCAATAATTTCACCGGCCAGCCGATCTACGAGCGCCCCGGCGCCTATCTTCAGCGACCTGCCGCGCTGGCGCTCGCGCGCGTTGCGGCCCGGCTCGCGCCGCAGGGCTATGGTCTCGTCATCTATGACGGCTACCGGCCATGGTTCGCGACCAAATTGTTCTGGGATATCGTGCCGCCCGACAAGCATGTCTTCGTCGCCGATCCGGCCAAGGGGTCGCGCCACAATCGCGGCTGCGCGGTCGATCTCGGGCTGTACGATCTGCGCACCGGCAAGATCGTCTCGATGCCCAGCCGTTATGACGAGATGTCGGCGCGTGCCTATCCCGATTTTGCCGGGGGCACCGACGCCGAGCGCGCCCACCGCGCGTTGTTGCGCGCCGCGATGGAGAGCGAAGGCTTCACGGTCTACGAGGCCGAATGGTGGCATTTCGACTATCGCGACTGGGCCGATTATCCGATCGGTACGATCAGCTTCACCGCGCTGGAGGCGGCCAAGCGGTAGGTTTGCATCAGCGGCCACCTGACCCTTCCGCTTCCCCGGCGAAGGCCGGGGTCCAGTTGGGCAGGTTTATCGGCGCGGGCGCTGCGCTTCGCCACGACCACCTTCCCGACTGGGCCCCGGCCTTCGCCGGGGAAGGCATAAGGTCGGTGCCGTCCATCCACCCGGCACAGCGCCCGAGCGGACCGATCCACACCGCCGCCTAGCCCCAACGCATCTGGCGCGTTAGGAGCGCCGCGACATCATCTATTCGGAGCAAACACCATGCAGACGGTCGGCGTCATCGGGGCGGGGCAGATGGGCGCGGGGATCGCGCAGGTTTCGGCGCAGGCCGGCTACAAGGTGCTGCTGTCCGACGTCGACCTGGCGCGTGCCGAGGCGGGCAAGGCGGGCATCGCCAAGGCACTCGACAGGCTCGTTACGAAGGAAAAGATCACCGCCGACGCGCGCGACGCCGCGCTCGCGCTGATCGAGCCGGTCGCCGGAGTCGAGGCGATGGCGCCGTGCTTCCTCGTCATCGAGGCCGCGACCGAGCGCGAGGAGATCAAGCGCGCGATCTTCGGCAATGTCGGCAAGGTGCTCGGCCCCGACGCGATACTCGCCTCCAACACCTCGTCGATCCCGATCACCCGGCTCGCCCAGGCGGCGCCCGATGCCGGCCGTTTCACCGGCGTGCATTTCTTCAATCCGGTGCCTGTGATGGGTCTGATCGAACTGATCCGCGGCCTCGCCACGTCGGACGCGACGGTGAAGATCGTCGAGGATTATGCCGTGAAGCTCGGCAAGCAGGTGGTCCATGCCAATGATGCGCCGGGCTTCATCGTCAACCGCGTGCTGATGCCGATGCTCAACGAGGCGTGCTTCGCGCTGGGCGAAGGGGTGGCGACGATCCGCGATATCGACCTCGCCTGCCAGCTGGGGCTCAACCATCCGATGGGACCGCTGACGCTGGCCGATTTCATCGGGCTCGATACCTGCCTGGAGATCACCCGCGTGCTGTTCGAGGGCACCGGCGACCCCAAGTTTCGTCCCGCTCCGCTGCTGGTCAAATATGTCGAGGCCGGCTGGTATGGTCGCAAGACCAAGCGCGGTTTCTACGATTATTCGGGTGTGGAGCCGGTGCCGACGCGGTGATTTGCCGCATGCCAATCGCCTTTGGCGGATGTTAAATTCGGTTCACGCGGAGGCGCGGAGGAGTTGCGCTTGGCGCGCCCGTCGCGCGTCGCGCATATCTCTTCGCAGGTGGCCGCGTCGGTGACATCGGTTGCTGCGCGAGAGATCGCCGCCAGCGCAACTCCTCCGCGCCTCCGCGTGAACAAATATTCTTCTTAACGCACCGTCAGGCGGCCAGCGCCTCGAGCCATTTCTGGTGCCACTCTTCCATCCGGCGCGGGAAGAGCAGGCGGCCGGCGCGGGCGACGAGGCCGTATTGGGTTTCCTCGGTGAGGATCGTGCAGCCGGTCGGCGTCGGGGTGATCAGCCAGGCGTGATAGGCCTTCACGCCGGGACTGGTCGCCAGCCAGGCGATGCGGCTTTCCGGTTCGAATTCCAGCACGCGCGACTTGAGCGAGACGCCGAAGGTCTTCCAGGTGAAGCGCGCGCCGTCGAACAGTTCGGCGCCGCC
This sequence comes from Pseudomonadota bacterium, assembly GCA_040390605.1. Taxonomy (GTDB): domain Bacteria; phylum Pseudomonadota; class Alphaproteobacteria; order Sphingomonadales; family Sphingomonadaceae; genus Sphingomonas. The sequence continues at coordinate 7,971 of JAZJXZ010000004.1, forward strand.
GCCCTCGACCTTCACGTCGTGTGCATTGGCGTAGATCGCCGGCCAGCCGGCGGCGTCGATCAGGCGGGTCCAGGCGAGGCTCGCCGGCACCGCCGCCTCGATCCGGTTGACGACACGGATCGGTGCCTCGTCCGGGGCATAACCCTTGAGCCAGCGGATCCCTTCGCTCACTTTACGGGCGCGGCGCGTTGCGGCGGCAGCGCCATCAGCGCGGCGATGATCTTCGCATCGTCGCCCGGCGCGATCGGCGCGTGATAGGCCTTGCGCATCTTGTCGATCGTCGCCTGCCATTTGTCGGCGGCGAGCTTCGGCTGGTTGAGGATCATCTCGGGCGAATGGCAGCCGGTGCAATTGGTCACCAGCGCATCGCTGCCCGATAGGGCCGGGAAAGCATTCTGGTCGGCGGGCAGCGTCAGCGTCTGGCTGTTCAGCGTTACCCCCGCCGCGGCGACGCTGGTCTCGGTCTCGGTCACGCGCGGCGGCAGATGCGCCAGCCAGCGCCAGCCGAACACGCCGAGCAGGAGGAGCAGGAAGGTGAAGAAGGCGGCGCGGCGCATCAGACGGTCACCACCGAAACATGCTCGATCACGTTGCGCATGAAGCCGCTCGGATTCCAGGTCGGATCGAAGCGCTGGGTCTCGCCGGCGCTGTTGGTGCAGCGTACCGCCAGCGTGCATGGCCCGGGCGGCAGCGCGGCGAGGCGCATCGACCACAACCGGAAGCTGTAGCGCCCTTCGTCACGGCCGAGCGTCGCGGGGTGCCAGTTGCGCCCGCCATTGACCGACAGCTCGACCGCCTTGACGCCGCGATCGCCGCCCATGGCGATGCCGCGCAGGCTCACCGGCGCGCCGCGCGGCAGGGTCGCGCCGTCGGCGATGTTGGTGAAGAAGGCGCGCGGCACCATGCGGTTGATCGGCGTGGTCGGGAAATCCTTGGCGCCCGGTGCGACACTGGCATGCGGCGCGGTCGGGATGCGATAGGCCTTGTCCATCCAATAGCCGGTGTCGGGCTTGTCGAGCACTTCGAGCCGGTCGAGCGCCTTGACCCAATAGGTCGAATACCAGCCCGGCACGATCAGCCGCAGCGGGAAGCCGTTGAGCATCGGCAGCTGCTCGCCGTTCATCTGGAAGGCGATCATCACCTCGCCGTCCAGGGCATGGTCGATGGCGAGCGACTTGGCGAAGGCCGGTGCGTCGCCGGGCGGCTGGTCGAGACCCGAAGCGCGCACCTGAACCGCGCCCGACATCACGCCGGCGCGGTCGAGCACGTCCTTGAGGCGCACGCCGACCCAGCGGGCATTGCCCATCGCGCCATTGCCCCAATTGGCGCCGGGCACGCGCGGGGTGAACAGCCCGCGCGAATTGCCCGAACATTGGTTGACCGCGGCCAGTGCGACGCGCGGCATCGCCAGCAGGTCGCCTAGGGACAGCGACAGGTCGCGCTGCGTCGCGCCGGTGACGGCGAGACGGAATTTGCGCACGTCGACCGACAGCGGGATGTCGGCATAATGCCAGCGCACGAAGAAGCGGTCGTTGGGGGTGAAGACCTGGCCGTCGAACGCGTCGATCGGCGTTTCGAGCAGCGGCGCGCGGCTGCGCTGCAGGATCATGTTCTTCTTGCCGGGAAAGGCGCTGGTGATCGGTCGGCTGCCATTGCCGCCGGGCAGATGCAGGTCGACCAGCGATTGCGCCCATGACGGCGCGGCGGCGAAGCTCGCGCCCGCGCCGAGCAGCCCCAATGTCTCGCGTCGACCGAACTCAGCCATCATTTTCCTGCGGGCTCGGGGCCATCGATGCGGCGAGCGGGGCGAAGCGGGCGACCTGGCGGCCGACCATGCAGAGCTGCTCGAGCACCGCCGGGTCGCTCGCGCCGCCCTCGTCATCGAACTTGGTCACCTGGCTGTTGATCGCCGCGGCGAACGGCGTCGGCCAGCCGCGCAATGCATGAACGATCGAGCGCAGCGCGGCGATCGTGCTGCCGGTCGCCTGCCAGCCATAAGCGGTGGCGATCAGCCCGACCGGCATGTCGGCGAGATAGGGGCGCGTCGCATCGCGCGCGGTTTCCTCGAGCAGGTCGAGCGCATTCTTGACCACGCCGGAAATGCTACCGTGATAGCCCGGCGACGCGATGATCAATGCCGAGGCGCGGCGCACCGTGTCGACGAAGTCGCGTTCGTCGGGCGTGCGGGTCGTCGCCCGGGGATCATAGAGCGGCAGGCGGCCCATTTCCGCGCCGCCGAACAGCCGGGTGCGGAAGCCCTCGCGCCCCGCTGCGTCGAGCGCGATCTTCAACGCGCGCTCGGTCGACGAGATGCCGCCGATCGTCCCGCCGATGCCGACGACCAGCGGCGCCTCGGGGGTCATGTCGGCCATCGTCGATCCTCGTGTCAGAGCGGGGCGTGGTCGATGTTCGGCAACACATGGCGGGCGAACAGATCGGCTTCGGCGGCATGGGGATAGCCCGAGAGGATGAACGCCTCAATGCCCATGTCGCGATAGGCGTTGAGCTTGGCCAGTACCTGGTCCGGATCGCCGACGATCGCCGCACCGCAGCCCGAACGCGCGCGGCCGACGCCGGTCCACAGATTGGCTTCGGCATAGCCATCGTCGGACGCGGTCTCGCGCAAGGCGGCCTGGGCGGCGACGCCGGTCGAGGTCGAATCGAGCGACTTGGCGCGGATCGCCGCGCCCTGTTCGGCGTCGAGCTTCGACAGCAGGCGGTCGGCATAGGCCCGCGCCTCGGCCTCGGTTTCGCGCACGATCATGTGCGCGCGGTAGCCGAAGCGCAGGGCGCGGCCATGTTTCGCCGCGCGCGCCTTCATGTCGGCGATGATCGCGGCGACATTCTCCTGCCGGTCGGGCCACATCAGGAACACGTCGCAGCCCTTGGCCGCTGCCTCGCGCGCGTCTTCCGACAGACCGCCGAAATAGAGCAACGGGGCCTTGCCCGAGATCGTCGTCACGCGCGGCGGATCGATGTCGAGCTTCCAGAATTCGCCGTCATGCGACAGGTGTTCGCCGTCGAGCAGGGTCTTGAGGATATGCATCGCCTCGACCGTGCGGGCGTAGCGCGGGGCGGAGGGGAGCTTCTCGCCCGGCAGCTCGGACGAGATGATGTTGACCTTCAGTCGCCCGCGCCCGGCATTGGCGGCGCTGATCCGGTCGATCGTGGCGATCTGGCGGGCGAGCTGGACCGGCCAGCTCTCGCCGATGCGCACCGCCATCAACAGGTCGATCGCTTTGGTCTCGGCCGCGATCGCCGCGGCGAAGGCGGTGGTGTCGATGCCGAGCTCATAACCGGACGGCAGCAGGATATTGTCAAACCCGCCGCTCTCGGCCTGCAGCACGATATCGCGGCAATGCGCCCAGCTCGATGCGAGCTTGGCGTCGGGCACGCCGAGAAACTCGTAATCGTCGTCGCACAAGGCGGAGAACCAGCTGATCTCGCACGGGGCACGGGTCATGGCAGTCGCTCCCCGCGTGCGGCGATCAGCACGTCGTACCAGCGCGCACGCGTCCATTGAACCTTGTAGACGTCGGCGATCTCGGCGATCCGCGACACATTCTGCGTGCCGACGATCGGGATGGCGCGCGCCGGATGCGCCATCACCCAGGCATAGGTCGCGGCGGCGCGCGATACGCCGAATTCGCCCGCGACCTTGTCGAGGGCGGCGGCGACACGCTTGCCGCGTTCGTCCTGCGGGTCGCCGAGCCGTCCGCCGCCGAGCGGCGACCAGGCGAGCACGGCGATGTCCTTCTCGATGGTCAGGTCGAACAGACCATTCTCGATCGGCTCGAGGTGGAGCGGCGAGAATTCCGGCTGGTGGCTGGCCAGCGGGATGGTCAGCAGCGACTCGATCGCGCGGGTCTGCGCCACGGTGTAGTTGGACACGCCGATCGCCGCGACCTTGCCCGACGAGACCATGTCCTCGAGCGTACGCGCCACCTCCTGGTGGCGGGTAAGGATGTCGGGGCGGTGGATCTGGTAGAGTTCGACGCGCTCGACGCCCATGCGGCGCAGCGAATGGTCGAGCGCCTTCATCAGATAATCGCGGCTCGAATCATAGGGCGCCGGCGGGGTGATGCCGCCCTTGGTCGCCAGCACCATCTTCGTACGCAGCCCGGGGGAGGCCTTGAACACCTCGCCGAGCAGCGATTCGGCATCGCCGAAACCGCCACTGCCGTCGAAGCCATATATGTCAGCGGTATCATATAAAGACACGCCGGCGGCCATCGCCGCCTCGATCAGCGCCTGCCCCTCTTTGGGAGACGCGTGGCTGAAACGCCACATTCCCCATGCGATTGGGCTTACCTGCAATCCGCTCTTGCCGAGCGGACGAGAATCGGGTGTAAGGGTCAAATCAGACATCGTTGTCATACATAGAGGCAAGATCGTTGGGAGAGCAAGTGCGTTACGGACTGGTCGGTACCGGCATGATGGGTATCGAGCATTTGAACAACCTGGCGATCACGCCGGGCGCGGTGGTGACCGCGCTTGCTGATCCGGTGCAGACGTCGCTCGGCTGGGCGAAGGGCGCGCTGGGCGAGCGCGCGGACCAGGCGACGGCGTTCGACAGCGTGGAGGGGCTTGCGGCCAGCGGGCTGTGCGATGCGGTGATCGTCGCCTCGCCCAATTTCACGCATCGTTCGGTCCTCGCGCCGTTGTTCGACGCCGGCCTGCATATCCTGTGCGAAAAGCCGCTGGCCACCACGATCGAGGATTGCCGCTGGATCGTCGAGCGCGCCGCGCAGAGCGACCGGGTGTTCTGGACGGCGATGGAATATCGCTACATGCCGCCGGCGGCCGAGTTCATCGCCCAGATCCATGGCGGCGACATCGGGCGCTTGCGCATGCTGTCGATCCGCGAGCACCGCTTCCCCTTCCTGCCCAAGGTCGGCGACTGGAACCGCTTTTCGGAAAATACCGGCGGCACGATGGTCGAGAAATGCTGTCATTTCTTCGACCTGATGCGGCTGATCGTCGGGTCCGAGGCGGTGCGGGTCTATTGTTCGGGCGCGATGGACGTGAACCATCTCGACGAGGCCTATGATGGCCGCCGGCCCGACATCATCGACAACAGCTATACGACGGTCGATTTCGCCAATGGCGTGCGCGCGATGCTCGATCTGTCGATGTTCGCCGACGGGGCGGAGAATCAGGAAGAGATCGCCGCGGTCGGCGACAAGGCGCGGCTCGAGGTGCTGATTCCCGAAGGCGCGATCGTGCATTCGCCGCGCGTCGGCTTCCGCAATCCCAAGAAGGCGTCGCGGCGCGTCGTCCATACCGACGAGACCGCGCTCAACGCGGGCAGCCATCATGGCTCGACTTTCTACGAACATCAGAAATTCAACGCGGCGGTGCGTGGCGAGGGCCCGATCGAGGTCACCGCGCGCGACGGGATGATGGCGGTCGCGATCGGCGCGGCGGCGGAATTGAGCGCGCGCGAGAAGCGCGTCGTGACGATGGAGGAAATGGGCGTCTGAGCAAAAGCCCGGCTTTATACCGGCAAAGTCCGACAGCGCTGTCGCCCAGGGATCAACGATAATAACCTATCAATATAGTAGGAATTCAGGAGGGAAATATGACCAAGGCTTTCTATCTGTCGGGCGCAGCATTGCTCGCGCTGACCCTCGCCGCACCGGCACAGGCCCAGGACACAACCGCAGCGAGCGGTCCCGCCGCCGCGGTGCCCGCCGATAATGGCGACGTCATCGTCACCGCGCAGAAGCGCGAGGAGAATCTGCAGCGCGTGCCGGCCGCGATCAGTGTCGTCACCGGCGCGCAGTTCGAGGCGCGCGGCGGCGTCAACATCCAGTCGCTCCAGCAGCTCGTCCCCAGCCTCAACTTCAAGGACAGCGCGACGACGATCGATTCCTCGCTGTTCCTGCGCGGCGTCGGCACGATCAACTTCGCCATCGCCGCCGAGCCGAGCGTCGGCTTCGTCGTCGACGGCGTCACCTATGCGCGCTCGGGCGAGGCGTTCGGCGACCTGTACGATGTCGACCGGATCGAGGTGCTGCGCGGGCCGCAGGGTACGCTGTTTGGCAAGAATTCCTCGGCCGGCGTGATCAACATCGTCACGCGCAAGCCGGGCCATGAACTGGCCGGCTATGTCGAGGGCACCGCCACCACCGACAGCGAGTACAAGATCAAGGGCGCGATCGATATCCCGCTCGGCAACGGCATCAGCAGCCGCTTCACGGGCAGCTACAACAATTGGGACGGCAACGTCCGCAACCTCACGCTCGGCAAGACCGTCAACGGCTATGAGCGCTACGGCATCCGCGGCATGATCGTGGCCAATGCGACCGACAATCTGACGCTCACGCTGATCGGCGACTGGCGTCACACGCATGCCGATTGCTGCGCCGAAGTGATCGGCACCGCGCCGAGCGGCGCGCTCGCCGGGGCGCTGAGCGGCGTGACGCTGGCCGGATCAGCCACCCGCGAGATCCGCCAGAACACGCTGACCGAAACGCGCGAGACGAGCTGGGGCGGATCGCTCCAGGCCGATCTCGACGTGGGTTCGCCCGGTACGATCACCTCGATCACCGCCTATCGCAAATACAAGAATTACGGCATCCGCGACGGCGACTTCATCGACACGGTCTATGCCGTGTCGGGCGGCAACCAGCTCAACGACTTCGGGCCCGAGCCGGCGACGACCTTCACCCAGGAGCTGCGCCTCGCCTCGCCGGGCAACCAGACCTTCGAATATGTGCTGGGCGGCTTCTATTATCGCGCCAAGCAGCAACGTACTTTCCAGCGCGACGACATCGTCTGCTCGGCGACCACGCTCCCGGCGGTATCGCCCGGGCTCGCACCGTGCGCCGTCGGGTCCTCGACGCTGACCTTTCCCAGTGCGGCCGGCACGTTCGGCTCGACGATGGAGAATTACGCCTTTTACGGCAATCTCACCTTCCATGTGAACGACTGGCTGCGGCTGATCGGCGGCGCGCGCTACACGCATGACGACGTCACCGCCTTCAACGTGCGCTCCGCCGCAACCAACGGGGGCGGTCCGGGCCTTGCCGGCACCGGCGCCAATTTCAACCTCGCGACGAGCCATAGCGACTTTGCCGGCAAGCTCGGCGTGCAGGCGGACATCGCACACAACCTGATGGCCTATGCCACCTTCAGCCAGGGCTATAAGGGGCCGGCGTTCAACGTCTTCTTCAACCAGAATGCGGGTCAGCTCGACCCGATCGCGCCCGAGACGGCCAACGCCTATGAGGTCGGTGCCAAGTTCAAGACCAACGACGGCAGCTTCACCCTCAACACCGCGCTGTTCTACGCCAAGTACGACAATTTCCAGGCCAACAGCTTCGTCAATCTCAACGGCTCGGTGATTACCCAGCTGACCAACGCCGGCACGGTCTCGACCAAGGGCGTCGAGATCGAGACGGTGATCCGGCCGGTGCGCAACTTCACGATCAATGCCGGCATCGCCTATACCGACGCGCAGATCGACAATTTCAACCTGCCGCCCGGCTCGCCCGCCGGCTCGAGCACGCGTCGTGGCGAGCAGCTGCCGCTCGCGCCGACATGGAAGGGCAATGTCAGCGCCACCTGGAAGATCGAGACCGGCAGCTTCGCCAATATCGAACTGGGGGGCGACATCTCGCTGACCAGCGACCAGGTGTCCTCGCTCGAGTCGAATCCGGTGACGCGCCAGGCGATCACCATCGACGGCTATGCGCTGGTCAATGCCAATATCGCGCTGGTCGACCCCAACGGCGTGTGGCGGGTGAATTTCTTCGGTCGCAACCTGACCGACACCAGCTATGCCACGCTGATCACCTCGGGCGGTCCGGGGGGCAGCTATCGTTATCTGCTGCCGCGCGACGTCGATCGCTATTTCGGTGCGCAGCTTCGTTTCAATTTTTGAGCGGGAACAGAGTCATGCGGTTCGAACAGCAGGCGCGGGACTTTGCCGAGCAGGGCTATGCGGTGTTTCCGCAGGCCCTGGCCGGCGAGGCGCTCGCGCTGCTGCGTGACGGATGCGATGCCTTCGTCGCGCGCGAGGATGCGCGGATGGATGAGCTGGGCGTCGACACGATCGGCATCAGCCATCGCGGCAAGCGCTATTTCGCCAATGAATGCCAGCGCGTTGCGCCTGAGTTGCGGCGGATGCTGTTCAGCGAGACGATGGCCGAGGTCTGCCGCGCGACGATCGGCGACACCGCCTATTTCTTCTTCGACCAATATGTCGTGAAGGGGCCGGAAGGCGGCTTGCCCTTCTCGTGGCATCAGGATTCGGGCTATGTCGTCGGCAATGGTGGCCCGCCCGATCACGCACCCTATGTCACCTGCTGGTGCCCGCTCGACGATGCCACGGTCGAGAACGGTACGGTGCGGCTGATGCCGGGCAGCCACCGGAACGGCATATTGCCGCACGACCGCCAACCGGGGAGCAACGACCTAGTCGGCGCGCCGGCCGAGGCCGAGGGCATCATCGTCGAGGCGAAGGCGGGCGACATCGTCGCTTTCTCCAGCCTGTTGCTCCACGCCACCGGTGCCAATCGCACCGATCGCCCGCGCCGCGTCTATCTCGCGCAATATACGCCCGAGGCGATGCTCAATCCCGGCACGAAGCAGCTCCGCCGCAACGCCATCGCGCTGCTGCAGGGCGGCACGCAGGTGACCTTTGGCTGATCGCGCATGACCCTGTCGCCGGCGCGCCGCAACACGCTGTTCGTGCTGGCGATCACCGCGACGCTGCTCAATCTGGTCGACCGACAGATCATCTCTGTGCTCAAGCCGGAGATATCGCGCGACATGGGCTGGAACGACAATGACTATGGCTCGCTCGCCGCCTGGTTCCAGGGTTCGGCGGCGGTCGCCTTCCTGTTCACCGGCCTCGCGGTCGACCGGCTCGGCGTGAAATGGGCCAACCCGATCGGCGTCGCCTTGTGGAGCCTGGCGGCGATGGCGCATGCCTTCGCGCGCGGCTTCGGCTCCTTCGTGCTGTGCCGCGTGGCGCTGGGCGCGACCGAGGCGATGGGCACGCCGGCGGCGATCAAGACCATCGCGGTGATCTTCCCGCCTTCAATGCGCTCCTTCGGCTATGGCATCACCAACACCGTCGGCAGCCTCGGCGCGATCGCCGCGCCGCTGCTCATCCCGACGATCGCCTTGCTGTGGGGCTGGCGCGCCGCCTTCGTGCTTGGCGGCGCGCTGGGCCTGGTCTGGGCCGCAGTGTGGCTGATCGCCGCGCGCGGAGTGCAATTCGCCGGGGACCATGCGGGCGCGCGCGACGCGGCCTCCCCACCGCTTGGCAGCATCTTCGTCGAGCGGCGCACCTGGGCGATCGCCGTCGCCAAATTCCTGTCCGACGCGACCTGGTGGCTGATGCTGTTCTGGATGCCCGATTTCTTCCACCGCAGCTTCGGCCTCGAGGGCATCGCGCTCGGCACGCCGTTGGCGATCGCCTATGGCTGCAGCGCGATCGGGTCGCTGATCGCCGGCACGGTCGCCTCGCGGCTGATCCGCGCCGGCCGCAGCATCGAGAAAGTGCGCAAAGGCTCGCTGCTCGTCGCCGCGCTGCTGGCGACGCCCTTGCCCTTCGCCGACACGGTGCACAGCTACGCGCTGGCGGTGGCGTTGATCGGGCTGGTGATGGCCGGGCACCAGGCATTCTCGGTCAATCTGTTCGCGCTGATCGCCGACGTCTCGCGGCCCGAAAAGGTCGGCCGCGTGACGAGCTTCGGCGCGTTCAGCGGCAATGTCGGCGGGATGGTGATCGCCAAGGTCGCCGGGCTGACGCTGGCGGCCGGTTTCGGCTATTGGCCGCTGTTCCTGTTCGCGGGCTTTTCTTATCTCCTCGCGCTTGGCGCGATCCAGCTTCTGCTCCCGCGCCTGCCGCTTGATGGAATGGGGACGGCGGCGCCGGTCGGCGCCCACTGATCGGAAGGACGCGGCGCAGGTCCGCCTTGCTCGTCAGTTCCGGATCACCAGCACCCCTTTCATGCCGGGATGATATTTGCACGAAAAGGCCAGGCTGCCGGCGCGCCTCAGCGTCAGGCGTGCGCTCTTGCCCGCGGGAAGATCCACATCGAAGCTGCGGTTCGCCGCCGTCGCGCTGTGGCGGAACAGGTCGCGGTTCACCCAGACGATCGTGTCGCCGACATGCAGCCCGCCCGGCAGGGGGCCGAACGCCATTTTGTCGACGACGATGGTGTAGGTCGCGGCTGGCCGTGGCCCGGCCTCGGCTGCCGTGATGGCAACCGAGACCGCGACCAGCGCAACCACGCCCAAGGGGGCGAGCATGGCGCGGGACATCAGCCCAGCTTCTTCGCGAGGTGCTCGGCGTGCATCTGGTGCTCGCTGAACAGCTTGAGGCCGGTCTCGAGCAGCGCCTTGAGTTCGCCGTTCCGCGCGTCGGGGATCAGCACGGTGCGTAGCGCGCCGTTGACGGTGCGGTGATAGGCCACCTCGTTCCGGACGTAGGCACGATCGAATGCCGCCCCGTCCAGCGCCGCCAGCTTCTTCATCTCATCCGCCGCGCCGCTGCTCAGCGCGGCGCTGGTCGCATTGTCCTGCGGCGTTACGCCGAGCTTCCTGACCAGGGCAAGCGCCTGGTCGTTCACCGCGCCATGGTCGCGCACCATTTCCTCGGCGAAGGCGCGCACCGCCTTGTTGTGCGATTTCGCCAGCGCCTGCTTCCCTGCGGCGATGTCGATCACCCCGGCGGTATAGGCGATGTGCGCGATCTGCGCGTCATTGGGGGCCGGATTGCCCTGTGCCACGACCATGCCGGTCATGGCGAACAGCGCGGCACCCGCCGCGATTGCCAGCTTTGCGTACATCGTTTTTCCTCGTTTTTGGCGCGGCATCATGCCGCTGCTTCGGCTGTTTGATGCCGCCCCGGCGCAAAGGTTCCCGCGGCGATTTGCGGTGGTTGGGGAACTTTGTGGAGCGGCCGGCATCCAATGCGCATCAAGCCCTTGCCGGAGCCAATGCGTGGATTTCTACGAGAATGATGTCGACGACGTGCTGAAGCCGCGCCGTGAGATGCGCGAAACATTGTCGTTCGCGCGGCGCGAGCGCTAGGAATGATCATGGCCCTTGCCATCCAGGACGTGACGGCTTGCGACGACAGCGAACTCGCCCGCCGCATCGCGCGCCGCGATCCCGCCGCGGTCCGGCTGGTGACCGAACGTAACAACCAACGGCTGTTCCGCGCCGCCTGGGGCATCCTCGGCGATCGCAGCGAGGCGGAGGACGCGGTGCAGAGCGCCTATCTCCACGCCTTTGCCGCGATCGACGGCTTTGCCGGGCGCGCCGCGCTGTCGACCTGGCTGATGCGCATCGTCATCAACGAGGCGCTCGGCCGGGCGCGCGCGGCGCGGCGCCGGCGGGCGCGGCTGGACGCGGATTCGATCGCCGACCTTGAGGATTACCGGGACAGACTGATGCGTGGATCGATCGAACAGGGCGCCGAGGCCGCGCTGGCGCGCAAGCAGATGCGCGGCGTGCTGGAAGGCGCGATCGCCGCGCTGCCGCGCGATTTCCGTCTGGTTTTCGTGATGCGCGAGGTCGAGGGCATGTCGGTCGACGATGTCGCGCAGGCGCTGGGCGTGCTGCCCGCCACGGTGAAGACTCGCCTGCTGCGCGCCCGCCGCCGGCTGCGCGATGCGCTGGCGCCCGAGCTCCGTGCCAGCCTGGTCGGCGCCTTCCCCTTCGCCGGCCTCGATTGCGCCGCGCTGACCGAACGCGTGGTGACGGCGCTGTGCGACGACCCGGCATAGCGGCATGGAGCAGGAGCTCGCGCGCTGGCGCTGCATCGGCGACGACGGATCGACCGTCACGGTGATCGAATTCCGTCACGCCCCGACGCCGACCCCCGGCCGGCCCGTGCGCGCCTACCCCGGTGCGCGGCGGCTGGCGCTGTCGACAGGCGAGCCGGTGCGTTACATCGACGCGACGACATTCGAGGTTATCGCGACGGGAGAGTTGCTCCAGCACATCGAATGAAGGTGCGGCGCGGCTCGATCGCTCATGCCAAATGGCGGCTGCGGAATTTCGGTCTCGCTTGCTTGAGGATCCGTGTACGCGGTTGGCTTCGCGCCCGGTTGGCGTTCCGGAGATCTGGGTGTGGGATATATTTTCGCAACGGCGGTCGCGGTGCTGGCCGCAAGCGCTCCGGCTGGCCGGGAAGATCATATTCCCAACTTCAATCTCGTCACGATGCGCAGCATGTCGACCGCCTCCGGTCATTGCCTGAAAGCGACGCGTATCGCGCGACCGTCCGGCGATGCGTCGGCAAAAGTTTGGCGTCGCGCGCGATGCAGTGCGGTCTATATCGTGTTCGGCGGGCCATCGCGGTACGGCGATGTGACGATTTTCTTCCCGGCGCCGGATCACGCGGCCGCTCGTGCGATTGCCGTGACGGGCGCGATGAAGAACGCACAGACGCTCGAAATCCAGGCGCTTTATTGGGGAAGACGGGCGCCGCGCCCTGCGACCGGGACGTGCGTCGCACGTTCGGCCAAGGGCTTCAATCCGCCACCGGTGCCTTCGCGTGGCGACCGATATGCTCAGCCAAGCCTCGAGGAAGTTGCCGCGCAGATGGACGATGTCGGGACCCCGCAAGTTCCCCTCGACATGATTTGCCATGTGACGGACCCGGGGACGGGGCGGACGATGGCCGACATAGCGTTCAGGCAACACCGCCCGATGCGCCGGCGTCACTGAACTGTGGGTGCCGCTCAGATAACGTTGTCATAGCCTTGGTTGCTCCGCTAGAGCTTTCCGCGAAAGACGATACAAGGTCAGAAACATTCAGGGCGCAACATGACGACGACGCAAGCGAAACGCCCGCTCCCCATGGCGGCGGACCTGTACGGCGATATCGAGCCGTCCCCCAAGGCGACGTGGCGCGCCTATACCCCCGGCCTGGTCATCGTCGCGGCGGGGACGCTCGCCGCCGGCTTTTTGTCGGACCATTATGGTGTGCCGCTGACGTTGATGGCGCTGCTGATCGGCCTCGCGCTCAACTTTCTCTCGGCCGATGTACGGCTGACACCGGGGCTGGCCTTTGCCTCGCGTTCGTTGCTGCGTTGGGGGATCGTCTTGGTCGGGGTGCGCATCACGCTCGGGCAGATCGTCGCGCTCGGCCCTGTCGCGCTGCTCTGCGTGCTGGCGATCGTCGCACTGACGATCGGCGCGGGCGTGCTCGCCGCGCGGCGCTTCGGCTTCGACAGCGCGTTCGGCACGCTCGCCGGCGGCGCGGTGGCGATCTGCGGCGCCAGCGCGGCGATGGCGCTGGCCACGACGCTGGGCGAGAAACGTATCAGCCAGGCGCAGCTGACGCTGGTGCTGGTCGGCATTTCGGCGATGAGCGCGACGGCGATGATGGTCTATCCGCTCGCCGCGCATGCGCTGCACATGACCGACCTCAAGGCCGGTTTCATGCTCGGCGCGGCGATCCACGACGTGGCCCAGGCGCTCGGCGCGGGTTATTCCTATTCCGACGGTGCCGGGCAGATCGCCGCGATCGTGAAACTCACCCGCGTCGCGCTGCTCGCCCCGGTGCTGGCGGTCGTCGCGATGTTCCTCGGCAAGGACGGCAGCAGCGCGAAGAAGGTCGGGCTGCCCTGGTTCGTGGTCGGCTTCTTCGTGCTCGCCGGGATCAATTCGACCGGGATCATCCCCGCCGTCGTCGCGACCGGCGCGGAGAAAACCGCCGCCGGCCTGCTCGCCGCCGCCGTTACCGCTACAGCGATCCGTTCGCCGCTGTCGCAACTGCTGGAGGCCGGCCCGCGACCGCTGCTGGTGATCCTTGCCGCGACCCTGGTGGCGTTCGCGCTGGCCTTGGGTGCTGCCTATTTCCTGATCGGCTAGTGTCGCAGGTGAGGTGAGGTTGAATTTGGTTCGCGCAGAGGCGCAGAGACGCGGAGGTGTTGCGCTTACGGCTGAGCTTCCCGCGAAAGCGGCTTCAGCTTACCCGGCTTCCGGAAGAGGAACATCTCGCTGGCGCGAGAAGAAAGCCACTGACACGCCTTCTCTGCGTCTCCGCGCCTCTGCGCGAACAAATTATCTTCTGCTCGGCTATTTCCCGACCGGGAATCGCGGCCCGGTAGACCCCCGCACGATCAACTCGAACGGCACCTCGCGGCGTTCGACCGTCTCGGTCTCCTCCGACAGCAGCATGTCGGCCGCCTCATAGCCCATGCGCCGGGTCGGCTGGCGGATGGTGGTCAGCGGCGGCCACACATAGCCGGCCAGCGCATCGTCACCGAAGCCGGCGACCGACAGTGCATCGGGTACCGCGATGCCGCGGCGATGCGCTACCGCCAGCACGCCGGCGGCCATGTCGTCGTTCGAGGCGAAGATCGCGCTCGGCGGCCGGTCGAGCGAAAGCAGCGCCTCGCCCGCTTCCGACCCCGAGGCGAAGTCGTAGCCGCCCTGTTTCACCAGCCCGAGGTCGAGCTCGATCCCTGCCTCCTGCAGGGCGCGCATATATCCGGCGAGGCGTTGCGCGCTGGTCGCATAACTCTTGTGTCCCATGACGAAGCCGATCCGTCGGTGCCCCAGACCGATCAGATGCCGCGTCATCGCGATCGCCGCGGCCTCGTTGTCGAGAAAGCTCGACGGCGTCAGGTCGAGCTGCGTCCCCGGCGAGATGCGCACGAAGCGCACGCCGCGCCGCTGCAGCAGGTCGAGCACCTCGCCGAAATCGGTCACCGGCGGGGTCAGGATCAGTCCGTCGACATGCGTCGCGTCGACCAGGCTCTCGACATCGTCGAGCAGGGTGGCCGAATCGCGGTCATAGGGCTGGGCGATCATCCGCACCCCGTCCTGCGCGCAGCGATCGCGGATGCCCGACTGCATCTCATAGACATAATAAGGGCTGGGATTGTCGCAGATCAGCGCGATCTGCCAGCTGCGCTTGCCGGCCAGCGAACGCGCCGCAGCGCTGGGCCGGAAGTTGAGCGCCGCCACCGCCGCCTCGACCCGTGCGCGCGTCTCCGCCCCGACATATTTCTCGTTGTTGAGGACGCGCGACACCGTCTTGATCGAAACGCCGGCGGTGCGCGACACGTCCTTGATCGTCACTCGCAAGCGCGTCTCTCCACTGGTATAGCCGCCATGATGTGCCGCAACCGCGCCCTCGCGTCCACGCCGACTTGCGGTAACTGTTATATCGGCCTAATACACGTGCTGGTCGAGTAACGAGCAAGGCGATGCGTTCCTATCCCTTCGATCCCGATGGCCCGGCCTATAACCGCGATCCGCTCGAACTGACCGGCGGCATGCCGCCGCCCGAGCACAACGATCGTTATACGCGGCTCGAACCCGCCATGCCGTGGCAGCCGGATGCCCATCAACCCGATGCCTATCCGCCGGGCAGCTACACCAGCAATTTGCCGGTGGTGCAGCGCCCGCGTCGCCTGCTGCGCTGGGTCGGGCGCGGCCTGGCGATCTTCGTCTTCCTGTTCGTGCTCGCAGTCGGCTGGCTGGCGATCACCGCGCCGCTGTCGAAATCGCTCCAGCCGCCGACCCCGCCGAGCATCACCCTGCTCGCCGATGACGGTTCGCCGATCGCGCGGCATGGCGCCATCATCGGTAAGCCGGTCGATGCCGCGAAATTGCCGGCGCATGTCACCAATGCCTTCCTGGCGATCGAGGATCGCCGCTTCCGCTCGCATTGGGGGGTCGATCCGCGCGGCATTGCGCGCGCCTTCTTCCACAATCTCTGGCGCGGCAGCGTGCGCGAGGGCGGCAGCACGATCACCCAGCAGCTCGCCAAGAACGCCTTCCTCGATTCGGACCGCACGGCCGGGCGCAAGCTGCGCGAGGTGCTGATCGCCTTCTGGCTCGAGGCGTGGCTGTCGAAGGACGAAATCCTCTCGCGTTACCTGTCGAACGTCTATTTCGGCGACAACGTCTATGGCCTGAGCGCGGCGTCGCGACACTATTTCAACCGCACGCCCGACAAGCTGTCGATCGGCCAGGCGGCGATGCTGGCCGGGCTGGTCAAGGCGCCCTCGCGGCTTGCCCCGACCGGCAATCTCGAAGGCGCGCGCGCCCGGCAGAAGCTGGTCGTCGGCGCTATGGCCGAGGCCGGTTTCATCACGAAGGACGAGGCAGCGGACGTCGCCCCCGCCCGGCTGTCGGTCGCGCCAGATCGCCAGCGGCTGCCCGACGGCACCTATTTCGCCGATTGGGTGCTGCCCGCCGCGCGTGACCATGCCGGCGAGATCGCCACCGAGACGACGGTGCAGACCACGCTCGACAAGCGCCTGCAACGCGCCGCCGAGCGTGCCGTGGCGCGCGCCGGGGTGCGCCAGGCGCAGATCGCCCTGGTGGCGATGCGCCCCGATGGCCGGGTCGTGGCGATGGTCGGCGGCAAGAGCTATGCCGACAGCCCGTTCAACCGCGCGACGCAGGCGCGGCGCCAGCCGGGGTCGGCGTTCAAGCTGTTCGTCTATCTCGCCGCTTTGCGCAGCGGAATGACACCGGATTCGATGGTCGATGACGAGCCGGTCACGATCGGCGACTGGAGCCCGAAAAATGCCGACGGCCGTTATCTCGGCCCGATCACCCTGCGCCAGGCCTTTGCCCGCTCGTCCAATGTCGCGGCGGCGCGCATCGCGCAGAAGGTCGGCGTGCCGGCGGTGATCAGGGCGGCGCGCGACCTCGGCATTTCGACCCCGATTCCCAATGAAACGACGATCGCGCTCGGCACCTCGACCGTGTCGCTGCTCGAGCTTACGGCCGCCTATGCCGCGGTCGCGGGCGAGAGTTATCCGGTCCATGTCCGCGGGCTGGAGGACATGCCCAATCGCAGCTGGTATGACGAGATCGCGAACGGCCAGCACCCGCTGACCGGCCGCGTACGCGAGCAGATGATGGACCTGCTGTCCGCCTCGGCCGAAACCGGCACCGGGCGCCAGGCGGCCTTGTCGGTCGCGACGTTCGGGAAAACCGGCACGACGCAGGACAGCCGCGATGCGTTGTTCGTCGGTTTCGCCAACGGGCTGGTGTGCGGCGTGTGGGTCGGCAATGACGACAACACGCCCAATCGCGGCCTGTCGGGCGGCGGCATCCCGGCGCGGGTGTGGCGCGATTTCATGCAGAACGCGCTCGGCGTCGGGCCTAAACAGGCACCGCAGCCGGTGACCGACGCGGTCGATCCGGACGCGGTCGACGATGGCGTCGAGATCCAGGGCAACACCAGCCTGCCGATAGAGGGCAATATCTCTGGGCTGGGTCTCAATCTCCATATCGGACGCGACGGCACGATCGACGTCCAGCGTGCCCCGCAACGCGACCCGACCCCGCCGCGCGATCGCCGCGACGAGCGCGCGCCGCCGCCGGGGCGGAGTGACGAGGAGTAGGCGTCCTCACAAAGAAGCTGTGCGATTCTCAGACCCGTTGACGCACGCGCTCCCGCACCGCATCAGCACGGTACATGCGCTTCTTCTCCGACAACGCCGCCCCGGTCCATCCCGCCGTGCTTGCCGCGCTGGGTGCCGCCAACAGCCTCGACACCGCTTATGACGGCGATGCGTGGAGCAGGCAGCTCGACGGGCGCTTCTCCGAGTTGTTCGGCACCGAGGTGAAGGCGCTGTGGGTGCCGACCGGCACCTCGGCCAATTGCCTCGCGCTCGCCGCCTTGTGCCAGCCGCACGGCGCCGTGGTCTGCCACCGCGATGCGCATATCAATAACGACGAAGCGGGCGCGCCGGGCTTCTACCTGCACGGCGCCAAGCTGCTGCTCGCCGAAGGGCCGGGCGCCAAGCTCACGCCGCAGGCGATCCGCGCAGTGATCGACGGCATCCGGCCCGATGTTCACCAGGTCCAGCCGCACGCCATCTCGATCACCAACGCCACCGAATATGGCCTGGTCTATACCCCCGACGAGGTCGCCGCGATCGGCGATCTGGCGCGTGTGCGCGGGCTCGGCCTGCACATGGACGGCGCGCGCTTCGCCAATGCCGTGGTGCATGACGGTGCGTCGCTCGCCGACATCACCTGGCGCGCCGGGGTCGACGCGCTGAGCTTCGGCTTCGTCAAGAATGGCGGGATGAGCGCCGAGTGCCTGATATTCTTCAAGCCCGACCTCGCCGCCGCCACGCTCTATCGCCGCAAGCGCGCCGGGCTGCTCTTCTCCAAGGGCCGCTATCTCGCCGCGCAGATCCTCGCCATGCTCGACAACGACCTGTGGCTCGACAATGCCCGTGCCGCCAATGGCGGTGCGGCCCTGCTGGCCCAGGCGGCCGGAGATCGCCTGGTCTACCCGGTCGAGGCGAACGAGATATTCCTCCGCGCCAGCCCCGAAGAAGCCGCCGGACTGCGTGCCCTCGGCTTCGATTTCTACGACTGGGCGCCGGGCGAGATACGGCTGGTGACCAGCTGGGACCAGCAGGCGGCGGCGATCAAGCCGCTGGCCGACGCCATCGCGGCGCTGTGATCCACAAGGCGAACTTATCAACTCGACCGTAAAAGCGCATCGACACGCGGCACGACGCAGCTAAAGGCTGACGCCGTGACCGAAACGACCGCACCCCAATCGACCCGCCTCGCGGTGCTGATTCCGTTCAGCATCGTCACGCTGATCTGGGGCTCGACCTGGCTGGTGATTCGCGACCAGGTGTCGAGCGTCCCGCCGAGCTGGTCGGTGTGCTACCGCTTCCTCGTCGCCGGCACTGGCATGGTCGTGCTGGCGCTGGTGCGGCGCGAGAAATTCACGCTCGACGCACGCGGCTGGCGCTTTGCCGCTTTGCTCGGACTGAGCCAGTTCTGCCTCAACTTCAACTTCGTCTACCGCGCCGAGGAGCATATCACCTCGGGTATCGTCGCGGTGGTGTTCGCGCTGCTGCTGGTGCCCAATGCGCTGTTCGCTCGGATCTTTCTCGGCCAGCGTATGGGGCGGCAGTTGCTGCTCGGCTCGGCCGTGGCGATGGCCGGCGTGGCCTTGCTGTTCCTGCACGAGGCGCGGCTCGACCCGCGCGGGCCGGCCGAGGCGATGATCGGCATCGGCCTGACGCTCGCCGCGATCCTGTCCGCGTCCAGCGCCAATGTCATGCAGGCGGGCGAGACCGCCAAGCGCTATCCGATGATCCCGATGCTCGCGGTGGCGATGTTGATCGGCGCCGGCATCGACGGGGTGATCGCACTGATGCTGAGCGGCCCGCCGGTGATCGAATGGCGCCCGGCCTATCTCGGCGGCGTGCTGTATCTCGGCCTGCTCGGCTCGACGCTGACCTTCCCGCTCTATTTCGGCGTGCTGCGCACCATCGGCCCGGCCAAGGCGGCCTATTCCAGCGTCATCGTGCCGGTCATCGCGATGCTGTTGTCGACCCTGTTCGAGGGTTATCGCTGGACCGGGCTGGCCGTTGCCGGCGCGCTGCTCGCCGGGGCCGGGTTGGTCATCGCCCTGACCGCGCGCAGGCCCAACCGGTAGTCGCCGTAAAGCGGCGCCCAGCCGAGCACGCGTTTCGCCTTGCCGTTCGCCACGCGCCGGTTCTCGGCATAGAAAGCGCGCGCCATCGGTGACAGCGCGTCGAGCGGCACGATCGGCGGCGGATCGCGGCCGAGCAGGCCCGCGGCGAATTCGATCACCTCATTCTGCGCGCATGGCTGATCATCGGCGAGGTTGTACGCCCCGGCCGGCGCGGCGAGCCCGGCGATCACGCCGCTGACGATATCGTCGACATGCACCCGGCTGAACACCTGACCGGGTGCATCGACGCGGTGCGCCGTCCCCGCCGCGACCCGATCGAGCGGCGAGCGGCCCGGGCCGTAAATGCCCGGCAACCGGAACACCCGCGCGCCCAGCCCAAGCCACGCCGCATCGGCGGTGCTGCGCGCGCTACGTCGCCCGGTACCGGTCGGCGCGGTCTCATCGACCCAGGCGCCGCCGCTGTCGCCATAGACGCCGGTCGAGGAGAGATAGCCGCGCCAGCCGGGCGCAGCGGCGATGGTCTCGCCATAGACGGTCAGCGCCGGGTCGATGTCGCCTTCGGGCGGGACCGACGACAGTATCGCATTGGCCGTGGTTATCGCCGCCGCCACCGACGCCCGATCCGCAAAGGCCAGCGTCTCGTCGCGTCCATCGCGCGTCACGCCGGTCACGTCCCAGCCACGCGCCGCCAGCGCCGCGCCGATCCGCGATGCGGTGTAACCCGCCCCCAGGATCAGCAGCCTATTTCGCGCCATAGCCGCGATAGAGCAGCCCGAAGAAATCGCCCTTGTTCCAGCGTGGCCGTTCGTCGCCATCGGCGATCTCGCGTGCGATGGCGTAATTGGCCGCGACGAAACGCACGCCCTGAGCCCAGTCCAGCTTCTGGCCGATCTCGTCCGACGGCTGGTGATAATGGTGCGCGAAGAAATCGACCCAGGCGGCCTTGCCGTCGCCGGCCTGGCCCGGCCACAGGAACACCGACGGCACGCCCTGCTGCACGAAGCGATAATGGTCCGAGCGCACGAAGATGCCCTGGCTCGGATCGGGGTCGGGCGACATGGTCACGCCCAGCGCCGCCACCGCCTTGCTGACGATCGGCCCGAGCGTCGAGCGATCCGCGCCGAACACCGTCATGTCCTGGAACGCATAGGTCAGGATCGGCATGTCGAGATTCACGTCGGCCACGATGCGGTCGAGCGGCAGCGTCGGGTGGCGCGCGAAATAGTCCGAGCCGACCAGACCTTTCTCCTCCGCCGTCACGGCGAGGAACAGGATGCTGCGCCGCGGCGGCTTGCCGCTCGCCTTGAAGCGCTTGGCCTCCTCGATCAGCGAGGCGATGCCGGTCGCATTGTCCTCGGCGCCATTATAGATCGTGTCGCCGGTGGCATCGGCGCGGCCGACGCCGAGATGGTCGAGATGTGCCGACAGCACGACGACCTCGTCCCTCAGCTTCGGGTCGTTCCCGGGCAGCAGCCCCGCGACATTGGCGCTGTGCGACGGCTCGAACGCGGTGTGCAGCGACACGGTCAGCGTGCCGGGCAGGGCGAAGCCACGGATCGGCGCCGAGTCATTCTCCGATCGCTTGACGATCGTCGCCCAGGGCGTCTTCGCGCCGGCGAACAGCTTGGCACCGCCCGCCGCCGATATCGTGGCGAGGATCGGCGCGCCCGGCGCGTAGCCCGTGCCGTCGGGCTTGGCCCAGGTGGTGCGCGCCCGGTCCCAGCCGGCGCCGGCGCGGCCGGTCGCGCGCGGTACGAGCATGATCATGCCGACCGCGCCATGCTGGGCGGCGATCTCGGCCTTGGTCGCGGGGCTGGCGAAATGCGCCCGCTCCTCGCTCTGGAATTTGCTCGGCACGCCGCCGAGCACCGCGACGATCTTGCCGCGCACATCGACCCCGGCATAGTCGTTGCGCCTGTAGCCCGGCGCGACGATACCCTGGCCGACGAAGACCACGGGCGCATCCAGCGTCGTCGTCGCGCGCCCCGCCACCGCGCCGGGGGTGTAATCCTCACCGAAGATCAACGGTTGCGGCGCGCTGCCCTTGCGGGTCAGCACCAGGTCGCCATGGTCCGCCGCGCGATAGGCGACCAGTGGCACGTCCTGCAGATACCCGCCCTTGTCGCCCGCCGGCCGCAGCCCCGCGGCATAGAATTGCGCCGCGACATAATGCGCCGCGATCATGAACTCCGGGCTCGACGCCTCGCGTCCCTTCAGCACGTCATCGGCGAGAAACAGCACATGCGCCTTGAGCGCCGCCTGGTCGTCGGGCAGCGCCGCATTGATCACCGCGAGGTCGCGGGTCGGCGCATCCTGCGCCGGTGCGGCGCTGGCCAGCAACAATCCCAACCCCGCCAAAATTCGCTTCATACTGGCCTCATCCTTGCGCTGATATCTCGCGTATCACTGCGCTATCACAGCGGCGCACACGCGCAAGCGGCGGCGATGATTTGGGTAGCACGTACAACAAGCACCGCTTACATCCCGCCTCATGCTCGACGTCCAGAACGCCACCGCCCTGCCCACCGTCACCCGCCGCGAGGACTATCGCCCTCCCGCATGGCTGGTGCCCGAGATCGCGCTCGATTTCGATCTCGACCCCGCTGCGACGCGGGTCCGTGCGACGCTCCACGTGATGCGCAACGGGGCGCACGACCTGCCGCTTCACCTCGATGGCGGCGGCCAGACCCCGCTGTCGGTGCTGGTCGATGGCGTTGCGGTCAATGACTGGCGGATCGAGGACGAGGCGCTGGTCATCCCCATCACCGGCGACGCGCATGTCATCGAGACCGAGGTCGAGATCGCGCCCGATCGCAATACCCAGCTGATGGGGCTCTACGCCTCGGGCGGAAACCTGTGCACCCAATGCGAGGCGGAAGGCTTCCGCCGCATCACCTTCTTCCCCGATCGCCCCGATGTGTTGAGCCGCTACAAGGTCAGGATGACCGCCGACAAGGCGCGCTTCCCGGTGCTGCTGGCCAATGGCGATCCGACCGCTTCGGGCGATCTGGCGGACGGCCGGCACTGGGCCGAATGGCATGATCCGTTCCCCAAGCCGAGTTATCTGTTCGCGCTGGTCGCCGGCGATCTCGTCGCCAATCGCGGTACCTTCGTCACCTCGTCCGGCCGTGAGGTGCAGCTCGGCATCTGGGTCCGCCCCGCCGATCTGTCGCGCACCGGCCATGCGCTGGCCTCGCTGCAAACGGCGATGGCGTGGGACGAGAAAGTCTATGGCCGCGAATATGATCTCGAGATGTTCAACATCGTCGCGGTCGACGATTTCAACTTCGGCGCGATGGAGAACAAGGGCCTCAACATCTTCAACTCGCGCTACGTGCTGGCCGACCCCGACACCGCGACCGATTATGATTACGACGCCATCGCCGCGGTGGTCGCGCACGAATATTTCCACAATTGGTCGGGCAACCGCGTCACCTGCCGCGACTGGTTCCAGCTTTCGCTGAAAGAGGGCTTCACCGTCTATCGCGACCAGAGCTTCTCGGCCGATCAGGGCTCGGCCGCGGTCAAGCGCATCGAGGATGTGCGCGGCTTGCGCGCCGCGCAATTCCCCGAGGATGCCGGTCCGCTGGCCCATCCGGTGCGCCCGGAAAGCTATCTCGAAATCGCCAATTTCTACACAGCCACAATCTACAATAAAGGCGCCGAGGTCATCCGCATGATGGCGACGATGCTCGGTGCGGAGCGCTTCCGCGCCGGCACCGATCTTTATTTCGATCGCTTCGACGGCACCGCTGCAACGTGCGAGGATTTCGTCGCCTGCATGGAAGAGGCCGGCGGCATCGACCTCGAGCAATTCCGCCGCTGGTACACCGAGGCCGGCACGCCGCGCGTCACCGCCTCGCTGCGGCATGATGTGGATGCCGCGCGTGCCACCCTCACCCTGTCGCAGCGCACCCCGCCGACGCCGGGCCAGCGCGACAAGCCGGCCATGTTGCTGCCACTCAAGGTCAAGCTGTTCGGCGCCGACAGCGCTCGCCCGCTCGCGCCCGAGCAACTGGTGCTGCTCGACGCGCCGCAACGCGAGATCCTGTTCGACGGCGTCGTCGAGCGGCCGATGCTGTCGATCAATCGCGGCTTCTCCGCCCCCGTGGTGGTCGAGACCGACCGCAGCGCCGCCGATCTCGCCTTCCTCTCGGCGCATGATGACGACCCCTTCGCGCGCTACGAGGCGATGCAGCAGCTGATGCTCGATACCCTGGTAGCCGGCGCCGAGGGGCGCATGGCCGACCATCAGGCGGTGATCGCGGCGGTGGCGGGCACGCTCGACGATGCCGCGCTCGATCGCGCCTTTGTCGCGGAAGCGGTGTTGCTGCCCTCGGAAAGCTTCATCGGCGACCAGATGAAGCTGGTCGATCCGGAAGGCATCTACCGCGCGCGCGAGGCGCTACGCCGCGATCTCGGCCGCGCGCTCGAGGAGCGCTGGCGCGCCGCCTATATCGCGGCGAAGGGCGTCGGCGCCTATCGCTACAATCCCGAGGACAAGGGCCTGCGCCGGCTCAAGAGCGTCGCGCTCGGTTATATCGCGGCGAGCGGCGCGAGCGATGTCGCCGGCCTCGCCTTCGGCCAGTTCGAGGGTGCCGACAACATGACCGATCGCCAGGGCGCGCTCACCACCCTGGTCAACAGCGATGCGCCGGAGCGCATCGCCGCGCTCGATATCTTCTACAACCGCTATTCCGACAATGCGCTGGTGCTCGACAAATGGTTCTCGACCCAGGCGCTGGCGTCGCGCGACGACACGCCGGCGGTGGTCGCGGAACTCGCCCGGCACCGTGACTTCACGCTCGCCAACCCCAACCGCGCGCGCTCGCTGGTCGGCGCGTTCAGCGTCAACCAGCGCGCGTTCAACGTGGCGGGCGGGGCGGGGTACCGCTTCGTCGCCGACCAGCTCATCGCGCTCGACAAGCTCAACCCGCAGACCGCGGCGAAACTGCTCCCGCCGCTCGGCCGCTGGCGCCGCTTCGACGCCGCCCGCGCCGCGCTGATGCGCGCCGAGCTGGAACGCATCGTCGCGGTGCCGGGCCTGTCGAAGGACATGTTCGAACAGGCGTCGAAAAGTCTGGATGGGTGACTTCTTCCAGATACCTCCCCGGCACGGGGAGGGGGACCGCGCGTAGCGCGGTGGAGGGGCTGGTAAGGGGTGACCGAGCCTCGAACGATGTGCGTCAGTTTGCCGTCACAAGGCGGCAAACGCGCCGGCGGAAGTTGCGGCTTGCTTTCGCCCGATCAGCCCCACCACCACGCGCTGAAGAAGCGCGCGGTCCCCCTCCCCGTGCCGGGGAGGTATTGAAGGCTAGAACAACCGCCCGCCGTTCGGCACCGCCACGCTCGGCGTCACCAGCACAACCTTCCCATCCGCATCCGGAAAACCCAGCGTCAACACCTCGGACTTCATCGGCCCGATCTGGCGCGGCGGGAAGTTGACCACCGCCGCCACCTGCCGCCCGGGCAGTTCCTCCAGCGTATAATGCTCGGTGATCTGCGCCGATGATTTCTTCACCCCGATCACCGGGCCGAAATCGATCGTCAGCCGAAAGGCCGGCTTGCGCGCCTCGGGGAACGGCGCGGCCGTCACGATCGTGCCCACCCGGATATCGACGGCAAGGAAATCATCGAACCCGATCGTCGCGGCGGCCTCGGCCGCCGGATCATGCGAGACGTGCATCAGAAATCCAGGTCGTCATAATGCGCCGGCGGGTTGATCTGCTCCATCCGCTCGGCGAGCAGCGGACGGAAGCTCGGCCGGCTCTTGAAGCCGCGATACCAGCGCGCGGTCTGCTCGTGATTCTTCCAGTCGATTCCGCCGAGATAATCGGTGATCGAGATTTGCGCCGCGGCGGCGAGATCGGCAAGGCTCATCGTCGCGCCGCCCAGCCAGCTGCGATGGTCGAGCAGATAATCGGTATAATCGAGATGCCGCACCGCCGCCTTCATCGCCTCGCGCAGCACGCGCGAATCGGGCGTGGCGCGCTCGACCAGCCGCTTGGTCATCCGCTCGTGGAGCAGCGGCGCGGTCACATCGTTGTAGAATTGCGTGTCGAACCAGGCGACCAGCCGGCGGATCTCGGCGCGGTTGACCGCGGTGCCGTTGATCATCGCCGCCTTCTCGACCGTCTCCTCGAAATATTCGCAGATCGCCATCGAATCGATCAGCAGGATGCCGCGATCCGGATCGGTCATAACCGGCGTCTGCCCGGCCGGCGTCATGTCGAGAAACTCGTCGCGCCGCTCCCACGGCGATTCGCGCACCAGCTCGCAGCCGACCCCCTTCTCGCCCAGCAGGATGCGGACCTTGCGCGAGAAAGGGCAAAGCGGGAATTGATGAAGCTGCCACATAAGGCTCTGTTAGTCAGAGCCGTGCGACGGGGGAAGGCCTTCATTCCTCGCCGTGCCGGGGATCGTTGCGAAATTCGGGTTACGCCGAAGAGTGCGCGATTTCGGCGCAAGATTTGTGTTCCTGCGAAAGCAGGAACACAGGGCGACAGGCGTGTCGCTTGGTACCCTGGGCTCGTGCTTTCGCAGGAGCACGGTGGCTAAAAAGGCCGCAGCGTAATTTCGCAACGATTCCCCGCACGAGGAGGAATTACTTCGCCCGCGTGTCGTCCATCGCCTTGCTTGCCGCATCGAGCACCCGGCGCAGCCGCACAGCGGTGGCATTGAGTTCGGCGCTCATCGTCGCGGCATCGTGCGCGGCCTGGCCGGCCTGGGCGACAACCCCGCGAGTGTTGTCATGCAGGCGCCGTTCGAAATTCGGATCGTCGCGCGTCACCACGTCGCGCAGCGTATCGCTCGGCTGGACGCCGTCACGCGGATCGGTGTAGTGCGCCACGGGGCCGACATGCGTGTCGAGCAACGCGCTTGCCAGCGCACCGACCAAGGTCGCGGCGCTTTCCTGCACGGCGGGGTTGGACAGCGCGTCGCCGACCGCCCCGACACGCTGATCGGTCGACGGGGCAGGGTGGCGATCCTGGGCGAGGACAGGGGTTGCCAGCAGCACGAGCGGCAGAGCCAGGAATTTACGCATACAGCACCTCGAAAAACACGGTGATGCGAGTCCCTTAGCAGAATTACGCGGCGGTTTCGAGTGTCGCCGAAGAGCGACCGACAGGTACAGCCTGATTCAACTTGTCGGGCAGATGGGGCTTGGGTGGATCATGGTCACGATCCTCGCCTTCGCCCGTTCCACGACAGCAGGGAAAAGCATCGCAGGGAAAAAATCGAAATTCCCTGCCAAATTCCCTGCCGGACGCCGCCCGGCAGGGAATTTCAGCCTGTCACTCGGCCGCCACGAGGTGCGCCGAATCGTCGAGCGGGTGCGACAGCCGGTCGAGCATCTCGCGCGGCACGACCTGCCAGAAGCGGTCGATCGCGCGGCCCCAGTCGTCGAGCAAGGCGGCCGACCATTTGCTGTCGGTTGCGGCATGATGCGCGCGGACCAGCCCGAGCAGCACCGACTCCCAGTGCATCGAGGCAAGCCGGTGCCAGGTGATGCTCTCCGGGTTGGCGCGCCGCTCGAAGCTGCCATCGGCGTCATAGACGAAGGCCATGCCGCCGGTCATGCCGGCGCCGAAATTGGCGCCGACCGCGCCCAGCACCACGGCGATGCCGTTGGTCATGTACTCGCAGCCATTGGCGCCACAGCCCTCGACCACCACCGTCGCGCCGGAATTGCGCACGGCGAAGCGTTCGCCCGCCTGGCCGGCGGCATAGAGGCTGCCGGCGGTCGCGCCGTACAGCACGGTGTTGCCGATGATCGTATTGTCCTGGCTGGCCAGCGGCGAGCTGACCGCCGGGCGCACCGCGATGATACCGCCCGACAGGCCCTTGCCGACATAATCGTTGGCGTCGCCGAACACCTCGAGCGTCACGCCCTTGCACAGGAACGCGCCGAGGCTCTGCCCGGCCGAACCGCGCAGCCGCACGGTGACGTGCCCGTCGGCCAGCGTCGACATGCCGAACTTGCTCGTGATCTCGCTCGACAGCCGGGTGCCGACCGCGCGGTGCGTGTTGCGCACCGTATAGGTCAGCTGCATCTTCTCGCCGCGCGAGAAGACCGCCGCCGCGTCCTTGATGATCTGCGCGTCGAGGCTGTCGGGCACCTCGTTGCGCCACGTCCCGAGGCTGAAGCGCCGTTCGCTGTCGGGCGCGTCGACCTTGGCGAGGATCGGGTTGAGGTCGAGATCGTCGAGATGCTCCGCACCGCGGCTGACCTGGCGCAGCAATTCGGTCCGGCCGATGATCTCGTCGAGCGAGCGCACCCCGAGCCGGGCAAGGATGTCGCGCACTTCCTCGGCGATGAAGGTCATCAGGTTGATGACCTTTTCCGGGTTGCCGGTGAACTTGTCGCGCAGTTTCTGGTCCTGCGTGCAGACGCCGACCGGGCAGGTGTTCGAATGGCACTGGCGCACCATGATGCAGCCCATCGCGACGAGGCTGAGGGTGCCGATGCCGAATTCCTCGGCGCCGAGGATCGCGGCGATGACGATGTCGCGCCCGGTGCGCAGGCCGCCATCGGTGCGCAGCTTGATGCGGCCGCGCAGACCATTGAGCGTCAGCGTCTGGTTGACCTCGCTGAGCCCCATTTCCCACGGCGTGCCGGCATATTTGATGCTGGTCTGTGGGGAGGCGCCGGTGCCGCCGACATGGCCCGAGACCAGGATGACGTCGGCATGCGCCTTGGCCACGCCGGCCGCGACGGTGCCGATCCCGGCCGAGCTGACCAGCTTGACGCACACCCGCGCGCGCGGGTTGATCTGCTTCAAATCGTAGATCAGCTGCGCCAGATCCTCGATCGAATAGATGTCGTGGTGCGGCGGCGGGCTGATCAGCGTCACGCCGGGCGTGGCGTGGCGCAGCCTGGCGATGAACTCGGTGACCTTGAAGCCGGGCAGCTGCCCGCCCTCGCCGGGCTTGGCGCCTTGGGCCACCTTGATCTCGATCTCGTCGCACGCGCCGAGATATTCAGCCGTCACGCCGAAGCGGCCCGAGGCGATCTGCTTGACGCCGGAGTTGGCGTTGTCGCCATTGGCATAGGGCGTGTAGCGCGCCTTGTCCTCGCCGCCTTCGCCCGACACCGCCTTGGCGCCGATGCGGTTCATCGCGATCGCCAGCGTCTCATGCGCCTCGGGGCTCAGCGCGCCGAGCGACATGCCCGGGGTAACGAAGCGCTTGCGGATCTCGGTGATCGCCTCGACCTGGTCGACCGCGACGCCTTCATCCGGGAAGTTGAACTGGAACAGGTCGCGCAGATAGATCGGCGGCAGCGCATCGACGCCGCGCGAGAATTGCAGATAGGTCGAATAGCTGTCGGTCGCGACCGATGTCTGCAGCAGGTGCATCAGCTGCGCGGTATAGGCATGCGCCTCGCCGGTCGCGCGCTGGCGGTAGAAGCCGCCGATCGGCAAGGTCGCCACACCTTCATCGAACGCCGCATCATGGCGCAGCTGCGCGTTGAGATGCAGCGAGGCATAGCCTTCGCCCGAGATCTTGGCCGGCATGCCGGGGAACAGATCGTTGACCAGCGCGCGGCTGAGGCCGACCGCCTCGAAATTATAACCACCGCGATAGGAGGAGATCACCGCGATCCCCATCTTGGAGATGATCTTGAGCAGTCCCTCCTCGATGGCGATGCGGTGCCGCGCCAGGCACTGCTCGATGCTCAGGTCGCCGAACAGGCCCCGGGCATGGCGATCGGCGATCGACGCCTCGGCGAGATAGGCGTTCACCGTCGTCGCGCCGACGCCGATCAGTACCGCATAATAATGCGTGTCGAGGCATTCGGCGGTCTGGATGTTGACGCTGGCGAAGGAGCGCAGGCCCTTGCGCACCAGATGCGTGTGGACCGCCGCCGCCGCCAGCACGCCGGCGATGGCGACGCGATCGGGGCCGATGCCCATGTCGCTGAGGAACAGTTCGCTGCGCCCCTCGCGGATCGCCTGCTCGGCCTCGGCGCGGATGCGCGCGATAGCCGCCTTCAGCGTCTCGGGGCCGCCGCCGGCTTCGAAGGTGCAGTCGATCTCTGCCGCCTGCGGGCCGAAATGGCTCTTCAGCCGCGCCCAGTCGGCGCCGGTCAGCACCGGCGAGTCGAGCACCAGCACGCCGTCGCGCCGGTCCTCGGTGTCGAGGATGTTGGCGAGGTTGCCGAACCGCGTCTTGAGCGACATCACATGGCGCTCGCGCAAGCTGTCGATCGGCGGGTTGGTGACCTGGCTGAAATTCTGCCGGAAGAACTGGCTGATCAGTCGCGGCTTGTCGGAGATGACGGCGAGCGGCGTATCGTCTCCCATCGATCCGATCGCTTCCTTGCCGCCCTCGACCATCGGCGACAGGATCAGTTCCATGTCCTCCAGCGTCTGGCCGGCGGCGACCTGTCGGCGCGTCAGCTCGGCGCGGTCGAAGCGCGTGACGGCGTCCTGGGGCGCCGGCAGATCCTCGATCTTGAGGAAGTTGCCGATCATCGCGGCATAATCGGCCTCGCCGGCGATGCGGTCCTTTACCGCACGATCATTGAGCAGCACGCCCTCTTCCAGATCGACCGCGATCATCTGGCCTGGCCCGAGCCGGCCCTTGGCGACGATGCTCGATTCGGGCACCACGACCATGCCGCTCTCCGAGCCGACGATCAGCAGCCCCTCGGCGGTCAGCGTGTAGCGCAGCGGGCGCAGCGCGTTGCGGTCCATGCCGGCGACCGCCCAGCGGCCATCGGTCATCGCCAGCGCGGCGGGGCCGTCCCACGGCTCCATCACGCTCGCCAGATACTGGTACATGGCGAGGTGGTCGGCCGGCATGTCACTGTTGGGCGACACAGCCTCGGGGACGAGCATCAGCTTGGCGGTCGGCGCGTCGCGGCCCGAGCGGCAGATCGCCTCGAACACCGCGTCGAGCGCGGCGGTGTCGCTGGCGCCGGCCGGGATGACCGGCTTGATGTCCTCGGAGAACTCGCCAAAGGCGAGGCTCGCCATGCGGATTTCGTGGCTCAGCATCCAGTTCTTGTTGCCGCGCACCGTGTTGATCTCGCCATTATGCGCGAGACAGCGGAACGGCTGGGCCAGCCACCATTGCGGGAAGGTGTTGGTCGAATAACGCTGATGGAAGATCGCGACGCGGCTCTCGAAGCGCTGGTCGGTCAAATCGGGGTAGAAGACCGACAGGCTCTCGGCGAGGAACAGCCCCTTGTAGATGATCGAGCGGCAGCTCAGCGAGCAGATGTAGAAACCCTGGATCTGCGCCGCGATGACGCGTTTCTCGATCCGCCGGCGGACGAGATAGAGGTTCTTTTCGAACTCGGCCGCGCTTGCCTCGTCGGGCGTCGGGCCGGCGATCATGATCTGCTCGATCTCGGGGCGCGTGGCCTGCGCCTTCTGCCCGATCACCGAGACGTCGACCGGCACCTGGCGCCAGCCGTAAATGGCGTAACCCTCTTCGATGATCACGCTCTCCACGATCGTGCGGCAGGCCTCCTGCGCGCCGAGATCGGTGCGCGGCAGGAAGATCATGCCGACCGCAAGGCGATTGGGCAGCGGCTTGTGGCCCGAGGCGGCGATCGCATCGTCGAAGAATTTGACCGGCAGGTCGATGTGCAGCCCGGCGCCGTCGCCGGTCTTGCCATCGGCATCGACCGCGCCGCGGTGCCACACCGCCTTCAAGGCATCGATGGCGGCCTGCACCACGCGCCGCGACGGCGTGCCGTCGGTCGCCGCGACCAGGCCGACGCCGCAGGCATCGCCCTCGAAATCGGGACGGTACATGCCTTCTTCGGCGAGACGTTGGCGTAGATCGATACTGCTCATGGCGTGCTCGCTGATCATGATGAGGCCCGTGGGCGCTGCGGCGCGGCGTCGTGCTTGGCGATGAAATCCTTGACGGCGTTGACCATGGCGTCCTCGACCTCCTTGTCACCGACAGGATCGGGTTCGTTGGTCCAGGTCGCCCCGACCTCGAGCAGGCGCGGCTGGAGCGCCTTGATCTTTCCGCCGGCGGGGCTGGCCAGGAAAGCGAGAATCTCCGTCGCGCGCTGGTGCGTCATTTCCGCGGTCAGGGACGGCGCCGCGCCCCGGATCGCCCCGTTGAAATCCGCCCCACGAAACGATGCGTCGGGATCGCCGACGGCCTTTGCGATCATCGCGGAAAAGTCCGCGCCATGAGCGACCGTATCGATCAGCCACATGCCGGTCGGGCTACGGTAGAAGATCAATGCCTGTTGCAGTTCGCCTTCGCTGAGCGCGGACGCATAGACGGTGCCGAGCCGCTCGATGAGCGACGGCAATTGCCGCTTCATCGTTCGCTGGAGCGGGGCACGCGCCGCTTCCACCATGTTGGCGACCAGGCCGGGATATTTCGCCTCCAGCGCGGCACTGTCGTGATCAGCCAGCAGTGCCTGGGGCATCGCCTTCATGATCTTGTCGAGCTGGACCTGCGTCGTGCTGTCGCCGTTCAGCAGCGTGGCGATCTCGCGACCGAGCGCGAGCGCCGACGCGGAAGGCGCGGCGATTGCCACGGGGTGGCCGACGGTCGGCGCTGCCGGGGATGCAGCTTGCAGCGCGAAGATCAGCGAAAGACCGATCACGCCGCCTTCCTTTCGCCCTTGGCCGTGGCCTTGAGCCAGGTGTGCATGTTCTTCGCGACATCCTGCCCGTCGCGGATCGCCCACACGACGAGGCTCGCGCCGCGCACGATGTCGCCGGCGGCGAACACGCCGTCGAGGCTGGTCATCAGCGTCTTGTTGTCGACCAGTACCGTGCCCCAGCGCGTCACGCCGAGTTTGGGCGCGTCGAACAGCTTGGGCAGTTCCTCGGCGTCGAAGCCGAGCGCCTTGATCACCAGATCGGCGTCGAGGCGGAAGCCGCTGTCCGGTTCTTCTTCCGGCGCGCGTCGGCCGCTGGCGTCGGGCGCACCGAGCCGCATGCGGCTGGCGAGCACGCCGCTGACCCGCTCGCCCGCGTCGAAGCCCTGCGGCGCGGACAGCCAGACGAACTCGACGCCCTCTTCCTCGGCATTGGCGACCTCGCGCTGCGAGCCCGGCATGTTGGCGCGGTCGCGGCGGTACAGGCACTTCACCGAGGCCGCGCCCTGGCGGACTGCGGTGCGCACGCAGTCCATCGCGGTGTCGCCGCCGCCGATCACCACGACATGCTTGCCGGCTGCATCGAGGCTGCCATCGTCGAACGCCGGCACGGCGTCGCCGAAACCCTTGCGGTTGGAGGCGATGAGGAAGTCGAGCGCCTCGACCACGCCCTCGCTGCCGACGCCGGGCGCCTTGATCGCGCGCGCCTTGTACACGCCGGTCGCGATCAGCACCGCGTCATGACGCGCGCGCAACTCGTCGAGGCTGGCGTCGCGGCCGACGGCGAAGTCGTTGTGGAACACGATGCCGCCCGCGGCGAGCCGGTCGACTCGGCGCATCACGACGTGCTTCTCCAGCTTGAAGCCGGGGATGCCATAGGTCAGCAGCCCGCCCGAGCGGTCGTGCCGGTCATAGACATGCACCTCGTACCCAAAGCCGCGCAGATATTCCGCCGCGGCGAGCCCGGCCGGGCCGGCACCGATGATGCCGACCGACTGGCCGCGCTCGGGGCCCGGCACGATCGGTTCGACCCAGCCCTCTTCCCAGGCGGTGTCGGTGATGAACTTCTCGACCGAGCCGATCGTCACCGCGCCATGGCCGGAGAATTCGATCACGCAATTGCCCTCGCACAATCGGTCCTGCGGGCAGATGCGGCCGCAGATCTCGGGCATGGTCGAGGTCGAATTGCTCAGCTCATAGGCCTCGCGCAACCGGCCTTCGGCGGTCAGGCGCAGCCAGTCGGGGATGTGGTTGTGGAGCGGGCAATGCACCGAGCAATAGGGCACGCCGCATTGCGAGCAGCGCCCGGCCTGGTCCTCGGCTGCCTGCGGGGCATAGCGATCGGCGATCTCGCGAAAGTCCTCGGCGCGCAGTGCTGCCGGGCGCTTGGCGGGAAAGGCCTGCCCCCGATCGACGAATTGCAATGTCCGCCCGCCCGCCATGTCCGATTCGCCCTTGTTGCTTCCGTTCGCCGGCTAGCGAGCGGAAACCATCAAGTCACGCGAAAACCGACAGATAGGACAGCTATGCTGTCGTACTTTGGCCTATTCTCTAATCGATTGATCCGATCTTGCCGCTCGGGGCAATATTATAAGCCCGTTTCGGTACTATTTGGTCATCAGCCAGATCAGGGCGACGCTGCCGACGACGATGCGATACCAGGCGAACGGCCCGAAGCCGCGCCGGCCGACGATGCCGACGAACCACCGTACCACCAGCAGCGCGACAATGAACGCCACGACGAAGCCGATCGCGATACCCCCGATCCCGACCTCCTGGCCGGCGGCAAGCTCGTGGCGCTTGGCGACCAGTTCGAGCACGCTGGCGCCGAGCATCGTCGGGATGGCGAGGAAGAAGCTGAACTCGGCGGCGGTGCGGCGCTCGACGCCGAGGCTCAGCGCGCCGAGGATCGTCGCGCCCGAGCGGCTGACACCGGGGATCATCGCCAGGCATTGCAGCAGGCCGATGCCGCCCGACGTCGAGGCCGACACCTCGGCGACACCTCGCGTGGTGCCGGGTTTGACCAACCGTTCGATCACCAGGATCGCGACGCCGCCGACGATCAGCGCGACCGCGACGACCTTGGGCTGGAGCAGCAGCGCCTCGATCTTCTTGTGGAACAGCGCGCCGATCACGGCGGCGGGGATGAAGGCGATCAGCAGGTTGCGCACGAAGCGTACCGGCCCGGCCTCTCCGCGCAGCACGCCGCGCAGCACGGTCCAGAAGGTTCGCCAGTAGAGCACGACCACGGCGAGGATCGCGCCGAGCTGGATGACGATGTTGAACAGTTCCCAGCGCGTGCCGTCATAGCCGATCAGCGCGCCGGCAAGGATCAGATGGCCGGTCGAGGAGACCGGCAGGAATTCGGTGATCCCCTCGACGATGCCGAGGATGATGATGGTCAGCAGATCGTGCACTTCTGTCCCCTGTTGCGCGGCTCCCGGCCCCGCGAGGTGGTCGGCGTCGCCGGATCAGGCGGCGGCGGTCGTCGTGGTGAAGCGGCCGTGGCGGCGATATTGCACCAGCCAGCCCGGCGCGACCGTGTCGAGCGGGGTCGGTTTGACGCCGAGATCGCCCAGCGTCGCGGCGCCCGGCGTAACGACATTGTCGACCTGCAACATCAGCCACTGGTCGCGCGTGATGGGTGCGCCGGGCAGGAAGCCGGCAAACGAGATCAGGCTGCCGACCATGTCGGGCAGCGCGACGATCGCCGGGGCGCGGCCGATGGCCTTGGCGATCCAACGGATCAAGTCGCCCATCGACATCACGTCGGGGCCGCCCAGTTCGAAGGTCCGACCGGCCGCCATGGCGGGATCGCGCAGTGCCGCGACGATCGCGGCGGCGACGTCGCCGACGAACACCGGCTGGAATTTCTCGGCGGCACGCAGCACCGGGATCGCCGGCAGGGGCGAGGCGATCATCGCGGCAAAGCGATTGATGAAGCCATCCTCGCGCCCAAACATGATCGACGGGCGGACGATCGTCGCGCCGGGAAAAGCGGCGCGCACCGCCGCTTCGCCCTCGGCCTTGGTACGGCCGTAGCGTGACGGCGACTCGGCATCGGCGCCGATCGCCGAGACATGGACCAGCGAATCGACCCCGGCGCGCGCCGCGGCCTCGGCGACATGACGGGCACCATCGGCCTGGATCGCGGCGAAGTCGCCCTTCAGCAGGCCGACGAGATTGACCACCGCGTCGGCGCCCGCGACCGCACGAGCGATCGTGTCGGGCTTGCGGACATCGACCGCGACGAACTGCGTCTGGCCGAGGCCACCCTGGGTCTTGAGGAAATAGGCCGTGCGCGGATCGCGCTGCGCGATGCGCAGCCGGGCGCCTGCGGCGAGCAGGTCCTGCGCGACATAGCGGCCGAGAAATCCGCCGCCACCGATCAGCGTTACGAGCTTGTTCTTCATGATACCTTCAGTCCGTTGCCGCGCCGCCGCCTTGCCGCGCCGCGCGCGAGTTGACAAGCCGCACGACCCTCCCCTAAGGCGCGCCCCCTACCCCGTGCCCAGATGGCGGAATTGGTAGACGCACCAGCTTCAGGTGCTGGCGATCGCAAGGTCGTGGAGGTTCGAGTCCTCTTCTGGGCACCATTTTCCCGCCGCGCATACGCGGCGGGGCACAGCCGAAGGGCTGACCTCCCCGCCGTCGTCGAGCGTTCGGTATCAGGGCATGACGCTAGCAATCACGTCCGTCTCCGGACTTGTCGGCTAGGGCGCTTTCTCCAAATGTTGAATCGAGGCGAAAGTTTGCTGCTTACCGGCGAGCGGCTCAGCGGCCTGCGTCGAGGATCATCCTCGCACCTTTTTCGGCGATCATCATCACCGGCGCGTTGGTATTGCCCGAGGTGATCGTCGGCATGATCGAGGCATCGGCGACGCGCAGTCCGTCGATCCCATGTACGCGCAACTGCGCATCGACCACCGCGCGCGGGCCGCTGCCCATCGCCGCCGTGCCGACCGGGTGGAAGATGCTGGTCGAGATGTCGCCCACCGCCATTGCGATCTGCTCGTCGCTCTCGCATGCCGGGCCGGGGCGGAATTCGACGGGCCGATAGCGCGCCAGCGCGGGCTGGGCGACGATGGCACGGGTGATCTTCACCGCCTCGACCGCCACCGCCAGGTCTTCGGAGGCGGAGAGGTAATTGGGCTGGATGCGCGGCGGCAGCAACGGGTCGGCGGCCGCGACGCGCACGCTGCCGCGGCTCTGCGGGCGCAGGTTGCAGACGCTCGCGGTGAAGGCGGGGAAGGGGTCGAGCGCGCCGCCGAAGCTGGCGAGGCTCAGCGGCTGGACGTGATATTCGAGATTGGGCGTGGTGAAGCGCGGATCGGAGCGCAGGAACAGGCCGAGCTGGCTCGGCGCCATCGCCATCGGGCCCGAGCGATTGAGCAGATATTCCAGCCCGATGCGCGCCTTGCCGTGCCATGACCCGGCCCGGGCGTTGAGCGTCGATACACCCTGCACGCGGTAGGCGCAGCGGATCTGCAGGTGATCCTGGAGATTCTCGCCCACGCCGGGCAGGTCGCGGACCGGCGCGATGCCGAGCGCGCCCAGCTGTTCGGCATTGCCCAGTCCCGAACGTTGCAGGATCGCGGGCGAACCGATCGCGCCGCTGGTCAGGATCGTCTCGCCGCGCGCGCGGGCCAACATGCGCTGCCCGTCGAGCGTGAAAGCCACCTCGGTCGCCCGGCCGTGTTCGATGTGCAGGCGGTCGACCAGGGCGTTGGTCTGGATGCGGAGATTGGCGCGTTTCGCGACCGGGCGCAGGAACGCATCCGCCGCGCTCCAGCGTCGCCCGCGCTTCTGCGTCACCTCGAAAAAGCCCGAGCCTTCATTGTCGCCGGCGTTGAAATCATGCGTCTCGGGCACGCCATATTGCGTCGCGGCGTCGCGGAATGCCTCGAGCAGCTCCCACCGCAGCCTTTGCCGTTCGACCCGTATCTCGCCGCCCGCGCCGTGGCCTTCGCTCGGGCCGGCAATGTGGTCCTCAGCCTTGAGAAACAAAGGCAGCACATCGTCCCAGCCCCAGCCGATATTGCCGGCCTGGCGCCAGCCGTCATAATCGGCGGCCTGGCCGCGAATATAGATCATGCCGTTGATCGACGAGCAGCCGCCGATCACCCGCCCGCGCGGATAGTCGAGCTGGCGGGCATTGAGGCGGGATTCGGGCTCGGTCCGCAAGCACCAGTCGGTGCGCGGATTGCCCATGCAATAGAGGTAACCGACGGGGATGCGGATCCACAGATAGTCGTCGGCGCCGCCCGCCTCGAGCAGCAGGACCTTGTTGCCCGGGTCTTCGCTCAACCGATTGGCCAGCACGCACCCCGCGCTGCCGCCGCCGACGATGATATAGTCGTAGGTACCGAAATCTTCAGGTTCGGTCATGGCCGCGTCGCCTTCGACAACTGTCGGTGCAGCCGTGACGAAGCGCCATAGGTCGACAGCCAGACGAGCAGCTCGGTCGCCATGGCGACGACGGTGTCGAGCAAGCGCAGCCACAGGGCAGGGGTGGCCGTTGCGCGCCTGCCCTGCGCCCCCAGAAGATGATCGACTTCCTCGTCGCGGATCGCGGCGATCGCCGTTGCAAGATCGGGCTCGTGCGGTGCGAGCCACGCCACCTGATCGTCCATATGTCGGTGCACCGTCCGCTCGACCGCCTCGGTGCAGGTCAGGATCGCCTCGCGGCCGAGCAGTGCCGTAGCGCCGCCGAGCAGCGTGCCGCCGATGCCCCATAAGGGCAGCATGTCGCAGGGGCGCAGGCCGCGCTGCCGCAGGCCTGCATCGAACCGGTCGCGATGATGCGTCTCGTCGGCCAGCGCGTCTTGCAGCATCGCGACCAGATCCGGCGCACGCCAGCGGGCGAGGGCGATCTGCGCACGGTAGATGCGGATCGCGCCAAATTCGCCGGCATGATCGACGCGCAGAATGTCGCGCAGCACCAGCGCCGGATCGCTCACTCCAGACCGTCGAGCAGGCTGACGACATTGCCGCCCAGCGCGTCGATGGCATAACCGCCCTCCATCGCCACGACCGTCGGCCAGCCGCACGCCGCGATGTCGCGCGCCAGCACGGCATAGTCGGCAGTGGTGAGCTTGAGGTGCGAGATCGGGTCGCCTTCCCAGGTATCGGCACCGAAGCTGACGACCAGCAGGTCGGGGCCGAAGCGGGCGATCGCCTCCAGCGCCATGCCCTGGGCGCGGCGGAAGGCGTCGAGCGTGGTGCCTTGCGGCAGCGGCAGGTTGAGCGTCGTGCCCGCCCCGTCAACGGCGCCGGTTTCGTCGGCATGGCCCCAGTAAAAGGGATAGTCGGTCGCCGGGTCGGCATGGAGCGAGGCGTAGAAGACGTCGCCGCGTTCCCAGAAGATGTCCTGCGTGCCGTTGCCGTGATGATAGTCGATGTCGAGGATCGCGACGCGCGCCCGGCCCGCATCGCGCGCCGCCTGGGCGGCGATCGCGGCGGTGTTGAGGTAGCAATAGCCGCCGAGATAATCCGCACCGGCATGGTGGCCGGGCGGACGGCACAAGGCGAAGGCGGTTTGCTCACCGCCGAGCACGGCATGCGTCGCCGAGAGCACCGACTGCGCACTCCAATAGGCAGCGTCCCAGGTCGTCGCGGTGAGCGGGGTCGAGGCGTCGAAGCTGTATTGCCCGATCTGCGCATCGATCCGGCCGAGCCTCAGCGGGCGCCGGCCGACGATGGGCCAGACATAACCGATCACATCGCCCGGCCGCCCCGCCGCCGCCCAGCGCGCCGGTGCGTGTTTGAGGAAGTCGACATAGCCGGCATCGTGCACCGCGAGGATTGGCGCCTCGCCATGATCGGTGGGCAGTTCGGTGCCGCCGATTGCCGCCGCGATCATCGCGGCGCGCGAGGGCTTTTCGGCGAAATCGGTGAAGCCGCCATTGTGCAGCTCCTTTTCCGGGGCGTGGGCGAGCTGGCGGGGATCGAAGAAGCGGCGCATGTTGCTACCTTGCGGGCCTGGCGACCCAACGCAAGACGCCAAAGCCCGCCAGCGCCGACAGGCCCGATCCGATCAGTACGCCGATCTTGACCGAATCCATCCGCGCGGGCGTGTCGAAGGCCAGCCCGCCGATGAACAAGCTCATGGTGAAGCCGATCCCGGCGAGCAGCAGCACGCCGTAAAGCTGCGTCCAGCTCACCCCGCGCGGGCGCGGCGCGATACCAAGCCGGTCGGCGAGCGCGATGCCGCCGAGCATGCCGGCCTGCTTGCCGACGAACAGCCCCGCGGCGACCGCGACGACCAGCGGTTCGGCCAGTGCGTGCAGGCCGAGCCCGCCCAGCGCGACTCCGGCATTGGCCAGCGCGAACAACGGCACGATGGCGAAGGCGACCCAGGGGCTCAGCGCATGTTCGAGCCGGTGCAGCGGCGACGTTGCCTCGTTGCTGCCGATCGGGATCAACGCGGCGGCGAGCACTCCGGCGACGGTGGCGTGTACGCCCGAACGGAGCACCAGCCACCACAGGATCGCGAAGCACAGCAGGAACGGCCACAAGGCGGTGACGCGCCGCCGCCCGAGTGCCCACATCACCGCGAGGATGCCGGCGGCGGCGAGCAAGGCGCCGATATCGATCCCCTTGCTGTAGACGATGGCGATGATCGCCACCGCGCCCATATCGTCGACGATCGCGACGGTGGTGAGGAACAGCTTGAGCTGTGTCGGCACGCGCTTGCCCAGCAGCGCCAGCACGCCGACCGCGAAGGCAATGTCGGTCGCCGCCGGAATCGCCCAGCCGCGCCGCAGCGAGGGGTCGCCCCAGCTGACCACGAGATAGACCATGGCGGGGGCGGCCATGCCGGCGAGCGCCGCGACCAGCGGCAGGCGGCGGTCGGCCGGGCGCGACAGCTCCCCGGCGACGATCTCGCGCTTGATCTCCAGCCCGACGAGCAGGAAGAACAGCGCCATCAGCCCGTCATTGATCCACAAATGCACCGTCATCGGACCGATCGCCGGTGCCAGCACTGGCCCGGTCTCGACATGCAGCAAATGGAAATAGCCGTCGGCGAGCGGCGAATTGGCGAGCATCATCGCCAACGCCGCGGCGGCGATCAGCACCACGCCGCCGATCGCCTCGTCGGCGAGGAATTGCCGCAGGGTGGAGAGAGTGCGCCGCATCGCGTGCCTTGTGGCACCGAAAGGCGTTGTCCGTCACGCAGTTCCGTAGCGGTGCTCAGCTAGAGCATGTTGTGATTAGATTGAGGCGTATCCTGAGTTTCTGAGATAGTTGG
>JAZJXZ010000005.1:0-25475 GCA_040390605.1 Pseudomonadota bacterium
CGGCGTACATCCCGACCAACGTGATCTCGATCACCGACGGCCAGATCTTCCTCGAAACCGACCTGTTCTTCGCCGGCATCCGCCCCGCGATCAACGTGGGCCTGTCGGTCAGCCGCGTCGGCTCGGCCGCGCAGACCAAGGCGATGAAGAAGGTGTCCGGCTCGATCAAGCTCGAGCTTGCCCAGTATCGCGAGATGGCGGCGTTCGCCCAGTTCGGCTCGGACCTCGACGCCTCGACCCAGAAGCTGCTCAACCGCGGTGCGCGCCTGACCGAGCTGCTCAAGCAGCCGCAGTTCAGCCCGCTTCCGTTCGAGGAGCAGACCGCGTCGATCTTCGCCGGCACGCAGGGCTATCTCGACAATATCGCGGTCGACGCAGTGGTGCGCTACGAGGCAGCAATGCTCGCCGATCTCCGGGCGAACCATGC
Organism: Pseudomonadota bacterium; assembly: GCA_040390605.1. Taxonomy (GTDB): domain Bacteria; phylum Pseudomonadota; class Alphaproteobacteria; order Sphingomonadales; family Sphingomonadaceae; genus Sphingomonas. Next base: position 428 of record JAZJXZ010000005.1, read on the forward strand.
GGATGTGCTCAAGACGATCCGCGACACCAAGGACCTGGGCGACGAAGCCAAGGGCAAGCTGAAGGCTGCGCTCGACGCCTTCGCGAAGACGTTTGCGTAACTGAGTATCAACACGTCGCCCCGGCGGAGGCCGGGGCCGCTTCGTAACTGAGCGATCCCGGCCTCCGCCGGGATGACGATCTGGGGAAGATGATTGGCTAGTCTCAAGGCCCTCAAGATCCGCATCGGCTCGGTGAAGTCGACGCAGAAGATCACCAAGGCGATGAAGATGGTCGCCGCCGCCAAGCTGCGCCGTGCGCAGGAGGCGGCGGTCGCCGCGCGTCCCTATGCGCTGCGGCTCGAAAAGGTCATGGCCAGTCTCGCCGCCAAGGTGACGGTGTCCGAATCTTCGCCCAAGCTGCTCGCCGGCACCGGCCGCGACCAGACGCATCTGCTGATCATCGCGACGTCCGAGCGTGGTCTGGCTGGCGCGTTCAACTCGAACATCGTCCGCGCGGCACGCCGCAAGGCCGAGGAGCTGGAAGCCGCCGGCAAGACGGTCAAGATCTACATCGCCGGCAAGAAGGGCCGGGTGATCCGCCGCTTCTACCCGAACAACATCGTCGCCGATCATGAGATGGGCCACATCAAGAACGTCGCCTATGCCGATGCCAAGGCGATCACCGATGACGTGATCGCCCGCTTCGAGGCCGGCGAGTTCGACGTCGCGCACCTGTTCTACGCCCGCTTCCAGTCGGCGCTGGTGCAGGAGCCGGTCGGCCGCCAGATCATCCCCGTCGCGATCGACACTGCCGCTGCCGCGGCGAACGACGATGGCGCCGCGGTCGATTACGAGCCTGACGAGGAAGGCATCCTCGCCGAGCTGCTGCCGCGCAACATCGCAATCCAGATCTTCGGCGCGCTGCTCGAGAACGCCGCGTCGGAGCAGGGCAGCCGCATGACCGCGATGGACAATGCCACGCGCAACGCCGGCGACATGATCAACCGCCTCACCATTCAGTATAACCGCACCCGCCAGGCCGCGATCACGACCGAACTGGTGGAAATCATCTCGGGCGCCGAAGCGCTCTAAGTCCGTACGACACAAGGAAAGACCGATGGCTACCGCAGCACCCAAGACCAAGGCTCCGGCGAAGAAGGCAGCCCCCAAGGCGCCGGCCGCTCCGAAGGCAGCCAAGTCGACCGGCACCACCGCGCCGATCGCGACCAGCAACAATGTCGGCCGCATCAGCCAGGTGATCGGCGCCGTCGTCGATGTGACCTTCGAGCAAGGCCACCTGCCCGCCATTCTCTCGGCGCTGGAGACGAGCAACAATGGCAACCGCCTCGTGCTCGAAGTGGCGCAGCATCTCGGTGAGAACACCGTGCGCACGATCGCCATGGACGCGACCGAGGGCTTGACCCGCGGCCAGACCGTCACCGACACCGGCTCGCAGATCCGCGTGCCGGTCGGTCCCAAGACGCTCGGCCGCATCCTCAACGTGATCGGCGAGCCGATCGACGAGCGCGGGCCTGTCGGTCACACCGAGACCGCGCCGATCCACGCGCTCGCGCCGCTGTTCGTCGACCAGTCGACCGACAGCTCGATCCTGGTCACCGGCATCAAGGTCATCGATCTGCTGGCGCCCTACGCCAAGGGCGGCAAGATCGGCCTGTTCGGCGGCGCCGGCGTGGGCAAGACCGTGCTGATCCAGGAGCTGATCAACAACATCGCCAAGGGCCATGGCGGCACCTCGGTGTTCGCCGGCGTCGGCGAGCGTACCCGTGAGGGCAACGATCTCTACCACGAGTTCCTCGACGCAGGCGTCATCGCCAAGGACAAGGACGGCAACCCGCAGTCCGAAGGCTCCAAGGTCGCGCTCGTTTACGGCCAGATGAACGAGCCGCCGGGCGCCCGCGCCCGCGTCGCGCTGTCGGGCCTGACGATCGCCGAATATTTCCGCGACGTCGAAGGCCAGGACGTGCTGTTCTTCGTCGACAACATCTTCCGCTTCACCCAGGCGGGTTCGGAAGTGTCGGCGCTGCTCGGCCGCATCCCGTCGGCGGTGGGCTATCAGCCGACCCTGTCGACCGACATGGGCGCGCTGCAGGAGCGCATCACCTCGACCAACAAGGGTTCGATCACCTCGGTGCAGGCGATCTACGTGCCGGCCGACGATCTTACCGATCCGGCGCCTGCCACGTCCTTCGCCCACCTCGATGCGACGACCGTGCTCAACCGCGCGATCTCGGAGCTCGGCATCTACCCGGCCGTCGATCCGCTCGACTCCACGTCGCGCGTGCTCGAACCGCGCGTCGTCGGCCAGGAGCATTACGAGACCGCCCGCGCCGTCCAGTCGACTCTGCAGAAGTACAAGTCGCTGCAGGACATCATCGCCATTCTCGGCATGGACGAGCTGAGCGAAGAGGATAAGCTGACGGTCAGCCGCGCGCGGAAGATCCAGAAGTTCCTGTCGCAGCCGTTCCACGTCGCCGAAGTGTTCACCGGCATCTCGGGCAAGTTCGTCCAGATCGAAGACACGGTGAAGAGCTTCAAGGCGGTGGTCGACGGCGAATATGACCACCTCCCCGAAGCGGCCTTCTACATGGTCGGCGGCATCGAGGACGTGATCGCCAAGGCCGAGAAGCTGGCGCAGGAAGCGTAACGATAGCTCCCCTCCCCTTCAGGGGAGGGGCTGGGGGTGGGGCAGTCCCGCGAGCGCCAACGTAGCGATTGCCGCACTCCCCCACCCCAACCCCTCCCCTGAAGGGGAGGGGCTAAGGAATTAGAAAATGCTGCACTTCGAACTCGTCACGCCTGAAAAGCTCGTCCGCTCGGAGGACGTGTACATGGTCGTCGTCCCCGGCACCGAGGGTGACTTCGGCGTGCTCGAACACCATGCGCCGTTCATGTCGACGATCCGTGACGGCGCGCTGTCGATCTATCACAGCGAAAAGGGCGAGCCCGAGATCCTCGCCATCGTCGGCGGCTTCGCCGAGATCAGCAAGTCCGGCCTGACCGTCCTCGCCGAATCCATCGGCTGAGGCTGCGCGCGCACCCTATTGGTCGCGCTTATACTGCCAGCGCATCGCCTTGCTGCCGTCGAGCAGCGAAATCTCCGCGTTCAGCGTCTCGCCTTCGCGCCAGTAGCGGATGCGCTGCGGGTAATCATGCGCCGCATTGGCGAAGACGATTTCCGTCGGCCCGCGCGACGCCTCGGTAAAGCTCACCCACGCCCCGCCATCGGGTGACGCCCAATAGACCAGCCTGCCGCCGGGTCCGGGGATGATCTGCATCGCCTCCCATTCGCTGAGTTTCTCGCCGCTGCCGGCCCGCCCAGCGCCGAGCATCACCCCGCCACGCGGCGCCATCCAGCATTCCTCGGTCCATTTCGACGCCTTCTGCTGCGACCAGCAGCCCGCCATCCAGCCGGGCGCGCCGGCGTCTGGCACGGCCGATTGCGCATTGCCCGCAGCGGCTGGCGCGATGGTCGCGAGCGCGATCGACAGGATGGTGGATATGCGCATCGATGCTGCCCCCGGACGTCTCGCCGATCACCATAACGCCGTTGCGCGCCGGCCATGAACCGAAAATCTCATTACCTGCACCGCCGGCGAGATTTGGTTAGGCAATTATCAAGCCTTCGCCACTACCTCTCGTCCTCGACTATGAGGGATCAATCGGCATGAGCGCATTCGGACGCCGCAGCGGCGTGGGGCAAGGCCCCGGCGCGCGTCCGGCGTTCGGCGTCGCGCGCCCGATGCAGGGCGGCGGGCCGGCACGGCCCGCGGACACCGAGGGCGGCGACCAGTTCCCCTCGATCAACTCCCTGCCCGGCGCGCCCGGCGGTGATTCCGAACCGCCGCTCGGCAACATGCCCGGCACGCAGCAGGATGCGATGCAGCGCCTGCAGGAGCGCCAGAACGCCTCGGGCGAGGCCGGCAACTCCAGGATGGAGGGCTTTGAAAGCTCGATCCACAAGATCAAGGAACAGGTGCTGCCGCGCCTGCTCGAGCGCGTCGACCCCGAAGCAGCCGCCACGCTCAACAAGGACGAGCTGGCCGAGGAATTCCGCCCGATCATCGGCGAGGTGCTCGCCGAGCTCAAGCTGACGCTCAACCGCCGCGAACAGTTCGCGCTGGAAAAGGTGCTGGTCGACGAGCTGCTCGGTCTCGGGCCGCTCGAGGAACTGCTGGCCGATCCGTCGATCACCGACATCATGGTCAACGGCCCCGAGCAGACCTTCGTCGAGCGCAAGGGCAAGCTGGAGCTGGCCAATATCCAGTTTCGCGACGAGGAGCATCTGTTCCAGATCGCCCAGCGCATCTGCAACTCGGTCGGCCGCCGCGTCGACCAGACCTCGCCGCTGGCCGACGCCCGCCTCAAGGACGGCAGCCGCGTCAACGTCATCGTGCCGCCGCTGTCGCTGCGCGGCACCGCGATCTCGATTCGTAAATTCTCCGCCAAGCCGATCACGCTCGACATGATGGCCGGCTTCGGATCGATGAGCCCGAAGATGGCGACCGCGCTGAAGATCGCGGGCGCGTGCCGGTTCAACTGCGTCATCTCGGGCGGTACCGGCTCGGGCAAGACGACGATGCTCAACGCCCTGTCGAAGATGATCGACCCGGGCGAGCGCGTGCTGACGATCGAGGACGCCGCCGAGCTTCGCCTGCAGCAGCCGCACTGGCTGCCGCTCGAAACGCGCCCGGCCAATCTCGAAGGCCAGGGCGAGGTCAGCATCCGCGATCTCGTCAAGAACGCGCTGCGTATGCGTCCCGATCGCATCATCCTCGGCGAAATTCGTGGCTCCGAATGTTTCGACATGCTGGCGGCGATGAACACCGGCCATGACGGCTCGATGTGCACGCTCCACGCCAACTCGCCACGCGAGGCGCTCGCCCGCATGGAGAACATGGTGATGATGTCGGACATCAAGGTGCCGAAGGAAGCGATCAGCCGGCAGATCGCCGACTCGGTCGAGCTGATCATCCAGGTCAAGCGCCTGCGCGATGGCTCCCGCAGGGTCACCAACGTCACCGAGGTGATCGGCATGGAAGGCCCCGTCATCGTGACGCAGGAGCTGTTCAAGTTCGAATATCTCGACGAGAGCGCCGACGGCAAGATCATCGGCGAATATCGCTCGATGGGCCTGCGCCCCTACACGCTGGAAAAGGCGCGCCAGTTCGGGTTCGACCAGGCGTATCTCGAGGCGTGCCTGTAATCGACGCGGCTATGCCCGCTCCGCCTGCCCACTCCCCCACCGTCACCCCGGATAAGGTTGGGCCAGGGCACAATCGATGAAACTCATCTACCCCATCCTGCTGGTCGCCGCCGCCATCCCGGTCGCCGAACAGGCGATCGAGAACTGGCTGGCCAATGACAGCGAGGCACGCTGGGTGCCGTTCACGCTTACCTCGGGCAACCAGATCCGCTTCATCGCCACCGTCGATGGCCGCCCGGTCGGCGCGATCCTCGACACCGGCGTCAGTGATTCGGCGATGTCGCGCCGCCTGTCACCCAGATCAGCGCCGCGCGGCGCGCAGACCGGCACCGCCAGCGCGATCGGCGGGCCGGTGGCGATCGGCTGGGCCAGCTCGCCGCGGGTCGCGTTCGGCGGCCTCGACCATCGCGGCGGCCGCATCGCCGTGGTCGACGCCCCAGGCAATGCGACCGGCGGTGAGACCATCGACCTGTTTGTGGGCCGCGACCTGCTCGCCGGCTTCGCACTGGAAATCGATTATGACGCCGGCCGCTTTCGCCTGCTGCCCTCCGGCCGCATGCCGTTTCGCGGCGTGCGCGTCCCGCTGACGGTGGGCGGCGCCGCGCCGACCTATCTCAGCGAACTGACGATCGGCGGGCGGCGCACGCGCATGATCGTCGACACCGGCGACGGCAACGCCCTGACCCTGTCCGCCGCGACCTGGCGCACCCTCGCCTCGCCGGCGCGCGTCACCACGACCTTGTCCTACGGCATCGGCGGCATGTCGGTGACCGAACTGGCGATCGACCCGGCACTGCCGCTCGGCCCACTCCCGGCCCAGCCGACCGAGGTCGCGATCGAGCCCGATGGCGGTTATTCGCAAAGCGCGGGCGTTTCCGGGCGGATCGGCAACGGCCTGCTCCAGCGCTACCATGTGCTGCTCGATCCGGGCGCCGGCCAGATGGTGCTTGCCCCTGGTCGATTGGCCGGCGCTTTACCGCCCCGCTCGACCAGCGGCCTGCTGCTGCGCCGCGACGGCGACCGCCTCAGCGTGGTCCACGTCATGCGCGGCGGCCCAGCCGCGGCCGCCGGCTGGCGCACCGGCGACGTGATCTGCAGTGTCGACGGCGCGGTCATCGGCCGCGTCCCCGGCGAGGCAGCCCTCTCCTGGCCGATCGGCCCGGCGGGTCGCACCGTCCAGCTCGGCCTGTGCGACGGCCGCAACCGCGCGCTGACGCTGCGTGATTTCTACTGACGCGCTACCGGCCCGGCGCTTACTTGCCCAGTTTCTCGATCTTCTCGTTGAGTCGGCCCAGTTCCGCCTTCAGCGCGGAGATTTCCGCTTCGGCATCCGAGTGCGCCGCGGGGGCGTCGCCCGCCGGCTTGGCGCCCGGCTTGAACGCCTGGGTCGCCGCCTCGAACATCGCCATGTTGCGCTTGGCCAGTTCGGCGAAGGGCGAGTTGGCGAAGGCGCCTTCGACCGCCGACTTGAACTGCTCCTGGTTGCGGCGGAAGCTGTCCATCGACGCCTCGAGATAGCCTGGCACCATCGCCTGCATCGAATCGCCGTACATCGAGATCAGCTGGCGCAGGAAATTGACCGGCAGCATCGTCTGGCCGCGCGATTCCTCCTCCATGATGATCTGGGTGAGGATGTTATGGGTGATGTCTTCCTCGGTCTTCGCGTCCACGACCTTGAAGTCGCGGCCCTCGCGCGTCATCGCCGCGAGATGGTCGAGCGTGATGTAGGATGAGGTTTCGGTATTGTAGAGCCGGCGATTGGCGTACTTCTTGATCGTCACCGGGCCTTCGCCCGCATTATGCTTCTTCATATCGAAAGCTCCGACCCTCGCCCGTGTCTGATCCGCCTGTAACACCAAGCGATACCGCACCGCAACACGGGCCCCGGCCCCTGCCGCTGTTTCTCGACATGCTGCGCAGCGAAACCGCAACATCGCCCGAACGGCGCGCGGCCGCGCTGGCCGGGCTCGCCGCGTTCCAGCAGGCGCCCCGCGCGCGGCGTGGGCGGCTGGCACCGGCACGCTACCGCAAGGGCCGCGCGCGACTGCGCGATTATGGTGCATCAAGTGGCACCGGGCGGCCGGTGATCCTTGTACCGTCACTGATCAATCCACCCTATATTCTCGATCTTGCGCCAGACGTTTCGTTGATCAAATATCTGGGAAGACAGGGATTTCATCCATATCTGCTCGATTGGGGCTATCCTCTGCCCGGTGATCGCAACCTCGACGTGACGGCCCATGTCGAGCAACGTCTGCTGCCGTTGATCGCGAAATTCGAGCAGCCGCCGGTGCTGATCGGCTACTGCCTGGGCGGCACGATGGCGCTCGCCGCAGCCTGCGCAGCGCGGGTTGCCGGGCTCGCGCTGATCGCCACGCCCTGGCGCTATGCCGGGTTCGGTGGTGCAGCACGGGAGGCCATCGCGGACCTATGGCGCAGCGCACAACCGGCGTGCGCGGCGCTCGGCATGGTGCCGATGGAGGTGTTGCAGGCGGGCTTCTGGCGACTCGACCCGGCCAGGACGGTCACCAAATATGAGGCATTCGGCCGCATGGCGCCGGGCAGCGCGGCGGCGGCATCGTTCGTGGCGCTGGAGGACTGGGCCAATGCCGGGGCGCCCCTTCCCTACGCCGCCGGCCGCCAGCTGTTCGAGGATTTCGTCGGCGCCGACCTGACCGGCAATGGCGGCTGGAAGGTTGGCGGCACGACCGTGTCGCCCGCCGCGCTGGACTGTCCGGCGATCGAGTTCGTGTCCCTGAACGACCGTATCGTTCCCGCGGCCAGTGCCGCCGACCTGCCCGACCGGCACGATCTCGGCGCCGGCCATGTCGGCATGATCGTCGGGCGCGGCGCGCGGGCGCAATTATGGGAGCCTTTGCTGCACTGGCTAAATGGACTGCCCGCCCCTAGATAGCGCGCGACCAATTCAGCCGGAGCCGAGCCATGCAGGACATCGTCATCACCGCCGCCAAGCGCACCCCAGTGGGCAGCTTCCTCGGTGCGTTCGCCGCGACCCCGGCGCATGAACTCGGCCGAATCGCGATCGAGGCCGCGCTGGCGCAGGCCGGCGTGACGGGCGACGAGGTATCGGAGGTGATCCTCGGCCAGGTGCTGACCGCCGGCCAGGGCCAGAATCCGGCGCGCCAGGCAGCAATGGCGGCTGGCCTGCCGAAGGAGATCCCGGCCTGGGGCGTCAACCAGGTGTGCGGCTCCGGCCTGCGCGCCGTGGCACTCGCCGCACAGGCGGTCGCGACGGGGGATGCGCGCATCGTCGTCGCCGGCGGGCAGGAGAGCATGTCGATGAGCATGCACGCGCAGAACCTGCGCGGCGGCACCAAGATGGGCAATCTCAGCCTGGTCGACACCATGATCAGCGACGGCCTGACCGACGCGTTCAACGCCTATCACATGGGCATCACCGCCGAGAACCTCGCCGAGCAGTATCAGATCACCCGCGCCATGCAGGACGAATTCTCGGTCCGCTCGCAGAACCTCGCCGAGGCGGCGCGCGCCGCCGGCCGCTTCAAGGACGAGATCGCCGAGGTCGTCATCAAGGGCCGCAAGGGCGACGTCACCGTCGCCGACGACGAATATATCCGCGCCGGGGTCACGCTCGACAGCGTCTCGGGCGTGCGTCCCGCCTTCAAGAAGGACGGCACCGTCACCGCCGCCAACGCCTCGGGCCTCAACGACGGCGCTGCCGCTTTGGTCGTGATGACCCGCGAAGAGGCCGAGAAGCGCGGCCGCACGATCCTCGGCCGCATCGCCAGTTGGGCCTCGGCCGGGGTCGATCCGTCGATCATGGGCATCGGCCCGGTCCCGGCGACGCGCCGCGCGTTGGAAAAGGCCGGCTGGTCGATCGCCGATCTCGACCTGATCGAGGCCAACGAGGCGTTCGCCGCCCAGGCACTGTCGGTCGGCAAGGAACTCGGCTGGGACGCGAATCGCGTCAACGTCAATGGCGGCGCGATCGCCATCGGCCACCCGATCGGCGCCAGCGGCGCGCGCGTGCTGACCACGCTGCTCTACGAAATGGGCAGGCGCGACGCGAAGAAGGGCCTAGCCACGCTGTGCATCGGCGGCGGCATGGGCATCGCGCTGTGCATCGAGCGTTAACGATGCATTTTCGCAACGCGTAATTTTGTTGCAAAGCTGCAACACAAAGAATTTAGTCATCCGACGTTCATGTTTCGGCTTGCGTCAGCGGGTTGATACGGGATTAATGACCTCTGCTCGGTCGCTTTGACCGCAGAAGGGGATTCTTATGTCAATCAAGGGGCTTTTGGGCGCGACCGCGCTCGTTGGTGTGCTCGCCACTTTTCCCACCGTCGCTGTTGCACAAGCAACGCCGCCTGCTGAACCGCAGACCAACCAGGCGACCGAAGAGGGCTCCAAGCCCGAAGTCGTGGTTACGGGTTCGCGCATTGCCCGCCCGACGCTCGAATCGGCAGTTCCTGTGACGACGATTTCGTCGGCGGACCTTCAGGCAACCGCGACGATCAATATCGGCGACGCGCTTAACAACCTGCCGGCACTCCGGTCGACGTTCAGCCAGGCGAACTCGGAACGCTTCATCGGCACGTCGGGCCTCAACCTGCTCGACCTTCGCGGCCTCGGCACTGCTCGCACGCTGGTGCTGGTCAACGGCCGCCGCCACATCACGTCGTCGCCGGGTGACTATCTGGTCGACACCAATACCATTCCGGACGATCTGCTCGAGCGCGTCGACGTCGTGACCGGTGGTAACTCGGCGATCTACGGCTCGGACGCCGTCGCCGGGGTGGTCAACTTCATCCTCAAGCGCAACTTCGAAGGAATCAAGGTTCGCGGCCAGGGCTCGATCACCTCGCGCGGCGATCGTGGCTCCTATTTCGGCAGCATCGCGGCAGGCAAGAACTTCGCTGACGGTCGCGGCAACATCGCGGTGGCGGTGGAATATTCGCGTGCCAATGCACTGTACAACACCGATCGCGACGGCCAGACCGGCGCATATTCGGGCCGCAGCCAGTTCAACCTGTCGGAGAACACCGGGGGCGAAAGCGCCGGCGGCAACGGCGTTCCGGACAACCAGTTCTATTTCGGCGTTCGTAACGGCTCGATCGCCGATGGCGGCCTCGTTACCGCGGTCTGCGGCGACACGGACGTGACAAATGTGCTTCGGTGCCGGCAGTCCAATGCCGCAGCCAGCTCCCCTACAAGTGCACTGAACCGCTTCACCACCAGCCGTGGCCAGCGCTACGTTTTCGACGCGGCGGGCAATCTGGTATTGAGCAACCCCTCGCTCGACTTCCGCGACATCAGCAATGCAGGCAGCAGCAACACGGTTGGTGGTCTTGGCTCCACACTGCGTAACACCGGCCAGATTGCGCCGAAGCTGGAGCGTTATTCGGCCAACCTGCTCGCGCACTTCGACGTCTCGGAGGCGTTCCGTCCGTTCGTCGAAGCGAAATATGTCCGCATCTATGCCAACCAGGAAGGTCAGCCGAGCTTCTGGTCGCCGATTGCTGGCACCATCGGCCTGCCCGAATTGCGCTGCAACAACGCGTTCCTGACAGCCGCTTCGCTCGCTACGTTGCAGTCGATCGGTCGTTGCCTCAGTCCCTCGACCGACCGCTTCGCAACATCGCGCTTCAACGTCGACTTCGGCGGCCGTGGCGAGCTTCACAAGCGCGAGACCTACCGCATCGTCGGCGGCGTGCAGGGCACCTTCAATGACGACTGGAAGTATGAAGTTGCGGTCAACTATGGCCGCCTCGACACGCACCTGACGTCGCTCAACAACCTGAAGTTCGCCGACGTCGACGGCAATGATGACGGCTTCACCCTGGCCTATGACGCGGTGCTCGCACCGGTCGGCTTCTCCGGCAGCAACTTTGCGCTCAACGCCTCCGGCCAGAAGGTCGTCTGCGCCGTCAACGCTGTGACCAACACCCGTCCTGACTGCCAGCCGCTCAACACCTTTGGTTATGGCGCTCCGTCGGCCGCTGCACTGGCGTTCGTCAACACGACCGCGACGCGTATCGAGCGGGCGCAGGAACTCGACATCACCGCCAACCTCGTCGGCGACAGCTCCCAGCTGTTCTCACTGCCTGGTGGCCCCGTGCGCTTCAGCATCGGTGGCGAATATCGTGCGGAGTCGGCACGGTCGTCTTGGGACGCCCTGACCGCGTCCGGCGCGACGTTCCTCAATGCGATCCAGCCCTTCACGCCGCCCAAGCAGACCGTCCTGGAAGGTTATGGGGAAATCGAAGTACCGCTGATCAAGGACGTTCCGCTCATCAGCGAACTGACGTTGCAGGGCGCGGCGCGCGTTTCGCACTACAACACGTCGGCGGGGACCGTATATTCCTATAACGGTTCGGTATTCTATGCGCCGATCAGCGACATCCGTTTCCGCGCAAGCTATGCGCGGTCGGTGCGCGCGCCGACACAGAGTGACCTGTTCTCGACGCTGTCACAGAACTTCGCGTTCATTTCCGATCCCTGCGACACGCTGAACATCAACAACGGGGCGAACGGTGGTACTAACCGTATCACCAACTGCGCCGCGGCGGGTGTTCCGGTCGGCTTCGTGAACACGCCCGCTCGTACCCAGTCGCTCAGCTATCTGAGCGGCGGCAACTCGACGCTGACCCCCGAGAAGTCGGACAGCTGGACGGTGGGGATGATCGTCGCGCCACACGCCATCCCGGGCCTCTCGCTGACCGTCGACTATTACAAGATCAAGGTGAAGAACCTGATCGCAGGCGTGTCGATCCAGACGATCATCAACCAGTGCTACGACTCGCCGTCGCTGAGCAACGGCTATTGCGCACTGGTCAATCCGCGTAACGCGACCACGCACGAGTTCGCAACGCCCTATGTCGGTATCGCTTCGACGGTGAACTTCGCCAAGCAAGTGACGTCGGGCATTGATGCTGATCTGGCCTATCGTCACACCTTCAACGGTGGTGGTCGGATCGATTTCCGCGGCATCTTCAGCTACACGATCGAAAAGACCAACTATCTCGACCCGATCAACACCAACCTTCCGACGCGGCAGTTGGGTAACCTCGGCGACCCGCAATACGAAGGCCAGTTCAACGTCACTTATCGCACGGCTGGTGGCATCTCGCTGCGCTACGCGTTCCAGTATATCGGGAAGCAGAGCATCGGCTCATACTGCAATCAGAATAGCTGCTTCGGGAACCCGCCGGCCAACGCCGACCAGTATCCGGTCGTAAACTATCCTGAGATCACCTACCACAACCTCCGGTTGGGCTTTGAGGTCGAGAAGAAGTTCGAGTTCTACGTCGGCGTCGACAACGTGTTCGACAAGCTGCCGCCGTACGGCCTTCAGGGCACCGACAGCGGCGGCGGCATCTACTCCGCCATTGGTCGGCAGTTCTATGCCGGCTTCAGAGCTAACTTCTGATCCACGCACGAGCGTGAGAATATTGGGGCCGCTCCTTCGGGAGCGGCCTTTTTTGTGCCGTCGGGTTGCTGGAACACAAAGCAAGACAGCATCTTTCGAAGGTAGGCAGCCGCCATATTCGCCGGCCGATCTTGCCGCCTCAGCAAATCCGCCTATCGTCGCCGCAAATCGGGGGGAGCGAACGAAGATGTCGGTGACGATGAATTACGAGCGGGCGCCGGCCCCCGAACCTTCCCGGCGCGATATCCAGCTGATCATCACCGCCTCGTCGCTCGGCACTGTGTTCGAGTGGTACGACTTCTTCATCTACGCGACGCTGGCCGCCTCGGGCATCATCGGCCGCGCCTTCTTCCCAGCCGACAACCAGGTGATCCAGACGCTCGCCACCTGGGCGGTCTATGCCGTGGGCTTCGGCTTCCGGCCCCTCGGTGCCGTGCTGTTCGGTTATCTCGGTGACCGGCTCGGGCGGAAATACACCTTCCTCGTCACCATCACGCTGATGGGCCTCGCGACCGCTGCGGTGGGCCTGGTGCCGCCCGCGTCCTCGATCGGCCTTGCCGCCCCCGCGATCATCATCGGCCTGCGTATCCTGCAGGGACTGGCGCTGGGCGGCGAATATGGCGGCGCGGCGATCTATGTCGCCGAACATTCGCCGCCGGGGAAGTCGGGCTATTACACCAGCTTCATCCAGGCGAGCGTCGCCGGCGGCTTCGTGCTCAGCCTGGTCGTCGTGCTGCTGACCAAGGCCGTGCTGCCCAAGCCGGTATGGGACGAGTGGGGCTGGCGCTTCCCCTTCCTGTTCTCGCTGCTGCTGCTCGCGGTGTCGCTGTGGATGCGCGTCAAGCTCGCCGAAAGCCCCGTGTTCAAGGCGATGAAGGCGGCTGGGGAGACGGCGAAGAACCCGTTCATCGAGAGCTTCACCTATCAGGGCAACCTCAAGCGTCTGTTCGTCGCGCTGTTCGGCATCGCCGCCGGGCTGACCGTGATCTGGTACACCGCGATGTTCACCGTGCTGTCGTTCCTCGAGACGACGATGCGCGTGCAGGATACTGCGGCGGAACTGATCGTCGGCGCCGGCGCGCTGATGGGTCTCGTCTTCTTCGTGCTGTTCGGGCGTATCTCCGACAGTGTCGGCCGCAAGACGCCGATCGTGCTGGGCTACGCCATGACGCTGGCCCTGCTCTTCCCGCTGTTCTGGATGATCGGCGGCGCGGCCAACCCGGCGCTGGTGCATTCATCGAAGCGCGCGCCCGTGGTCGTCTCCGGCCAGAACTGCTCCTACGAACTGTTCGTCAAGAAGCAGCCGACCGAATGCGGGCGCCTGCTTGACTACTTCTCCAAAAAGGGCGTCGCCTATACCAAGGCCAGCACGCCCGTGACCGTGGTGACGATCGGCGAGGTGCCGGTCGCCGACATCTCCGACGCGGGGCTCGACGCCGCGCTGGCCAAGGCCGGCTACAAGCTCGACAAGGTCGTGCCGACCATCCCCAACATCTTGCTGATCCTGCTCGCCATCCTCGGCCTCAGCGCCCTGTCGGGCATGACCTATGGTCCGGTCGCGGCGCTGCTGACCGAGATGTTCCCGCCGCGCATCCGCTACAGCTCGATGTCGATCCCCTATCATATCGGCACCGGTTACTTCGGCGGCTTCCTGCCGGTGATCGGCCAGTTGATCGTCGCCAAGACCGGCAATCCCTATGCCGGGCTGTGGTACACCTTCGTGGTGATCGCGATGGCGCTGGTGGTGACCGCATTCGGCCTGCACGAGCGCAAGCCCGGCACGGCGAGCGCGGACTAGCGTCCCGCCGCGCTGCCCGCTAACCGCCGGACATGTCCGCTCCCCTGCGCCTGCGCCTCGACGGCGCCGCCCTCACCGACAACTGGCGCACGCTCGCCCGCATGAGCGGGTCGGCGGCGTGCGGCGCGGCGCTCAAAGCCGATGGCTATGGGCTCGGTGCGAGCGAGGCCGCGCGGCGGCTGGCCGGTGCGGGATGCCGCGACTTCTTCGTTGCGACTTGGGCAGAGGCCGAGGCGCTGGCGCCATTGGGCGTCTCGTTGGCGGTGCTGCACGGCGTGCGCGAGGACGACATGCCGGCCGCCTTGTCGGGCATGGCCCGGCCGGTGCTCAACACGGCGGCGCAGGTCGCGCGGTGGAAGGGCGCGGGCGGCGGCGTCTGCGACGTGATGGTCGACACCGGCATGAACCGGCTGGGCATCGCGGCCGAGGAGATCGCCGCAGGGCTGCTCGACGGCCTCGCCATCGACACGCTGATGAGCCACCTCGCCAGCGCCGATGAGGACGTCGCGCTGAACGAAACCCAGCGCAGCGCCTTCGCCGCCCTGACCGGCAAGACTGGCGCGAAGCGGATGAGCCTCGCCAACTCGGCCGGCATCGCGCTCGGCGCAGGTTACGCCTTCGACCTGACGCGCCCGGGTGTGGCGCTGTATGGCGGCGTGCCGCGATCCGAGTTCGCCGGACTCATCCGGCCGGTCGTGACGCCTGAGGCACAGATCCTCCAGCGCCGCCGCGTGCCCGCCGGCGGCGTGGTCGGCTATAACGCCACCTGGACCGCACCGGCGCCAACCGAGGTCGCGATCCTCAATCTCGGCTATGCCGATGGCTATTGGCGCGGTTTTTCCAACAAGGGCGTCGCCCGTGCCGGTGGTCGCCCCCTCCCCGTCATCGGCCGCGTGTCGATGGACCTCACCGCGATCGATGTCGGCGCCGCCCCCGACCTGGCCGAAAGCGACTGGGTGACGATCGACTATGCCCTGCCCGAGGCAGCGGCGCTCAGCGGCATGTCGCAATACGAACTGCTGACCGGCCTTGGCGGTCGTTACGAGCGCGTGTGGTCCTGACCGAGCATGCGGATGATGGCGGAGAAATCGAGCCCCCCATTGCCCGCCGCGGCGAACGCTTCGTAAAGTTCGGCTGCCCGCGCGCCCATCGGCGTGTCGGCGCCGACATCACGCGCCGCACCCATCGCCAGCCGCAGGTCCTTGAGCATCAGCGCGGTGGCGAAACCGCCCTGATAATCGCGGTCGGCCGGCGTCTCCGGGCCGACGCCCGGGACCGGGCAATAGCTCGTCATCGACCAGCTCTGGCCTGACGATACGCTGGCGATGTCGTAGAATTTCTGCAGGTCGAGGCCGAGCTTGTCGGCCAGGGCGAAGGCCTCGCAGGTCGCGATCATCTCGGCGCCGAGCAGCATGTTGTTGCAGATCTTGGCCGCCTGCCCCGCCCCGCTGCTGCCGGCATGGATCACTGCCTTGCCCATGTCGGTGAGGAACGGCTCGGCCCGATCGAACGCTTCGGCGCTGCCGCCGACCATGAAGGTCAGCGTGCCGGCATTGGCCGCAGCGATGCCGCCCGAAACGGGCGCATCGACCATCGTCAGCCCCTTGGCCAGCGCCGCCTCGCCGACGCGCTTGGCGGTGGCGACGTCGATCGTCGAGCAGTCCATCAGGATCGCCGAGGGCGGCGCGATGCCGAACACGCTGTCGATATAGACGCTTTCGACATGCGTGCCGGCAGGCAGCATGGTCACCACCGCCTCGGCCCCGTCGCAGGCGGCGGCGGCACTCTCGACGGGCAGGCAGCCCGCGGCCTTTGCCTTCTCCAGCGCTTCGGCCGACAGGTCGAAGGCGCGGACGTCATGCCCCTTCTTCGCCAGGTTGGCGGCCATCCCGCCGCCCATATTGCCCAGACCGATAAATGCGACGCGTGCCATTTCAAATCCTCTCCCCTCCCGCGCGCGGGAGGGGGAGGTAAATTAGCGCCCCGTCCACTTCCCCGGGCGCTTCTCGACGAAGGCGGCCATGCCCTCCTTCTGGTCCGCCGTGCCGAACAGGCCGTGGAACAGGCGGCGTTCGAACAGCACGCCCTGGCTGAGATTATTCTCGAACGCGGCGTTGACCATCTCCTTGTTGGCCTTGACCGCGAGCGGCGCCATGCCCGCAATCTGCGTCGCCACCTTGATCGCCTCGTCGACGAGCTCGGCCGCGGGAATGATGCGGCTGACCAGCCCCGCACGCTCCGCCTCGACCGCATCCATGAAGCGGCCGGTCAGGCACATCTCCATCGCCTTGGCCTTGCCCACCGCACGGGTCAGGCGTTGCGAGCCGCCCATGCCCGGCGCGACGCCGAGCTTGATCTCGGGCTGGCCGAACTTCGCCGTGTCGGCGGCGAGGATGAAGTCGCACATCATGGCGAGCTCGCACCCGCCGCCCAGCGCGAAGCCGGCGACCGCGGCGATCACCGGCTTGCGGGTGCGGGTGAAGGTCTCCCAGCCGGCGAAGTAGTTGCCGTCATACATGTCCCCGAACGACTGCGGCGCCATTTCCTTGATGTCTGCGCCGGCGGCGAAGGCCTTCTCGCTGCCGGTCAGCACCGCGCAACCCTGGCTGGCATCGGCGTCGAAGACGGCCATCGCCGCGTTGAGCTCGCCCAGCACCTGGTTGTTGAGCGCATTGAGCGCCTGGGGACGGTTGAGCGTGATCAGCGTGACGCCGCCGCGCTGTTCGACGAGCAGGGTTTCGTAGTCGGCCATGGGGTCAGGCTCCTTGGTAATCGGCGGGTAGCGGGGTCCACGCCTCGTCGGGCGCGAGAGGCTCGAAATAGGCGTCGACCATCGCCGGCGTGACGCCCGACGGATGGGTCGGGTTCCAGCCTGGCGCGCCGTCCTTGTCGATCAGCAGCGCACGCACGCCCTCGGCGAAATCATGGCCGCGATACATGCGCACCATAATGGCGAACTCCATGCGCATCTCGTCGACGAAATGCGGTTGCTTGGGGCTCTCGACGAGCATGCGCAGCGAAACCTTGCAGGCGGTCGGCGAGCGCCCGCCCAGCGTCTCGCGCTGCTGCTTCGCCCAGTCAGAACCATCGGCTTCGAGTGCGGCGACGATCGCCTCGAAATCGTCCGAGGCGAACAGCCGGTCGATCACCGGCAGCTGTTCGACGATCGGCGCCGGTGGCGGCACCTCGATCGCGCCGGCAAGGATCGACTCGGTCTTCTCCGGGTTGGCGCAGATCTGTGCCTTCACCTCTTCGAGCCGCTCCGACGGGATGTAATGGCTGGCCAGGCCGAGCGCGATGCAATCCGCGCCGTTGAGCCGCGCACCGGTCAGCGCGAGATACTGCGCGCTACGCCCCCGGAGGCGCGAGAGGTAGCGCCCACCGCCGACATCGGGGAACAGGCCGATCGTCGTCTCGGGCATCGCGAACAGCGTCCGCTCGGTCGCAACGCGGAAGCGACACGGGCAGGCGATGCCGACCCCGCCGCCCATCGTCACCCCGTCCATGAAGGCCACGCCCGGCTTCGGGTAGGTGTACATCAGATGGTTGAGGCGATACTCGTCGAAGAAGAAGGCATGGCCCGCGGTGCCGCCATCGGGCACGTCCTTGGCGATCGTCACCACATCGCCGCCGGCGCAGAAACCGCGGCCCTCGGCATGGTCGATCAGCACGATGCGCACCGTCGGATCGCTGCGCCAGTCGAGCAGCGCGCGGGTCATCTGTTGCACCATGGCGAGGTTGAGCGAATGCAGCACCTTGGGCCGGTTGAGCCGCAACCGCCCCGCCCCGCCCTCGACATAGGTGTTCACGTCATCGGTGGTCATCAGGTTCACTGTCTTGCCTCTAAGTTCTTACCGTCATGCCGGACTTGTTCCGGCATCCACTGTTCCGCATGGGCAACGACCGTTGGCGCGTGCTGCGCAGTGGACCCCGGAACAAGTCCGGGGTGACGAAGGTAGGGATGTGGGTCACGCGCCATGGGTGATCGATACGTAGGAGCCCGGCGCCGGCTCGATCGGGTCTTTCGGAATGCGCGCCGCGACGCGCTCGCCCGATCCATGATCGCTCAACCAACCATCCCATAAGGGCCACCACGACCCGGCATGCTTCTCGGCACCCGCCAGCCAGTCGGCCGCCGCGTCGGGCCGCGCGTCGCTGGTCCAGTAACCGTGCTTGTTGGCCGCCGGCGGGTTGATCACCCCGGCATTGTGACCGGAGCCGCCGAGCACGAAGGTCACCGGCCCACCGAACAGCTTCGCGCCGTCATAGACCGCCTCCCACGCGGAGACGTGATCGTCCTTGAGCGCGATCAGCATGATCGGGGTCTTCACCGTGGCGAGATCGATTGCCACGTCGCCGACCTCGAAACCGGTGCCATGCTTGAGCGCGTTGGAGAAGAGCAGGCCACGATTGTACGATTTGAGGAAGGCCTGCGGGATGCGTGCGCCGTCCTCGAACCAGTAGAGCAGGTCGCTGGCCGGCGCGGCGCGGTCGAGCAGATAATGGTTGATCACCGACGACCAGATCAGGTCGTTCGAGCGCACCGCGGCGAACAGCTGCTGTAGCTCGGTCGAGTCGATATAACCCTGCTTTTCGAGATGACCTTCGAGCGCCTCGAGATGCGCCTCGTGGACGAACGCCGCCCAGTCGCGCATGTCGCCGAAATCGACCATCGACCCGATCAAGGTCGCGCTGTTGACCTCGTCGGCGCGGCCCTTGGCGGCGAGCCAGGCCAAGGTCACAGCGACCAGCGTGCCGCCGAGGCAGAAGCTGAACAGGTCGACCTTCGCCGCCCCGCTCGCCTTGCGCGCCGCGCCGATCGCCTCGACGATGCCGTCGAGAACATATTGCTCGACGCCACAATCGCGGTGGCGCTCGTCCGGGTTGACCCAGGAGATGACGAACACCGTGCGCCCCTGATCGACCAGCCATTTGACCAGGCTTGAGCGTGGCTGCAGGTCGATCATGTAGAAGCGATTGACCAGCGGCGGCACGTAGAGCAGCGGCTCGGCGGCGACGTCGGGTGTGGCCGGGTCGTACTGGATCAGCTGGAACAGGTGGTTCTGGAACACCACGCTGCCCGGCGTCGCGGCGATCGTCTTGCCCTTTTCGAAGCTCTTGTCGGTGCGGCGCTGGACGATGCCCTTGCCCGCCGTGACATCCTCGACGAGGTGCGCGAAACCCGCCGCGAGATTGGCGCCGCCGGTCTCGATCGTGCGCCGGACGACTTCGGGATTGGTCATGGCGAAGTTGGTCGGCGCGGCGGCGTTGAGGAACTGATCGACCAGGAAGTTCATCATCGCGCGGTTGGGCGTGTCGCCGGTGCCGCTCTCGACCAGCCCGTGCAACTGCTTCGAGGCGAGCAGATAGGCGTCGCGGATCGTGCGGTAATAAGGCTGCTCATCCCATTCGGCATGCGCGAAGCGACGATCGCCGCGCGGCTTGACCTCACCCTCGACCGGCGCGGGTTTGGGCAGCCAGGCCGAGGCCCAGAACTCCCCCCATTCGCGCGCTGCGGCCATCTGCACTTCGAGCAGTTGCTGCGGCCGCTCGCCCAGCCCCACGGCGAAGTCCGACATGGTGCGGAACAGCGCCATCGGGTCGAACGGCCGCGTCGTGTCGAGCCTGGGCGGCGTACGCGCGGCGGCGAGCATGGCGCCGGACACGTCCTCCAGCGCCTTGCGCCACAGCGCGACCACATCGGGGGATTCGGGAGCGTCGGTCATTGGCGCGTCAGTTCGCGGCCGACGATCATGCGCATGACCTGGTTGGTGCCTTCGAGGATGGAATGCACCCGCAGATCACGCCAGAAACGCTCGATCGGATAGTCGCGCAGATAGCCGTAGCCGCCATGGAGCTGGAGCGCGCGGTCGACGATCGAGCTGCCATTGTCGGTGGCGAGACGCTTCGCCATGGCCGAGAAACGCGACTTGTCCGGCGCGTTGGCGCTGACCTTGGCCGCGGCCATGTAAAGCAGCGCGCGCGCCGCCTCGAGATCGGTCGCCATGTCGGCGAGGGTGAACTGGGTGTTCTGGAAGTCGGCCACGGGCGTGCCGAACTGCTGGCGTTCCTTGGTGTACTTCACCGCCTCGTCGAGGCAGCGCTGCGCGCCGCCGAGCGAGCAGGCGCCGATATTGAGTCGTCCGCCGTCGAGCCCGGCCATGGCGAAGCGGAAGCCATCACCCTCGGCACCGACGCGGTTCTCGACCGGCACGCGGCAATCCTCGAAGATCACCTGCGCGGTCGGCGAGGCGTTCCAGCCGAGCTTCTTCTCGGGCGCGCCGAACGACAGGCCGGGCGTGCCCTTCTCGACCACGATGCAGGAGATGCCCTTCGACTTCTCTTCGCTGGTGCGGACCATGCAGACATAGATGTCGTTATAGCCGGCGCCGGAGATGAACTGCTTGGTGCCGTTGAGGACATAGTGGTCGCCGTCGCGCTTCGCGCTGGCCTTGAGCGCGGCGGCGTCGGAACCCGAGCCCGGTTCGGTCAGGCAGTAGCTGGCGATCTTGTTCATGCCGACGAGATCGGGGAGGAAACGGTCCTTGATCGCCTGGTCGCCGAAGCGGTCGATCATCCAGGTCGCCATATTGTGGATCGAGATGTACGCGCTGGTCGCGGGGCAGCCATAGGCCATCGCCTCCATGATCAGCGCCGCCTCGAGCCGGCCGAGCCCGATGCCGCCGGATTCTTCCGCGACATAGATCGCGCCGAAGCCGAGCTCGCCGGCGGCCTTCCACACATCGACCGGGTAATGATGCTTCTCGTCCCACTCCGCGGCGAACGGCGTGATGCGGTCGGCGGTGAACTTGCGGGCGAGGTCCTGGATCTCGCGCTGGTCGTCGGTGAGGTCGAACTGGTTGGTCATGCTGATGTTCCTGAACGGCAAATATCGGCCCGCTCTATACGCACGAACGGGGTGAGGCGACGCGGATTGCGATACCGGGGCGCACATTCTTCATGCAGCGCGGCGAGTGGCTTCTCGGGCACGGTCGAAGACGGCGGGGCCGCGGGGCGCAGCACCCGCTCTGCGAAAAGCGCATCGGCGACCGGCATGTCGTTACGGTCATAATAAAGTGGCCCGGCGACGTGCTTTGCCCAGCCCAGCGCCTCGGGCAAGGTGGCGTTGGCGGCGATCAGCTCGGGATAGGGTTGATAGACCGGATCGGCATAGGCCTGATCGACGGTGATGATCTCCCACCCATCGGCGCGCAACGCGGCAACGAGATCGCCGATGTAGCGCGCGGCGAGATCGGTCTCGTGGAGCAGCATGACATGCGGCGGCGAGCGACCGACCGAGCGGCGCATCACCTGGTCGGACAGGTCGGCGGCCTGGACCATCGTCTCGACGTACAGGTTGCGCAATGCCGCCTCGTCCATCGGCTTGCCGGCGCGTTTCGCATCGATGGTCAGCCGCTCCATGTTCCAGTCAGAACCATCGACCGTCACCCAGGCGACCTTGAGGCCGCGCGCGGCGAGGCCGTCGAGCACGGCATGGCGCTTGGACACATCGCGGCCGCCCTGGTTGAGGCCGGGGAAGCGCAG
Organism: Pseudomonadota bacterium; assembly: GCA_040390605.1. Lineage (GTDB taxonomy): Bacteria > Pseudomonadota > Alphaproteobacteria > Sphingomonadales > Sphingomonadaceae > Sphingomonas. The sequence goes on from JAZJXZ010000005.1 coordinate 22,389, forward strand.
CCACGGGCGATAGCCGGGCCGGCCCTTGAGCCAGCTCTCCGCCTTGTCGACATCGGCAAGGAAGGCCTCGGCCGATTGCGAGTGCACGTCGCGGTGCGAGAAGGTGTGATCGGCGATGACATGGCCGGCGGCGACATAGGCGTCGAGCCTGGCGGCGCCGTCGTTCCTCGGCCCGATCCGTCCGGGATTGGCGAAGAACGCCGCCTGGCGCACATCGGCCTTGCGCAGCGCATCGATCAGGATGCGGGTGCGCTCGGCGGGGGCGTAGAAGGCGCCCGGACCACGCGGGATATCGTCGAAGGTCAGCGCAATCATCTTCTCTCGGTGCGTCGGGCCGCGGCCGTCATGGCCGAACGGGTTGATCGCGATCCACGTCACGCCCGCCGCGATGGCGAGGATGAGAAAGGCGCGCAGCCGGCTCATGCCGTCAGTTCCGGACATAGGGCAGGCGAGCGCATCGGTCTGATCCATCCAATCGCGCGGAGCCGCGCTGCGCTAGAGCCTAGCCGTTCGGTCAGCCTTTTGGGAGCACGCCTGTGCGAAATGCCTTTCTCATTCTGGGCCTCGCGTCGCTGGGCGGCTGCGCCTCGGACAGCCTCAACACGCTGGCGGTGAGCGCCTGCCAGGACAGCCGCAACTGCACGGTGACCGATACGACCAGCGCCGGCGGGCCGCCCCACCAGCGCGCCATTGCGCCGGAGGAACAGCAGCGGCCGCATTGAGGCTGCTCGTGGCTCGCGATGGACGCCCTGCCCTGCCCACGCCATAAGCGGGGCATGGACCGGATGGCGCTTCTCGACACGATCCTGCGCATGCTGGCGATCGGGCAGTTGCTGTTGATCGCGGTGGTGATCGGCCGGGGCCGTGCGCCGCGGGCAATACGCGCTACCACGGTGCTGCTGCTGTTGTGTGTCGCCTGTTACCTGACCATCGCCACGCCAGGGTTCCGGCGCGGCCCGACGCCGTTCTGGGCGCTGGTCCAGCTGTGCGCGCAGAGCGTGCCGCTGCTGCTGTGGGTCTTCGCGCACCTGCTGTTCGAGCGGCCGATCGACCGGCGCATCGCGGTCGCCGGCGTGGTGCTGTTGTTCGGCTGCTGGGCCGGCCTGTTCGCCGCGCGCGTGACGGGCTGGAACGAGGGCTGGGCCATCGCGTTGCTTCAGCGCATCACTTCGCTGCTGTTCGCCGCCCACGCCATCGTGATCGCGATCCGCGAACGTGGCGACGATCTGATCGAGAAGCGCCGCCGGCTGCGCGTCGGCTTCGTGGTGGTGGTCGGCGTACTGGCCTTCGTCGTCGTCGCACTCGAGATGGTTTTCGGCTTCCACGTGGGCAGCGCCCTGGCGGTCGGCCAGGCGCTCGCCATCCTCTTCGCGACCAGCGCGATGGGCGTCGCGCTGCTGCAGAGCGACCCCGACCTGCTGTTCGACCCCGATCGCCCCGTACCGATGCCGAGCCTGAGCCCGGCCGAGCATGTGCTCAACGCGCGGGTCAGCGAGGCGATGGCAGCGGCCGTGCACCGCGAACCCGGACTGACGATCGGCGGCCTGGCCGAGCGGCTGGGCGTGCCCGAGCACCGGCTGCGTAGCCTGATCAACCAGCGGCTCGGCTACCGCAATTTCTCGGCGTTCCTGAACCATCACCGCATCGCCGATGCCAAGGCGTGGCTGGCCGATCCGGCCAAGGTCGACCTGCCGGTGCTGACCATCGCGATGGACCTGGGATACGGGTCGCTGGCCCCGTTCAACCGCGCGTTCCGCGAGGGCACCGGGCAGAGCCCAAGTGAATATCGCCGTGCGGCGATCGTCGGAATCCGAAAAATGCCGATCGATTCCGAAATCGATCGTGTTTTTGCGGGGCCGCGCAGCCAGCGGGCAAACGATGGCCTAGCAACCGACGGGACAGCCCTTCCCGACGGAGCCGCCTGATGTTCGACACCCTGTCCAGTTTCGCGGTGCACTGGCTGCACGGCTTCGAGCAAGAGATGGTGCGTTACCTGATCGGTGCGGCCGGCGTGGCGGTGACCTATTGGGCGCTGCGGCGCTGGACCGCGCCGCGCCGCATCCAGAAGCGGACCGCGACCTTCGCCGACCGGCGGCGCGAATTCCTGCTGTCGGTGCAGACCGTCGCGGTGTTCGCGGTGGTCGGGCTGCTGACCTTTGCCGGCATCAGGGGCGGCGTGATCGCGATGCACCACGGCTCGGGGATCAACCCCGCAGTGCTCGCCGCGCAGGTCGCCGCGATGGTCGTGCTGCACGACGCCTGGTTCTACTGGATGCACCGCGGGTTGCACCTCAAGGCGCTGTTCCTCAAGGCGCACGCCGCGCATCACAAGTCGCGCACGCCGACGAGCTGGGCATCCTATGCCTTCGCGCCGATCGAGTCGGCGTTCGAGTCGCTCTATGTGCCGGTACTTCTGTTCGGCATTTCGTGGATCTCGCCGATCTATCCGCTGGCGATCTTCGTGTTCATGGGCCACCAGATCGCGCGCAACGCGATCGGGCATAGCGGGCATGAACTGGCCTGGCCCGGTTTCACCCGCTCGCGCTGGACGGGCTGGCTGACCACCACCACGCACCACGACCTGCACCATAGCGAGGGGCGCTACAATTTCGGCCTCTACTTCACCTATTGGGACCGGCTGATGGGCACGGAGCATCCGCGTTACCATGAGAAGTTCGAGCAGGCGGCCCAGCCCTGGATCGGCGGCGCCGAGCGCGGCGAGGTTGCGACCGAAGGGGCCTGAGCCGGGCAAGCGTCGAATTCCCTGCCGCCGGGTGGCTGGCAGGGAATTTGGCAGGGAATTTCGAAATTTTTGTGCCGTGCCGGCAGGGAATTCCTGAGGGTCGCGGCGCGTGGTCGGAAGGGTGATCGGGCGCATGGGGTTAGTCATGCGCTGTCTCGCCGAGGGATTGAATCAGGGTCGCGCGAGTCCGCCGTCTGTTCTTCGCTGAAACGGAGGGGCGCGGCGGCGAGGATCAACGGCAATCTCCCAGAACCATTCCTCCCCGGCACGGGGAGGGGGACCGCGACGCGGAGCGGCGTGGTGGAGGGGGCAGGCCGCGAACGCAGCGCTTGGGGCACTCCCCC
>JAZJXZ010000005.1:25485-50336 GCA_040390605.1 Pseudomonadota bacterium
CGCTGGTCCCCCTCCCCGTGCCGGGGAGGTATTAGAAGGCATCACCCCATGGTCGGGATGACGAAGGCGTTGGCGGCGTCGCCCCCAAGGCCAGCGACACCGCCGTCGGGCCAGCGCTGCGTCACCGTCTTGACCTTGGTCCAGAACTTCACACCCTCCATGCCGTGCTGGTTGGTGTCGCCGAAGGCCGAGCGCTTCCAGCCGCCGAAGGTGTGATAGGCGACCGGCACCGGGATCGGCACGTTGATGCCGACCATGCCGACATTGACGCGCGCGGCGAATTCGCGCGCGGCGTGGCCGTTGCGGGTGAAGATCGCGACACCATTGCCGTATTGATGCTCGCTCGGCAGGCGCAGCGCCTCCTCGAAGTCCTTCGCGCGAACCATCTGCAGCACGGGGCCGAAAATCTCTTCCTTGTAGGACTGCATGTCGGTGGTGACGTGATCGAACAGGCTCGGGCCGATGAAGAAGCCTTCTTCATGACCCTGGAGCTTGAAGCCGCGGCCGTCGACGACCAGCTCGGCGCCCTCGTCGACGCCGGTCTGGATCCAGTTCTCGACGCGCTGCTTGTGCGCGGCGTTGACCACCGGGCCGTAATGCGCCTCGTTGTCGGTCGAGATGCCGACGCGCAGCGCGGCGATTGCCGGGATCAGCTTCTCGCGCAGCGCGACGGCGGTCTTTTCGCCGACCGGCACGACCACGGGGAGCGCCATGCAACGCTCGCCGGCCGAACCGAACGCCGCACCCGACAGATCGGCGACGACCTGGTCGAGATCGGCATCGGGCATGACGATGCCGTGGTTCTTGGCCCCGCCCATCGCCTGGACGCGCTTGCCCGCCGCGACGCCGCGCGAATAGACATAGTGCGCGATATCGGACGAGCCGACGAAGCTGACGGCGCTGATCGCGGGATGATCGAGGATCGCGTCGACCATTTCCTTGTCGCCGTGGACGACCTGGAGAATTCCCTCGGGGAGACCCGCCTCGCGGAACAGTTCGGCGAGGCGCACCGGCACCGACGGGTCGCGCTCGCTGGGCTTGAGGATGAAGGCGTTGCCGGTGGCGATGGCGACGCCCGACATCCACAGCGGGATCATCGCCGGGAAGTTGAAGGGGGTGATGCCCGCACCGATGCCGAGCGGCTGGCGCATCGAATAGACGTCGATGCCGGGGCCAGCGCCCTGGGTGTACTCGCCCTTCAGCACATGCGGGATGCCGCAGCAGAACTCGATCACCTCGAGGCCGCGCTGGATGTCGCCCTTCGAATCCGCGATGACCTTGCCGTGTTCGGACGAGAGCAGCTCGGCGAGCTCGTCCATGTTCTTCTCGACCAGCGCCTTGAAGTTGAACATCACCCGGGCGCGGCGCTGCGGGTTGGTCGCGGCCCAGCCGGGCTGCGCCTTTTGCGCGGCGGCGATGGCGGCGTCGAGTTCGACCTGCGTGCCGAGATTGACCTTCGCCTGGACCTGACCCGTGTTGGGATTGAACACGTCGCCGGTCCGCCCAGCGGCGCCGGCGGCATGGTCGATGATGTGATGGTCGATGATACGCATGACGCAGCTCCAGGATATTTGGCCGGGGAATTGATCGGCGCCCCTATCTCACCACGCATTTGTGCATTCAACCCATCATCTTTGCGGCTAGTATATGCATTTTTGCAGGGGGAGCGGCGAACACATGCAGGTACGCAACTGGGACGACCTGCGAATCTTCCTCGCGGTGGCGCGGGCGCAGCGGCTGGCGCCGGCGGCGCGGCTGCTCGGCGTGGACGTGACCACGGTGGGGCGGCGGCTGGCGCGGCTCGGCGAAGCGCTGGGCGCGCCGTTGTTCGAGACGATCGGCGGCGAGCGGCGGCTCAGCGAAACGGGCCAGGCGCTGTTGCTGCATGCCGAGACGATCGAGGCGGCGGTGCTCGCGGCGAGCGAGGGCAGCGGCGCGCGCGCGGGCCTGGTCGGCCAGGTCCGGCTGAGCCTCGCCGAGGGGCTGGCGACGCATGTCGTGGCGCCGGGCGTAGCGCGGTTCCGCGCGGCGCATCCGCAACTGCGGCTCGACCTGATCACCGCCTCGGGCTTTCTCAACCCGTCGAAGCGCGAGGCGGATATCGCGGTGATGCTCGCCCGGCCGCGCAACCGCCATCTGCGCGCGGCGCGGTTGGCCGATTACCGGCTGCAACTCTATGCGACGCAGGATTATCTCGACACGCATGGGGTGCCGGTCGATGCGGCGGCGCTGGGGGAGCATGCCCTGATCGGTTACGTGCCCGAGCATATCCATGCGGTGGAGCTCGACTATCTCACCGAGATCCATGACGGGCTGGTGGCGCGGGCGCGCAGCACCAGCATCAACGTGCAGCATGCGATGATCCGCACCGGGGCGGGGATCGGCATCCTGCCCGACTTCATCGCGCGGCGCGATGCGCGGCTAGTCGCGGTGCTGCCGGGCGCGGTGGCGCTGGGACGGACGTTCTGGCTGGTGACGCATGAGGACACGCACGCGACACCGCGGATCGAGGCGGTGACGGGATGGCTGCGCGAGGTGGTGGTGGGGATCGGGTGAGGTGTTGAGGCGCGGCGATGGCATAGCTGCGGTACCGGTCGCGCATGAGCGCGGCGATTGTCGGTTGTTCTGGGCCGCTCCGGCGGCGTCGATCCGTGGCGAGGCGCCGAACCCGGAGCCGGCAAGCGAGGCGATCGCGGTGACGGAGGTGCTGGAGGCCGGGTTGCTGAGCGCGGCGGCGGGGCGTGTGGTTGCGCTTTAGCCAATCCTCATTGCCACCCCGGCGCAGGCCGGGGCCCAGTTGGGGAAGCCAAATGATGATGATGATCGTCTCGTGTCATTATTTCCGCCTTTCCAACTGGGCCCCGGCCTGCGCCGGGGTGGAAGCAGTTTTCGGCGGCTAGATTCTTCCCACCGGCACCAGCATCCGGCCCTCGCCCGTGTGGACCCAACACACCTTCACCTCGAAGACCTCCGCAACCCGCTGCTCGGTGAGCACCTCGGCCACGGGCCCGAAGGCGGCGACCTTGCCGTCCTTCAGCAGCAGCACGTCGTCCGCCACGCTCGCCGCATGGCCGAGATCGTGGAGCACGATCACCACCCCTGCCCCGGCCTGTGCCACGCCGCGCAGGCGGTCGAGGATGTCGAGCTGGTGCGCGGGGTCGAGACTGGCGAGGGGCTCGTCGGCGAGCAGCCAGCGGGGTTCGCCGGCGAGGACACGGGCGAGCAGCACACGGGCGCGTTCGCCACCAGACAGTTCGCCCACCGGACGGGCGGCGAAATGGGTCGTCTCGGTTGCTGCCAGTGCCCGGATCACCGCTGCGTCGTCCTCCGCCGAAGGGCCGGCGAAAGGCGAGCGATGCGGCAGTCGGCCGAGCGCAACGAGTTCGGCGGCGCTGATATTCCAGGCGGCGGCACCATCCTGGGGGAGATAGCCGATGAGGCGGGCACGGTCGCGCGGCTCGATCTGCGCGACGTCGCGGCCATCGAGGGTGACGGTGCCGCCCCAGGGCACGATCAGGCCGGCCATCGCCTTTATCAGGCTCGACTTGCCGGCGCCATTGGGGCCGAGGATCGCGGTGATGCGGCCGGGCGTCAGGTCGGCCGAGATGGTGTCGAGCACCTGCCGCCCGCCGAGTGAGACGCTGGCCGCTTCGATCCTCAGTTCCATGACCGGCCCCCGCCCCTGAGCAACAGCACGAGGAAGAAGGGCGCGCCGATCAGCGCCATCGCGACGCCGAGGCGGACCTCGCCGGCGCCGGGGGCGAGGCGGCACAGGCTGTCGGCGACCAGCACCAGCGCCGCGCCCCCAAGCGCGCTGGGCAGCAGCAGCGCGGAGGGGCGGTGGCCGAAGATCGGGCGCAGCAGATGCGGCACGACGAGGCCGACGAAGCCGACCACGCCGGTCACCGCGACGCTCGCGCCGATGGTCAGGCCGGTGCCGAGCACGATCAGCGCCTGAACGCGGCCGAGCCTGACGCCGAGCGAGCGGGCGGCGGCCTCGCCCAGCGTGAGGGCATCGAGTGCGCGGCCGGTGAGCAGCAGCAGGATGCTCCCCGCGGCGATGAACGGCACGGCGAGGCGGACGTCGTCGATGCTGCGATCGGTCAGCGCGCCCATTAGCCAGTCGATCGCTTCGGCCACGGCATAGGGGTTGGGGGCGAGCGAGATGAGGAAGGCGGTGAGCGCGCCCGACAGGCTGGCGAGCACGGTGCCGGCAAGGATGAACTGCACGCTGTTCTGCGCGCGCCAGGTCAGCGCCGCGAGCAGCGCCATCGAGCCGGCGGCGGCGATCATCGCGCAGGCGAAGATGCCGAGCGTGCCGCCGCCGATACCGAGCACGATCGCCGCGACCGCGCCGAGCGCGGCGCTCGACGAGACGCCGACCACAGCGGGGTCGGCGAGCGGGTTGCGCAGATAACCCTGCAGCACCGCGCCCGACAGGCCGAGTCCGGCGCCGAGTGTGAGGCCGAGGATGGCGCGGGGGAGGCGCAGCTCGGTGACGATCGCCCAGCGCGGGTCGGGCGAGAACCAGATGGCGGGCGGAATCCAGTATTTGCCGGCGATCAGCGACATCAGGAAGGCCGCGATCACCAGCGCGGCGAGCAGGGCGAGGCGGCGGGTCATGCGCCGAGGCTCCGGCGGATGTCGCTGAGGCGCCGGAGCGCGGGGACGATCGCGGGGCCGCCGCAATTGACCAGGCGGCGCGGGAAGTTCGCCTCGGTGACGGTGGCGCCCGTGCGCGCGAGGACGCGGCTGCGCAGGATAGCGGTGCGTGACGCGTCGGGCGCGAGGATGACGCGGGGTGGCCGCGCGGCGATGGTTTCGATCGGCAGACCGCCGGTGAAGCGCAGCCCGTAATCCGCGGCGGCGTTGCGGAAGCCGGCGCGGGTGAGCAATTCGTCGAGCAGCGTGCCGGTGCCGTTGGCGAGGTCTCCGGCGATGAACAGGAGGGCGGAGGGGCAAGCCATGGTCCCTCTCCCTTTGGGCGCATCGGGTAAACAGCACCCCGTGCTGTTTAAGCCATTCCGGGGGAATGGCTGACCCGATGCGGGAGGGAGGCGCGTAGCGCCGGAAGGGTTAGGGTCGACAGTTGCAATGGTAGCAGTTGTATTCGCCGCCCTGCCCTCACCCTTCCCATCGCTGCGCGATGGGCCCCTTCCCTCTCCCAACGGGAGAGGGAGTTTTGCGCATGGCTCAGCGTTTGCCGCAGCCCTCTCGATCCGTGCCACCATCGCCTCGCCCTGTCCTTGCACGCCGAGCGCCGCCGCTAGCGTGCGGATCTGTGCCTCGCTTGCCGCAACGGTGGTGGGGGAATCCAGCGTCAGCACCTTCAGCCCCGCACGCCGGTACGCCGCCAGTGTCGCCGGCGGGGTGAAGCTCGACGTCACCACCAGATCGGGATGCAGGCCGATCACCTCCTCGGCGGTGCCGGCGGTGGTGGCGAAGCGGCGGGCGACGGACAGCGGCAGCGAGCTGGCCTCGGCCTCGACCGAATAATGGCTGATCGCGGCGATGCGGGCGGGCGGGACGAGCTCGACCAGCATCGCGTCGGCGCAGGGGTTGGTGGAGACGATCCCGCCACCACCCGGCGCCGCCGGCTGGGTGCAGCCGGCGAGCGTCAGGAACAGCAACGGGATCGCCAGTTTCATCGGGTCTAGAGCTTCACGCGCACGCCGCCATAAGCGGCACGGCCGAGCGTGCCATAGCCCGACACGGTCTGGTAGCGCTCGTTGAACAGGTTATCGACCCGCCCATAGACGGCGAAATGTTCGCCGAGCGGCATTTCGGCGCGCACGCCGGCTAGCACATAGCCGTCGAGCCGCACCGTGTTGGCGGCATTGTCGAAGCTGTCGCCGACATGGCTGATCGTGCCGCCGAGCGACAGGCCGAAGGGCAGCTTGTAGTCGAGCGAGACGTTGACCGTCTGGCGCGGGCGCCGGGCGAGATCCTTGCCGACAAAACCCACGCTGAGATTCTCCGCATGGATGTAGCTGTAATTGGCGGTGAAGGTCAGCTCGTTGATCGGCCGCAACGTCAGCTCGGCCTCGACCCCATTGGCACGCGTGCGATCGATGTTGCGATAGGCGAACGGCCCGAGATCGAAATCGATCTGGTTGGTGGTGTCGCGGTGGAAATAGGTCACGCCGACATTGCCCTTGCCACCGAGAAAGCTCTGCGACACGCCGACATCGTAATTACGCGCGGTTTCGGGCTTGAGCGTCGCGAAGCCGTAAAAGGGCGTGTACAGCTGGTAGAGCGTCGGCGCCTTGAAACCCTCGCCATAGCTGGCGCGGACGGTGGTGCCTTCGTCGAGCGCCAGCGCGGCATCGGCGCCGAACGTGGTGTGGCCGCCATAAGCCTTGTGCTGATCATGACGGATGCCGCCGGTGATGGTAAGCTGGCGGATCGGATTGACGATCGCTTCGCCGTAGAAACTCGTCACCCCGGCACGATAGGTTTTCGCGCCGTCGAAGAAGCGCGTGTCCTCATGCTCCGCACCCGCGACGAGGCGGACCTCGTCGATGACCTGGAAATCGCCCTGATATTCGTAACGCTGGCTGCGCCCGCGGCCGAGGAAACTCGGCGCGGTGCTGGCGGGAGAATCGAAATTGTCGCGGTTAATGTCGGCGATGGTGAAGGCGACGCGATTCTTGAAGTGATCATCGAGGAAATTGGCGTGCACGCCAGCATAGCCATAGAGCTCCTGCGTGGTCGAATATTCCGCATCGTCGGCCAGCGTGTAATTGGGCGGCGGAAAACCATCGAGCGAGACCCGGCTGTGCGCGTAATAAGCGCGCAGATCGATGCCGATGTCCCGAGTGATGTTGATGCCGACCCGGCCGGTCGCGCCATATTGGCGATAGCCGTCGGGCTCGGTGCCGTTGGCCGCGACCGAGATGCCGTCGGTGCGGAGATAACCGGCGGTCAATGCGCCAGAGAAACGGTCGTTCGCGCCCGATATCGCGGCATTGGCGAACACGCTGTTATGCTCACCATATTCGACGCTGCCGCGGCCCTGCACGCCCCAGCCCGGCGCGGCGGTGACGATGTTGACGACGCCGCCCAGCGCCTGACTGCCCCAGGGCACCGAATTGGGGCCGCGCAGGATTTCGACGCGGTCGACCGAACCCGCGAGCAGATTGGCGAAGTCGAACCCGCCGCCCGGCGCGGACGGATCGTTGACGCGCACGCCGTCGACGATGGTCAACGTCTGCTCGCCCTCCGCGCCGCGGATGCGGAGCGCGGTGAAGCCGCCGAGCGGGCCGTTGCGCGACACGGTCACACCCGGTGTGGTGGCCAGCAGGTCGGCGATCGACACGGTCTGGCGTTGTTCGATCGTCGCGCGGTCGATGACGGTGACCGCCTGGCCGACCTCGCGGGCATATTGCGGCACGCCGGCGGCAACGATGATGTCGGGCGCGATGCGCTGGTCGGCGATCACGATATCGCCGGCGTCATCTGCAGATGTTGTGGTCTGGGCGAAGGCCGGCGCCGCGAACAGCGCGGCGGTGGTGAAGAGTGCGGTTCTGAAAATGGTCATCGGTAACGTCCCTGTGCGAGGGACCTCGTCGCCGAATGACGCAACAGCGCGACACCCGGCCACGCGGCCCGGTTATGTCGCTCGCTCGAAGGAATCCCCTCGTCCGCCCGGTGCACCCCGCCCGCGCAGTGGATCGACGTGGGACAGGCAGGTTTCCTGGCTCCCGGGTCACGGCCTGATGCACCTCGCCTTCCCAGGCTTGAGACCCAGTGGCTTGAATGAGGCGCCGGCTATCCGGTTACAGTTGCGGGGGCAGCAGCGGCTTTGCGGGAGTGATCCCGCGCACCGCTTTCCCTTGGATCCCGTCTCCGGGAACCCGTCTCGCCGCCGCCTCTAGCCGGACGCCGGACGATCGGCAAGCAGGGGCGGCAGGCAGGGGCATTGAACCAAAATCGATAATATTGGTTTATAGTTGGCAAAGGGTGTTCCGGTACAACGACAATAGTCGCCGCTTCCGCAAGGAGCACGAGATGAAGACCTTGTCCCTGAGGGGCGCGCCGCTGCCCGCCCGACGACAGGAAAAACGCCTGCCGCCGGGCAGCGGCCTTGTTATAGTCGCTGCCTTGTCCGTGCTGATCTGGGGTACCGTCGCGGCAGCCGCTTTCCTGACCTGATCAGATCTCCACGACACCCGAAAACATCGTCGCCGTATTGCCCCCGATCCACACCTGATCTTCGGCGTCCCGATCGACATGGATGCGGCCGCGGCGACCCAGCCGCGTGCCTTGGGCCGCAGTATAGGGTGCGGCGACGCGGTCGGTGCCGAGCAGCCATTGTGCAACCGAGGCGTTGAGGCTGCCGGTCACCGGGTCCTCGATCAGCGCCCCGAACGAATCGCTGAACAACGAGCGGATTTCATAGGCCTCTGCGCTACCCTCGGCATAGAAACCGACGACACCAATCTCGACGCGTGCCGGGTGATGACGCGCAGCCTCGACCGCGAGCACCGCCTCGGCCGAGCCGAGCAGCACGGCGACCCAACCGGGGCCGTTATCGACCCAGGCCGCATCGACGATATCCGAAACCGCGATCCCGAGGATCGCGGCGATCTCCCCGCGCTTCTCATCATCGATCGGGCCGGAACGGATCATTGGCGGCGCGGCGAAGGCGAGGCTCTCGCCATCGCGGCGCACGCGCACGAGGCCGGCGCCGCATTGCTGCACCACCATGTTGCCGTCCCGCGGCACGCCGCCCGCCGCGAGCCAGGCGTGACAGGTGCCGAGCGTCGGGTGCCCGGCAAAGGGCAGTTCGCGATCGAGCGTGAAGATGCGCACGCGGTAATCGGCGGCGGGATCGGTCGGCGGAAGCAGGAAGGTCGTTTCGGACAGGTTCAGCCAGCGCGTGATGCGCTGCATCGTTTCCAGGTCGAGATCGTGCGGCGTGGTGATCACCGCGAGCGGATTGCCGGCAAAGGCGCCCTCGCCGAACACGTCGATCATCTGGAACGGATAGCTGGTCATGCGTCGGGCTCCTGCGCCACGATCCATGGCGCCCGGCCGTCATCGGGGCAAGCCGCCATCCTGTATCGGCGTGGCAAGAAAATGTCGCGGCACGCCCGCTGATCAGCTTCCTTCGCGCGATGCCCGGGCCGTGGCTAAGCCGATCAGGCCAGGGTGTCGAGCAGGGTCGACAGAAGTGGTTTGAGCCGGAGGATCTCGTCGCGGTGGATGACTGACAATTTCTCCAGCAGCGCGGTGGCGCGCGGGGTCAGCTCGACCAGCGCCAGCCGGCCGTCGGCGGGCGACGAGCGCCGCACGACCAGACCCAGCCCCTCGAGCCTGACCACCAGCCCCGAGGCGCTGTGCGGTTTCAGGATCAAGCGCTCGGCGAGATAGCCGATGGTGACGCCGGCAGGGCGCGCGCCGCGAATGGCGAGCAGCGCCTGGTGCTGTTGCGGCGTCAGGCCGTATTCGGCGACGCGGCCCTCGCTGAACGCCTGGAACGCACGCAAGGCGTGGCGGAAATCTGCCAGCGCGGCATATTCCCCATCGTCCAGTTGGCCCTCGCTCGACATTTCATTCCTTCCCACAATTGAACTATGTCGCATTGCGATATAGCCGGCCGCCAACCCTCCTGGCGAGTTCCCATGACCACATCACCTAGCACGACGACCCATTCCCACCAGTTGCGCGATCATAGCGCGGACTGGCGGATGATGATGCTCACCGCAGCCGCGGTGGTGATCGGCGCGGGCGCGGCGTGCGGGGCGTGGGTGCTGCTCGAACTGATTGCGATCGCGACAAACCTGTTCTGGTTCGGCCGGCTGTCGATCGCCAGGGTCGACCCGGTCGACGCGCATCTCGGCCTGGCGGTGGTCGCCATTCCGGTGATCGGCAGCGTGATGATCGGGCTGATGGCGCGGTTCGGATCGGACAAGATCAAGGGCCATGGCATTCCCGAGGCGATCGAGGCGATCCTGTACGGCGAGAGCAGGCTGTCGCTGAAGGTCGCGATCCTCAAGCCGCTGTCGTCGGCGATTTCGATCGGCAGCGGTGGTCCGTTCGGCGCGGAAGGGCCGATCATCATGACCGGCGGCGCGATCGGATCCTTGTTCGCGCAATGCTTCCGGCTGAGCGCCGCCGAGCGCAAGACGTTGCTGGTGGCCGGCGCGGCGGCGGGCATGACCGGCATTTTCGGCACGCCGCTGGCCGCGGTGCTGCTGGCGATCGAGGTGCTGCTGTTCGAATGGAAACCGCGCAGTTTCGTGCCGGTGGTGGTGGCAGTGCTGGTGTCGCTCGGCGTGCGACCGTTCCTGCTCGGCGCCGGGCCACTCTTTCCTTTCGCCGCGGCGGCCATGCCAGTGTGGTGGCAGACCGGCGGCATCGCGCTCGGGCTCGGCATATTGCTGGGGCTCGAAGCGGCGTTGCTGTCGTCGCTGCTCTACCGGGTCGAGGACCTGTTCCACCGCCTGCCGGTGCACTGGATGTGGTGGCCGGCGATCGGCGGCGTGGTGGTCGGCCTTGGCGGGCTGATCGACGCGCATGTGCTCGGCGCGGGATATTCGAACATCCAGGCCCTGCTCGACGGCACGCTGGTGGCACGCGTCGTGCTGGCGCTGCTGGTGGTCAAGGCGGTGGTGTGGCTGGTCGCGCTGGGATCGGGCACCTCGGGCGGCGTGCTGGCGCCGTTGCTGATCCTCGGCGGTGCGCTCGGTGCGCTGGTCGGGCATTTCTTGCCCGGGTCGATCGGCTTCTGGGCACTGATCGGCATGGCCGGGATCATGAGCGGGGCGATGCGCGCGCCGCTGACCGGCGCGATCTTCGTGGTCGAGCTGACCGGGCATTTCGACGCCCTGCCCTCGACCATCGCGGCCTCGGCCGGCGCCTATGCGGTCAGCGTGCTGATCATGCGGCGCTCGATCCTGACCGAGAAGATCGCCCGGCGTGGCCGCCATGTGCTGCAGGAATATACCGTCGATCCGCTCGACTTCCTCCAGGCGGCGCAGGTGATGACCGGCGATCCCGACACGCTGCCGGGGGACATGTCGATCAGCGCCGCGGTCGAATTCTTCGGCGAGCGCGCCACGCATCGCAGCTATCCCGTCGTGGACCAGGACGGACGGCTGCTGGCGCTGGTATCGCGTTCCGACGCGCTGCGCTGGCAGGTCGAGGGCGATCGCGACCGCACCTCGCTGGCGGAGGCGCTGTCCGATGCATCGCAGCCCTTCGCCTATCCGCATTCGCCGATCGGCGAGGTCGCCGACCTGATGGTCGACACGGGGATCGGTCGGATTCCGATCGTGGACGCCGACACGCGGCGGGTAGTAGGAATCCTTTCGCGCCACGACCTGCTCAAGGCGCGTAGTGCCGGCAGGCGCGCAGAGATGGGCCGGGATCGCGGCACGACGAGCGCGGACTACAGCGAAGGGGAATGACATGACCGCACCGCGCAAGCCCGAGACGATCGCGGCGACGCATGGCGTGGCGAGCGACGCGGCGTTCGGCGCGGTGTCGCCACCGCTGCATCTGTCGAGCACCTATAGTTTCGCCGGTTACGAGCAGCCGAGGCGCTATGATTATGGCCGCGCCGGCAACCCCAATCGCGACATGCTGGGCGAGGCATTGGCCGCGCTCGAGGGCGGTGTGGGCACGGTCGTCACCGCCTCGGGCATGGCGGCGATCGACCTGCTGCTCGGCCAGCTCGACCCCGGCGACCGGGTGATCGCGCCGCATGACTGTTACGGCGGTACATTGCGGTTGCTGAAGGCGCGCGCCGCCAAGGGGCAGTTCGCGCTGACCGTGGTCGACCTCGGCGACGCGGCGGCGCTCGACGCGGCGCTGGCCGGCGGCGCGGCGCTGGTAATGGTCGAGACGCCGAGCAACCCGCTGATGCGAATCGTCGACATCGACGATATCGCACGGCGCGCCCGCGCCGCCGGCGCCGCGACGGCGGTCGACAATACCTTCCTCTCGCCAGCCTTGCAGCGCCCGATCGCGCTCGGCGCGGATTATGTCGTCCATTCGACGACCAAGTTCCTCAACGGCCATTCCGACGTGATCGGGGGCGCGGTGATCGCGGCGCGCGCCGAGGACGCCGATGCCCTGCGCGCCTGGAGCAACGTGGTCGGCACGACGGGCGCGCCGTTCGATGCATGGTTGACGCTGCGCGGGCTGCGCACGCTGTACGCGCGAATCGAGCGTCAGCAGGCGACGGCGGGTGCCATCGCAGCCTTCTTGGAGCGCCAGCCGCAGGTTACCGCCGTGCATTATCCCGGCCTGACGGATCATCCAGGCCATGCGCTGGCCGTACGCCAGCAACGTGGCTTCGGCGCAATGCTGAGCTTCGAACTCGACGGCGGCATCGAGGCGATCCGTCGCTTCTGCGAGGGCGTGCGCGTGCTGACGCTCGCAGAATCGCTCGGCGGCGTGGAGAGCCTGGTCGCGCATCCCGCGACGATGACCCATGCCGATATGGGTGCGGACGGGCGCCGCGCGGCGGGGATCAGCGACCAGCTGCTGCGCCTGTCGATCGGCCTCGAACATGTCGACGATCTGCTGGCGGATATCGATCAGGCGCTCGCCGTAGCGCGCGGCGCGGCCGCACCGTTGTGTCGCTACGAGGAACTGGCCGAGCGCGAAAACCGCCTGCGCGCCGCAGCCCGCGAGCAGGAATAACGCACCGGCTCCGCATGGATGCCGCCCCGCCGTTTGTTTTGTAAATTATTTACAATCGCACTCCGCGAGACTGGCGCCGACCGACGCCACGACACGTTTTGGAGCCGATGCCGCTTACCTTCCTGTGCTTTTGTCGATTACCACACACTCAATCGACGCACGGAAGGACATATCAATGCAGACCGAACCCGCCCGCAGCCGCGCCGTCTTCTCGACGGAAGACTTCTCCCTGCTGAAGGAAGCGGTCGGCGACTATGTGCGCAAGATCGCCGACGAGCCGCGCTCGGCCAAATTCTCCAATCTCTATCATCGCCTCGGCCGCCTGAGCTGAGCTGCTTTCCTGGGGAGGAAAGGTGCCCGTCGGTGCGGTGTCGCGCCGGCGGGCATTTCTCCCGAACTCTACGCATCACGGGACCAATCATGACATATCAGGACTACAAGAATCAGACCGCCAAGCTCGTTGCCAGTTATGGCGGCACCTGGGACGGGATCGACCCCGAGTCGGTCGCGCGCATGCGCTTGCAGAACAGGTTCCAGACCGGGCTCGACATCGCGCGCTATACCGCGGCGATCATGCGCCGCGACATGGCGGCCTATGATGCCGATCCCGCGAATTACACCCAGTCGCTCGGCTGCTGGCACGGTTTCATCGGCCAGCAGAAGATGATCAGCATCAAGAAGCATTTCGGCACGACCAAGGGACGCTACCTCTATCTGTCGGGCTGGATGATCGCCGCGCTGCGCTCCGATTTCGGGCCGCTGCCCGATCAGTCGATGCACGAGAAGACGTCGGTGCCGGCACTGATCGAGGAACTCTACACCTTCCTGCGCCAAGCCGATGCGCGCGAGCTGGGCATGATGTTCCGTGAACTCGACGCCGCACGTGACGCGGGCAACGACATCGAGGTGCAGCGCCTGACCCAGGCGATCGACAATTACGAAACGCATGTCGTGCCGATCATCGCCGATATCGATGCCGGCTTCGGCAATGCCGAGGCGACGTATCTGCTCGCCAGGAAGATGATCGAGGCCGGCGCCTGTGCGCTGCAGATCGAGAACCAGGTGTCCGACGAGAAGCAGTGCGGCCACCAGGACGGCAAGGTCACCGTGCCGCACGAGGACTTCCTGGCGAAGGTCCGCGCCTGCCGATACGCCTTTCTGGAATTGGGCGTCGAGGACGGCATCATCGTCACGCGCACCGACTCGCTGGGCGCGGGCCTGACCAAGCAGATCGCGGTCAGCAAGGAGCCGGGCGATCTCGGCGACCAGTATAACAGCTTCCTCGATTGCGAAGAGGTCACCGACCTGTCGACGATCAACGGCGACGTGATCATCAACCGGGGCGGCAAGCTGATGAAGCCCAGGCGCCTGCCGTCGAACCTGTTCCAGTTCCGCGAAGGCACCGGTGCGGACCGCTGCGTGATGGACTGCATCGCCTCGCTGCAGAACGGCGCCGACCTGTTGTGGATCGAGACCGAGAAGCCGCATATCGAGCAGATCGCCTCGATGGTCGACCGCATCCGCGAGGTGATCCCCAACGCCAAGCTGGTCTACAACAACTCGCCGTCGTTCAACTGGACGCTGAACTTCCGTCAGCAGGTGTTCGACGCCTGGGAAGCGGCCGGCAAGGACGTCTCCGCCTATGACCGCGCGCGGCTGATGAGCGTCGACTATGACGGCACCGAGCTTGCCGACGAGGCCGACGAGCGCATCCGCACCTTCCAGCGCGATGCGGCGGCGCGGGCCGGCATCTTCCACCACCTGATCACCCTGCCGACCTATCACACGGCGGCGCTCAGCACCGACAACCTCGCCAGGGAGTATTTCGGCGACGCCGGCATGCTCGGTTATGTGAAGGGCGTGCAGCGCAAGGAGATCCGTGAGGGTATCGCCTGTGTGAAGCACCAGAACATGTCGGGCAGCGACATCGGCGACGACCATAAGGGCTATTTCGCCGGCGAGGCCGCCTTGAAGGCAGGCGGCGTGCACAACACGATGAACCAGTTCGCCGCCTGATTTTCTCCAGCTAACCCGACGGGCCCATCCGTGCGATTGTGCGCGGGTGGGCCTTCGCCATCATCGACGCGGCGAATCTGGCGGAAGCGATCGAACCGGTGTGGCAGACGCCGTTCGTCGCGGCGCCGTCGAAGTCTGGCCATTCGATCGAGCCTGGGCGCCGGATACAGAAAAGCCCCGCCGACATGTGCCGGCGAGGCTTGTCATGGTGGGCGTAGCAAGGATTGAACTTGCGACCCCTGCGATGTCAACACAGTGCTCTACCACTGAGCTATACGCCCACGGGGAAGCGGGCCTTTAGCGGGGGTTCTCTCGCCGCGCAACCCGCGTAACGGTGTTATTGCTTGCCTGCGAGATTACAACCCGCTGACATTCTCGCGCTCGAACAGTCGATCGACCTCCAGCACCAGATCGCGAAGGTGGAACGGCTTGGACAGCACGCGTGCCTGGGGCATCGTCTTGCCGGCCTTGAGCGTGACGGCGGCGAAGCCGGTGATGAACATCACGCGCAAGTCAGGCACCATCTCGCCGGCGCGCTGCGCCAGTTCGATGCCGTCCATCTCGGGCATGACGATATCGGTCAGCAACAGATCGAAATGCTCGGTCTCGAGCAGGGGGATTGCCTCGGTGCCGCGATCGACGGCGCTGACGGCATAACCCGAACGCTCAAGCGCGCGCGTGAGATATTCACGCATCACCCGGTCGTCTTCGGCCAGCAAAATCCTGATCATCAACGGCCCCGCGCCCAAATCCAAGGCACGATAATAGCCACAAGCCCTTAACATTTTCCAGCCGATTGCGGCGAGCCGCTTCACCTTCTACGCTCACGATCGTGGAGCAGGAGTGGCAGCCTTTCGACGGTTACGCGCTGGACGAGACGGACGGCCCGGTCGTGCTGTCGGTGCCACATGCCGGGCGCGACTATCCCTTGCCCTTGCGCGCGGCGCTGCGCGTACCGCTGGTGGCACTAAAGCCGCTCGAGGATCGGCATGTCGATACCCTGGCGCTGGCAGCACGACGCAACGAACCGATGCTGGTGCAGCGCCGCGCGCGCGCCTGGATCGATCTCAACCGCGCCGAGCATGAACGCGACCCGGGGATCGATTCGGGTGCCGATCGACATGCCGCGCCCCACCCCTCGGCCAAACTGCGCGGCGGGCTCGGGCTGGTGCCGCGCCGGGTGCCCGGTGCGGGCGAGATCTGGCGACGGCCGTTCGACGGAGAGGAGATCGCGGCGCGGATCCTGCAGGATTACCGGCCCTATCACGCTGCGGTCGCCGCGGCGTTGAAGCGCGCCAGGGCGCGCTACGGGATCGCCATCCTGCTCGACCTGCATTCGATGCCGCCACTTGGGCGCGGCTTTCCGCGAATCGTGTTCGGCGACCGCTTCGGGCGATCGGCGGCGGCGCGGTTCGTGCATTGCCTCGAAGCGGTAACCGCGCAAGCCGGAATCCCCAGCGCGCTCAACACGCCTTATGCAGGCGGTCACATCCTCGACCGGC
Source organism: Pseudomonadota bacterium (assembly GCA_040390605.1). Taxonomy (GTDB): domain Bacteria; phylum Pseudomonadota; class Alphaproteobacteria; order Sphingomonadales; family Sphingomonadaceae; genus Sphingomonas. Next base: position 41,658 of record JAZJXZ010000005.1, read on the forward strand.
ATGCCCACCCCGCGGGCGACTTCCACGCCATCCAGATCGAACTCGACCGCTCGCTCTACCTCGATGCAGCGCTCGACCAGCCGGGCGAGGGCCTGCCGACAACCGCCATGTTGCTGCGCAGGATGATCGACGCACTGACCGACGAGGCGCTGGCGCCCGGCGACGATCGATTCGCGTCGCTCGCCGCCGAATGACTCGCAAAGCCCCGCCTGCGACGAGGCTGAGCACATAAAAAACCACCGCGTGCAAGCACGCGGTGGCCAAGGTTCAGGGAGGAGATACACCCGAAGGCGTATCACGCGACCCCGCGAAAGGGGGGAACACGACGTCGCGCAAGACCTATATAGGCCGCGCGTTCCGGCACTTCAAGGGGCCAGATATGTCCGCCTTTCCGGCCGAAACGGCTGCTTTTTCAGGCGCTCAGCTGCGGGGTCGGCACCTTGCCCAACGCCATCTGGCGATTGAAGATATCGGGCATCAGCGACAGCGAGAACAGATGGGCATAGATCAGCGGGAGCATGCCCGACTTGTGGATCTTGCGCAGCTGATCGCCACGCAGTTCGCCCAGCTTCTCCTCATTGATGATCTGGAAGCCGCGATAGATGAACGGCTGCTCCTGGGTTTCGGTCTGGATCGTCACCTCGCCATCCATCAGCAGACCCAGTTCGCGCAGTTCGGTCATGAAGTTGGCGGTACGCGAGCCAGCCTGCTCGAACTGCTCGTTGAAGCTCAGGATATCCTTGGTCGTCTGGCTCGGCTCGGTGCCGTCGAAAAGCGGCTGGCCTTCGTCGAACGCGCCGAGCGTGTCGGCAGTCGGATCGAAGCACAGCGACATTTCCTGCGCCTGCGGGTGCAGTTTGGCGAGCATGAACGGGTAGCGGCGGACATAGGCCGGGACATAGACGTTCTGGTCGGTCAGCTTGCCGTCGTCGCCGACGAACACGTTGACGCCCTCGTTGAGGCCCATCAGCGCGATCGGAATGGCATCGTCACCGCTGGTGAAGACGATCGGCAGGCGACGCTGCGCCGAGACGAACTCGTCGGTGGTGATCGGAATGGCGTGCTGGCCGACGAAGAACGGCGCGGCATCGGCCGGGCGCAGCTTGAACGCGGCATGCGCCTCGCTCGAAAGCGGCTCGAGCGCGTTGTAGAACAGGGGAAGGGCGGACTGCGGCGCGCTGGCCATCGAAACTCTCCAGATAGAACGGTTGAATATAGCGACCGCGCAGGCGCGCGTGTTGGCGGCTGGCCATATTGACCGGCCACGCTTTACGCAAGCGCGACGAGTTTCCCGGGATTGAACAGTCCCTGCGGATCCAGCCCCGCCTTGACGCCGCGCAACGCGGCGAGCCGCGCCGGCGAGGACAGGCGTTGTAGTTCGGCGAGCTTCATCTGGCCGATGCCATGCTCGGCCGAGATCGACCCGCCCATAGCGACGACCAGATCGTCGACGAAGCGCGTAATGGCCGGCGCCTGCTCGACATACCAGCGCGCCGCGTCGACCCCGGCGGGCGCGCGGACGTGGAAATGGACATTGCCGTCGCCGAGATGGCCGAAGCCGCTGGCATGCGTGCCGGGGAAACGCGCCTCGCACGCCGCCGCCGCCTCGACCATGAAACGCGGCATCGCGGCGACCGGCACCGATATGTCGTGCTGCGCGGCAGGGCCCTGGGCGCGTTCCGATTCGGAGATCGATTCGCGGATGCGCCAGAACGCCTCGGCCTGCGCCTCGCTCGCGGCGATCACCGCATCGCGGATACTGCCGTCATCGAGTGCGGGCGCGAGCAGCCGTTCGATCAGCTCGGCGGGTGGCTCGGCATCCTCCCTGTCGATCGTCGCCTCTATCAGAACATGCCAGGGATGCTCGCCGGCAAGCGGCGCGCGCGTCGCGGGAATGTGCTTCAGCACGGCGCGGAGCGAATCGGCCGGGATGATCTCGAACCCCTCGATACGATCGGTCGCCGCCTCGAGCCGGCGCAGCAGCGCCAGCGCCGCCGCCGGATCCGCCACCCCCACCCACGCGACCGCGCGGGCGACGATCGCCGGCACGATGCGCAGCGCAGCGGCGGTGACCACGCCCAGCGTCCCTTCTGCGCCGACCAGCAATTGCGTCAGGTCATAACCGCGATTGTCCTTCTTGAGCGGGGCGAGGCCGTCATGAATTTCGCCGTCGGGCAACACCGCCTCGATCCCTGCGACCAGCGCGCGCATCGTGCCGAAGCGCAGCACCTGGGTGCCGCCGGCATTGGTCGAAACCAGCCCGCCGACCGTCGCGCTGCCCTTGCCGCCCAGCGTCAGCGGGAAACGCATGCCGCGTTCGAGCGCGGCGTCGTGGAGATGGGCGAGGATCATGCCGGCCTCGACCACCGCCAGGCCTTCCTCCGGCGTAATGCGGCGGACGCGGTTCATGCGCCTGAGGGACAGGATCAGCGCCGAACCGTCGGCAGGCGGCGTCGCGCCGCCGACCATCGAACTGTTGCCGCCCTGGGGAACCAGCGCAACACCGTGCTCGCCGGCGAGCCGGACGATCTCCGCAACCTGATGGGTGCTGTCGGGGGCGAGGATCGCCGGCGTCGTGCCGTGGAAGCGGCCCCGCCAGTCGGTCGTCCAGGGCGCGATGTCGGCGGCTTCGGTGATGACACCCTTGTCGCCGAGAAGCGTACGGGCCTGATCGATCATTTTCGCCTGGGCGGGAGTCATGCCGTGCCGACTATCACGCCCGGGCAGAGTCCGGCAATTCATCGACCGTTCAACCCTTTCGGTTAACGCAGGCAGTTCGTATGTCGATTCCCGCGCCCCTCGCTTTGATCCTTCTTGCCCTCGCTCCCGCCGCCATGGCGAGCGAGCCGGCACCGCTCGACGGCGTCGCACTGGCGCAACTGACGATCCACCAGCGTATCGTGATCCGAATCCCGCGGCTCGACGCACCGCCGCCCATGCCGCTGCCGCTGCCCAAGCCCATGCGCCTGGTCGAGAAGAAGGGCCCGAAATGCGTGCCGATGGACACGCTGGGCGCCGCTGTGGTGACGACGGCGGACAGCATCGACCTGCTGACCACCGAGGGCGAGCGGTTTCGCGCGCGCCTGGGTGACGACTGCCCCGCACTCGATTTCTATTCCGGCCTGTACCTCAAGCGCACCGCCGACGGGATGCTGTGCGCAAAGCGCGACACGCTGCGCTCGCGTTCGGGCAGCGCGTGCGAGATCACCGGGTTCAAGCGACTGCACGTGAAGCGCTGAGCGGCGCCAACACGCGTTTACCTTGACAAAGCGACGCCGATCCGCAAGCGCACAGGGTACCGTCCGGCGCCTTCGCCGGCGGTGTTTTTTTCCGGAAACAGCATGAGCTTCGCCGACCTCGGCCTATCAGACGAACTAATGAGAGCCGTGAACGAGTCCGGCTATACCGAGCCGACTCCGATTCAGGCGAGCGCGATCCCCAGCGTGCTGATGATGCGCGACATCATCGGCATCGCGCAGACCGGAACGGGCAAGACCGCCTCGTTCGTGCTGCCGATGATCGATATCCTCGCCCATGGCCGCAGCCGCGCCCGCATGCCGCGCTCGCTGATCCTCGAGCCGACGCGCGAACTGGCCGCGCAGGTCGCCGAGAATTTCGAGAAATACGGCAAGTATCACAAGCTTTCGATGGCGCTGCTGATCGGCGGCGTGTCGATGGGCGACCAGACCGCCGCGCTGGAAAAGGGCGTCGACGTGCTGATCGCCACGCCGGGCCGGCTGATGGACCTGTTCGGGCGCGGCAAGATCTTGCTGACCGGCTGTTCCATGCTGGTGATCGACGAGGCCGACCGCATGCTCGACATGGGGTTCATCCCCGATATCGAGGAAATCTGCACCAAGCTGCCAAAGCAGCGCCAGACCCTGCTGTTCTCGGCGACGATGCCGCCGCCGATCAAGAAGCTGGCCGACAAGTTCCTGTCCAACCCCAAGACGATCGAGGTCGCGCGCCCCGCCACGGCCAACATCAACATCAAGCAATGGCTGGTCCCGGTCAGCGCGTCGAAGAAGCGCGACAAGCTGCAGGAGCTGCTCGAACTCGAGGACGTCAAGACGGCGATCATCTTCTCGAACCGCAAGACCACGGTGCGCGAACTCAACAAGGTGCTGCAGCGTGCGGGTTACCGGTCGAGCGAGATCCATGGCGACATGGAACAGTCGCAGCGCATCGCCGAACTCGACCGCTTCAAGGCCGGCGACGTCAACATTCTGGTTGCCTCCGACGTGGCGGCGCGCGGGCTCGACATCAAGGGTGTCAGCCATGTGTTCAACTTCGACGCGCCTTGGCATCCGGACGATTATGTCCACCGCATTGGCCGCACCGGCCGCGCGGGGGCAACCGGCGTGGCGTTCACGCTCGCCACGCCCGACGATGCCGAGAACATCACCAATATCGAGAAGCTGACCGGGCTGAAGATCGAGCGCTATGAAGGCGTCGAGATGCCCGAGGGCGCACCCGCCGAAAAGGGCCGTGGTCGCAGCCGTGGTGGCAAGCCCAAGGCCGAAGCGTCGGTCGAAGCACCGGCGGCGCGGGAGCCGCGTCCGCCACGTGAAGCACGACCGCCCCGCGAGGAGCGTCCCGCCCGCACCGAACGGCCTGCGCGTGAAGAGCGCCCGGCCCGTGAAGAACGCCCTGTGCGGGCCGAACGTCCCGCCCGCGAAGAACGTCCTGTCCGTGAGGAGCGCCCTGCCCGCGAGGCGCGTCCGCCACGCGACGATCGCACGCCGCGCCGCGACCCCGCGCCGCAGGACGATGGTCCCGATGACGGTTGGAACGGCCCGATGCCGGGATTCCTGTCGGCCAGGCTGACCGACTGAGCCCTGCCTGCGTGGACGACAGTTTCATCACCTTCGTGCCGGTGAAGCGCATGGTCAGCCCGTGCATCAACATCTGCGAGATCGACGCCGCGTCCGGCCTGTGCCGTGGCTGCGCCCGCACCACCGACGAGATCGCCGGCTGGTCAAGCGGCACCGACGCCTGGCGCCATGCCGTGATGCGTGAGTTGCCGGGGCGACGCTAGACGTTCACGCGCTGGCCGGCTCGGGCGCCGGCATCAGCGCATTGTCGATATCGTTGGCGCGCTTGTACGCATCGCGCGCGGTAATGCGCTCGGCATAGGCGACAAAGGCGGCGCGCTTGGGCAGCGTGCCGAATTGCAGGCCGAACGCGACTTGCGACCCGACATAGACATCGGCCGCGGTGAAGCTGTCGCCGGCAATATAGGGGTGCGTCGCCACGGCCTTGTCGAGCACGTCGATGACCAGTTCGAGATTGCCGTAACCTGCCATGCGCTGCTGCTGCTCATTGGGCTCCACGCCGAGATTCTTGTCGGTAATCGCCTGTTCCAGTGGACCGGAGCAAAAGAACAGCCAGCGATAATAATCAGCGCGGTCGCTGGTCGGCGGCGCGAGTCCGGCCTCGGGAAAGGCATCGGCGAGATAGGCGCAGATCGCCGCGCACTCGGTCACCGACTTACCCCTGTGGACGATCGCCGGGACCTTGCCCATCGGGTTGACCGACAGATAGGGCTCCTGCTTCATCGTCGAGGCGTAATCGAGCACCACCGTTTCATAAGGGGCGCCGGCTTCCTCCAGCATCCAGCGGATGATCCGTCCGCGCGACATCGGGTTGGTGTAGAAGATCAGATCAGCAGCCATCGCCTGTTCCTTTCGACTCATGCCTGTATGAACATAAGTGGAACATGGCACCACTCGGGGGTCAAGAGCGGAAGCGCCCGGGATCACAGAGCAAAGCGGCGCGGGGGACCGAATCCACCGCGCCGGCTCAACCACCAGGTACGGCGCCGCAGCGCCGCGGATCAGGCTGCGACGACAGTCACCCGGCCGTTGCCCTGCATGAGCTTCTTCAGGCCCGGCATGGCGCGCATCACTTCGGCGACCTTCGTGTCGCGTGCCGCGCTTGCCGCTGCCTTGCCCTGCGCCTTGGCGAAATCGGGCGCAATGGCGAGGAAGCCGTTGCGCGCATAACGCAGCGCGATCTCTTCGACCGCTTCGCCATCATTGGCTGGCACCACCAGCACCACGCCCAGATCGCCCTTGCCCTTCGGCGCCGCGAAGAAGCCGTTGATCGTCATGCCGCCGCGCAGCGCATAAGCCGCACGAAGCGAACGAACGTCGGGGCCGGTAACGGCGGCGAGCGCCGGTGCCGCGACCGTGCTCGCGGCGGTCAGCGCGGCCATGCCGCCCATTAGCACACGGCGATTGACCGTGGCCTTGCTCAGGCCGGCCGCCGTGTCTTGATCATGCATGTCCGACATTTCCCCGTTCCTCCGTCATTTCTCGACCAACACATATAACCGGAGATTTACGCCGGTATAGAACCAAAATGGTGCTATTCATTGGTCGTATCTGTACCATTCTGCCAAGTAACGGCCGCGTCCATTTGAGCGAACCCTTACCCATAATGAGTGAGCGACGGGCTAGCGCGCGCGGAACCACCAAACACCATTGCTGATTTCCCGCACCGCACGTCCCTCGACCTCGAGACGACGCAGATGCGACATCGCCTCACCGGTCGCCATGCCGAGCATGTCCTGGCCGATTGCACGGCGGAACAGCCGGCCAAAACAATCGACCACGCGGCGCGGCTCGGCGAGGAAGGTTTCCAGTTCGTCGAGACGCTGGCGATGTTCACAATCCAGCGCGTCCAGCCTGGCATGCAATCCGTAAAACGGATCGCCATGCCCCGGCAGTACGAGCAGATCGTGCGGCAGCTGCTTCAACTTGGCGATCGAGGCGAGCCACTCGCCGAGCGGGTCACTGTCTGGCTCGGTCACGCCCAGCGAGATGTTGGAACTGATACGCGGCAACACCTGATCGCCGGACAGGAACAAGCCATCGCGTTCATTGAGCAGGCAGGCATGTTCGGGGCTGTGACCCGATCCCGTGACGATGCGCCAGTCGACGCCGCCGATCGTCATGGTGTCGCCATCCTGGATGCGACGGAAACCCATCGGCATCGGCGTGACGATGCGGCGAAAGCCCGACCAGCCGCTCTTCGCTGACTCGATGATCTGTTCCTCGCTCCAGCCGGCGCCGATGCGGATGGCGGTCACCTGGCCGGGGACGGCGTCGCGCGCATCGGCCACGAGCAATTTCGCCGTCAGCCATTCGCCGCGCGTCATCACCAGCGGCGCGTCGTGATGGTCACACATCCAGCCGGCCAGGCCGATATGATCGGGGTGGAAATGCGTGCCGATCACCTGGGTAACACGCACGCCGCTCATCGGCCCCTGCGACAGCGCCTTCCACGCCTCACGCGTACCCGGCAGGTTCATGCCGGTATCGACCAGCGCCACGCCACCCTCGTCACCAATCAGCCAGCAATTGATATGCTTGAGCGGCCCCGGGACCTGCAGACGCACCCAGCGCACGCCAGGGCCGACGGCCATCACGTCGCCCGGTGCCGGCTCCGCGCCGCCAAAGGGATAGGTCAGGCCCTTGTGACTGGTCGCGATGAAGCTCTCATCAGGGGACAGGATTGCGGGTTCGGGTTCGGCTTTGGCCATGGGTTGCGGTTAGCAACGGATTGTCCCCGACGCCAGCCATCGCGATGCAACGCAAACCGGCGCCGGCGCGTTGACCCGGCGCGACTATCCGCAGGGAGTATGAACCATGCCAGAAGTGAGAAGCGACGAACGCGTCGTGGTCGAGCGCAGCAGCGTCAATATCGCCAACATCATCGCGGCGCTCGCGCTGTTGCTCGCCGTGTTCGGCGTGCTGCGCTATTTCGGCGTCGTGTAACCAGCGGCTGCCCGGCCGCCGTTCCGGCAAATGCCGGAATGGCGGCCGTGAAGATCAACGCTTGAACAGGTTCTCGGCAGTCGGTTCGAAGGTGGTCGGTGCGACGACGCCGTCTTCGCCCATCGCCTCGGCATCGCGTGCCGCCTGCTCGCGCTGGCCGCGCAGTTCGGCGATCAGCGCCTCACGATCGCCTTCAAGCCGCGTATCGACCGGGGCCTCCAGGCCCGCCGCCTTGGCCGCCTTGGCCACCGCCGCGTCGAGCTCGCGCTGCGTGGTCAGGCCGAGCGTGACCGGATCCTTGGGCGTGATGTTGGCGATGTTCCAATGGCTGCGGTCGCGGATCGCGGCGATCGTCGTGCGCGTCGTGCCGATCAGGTTGGAGATCGCGCCATCGGTGATTTCCGGGTGGTTGCGGATGATCCACGAAATGCCGTCCGGCTTGTCCTGTCGCTTCGACACCGGGGTGTAGCGCGGGCCCTTGGTACGGCGAACCTGCTCCGGGCCCTTGGTCATGTGCAGGCGATAGTCCGGGTCTGCCTGGCCCTTCTCGATTTCCTCCAGCGTCAACTCATGCGCGCGCACCGGATCACGGCCGGTCAGCTTGGTCGCGGCGGTATCATCGGCGATCGCCTGGATCTCGAGGATATGCAGGCCGCAAAATTCGGCGATCTGCTCGAAGCTGAGCGCGGTATTGTCGACCAGCCAGGAGGCGGTCGCATGGGGCATGAGCGGCTGAGCCACGGGGAAACCTTTCCACAAACAATAAGGGCCGCCCCTTCCCGGAGCGGCCTGTCACGCGGGGCGATCTAATACTTGCGGGCGCCAAGGGCAAGCGCGGCTTGTCGGATGCGCCTGACGGCGCATTGCGGTGCCAGCCCGCTCCCCCACCCGACCTCCC
>JAZJXZ010000005.1:50346-77131 GCA_040390605.1 Pseudomonadota bacterium
ATCCTATCCTATGGGAGGTCGGGTGGGGGAGCGGGCTGGCACCGCTGAAATGCGCTCTTCCGCGCATTTTCAAACAGCCTCTCAAGCGGCAAGCGCTTCGTCGATCACAGGCACCAGCGCCGCGAGGAACTGCCGCGCGCTCGCTTCCCAGGTGAAGCCCGCACCATAAGCCGCACAGGCCGCGCGATCACGCGTCAGCGCGGCGGCAATCGCGGCGGTGAGATCTTCGTCCATCGCGCCGACCATCGGCACCAGCACATCGACCGGGCCGGTGACCGGATAGGCCGCGACCGGGACGCCGCAGGCCAGCGCCTCGATCATCACCAACCCGAAAGTGTCGGTGCGGCTGGGGAAGACGAACACGTCCGCCGCAGCATAGGTCGCCGCCAACCCCGCCCCGAAGCGCGGCCCGAGGAAATGCGCCTCCGGAAAGCGTGCCGCAAGCATCGCCCGCGCCGGCCCGTCGCCGACCACGACCTTCGTCCCCGGATGGGCCGAGGACAGGAAAGCCTCGATATTCTTCTCCACCGCGACCCGCCCGACATAGAGCTGGATCGGCCCCGGCAGCGCGGCGATCGCCGGATCGGGCGCGACGTCGGCGCCGAACAGCGACAGATCGACCCCCCTGCCCCAATGCCGCACCTGGGTGAGCCCGTGCCGATGCAGCACCGCTGCGATCGACGGCGTCGAGGCGAGGATCGCCTGGGCCGGCCCGTGGAACCAGCGGATATAGCGCCAGATCCATTCCGGGTTCACGCCGGTCCGCGCCGCGACATAATCGGGGAATTGCGTGTGATAGGCGGTGGTGAAGGGAAAATCGCGCGCCACGCACCAGCGCCGCGCGGCCAGGCACACCGGCCCCTCGGTGGCGAGATGCACGGCATGGGCGTCGAACTCCTCGAGCATCCGCCCGACCGCGCCGGTGCCGGCAAGGGCCAGCCGAATTTCCGGATAGGTCGGGCACGGCAGCGAGTGAAACAGGTCGGGCGAGATGACCAGCACCTTGTGGCCCATCCGCTCCAGCTCGGCGCGCGTCGCCTGCAGCGTGCGCACCACGCCATTGACTTGCGGGCTCCAGGCGTCGGTGACGATGGCGATACGCATCACGTCCTCCGGTGGCGGCACGAGGTGGCGGGGGCCCCTGAAACCCGGGGCGTTGTCGTTGCGCGCACGCCAGCGCCCCGAGATCGCGCGCAGCGAGCGGCGCAGCAGATATCTACGCCGCAAGCGCGGTGACCCTCGTTTCGGACGCGTCGGGCACGCGTGCGGCAATCTCATCGGCCCAGTGGAGCAGTTCCATCCGGCCGTCGTGATGCTCGACCAGCGCGGTGCAGCCCTCGACCCAGTCGCCGTCATTATAATATTCCACACCGCCGATCTCGCGGATCTCGGCGGTGTGGATATGTCCGCACACCACGCCATCGACCCCGCGGATGCCGGCGGCATGCGCCACGACATCCTCATAATGCGAGATGAACTCGACCGACTTCTTGACCTTGGCCTTGGCGTGCTTCGACAGCGACCAATAGGGCATGCCGAAGGTGCGACGGAATGCGTTGAGCCATCGGTTCAGCGCCATCAGCACCGTGTAGGCGGCATCCCCGGCATGGGCGAGCCAGCGATGCGCCATGGTGATCGCGTCGAACTCGTCGCCGTGCAGCACCAGCAGGCGGCGCCCGTCGGCGGTCTCGTGGATCGCCTTGCGGCGGATCTCGACCCCGCCGAAATCGAGCCCCGAGAATTGCCGGAACACCTCGTCATGATTGCCCGGAATATAAACCACGCGCGTGCCGCGCCTGGCGCGCTTCAATAGCCGCCACACCACGTCGTTGTGCGAAGCGGGCCAGAAGAACTTCTTCTTCAGGCGCCAGCCATCGATGATGTCGCCGACCAGGTACAAGGTATCGCTGTCGACATGATCGAGAAAGTCGATCAGCATCGCGGCGTTGCAGCCGCGTGTGCCGAGATGGATATCGGAAATCCAGATCGTGCGGAACTGCTGCCGGCCGGCGACGCGACGCTCGGGAAAAGCCGGTTGCGAATGGATGAACTCGGCGAGGTCGGTCACCCCTGAGTCCATCGCGCCCCTGGTTATGGCATCCATTTTCCGCTTACCCCCTCATCGGTTGAGCGGCGCTATGGACTCCAATTGTGACAGGGCGATTCCGAACGCGTGACGCGAATATTACAGGTCGAAGGGAATATGGCCCGGTTGCGCAGCAACGCGTGCAAGCCACGCCTGCACCGCCGGATAACGCGACAAGGTGAACCCGCCGCCCTCGGCGACATGGGTGTAGGGATAGAGAATGATGTCGGCGAGCGTGAAGCGGTCGCCGACCAGCCAGTCGGTCTTGCCCAGATGCTCGTCCATCAGCGCCAACGCCGCCTCGCCTGCCGCCTGCTTGCCCGGCAGCATGGTACGCTGGAGATCGCTGAGCTGATCCTTGCCGATCCAGCCATACCAGAAGCGCAAGGTCGCGACATTGGGCTCATGGTTATACTGTTCCCAGAACATCCAGCGCAGCATGTCGGCACGGTCGAAGCGATCATGCGGCACGAGGTGCGACCCATCGGCAAGGTAGAAGGCCGCCGCGTTGCTTTCCGGCAGGAAGTCGTCGCCGACCTGCAGCACCGGGATGCGACCATTGGCGTTGACGTTGTCGAGAAAATGCGAACTGCGCGTCTCGCCGGCCATGATGTCATATTCGCGCCGCTCCAGCGGAATGCCGAGATGCGCCGCGGCGAGGCGAATCTTGTAGCAATTCCCCGAAGCGGCATATTCGTGGAGGACGAGGTCTGACATGGCGGCGGCTCCCCTGCTGGTGAGAGCAGCATCGCAGGTGGAGGTGGTGGGTCAAATCGAAATGGCGGGCCGGTTGATCAGGGGCGCTTATGATACGCCGCGTGCTGCCCGTTCAAATCACCCCTGCCGCCTCGCGCCGATGCCGCGCGGCCGTCGCCTCGAACCACGCCACGCCGCCCAGCGCGACGAAGAACAGCCAGCCCCAATAATATTTCCACAGCGGCGGCCAACCGTGGATCGGGAAGGGCTCGCCGGCGCGTTTCTCGATCCCGTCCCAGCCTTCCTGGGTCAGTGCGATGGTCTCGAAATAGTCGCCCCTATCGCGATAGATCACCCAGCCCTCGTCGGGCAGCCCGGCGAAGGGCATGCCGAACGCGTCCTTCTCGCGCAGCGAATAACCGACCATCAGCGGCGCGTCCTTGGGCGTCGCCGGCGTCAGCGCCGGCAGTTCGACCCCGGCCTTGTGCTCGTACTTCCACGACGAGGTGCCCTGATTGTCGACCCAGCTGGCCAGCACCCGCGCATCGGCCTTGGCCGGCAGCGGCGCGACATGGGCGATCCAGGCACGGTCGGACATCAGGATCGGCTTGCGCGACAGCACCATCGTCAGGCCCGTCGCCACCACCAGCACCGCCAGGATCACCGCGCGCAGCGTCTCGTCGCGCTTGACCACGGGGTCGTTGTTTATCGCCATGTCGTCATTCCCCCCGGAAAGATTCGGGGGCGAACTTACTATGAAAACGGGAGAAGCCTAGAGCCTGTGCTCAGAGCGTCAGCACGATCTTGCCGACATGGTCGCCCTCTTCCATCCGCGCATGGGCCGCGGCGGCCTCGGCGAGCGGGAAGGTGCGGTCGATCACCGGCTTCAATTTGCCGTCCTCGACATGCGGCCAGACGGTGCGGTGCAGTTCGTCGGCGACCAGCCCCTTGAACGCCGCATCGCGCGGCCGCAGCGTCGATCCGGTCAGCGTCAGGCGGCGGCGCATGATCTCGAAGATCGGCACCGTCGCCATCAACCCGCCCTGCACCGCGATCGAGACATGCCGGCCGTCATCGGCGAGGCATTGCATGTTGCGCGGCACATAATCGCCGCCGACCATGTCGAGCACCACCGCGCAACCCCTGCCCGCAGTGATCGTCCTGACCTCGGCGACGAAATCATACGTCTTGTAGTTGATCGCATGATCCGCGCCGAGCGCGGTCGCCGCGCCGCATTTCTCGTCCGAGCCGGCGGTGACGATGATCGTCACGCCGAACAGATTGCACAGCGCGATCGCCATCGTGCCGATGCCCGACGTACCGCCATGGACCAGCACCGTGTCACCGTCGGTCGCATAGCCGCGCTCAAACAGGTTGGTCCACACGGTGAACAGCGTCTCGGGCATCGCCGCCGCCTCGACCATGGTCAGCGTGTTGGGCACCGGCAGGCATTGCCCGACCGGCGCCACGGCATATTCGGCATAACCCCCGCCGGCGAGCAACGCGCAGACCGGCTGGCCGAGCATCTCGGTCGTCACACCGGCGCCCAACACGACAATCTCACCCGATACTTCGAGCCCGAGAACGGTCGGCGCGCCGAAAGGGGGCGGATAGCCCCCTTTGCGCTGCAGCACATCGGGCCGGTTCACCCCGGCGGCAGCGACCTTTATCAACACCTCGCCGGGGCCGGGCACCGGCACGGGGCGTTGTACGACCCGCAGTACCTCGGGCCCGCCGGGGGCCTCCGGGTCGATCGCGTTCATCGTCGTCGGAATGTCGTTCATCGACTGTTTCACCGTCAGGCCTGGCGCCTTATTGACATCGTCCCCCGGCCGGTCAACGTTCTGGCTATGGATCTTGACGAGTTCCTGCCGAAAAAGTCGGGCGATCCGCTCGCCGAACTGGTGCGCCAGGATCTCGATCCCCTTTCGGTGACCGAACTCGAGGAACGCATCGCGGTGCTCGAGGCGGAAATCGCCCGGGCGCGCGGCAAAATGGAACGCGCCGTTAACCATCGCGCAAGCGCCGACCAGCTATTCAAACGATGAGCGAGGCGCGCTCTCGACGCTATGGCGACGCGGGCGTGTTTCAAGTGCTTGATGCGGGCGGTCCGGCTTCCGACATTACAGGAAAGGACCGCCGGTATGCTCGCGGTCCGCATGGAGTAGATTTGTAATGCCATCTTTTGCCTCCGCGCTCGAAACCACCCTGCACAAGGCGCTCGAAGCCGCGTCGTCGCGCCGCCACGAATATGCCACGCTCGAGCACCTGCTGCTCGCGCTGATCGATGACGAGCATGGCTCGAAGGTGATGGCCGCCTGCGGCGTCGACACCGACGAGCTCAAGACCATCGTCGCGCATTATCTCGACACCGAACTCGAGGCACTGAAGGTCGATGCCGCGACCGATCCCTCGCCGACCTCGGGTTTCCAGCGCGTCGTCCAGCGCGCCATCCTCCACGTCCAGTCCTCGGGCCGCGACGAAGTGACCGGCGCGAACGTGCTGGTCGCTTTGTTCAGCGAGCGCGAGAGCTATGCGGTCTATTTCCTGCAGCAGCAGGACATGAGCCGGCTCGATGCGGTCAGCTTCATCAGCCACGGCGTCGGCAAGGGCGGCACGCCGACCGAAGCCCAGACCCCCAAGGGCGCCGATGACGAGGCCAAGAAGGAGAAGGGCGAAGCCAAGGGCAAGGGCGAGAGCGCGCTCAAGCAGTTCACCGTCGACCTCAACGAGAAGGCCAGGAACGGCAAGGTCGATCCGCTGATCGGCCGCATGGCCGAGGTCGACCGCACGATCCAGATCCTGTGCCGCCGCTCGAAGAACAACCCGCTCTATGTCGGCGATCCCGGCGTCGGCAAGACCGCCATCGCCGAGGGGCTGGCACGTAAGATCATCGAGGGCGACGTGCCCGAGGTGCTGTTGCCGGCGGTGATCTATTCGCTCGACATGGGCGCCTTGCTCGCCGGCACGCGTTATCGCGGCGATTTCGAGGAGCGGCTGAAGGCGGTCGTCAACGAGCTGGAGAAGCTCCCCGACGCGATCCTGTTCATCGACGAGATCCACACCGTGATCGGTGCCGGCGCGACCAGCGGCGGCGCGATGGATGCGTCGAACCTGTTGAAGCCTGCCCTTTCCGGCGGGACGATCCGTTGCATCGGCTCCACGACCTACAAGGAGTTCCGCAACCACTTCGAGAAGGACCGCGCTTTGCTGCGGCGCTTCCAGAAGATCGACGTCAACGAGCCGACGATCGAGGACACGATCAAAATCCTCGCCGGGCTGCGCACCGCGTTCGAACAGCACCACTCGGTCAAGTACACGCCCGATGCGATCAAGTCGGCGGTCGAACTGTCGGCGCGCTACATCAACGACCGCAAGCTGCCCGACAAGGCGATCGACGTGATCGACGAGGTCGGCGCGATGCAGATGCTGGTGCCGCTCAACAAGCGCAAGAAGACGATCACCACGCGCGAGATCGAGGCCGTGATCGCAACGATGGCGCGCATCCCGCCGAAATCGGTCTCGACCGACGACACCAAGGCGCTCGAGAGCCTCGAGACCGACCTGAAGCGCGTCGTGTTCGGGCAGAATGCCGCGATCGAGAAGCTTGCCTCGGCGATCAAGCTCAGCCGCGCCGGGCTGCGCGATCCCGACAAGCCGATCGGCAACTACCTGTTCACCGGCCCGACCGGCGTCGGGAAGACCGAGGTCGCGCGCCAGCTCGCCTCGATCATGGGCATCCCGCTGCAACGCTTCGACATGTCGGAATATATGGAGCGTCACTCTGTCAGCCGGCTGATCGGCGCCCCCCCGGGCTATGTCGGCTATGATCAGGGCGGCCTGCTGACCGATGCGGTCGACCAGCAGCCGCATTCGGTGCTGCTGCTCGACGAGATCGAGAAGGCGCATCCCGATCTGTTCAACATCCTGCTGCAGGTGATGGACAACGGACGCCTGACCGACCAGCACGGCAAGACGGTCGATTTCCGCAACGTCATCCTGATCATGACGACCAATGCGGGTGCCAGCGACATGGCGCGCGAGACGGTCGGCTTCGGCAACCTCACGCGTGAGGGCGAGGACGAGCAGGCGGTGCAGAAGATGTTCACGCCGGAATTCCGCAACCGGCTCGATGCGATCGTGCCGTTCGGTTACCTGCCGCCGGAAGTCGTCGCGCGCGTGGTGGACAAGTTCATCCTCCAGCTCGAACTGCAGCTGGCCGACCGCAACGTGCACATCAATCTCGACGACGAATCGCGCAAGTGGTTGACCGAAAAGGGCTATGACAAGATGTACGGCGCCCGCCCGATGGGCCGCCTGATCCAGGAGAAGATCAAGCAGCCGCTGGCCGAGGAACTGCTGTTCGGCAAGCTCGTCCATGGCGGCGAGGTGACGGTCAAGCTCAAGGACGGCGCGATGACGTTCGAGATCGTCGGCGCCGCCCCGAAGAAGCCCAAGAAGAGGGGCAAGGCCGAGGCGACCGCCAAGGCGAAATAGGCGCGACCAACCGCGCCGGAGAACGCCTCTGAAATGAGGCGCGAAATCCGTCAATCGCCCGGGACATCCGGGGCGATTGGCGGGTTTTCTCGTTCATGGCAGGGGTGGCTGGCGCTCATTCCCTTCAGCGATCATCGCAACAGCGGTTCGTCATGCTGAACTTGTTTCAGCGTCCATGCGCGATCAATTCGAACCACGAGCGACGCTCATCTGACTTCTGACCGCGCATGGACCCTGAAACAAGTTCAGGGTGACTGCTGCTGGGTCACCCAACTGAAAACACACAATATTTCAGACTTGTGAAAAGCATAGTACTGACTATCGTATCGCCTGCGACTGAGTCGAAAAGGGGCGAGCGATGATAAAGCGCTACGTGTTGTCGGGAGTGGCTTTCGGGGCACTGATCCTAAGCGGCGCAGCCCAGGCTCAAACTCAGCCGCCACCGCCGGCAACCGACGCCGCGCCCGTTGTCGGCGACATCATCGTCACCGCGCAGAAGCGCTCGGAAAACCTCCAGGACGTGCCGATCGCGATCACCGCGATCACGGGCCAGTCGCTGCGTGATGGCCGGATCGACGATCTCGTCGCGCTGTCAGGTCACGCCCCGGGATTGCAGATCAAGAGCGACGATAATGCGGCCAATCCCCGCATCTTCATCCGCGGCGTCGGGGTGAATGATTTCAACCCCTCCACCGCCAGCGCGGTCGGCATCTATGTCGACGGCGCCTATGTCGCCTCGCCGCTGGCGCAGCTTGCCGCCTTTTACGACCTCGACCAGGTCGAGGTGCTGCGCGGGCCGCAGGGCACGCTGTACGGCCGAAACACCACCGGCGGCGCGATCAACCTGACGACGCGTAAACCCTCCAACACGTTCGAGGCCGATGCCTCGGCCGAATATGGCCGCTTTAATTCGGTCGATCTGCAGGGCGGCGTCGGCGGGCCGATCGTCGACGGCAAGCTCGCCTTCCGCATCGCGGGGCTTTACGCCCGCGACGACGGCTACACGCTCAACCGCGTAACGGGGCATCGCGGCAACAATACCGATCGCTGGGCCTTGCGCGGCACGCTGCGCTTCACCCCCAACAGCCAGGTGACCGACGACCTGACGGTCAGCGTCAACAACTCACGCGGCGGCTCGATCTGGGCCTATAACCGCTCGCTGTTCCCCGCCACCGCCCAGGCGACGGGGCCGGACGGTCTTTGTGCGCCCGGCTATTACACCTCGGGCCAGTGCACCAACATTCTTGGCTACGCCAACACCAGCAAGAACCTGTACGAGGGCGACTATTCGTTCGAGGGGCAGG
The DNA here is from genome assembly GCA_040390605.1 of Pseudomonadota bacterium. Taxonomy (GTDB): domain Bacteria; phylum Pseudomonadota; class Alphaproteobacteria; order Sphingomonadales; family Sphingomonadaceae; genus Sphingomonas. The sequence goes on from JAZJXZ010000005.1 coordinate 58,930, forward strand.
ATCGGCTCGATCTGTTCAGCGCAACCAATACCGCGACATTCGATCTCGGCGGCGTCTCGCTGGTCTCGGTCACCAGCTATCAGCATGCCAATCGCAACGATCAGGAAGACACCGACGCCAGCCCGCTGGTCGACATCGGCACCGGTCCGGCACCGGTCATCACGGCAAGCTATATCGCGCGGCAGAACACCTTCAGCCAGGAGCTGCGCCTGCAATCCAACGGCCACACCGCGCTACGCTATGTCGCCGGGCTTTATTATGCCCATGACGATCTGAGCAACAATTCGCACTATAATGTCCTGCCGGGCCTGCTCGATCCGGACCCGGCCGTCAATCTGGCCAACGGCATTGGCCTGTTCGGCTGGCCGCTCCAGCAAAAGACCGACAGCTATGCCGCCTTCGCCCAGCTCGATTACGACATCACCGACCGGCTGACGCTCACCGGCGGGCTGCGCTATTCGGCCGACCACAAGTCGTTCCATTATTTCAGCAACGCGGCCAATGGCGCGATCCCGATCTTCACCTATGACGGCGCCAAGACCTTCAGCTCGGTCTCGGGCCGGGTGGGTATTCAGTACAAGGTCTCGCGCGACGTCAATCTCTACGCCTCGTACAATCGCGGCACCAAGAGCGGCGGCTTCTTCAGCGGCCAGACCGGCGATCCGGCCGATATCGGCCCCTATGCCGACGAGACGGTCAACGCCTGGGAGATCGGCGCCAAGACCGAGTTGTTCGGCCGCCGCATCCGCGCCAATTTCTCTGCCTTCTATTATGATTACAAGAACCTGCAGGTCTATACGACGGTCGTGCGCGGGCTGATCACCGAGCAGCTGTTCACCAACGCCTCCGCCGCGCGCATCTATGGCGGCGAGGCGGAGATCGAGGCAACGCCCTTCCATGGCCTCACCCTGTCGGTCGGCACCGCGCTGCTCAGCGCCGAATATCGCAACTTCCAGTCGGCCGGTGCCGATTATTCCGGCAACCGCCTGCCCTCGGCACCCACCTTCAGCCTCAATGCCTCGGCCAATTACGTCCATGATCTGCCATTCGGCGCGATCGTCGCCTCGCTCGACCTGACCCATCGCAGCAAGGTGTTCTTCGACACCGCCAATACCGCGCGCCTGACCGATCCGGCGCGGACCTTCGTCGACGGCCGCCTCGGACTGCGGCTCGGTCATGGCCGCTACGAGATCGGCGTCTGGGGCAAGAACCTGTTCGACGAGACCAACATCGTCGACATCACCTCGATCGAAAGCCTCGGTTTCGACGTGTTCAGCGTCGGCCCGCCCCGCACCTACGGCCTGTATCTGCGGGCGAAATATTGACCGTCGCCGACGCCGACGCCCCGCACGGCGACTGGATCGGCCCACCGCCCAGTCTAGTCGAGCGTTCGGCCGCAATGTTCCTCGGCGTTACGGGCGTGATGTTCGCCGGCGTCGGCCCCCTGCTGCTCGGTGGGCTCCAGGCCGAAGGGCGGCTTAGCGCCGCGCAGATCGGCCAGGCCGGCACGGTCGAGTTGCTCGCCATGGGTATCGGCGCGGCACTCGCCGGCGCGTTGTTCGGCGTGCAGCGGCTGCGCCCGGTGGCGATCGGCTGCGGGCTGGCCATGGCGCTGCTCAACTGGCTGACCCTTCGCGCCGACGGCAACATGATCACGCTGATCCGCGGCATCAACGGCCTGCCGAGCGGCGTGCTGATCTGGCTGATTACCGGTATGATCGTCCGCGCGCCGCGCGCGGGGCAATGGTCCGGCCTGTATCTGACGATCCAGACGCTCGCCCAGTTCGTCGTCGTCGCCGCGCTTACCGCCTTCGTGATCGGGTCGCTCGGCACCAAGGGCGGGTTCCTCTGCCTGTCGGGGCTCGGGGTACTCGCCGCGCTGGCCGGCTTCGTCACGCCCCCGGCCTATGCGCCGCTGACCGACGCCGGCGATGCCACACGCGCCGGCTGGCCGAGCGGGCGTGGCTGGCTGGCCTTGCTCGCCGCCTTCTGTTTCCAGGCCTTCATCCTCGCCGTCTGGATCTATGTCGAACCGCTGTCGCGCCAGTCGGGTCATGCCGAGGGCACCGCCGGCATCGCCCTCTCCGCCTCGCTGGCGGCGCAGGTGCTGGGCGGCGCTACCGCGACGGTACTGGCCGGGCGCGCCGCCTGGTTCCGCGCACTGGCCGGTTCGATCGCCGCGATGATCGTGCTGCTCGGCCTGTTCGCGCTGCTGCCCGGCGTGGCGGTCTTTCTCGCCGCCTCGGCCGCATTCGGCTTTCTGTGGATGTTCGCCTCGCCCTGGCTCACCCCGATGGCGATCGAGGCCGATCCGAGCCGCAACGCCGCGTTACTCGGACCCGGCGCCGCGCTGCTCGGCTGCAGCGCCGGACCGTTCCTCGCGTCGCTGGTCGTCACCGACAGTGACGTTCGCGCCTGCCTCGCGCTGGGCGCGGGCCTGGCCGCGGTCGCGCTCGCGATCGTCGCCGGACTGCATTTCACCCGCCCCCGGGGCGGCGATCCGCGCTAGAGCGTTCGCATGAGCAGGGGGAAGGCAGCGATTCGGCGGCCGGCGGAAGCCGGCGAGGGCAAGGACATCCAGCTGGAAGCGAAGCTTCAGCCGACCCAGGCGCGCGCGCAGGACACCTATGAGGTGATCCTCGCCACCGCCGGCGAGATGCTCAGCGACATGGGTTTCGAGCAGCTCACTACCAACGCGATCTGCAAGCGCGCCGGCCTCACCCCGCCCGCCCTCTACCGTTATTTCCCCAACAAATATGCCATCCTCAAGGAGCTCGGCGAGCGGCTGATGGCCGCGCAGGACGACGAGGTGCTCGTCTGGCTCGAAACCGGCGGACTCGATGGCGACACCACCGAGGAGCGCGCCGCCAAGAGCATGGCGATCAACAAACGCATGGTGGAAATCACCCGCGACTTTCCCGGCGGCGCGGCGATCGGCCGGGCGCTGCGCGCGGTGCCGATGCTTCAACGACTGCGCTTCGAATCGCGCGACATGGTGGCCGAGCGTTTCCTCGCGGCGGTGCGGCCGCGCTACCCCAACACGCCCGAGGCACGGCTGCGCGTGGCGATGCGCATGGTGGTCGAGCTGAACTACGCCGCGACCGAAATGGTGGTCGAGGAACCCGATCGCGACACCGACACCCTGCTCCAGGAAGTCTGCCTGCTGTTCGGGCTCTATTTCGATCGTTTCGATTGATCTCGCGCTTGCCAATACGATAGCTTTAACTATCATCATTGGAGCGGCAAAAGGAGGTCGGTCATGACGGAGTGGCGGAACTGGTCGGGCAGCGTGACCGCGCAACCGGCCGATATCGCGCGGCCGAAAAGCGCGGCCGAACTTTCCGCCATCGTGGCGCGCGCCGGCAAGGTCCGCGTGGTCGGCGCCGGCCATTCCTTCATGCCGCTGTGCCAGACCGACGGCGTGCTGATCAGCATGGCCGACTATCGGGGCAGCATCGAGATCGCGCCCGACCGCAAGACGGCATGGGCACCGGCCGGCTGGGGCCTCGACCGGCTGACGGCGGCCCTGTGGGCCGAAGGCCTGTCGCTGATCAACCAGGGCGATATCAACCCGCAATCGCTGGCCGGCGCAACCGCCACCGGCACTCATGGCACCGGTGCGGAACTGGGCAGCCTCGCCACCCAGGCCTGCGGCTTCCGGCTGATGCTGGCAGATGGCAGCCTCATCGAATGCGGGCCGGACCGGCGCCCCGATCTCTATGAGGCGCAGCGCCTGTCGCTCGGCCTGTTCGGCATCGCCACCGACATCCGCATCAACGTCCTGCCCGCTTATCATCTCGAGGAGCGGGTCGAGCGCCGCCCGCTGGCCGAGATGGCCGAGCGGCTCGACGAGTTGGCGGCGGCGACGCGCCATTTCGAGTTCTTCGTCTTCCCCTATTCCGACGACGTCATCTTCAAATCGCTGCACCCCGCCGAGCCGGAAGGGGAGTTCCACGACGGCAACGATATCGACGAATCGGCCTTTCGCCGGGCATGCGAGATCGGGCGGATCGCACCCTTCGCCATCCCCATGCTCCAGCGCCTGATGATGCGCCTCTCGGCCAAACCGACGCGGCGGATTGGCCCCGCTTACAAGATATTCCCCTCGGATCGCACGATCCGTTTCGAGGAGATGGAATATGAGCTGCCCCGCGCCGCCGGCATGGACACGCTCAAGGAGGCGATCGCCTTCATCCGCCGCAAGCGCATGCCGATCCAGTTCCCGTTCGAATTCCGCCTGACCGCCGGCGACGATATCTGGATGAGCCCGTTCAACAACGGCCCCGGCGCGTCGATCTCCTTCCATCAATATGCCCGCATGCCGTGGCGCGACGCGTTCGCCGATATCGAGGCGATCCTGCGCGGCGGCGGCGGCCGGCCGCACTGGGCCAAGCGCCACACCCTGACCACCGCCGACGTCCACCGTCTCTATCCTCGGACGCCCGACTATCTCGCGGTACGCGCAGCGGTTGACCCCGGCGCGAAGTTCACCAACACGCATCTCGGCGCACTTTTCGGTATCGATGCCGCTGCGAAAGGTTGAACGATGACGGACGAGGAACTTCACGGCCATCTGATCGGCCGCCAGGGATCGCGGCGCGACCTCAATACGCCAGTGCTGATCGTCGAACTCGACGCGCTGACCCGCAATATCGATCGCATGGCGGCTTTCGCAGCGAGCAAGGGCCTCAAGCTGCGGCCGCACGCCAAGACTCACAAGAGCCCCGAAATCGCCCGGCGCCAGGTCGCCGCCGGCGCGGTCGGCGCGTGCTGCGCCAAGCTGGGCGAGGCCGAGGTGCTCGCTGATGGCGGAATTCTCGCCGGACTGCACATCACCTCGCCGGTCGTGTCGCCCCCGGCGATCGAGCGGCTCGTCGCGCTGAACGCCCGCGTCGAGGGGCTGATGTGCGTGGTCGACAACCCCGACAACGTCCATGCCATCGGCGCGGCCGCGGCCGCGGCGGGCGGCAAACCGGTGCAGCTGGTCATCGATGTCGATCCGGGCATCCACCGTACCGGCGTCGCCTCGCCCGAGGCGGCGGTCGCGCTGTTGCAGGCGATCCGCGCCGAGCCGGCGCTGCGCTATGCCGGCGTGCAATTCTATTGCGGCCGCGAGCAGCACATCGAAAGCTTCGCCGAACGCCAGAGCACGATGGTGGAGCGCGCCGGCGTAGTCCGCACGGTGATCGCCGCGCTGACCGCGGCGGGAGGCGCGCCCGAGATCGTCACTGGCGGCGGCACGGGCACCCACCGTATCGACGCCGAACTCGGCCTGTTCACCGAGCTCCAGGTCGGTTCCTACGTCTTCATGGACAGTCAGTATCTCGTCTGCGACCTGACCGGTGACGGGCAAGGATCGCCGTTCGAGACCTCGCTGATGGTCGATGCGCGCGTCGTCAGTGCCAATGCCCCTAACATGGCTACGCTCGATGCCGGCTTCAAAGCCTTTTCGACCGACGCCAATCCGCCCCAGATCCTGTCCGGCGCCCCGGCGGGCGCGACCTATTTCTTCATGGGCGACGAACATGGCGCGCTGTTCGTACCCGACGGCACGCCGATGGCGTTGTCGGAGATGGTCACGCTCGCCGCGCCGCATTGCGACCCGACGGTCAACCTCTACGACACCTATCATGTCGTGCAGGGCGATACGCTACGCGCGCTGTGGCCGGTCGCCGCGCGTGGTCGTTCGCGCTGAAGGCGCGCCAGCGCCGGCGCGGCGACCGCCTATCGCGCTCGGGTTGAATACCCCTACGGGAAAAGCCTGATAGCGCCGCCGGTACCCGCTGGTCAGTGTCTCGCGGCGGTGCTGCCCATATATGGCAGCCCCACCGTCGGGAGATGATCATGACGACAGATTCGATAATGGCCTCATCGAATGCGGGCGGCGTCCGTGTCTGGGACCTGCCCGTTCGCCTGTTCCACTGGCTCTTGGTGATCACAATCCTGGTCGCTTTCTTGTCGGCCGAGGAGGAGAGCCCGTTGACGCCCTGGCATCAACCGGCGGGATGGGTCGCCGCCACGCTGATCGCGTTCCGCATTGTGTGGGGCTTTGTCGGCGGCGAGCATGCCCGCTTCGTCGCTTTCCTGCGACCAGGCCGGATCGTACATCATCTCGCCGGCCTGTTCGCGGGTCGCCCCGAACGCTCGATCGGGCACAATGCGCTTGGCGGTCTGGCGATCCTCGCGTTGCTGGGCTTGATCGGCGGGGTCATCTACACCGGCGCGACCTTGCGGGGCGATAGTGGCGAGGAGCTGCACGAGGCGCTCGCCAATCTGCTGCTCGTCCTGATCGCGCTGCACGTCCTGGCCGTCATCGCGATGTCGCTGCTGACCCGGGACAATCTCGTCCGGGCGTTCATCACCGGAAAGAAACGCGCCGATCTCTATCCGGGCGTTCCCGACGCCCGTCCTGCAGGAGTGCTGGCGGTTCCGGTCGCGGCGATCGCGATCGGCGCCGCCGCTTATGGTGCGACCGTCATCGACCATGGCGCATTCACACCGAGCGCCCATAGCACGGTCAGCGACCGCGCCGATGGAGAGCATGAGGAGGACTAGCGCCAGCGCACTGCTTCAGACCCTCGCGCGCTGATCAGATAGCGGAAACGCCCGTTCATGGTCTGACCAGCGTCGAAGCAGACGATAAAGCGCATCGGCGGGGCGGCGACGGCCCGTTCGATCGCGATAACGGGCATGGCGTTGCGCCCTCGGCGCCGGATCTTGGTCTTGGCGCGTTGCTGCTGCTATTGCTCGAGGCGTGCAAACCGATTGTGAGAAAGATGATGGCGAAAATCTCGGCAAGCGCGAGAATTTCCGCCTAGGATGGGCCATGAGCGACCTTCCCCGTTTTTCGATCGATGCTGCGCGCGCCTTCCTGCTGCTGCTGATCGGCGTCGTCACCCTCGCCTTCATCTGGATCACCGCGCCTTTTTCGGAGGCGATCCTGTGGGGCGTGGTGGCCGCATTGCTGTTCGACCCGCTCAACCAATACCTGCTCCGCGCCATGCCGACGCGGCGCAACGCCGCGGCGGGGATCACGCTGGTGGTGATCGTCGCGGTGGTCATCGTGCCGGCAATATTGCTGAGTGCAGCGCTCGTGCGCGAGGCGGCCGGGGTCTACGGCCGGATTCACAACGGCGACATCGATCTGGTGCGGATGTTCGTCGATGGCGAGGCACATCTGCCCGACTGGGCGCGGGGTTGGCTGCAGGATGTCGGGCTGGGCGATATTGACGGCGTGCACGCCAAGCTTGGCCAAGGGGTGGCCAGTAGTTTCCGGACGATCATCGCCCAGACCGTCAATGTCGGGCAGGGCGCGCTGAGTTTCTTCGTCGCGCTCACCGTCATGCTCTATCTCACCTTCTTCCTGCTACGCGACGGCCGCGGCCTGGCGACGCGGATAGAGCGCGCAATTCCGCTGCCGCCGGCGCAGCGCGATGCGCTGTTCGAGCGCTTCGTCGCCGTGATCCGCGCGACGATCCGCGGTAGCCTGGTCGTCGCGATCCTGCAGGGCTCGATCGGCGGGATCACCTTCTGGATTCTCGGCATCCCCAGCGCGCTGCTATGGGGCTTGGCGATGGGGGTGTTCTCGCTGTTTCCGGCGCTCGGTACAGGCCTGATCTGGGTGCCGGTGACGATCTACCTGCTGCTTACCGGGTCGATATGGGAAGGCATGGCGCTCGGCCTGTGCGGCTTCTTCGTCATCGGTACCGTCGACAACATCGTCCGCCCGATCCTGGTCGGCCGCGATGCGCGCATGCCCGATTATCTCGTGCTGATCTCGACGCTGGGCGGGTTCGAGTTGATGGGCTTCAACGGCTTCATCGTCGGACCGGTGATCGTCGGGCTGTTCATGGCGTGCTGGGACATCTTTTCTCCGAAAACCGACGATGAGGGCCGTGAGGACGCGCTGTGACGGGCCTGCTCGCTGAAGTACGTACGCTCACCGCGGCCGGCAACGTCGCGCAGGCACGCGCCGTGATCCGCGCGGCCGAGCGCCACCCCGCCCTCCCCGCCGCGGCGTGGCGCACGATCGGTGATGCCTGGCATCTGATCGGTGATGCCGATGCCGGGGGCACGGCGCATCTGCGTGCGCTCGAGCTGTCGATCCGCGACCGCGACCTGCTGACTGCCGCCGACGGCCTGGCCCGCAACGACTTGCCGGTCGCCGAGCCGCTGCTGCGCGCGCGCCTGAAGGCGCAGCCGACCGATATCGCGGCGATCCGCATGCTCGCCGAGCTGGCCGGGCGCATCGGGCGCTATCGCGACGCCGAGAACCTGCTGCGCCGCGCGGTCGAGCTCGCGCCCGGTTTCCAGGCTGCGCGGGCCAATCTCGCCACCGCGTTGCATCGCCAGAACCGCCCGACCGAGGCGCTGGCCGAGCTCGACCGGCTCGCCGCCGAAGGCACGGACGATGCGAGTCACGCCAATCTCCGCGCCGCGGCGCTGGGCCGGCTCGGCGCGTTCGAGGAGGCCATCGCGCTGTACGAGCGGGTCCTGGCCGAACATCCCGACCAGCCCAAGGTGTGGATGAGCCTTGCCCATATGCTCAAGACCGTCGGCCGGCTCGACGACGGCATCGCGGCCTATCGACGGGCGCTGGCGCTGGCGCCGACGCTGGGCGAGGTGTGGTGGAGCCTCGCCAATCTCAAGACCGTGCGCTTCGACGATACCGACGTCGCGACGATGGAAGCCGCGCTGGAGAGCGAGGGGCTGGCGGCGGAGGACCGCTTCCATCTCGAATTCGCGCTGGGCAAGGCCCATGAGGACCGCCGTGAAGCCGCGGCTGCTTTTGCCCGCTACGACTCGGCCAACCGCCACCGCCGCGCGCTGATCGCCTATGACGCCGGCGAGACGACCGCCATGGTGGACGGGATGATCGCGGTGCTGACGCCCGATCTGTTCGCCCGCACGGCGGGTGCGGGCCATGACGCGCCCGACCCGATCTTCATCCTCGGCATGCCGCGTGCAGGCTCGACCTTGATCGAGCAGATCCTCGCCAGCCATTCGCACGTCGAGGGCACCTCGGAATTGTCCGACATCCCGGTGCTGAGCGGGCGCATCGCCGATTACCCCGCGGGCCTCGCCGCGGCAGATCCGGCATTGTTGCGCGAACTGGGCGAGCGCTACATCGACCGCACCCGCATATTGCGTCGTGAGGGCACGCCGCGCTTCATCGACAAGCTGCCCAACAACTGGCTGCACGCCGGGTTGATCCACCTGATCCTGCCCAATGCCACGATCATCGACGCGCGGCGCCATCCGCTCGATTGCTGCTGGTCCAACTTCAAGCAGCATTTCGCGCGTGGCCAGGGCTTTGCTTATGATCTGGCCGATCTCGGCCATTATTACGCTGATTACGTCCGGCTGATGGCGCATATCGACGCTGTGCTGCCCGGGCGTGTTCATCGGATCATTCATGAACGCCTGGTCGACGACCCCGAAGGCGAGGTCCGCGCGCTGCTCGATGCGTGCGGTCTGGGCTTCGAGGAAACCTGTCTGCGTTTCCACGAGAACGCCCGCCCGGTGCGCACGCCGAGCTCGGAACAGGTGCGCCGCCCGATCTCGCGCGAGGGAATGGATGCCTGGCAACCGTTCGACGCCTGGCTCGGGCCGTTGCGCGATGCGCTGGGGGCGACGCTCGAGGCTTATCCGAACGCACCGCCTCGCGACTGAATCTGTCACCGAAATGACACGCTGCGTATTCGAATTGCGCAGGCCCCGGAAAATCGTTTCGCTTTGCCATTGACCGGCGGCATGCCGCGCCGCAGCATCCGCTTCGGCCATTTTTTCCAGGGGACTTCCAATGCTCGCCGCGCACCGCATGCTGCTGACCGGACTGCTTGCCTCGAGCGCGCTGATCGCGCCGCCCGCCTTCGCCAGGGAGGCACCGGCCCAGGCGCCAGCGCCGGAGCCGGCAGCGCAAGACCAGGCGACAGTGCCCGATGTCGTCGTCACGGCGCAAAAGCGCAGCGAGAGCCTGCAGAGCGTGCCGATCAGCATCGTCGCGCTGACCTCGGTCAAGCTCGAGCAGCTCAATGTTTCGGATTTCAACAGCTATGTCGCGCTGTTGCCGAGCGTAACCTTCCAGACCACCCAGCCGGGCAATACCAACGTCTACATCCGCGGCGTCGCCTCGGGCGGTGACGGCAACCATTCGGGCCCGCTGCCCAGCGTCGGCGTGTATCTCGACGAGCAACCGGTGACGACGATCGGCGGCACGATCGACGTGCACATCTATGACGTAGCGCGCATCGAGTCGCTCGCCGGGCCGCAAGGCACCCTCTACGGTGCATCGTCGGAAGCGGGCACGATCCGCATCATCACCAACAAGCCCGACATGACCGGCTTTTACGGCAAGATCGACGGCGAACTGAACAGCGTTGCGCATGGCGGTGTCGGCGGCAAGCTGGAGGGTTTCGTCAACGTGCCGCTGGCCAGCCACATCGCGTTGCGCGCGGTCGGCTGGTACCAGCGCAATGCTGGCTTCATCGACAATATCCCGGGAACGCGCCATTTCCTGCCGACCCCCGGCGGCATCACGGTCAACAATAACGCGTTCGTGAAGAACAATTATAACGATGTCGAAATCGCCGGCGGTCGCGCCGCGCTGCAGATCGACCTGGACGACAACTGGACGATCACACCGACGGTGCTCGCCCAGGATCAGCATAATCACGGCAGCTTCGGCCGCGACCTCAGCCTGCCGGGCCTGTCGGTCCAGCACTTCTACCCCGAGTTCCAGCATGACCGCTTCATCCAGGCGGCGCTGACCATCCAGGGCAAGCTGGGCAATTGGGACCTGACTTATGCCGGTGCCTATTTCGACCGCAAGATCCACGCGTCGAGCGATTACACCGACTATTCCGAATCCTATGATCAGCTCTATGCCAGTGCGGGCGGACTGGCCGGATATTTTTATTATCAGGACAATGCCGGCAAGACGATCGATCCGCGCCAGCTGATCATCGGCTATGACCATTTCACCAAGCACAGCGAGGAGTTCCGCGTCGCCTCGCCGACGACCGAACGCTTCCGCATCACCGCGGGCTTGTTCTATCAGCGCCAGACCCACCTGATCCATCAGGACTATCAGATCCCGGGTCTCGGATCGGCGGTGTCGGTCAATGGCTATCCCGGCACGCTATGGCTGACCCAGCAGGACCGCGTCGACCGCGATTATGCAATGTTCGGCGAGGCCGCCTTCGACATTACCCCACAGCTGACGCTGACCGCCGGCGGGCGCGCCTTCATCTACGACAACTCGCTGATCGGCTTTTTCGGCTTCGGCCGCAATCCGGGTGGAACCTACACCGACAGTCCGTTCAACGCCGCGGGCAGTTCGAAGACCGGCGTGATCCAATGCTTCACCACGACGGGCGCGCCGCTCGGCTCAAACAAGAGCGGGACTCTGCTGCCGCCGTCGGTGCCGGGTGGGCCCTGCACCAATCTCGGCGTTTTCAACACCGCTACGGGCAGGGTCGACCCCAAGGTAGCCTCCGGCCAGGGCTTCATCCACAAGCTCAACCTGACCTGGAAGCCGACCAGCGGCGTGCTGCTCTACGCCACATGGTCGCGTGGTTTCCGCCCCGGTGGCATCAATCGGCGCGGCACGGTCGCGCCCTATTCGCCCGATTACCTGACCAATTACGAGGTCGGCTTCAAAACGACCCTGTTCAACAAGTCGGTGCGGCTTAACGGTGCCTTTTACCAGCAGGATTGGGCGCATTTCCAGTTTGCCTATCTCGGACAGAACAGTTTCACCGAGGTGCACAACGGGCCGAACGCAAGGGTAAAGGGCGTCGAACTCGACATCGCCTGGACCCCGATCCGCCAGCTGTCGATCAGCGCTTCGGGCGCCTACACCGATGCGGTGACGACGCAGAACCTTTGCGTTGCCGACGATCCGACCTATGTTTGCGGCCCGGGGAATATCGCCGCACCCAAAGGCACCCGGCTGCCGGTGACGCCACGGTTCAAGGCCAGCGCAAGTGCCCGCTACACCGTGCCGCTGGGCAGCGGGAACGGCTATCTTCAGGCACTGGTCAACCATCAGAGCTCGGCGTCGACCGACATCCGTGTCGTCAACAACGCGATCACCGGTCAGCTCGCCGCCTTCACCACAGCCGACTTCCGCGTCGGATATGATTGGGGCAATTACACCGCCGAACTGTTCGTCCAGAACGCGTTCGACGAGCGTGGGCAGCTGTCGCGCGGCGTACAATGCAGCATTTGTACGCGGACCTATGCCGTCATCACCACGCCGCGCACCATCGGCTTCAAGCTCGGCGCGAAGTTCTGAGGTCAGGCTATACCCTTGGCCGGCGGGCTAGCCGGCCAAGGGTTCATGGTGGAGTGCAACGCTGAGTGGGTCGCGCTGATTGCCGTGGGCGCCTCACCCGCCATCCGAGTCCGCATTTATCCTATCCAGCCGATTCGGCGCGATGGTATGCCTGCCCCGCTTCACAGGGGAGAGTCGCGATGCGTCGTCACAGTCTGATGTTCCTGGCACTTGGTTCGGTCGCCGCTTTGGGCGCGGCCGGCCTGTTCGCGCAAGCGGCGCACCCGCCCAAGGCGCGCTATCAGATGGACGTATCGACCACGTCGGGCTTTGCGGCCGGCGGCGGCAACCCGATGCGCTCGATGTTCGGCGGCGGTGGCGGCAGCACGGTTTCGCACCAGCTGCTGCTGCGGCTGGGCTCGACGCTCGCACCGGCAGGCGGCGGGCCGCGCGCCGACCATTTCATGCCGGCGGGAATGAACCTCGGCCCGTCGGTGCCGCTGGAGACGCCGACCCGGGTCGTCGCGCCCGCCCAGACACCGGAGAATTTCCGCCGGCCCAAGGGCCGACTGCTGATCTTCTGGGGCTGCGGGGCGCACGCCGGCCCGGGTCAGCCGGTGACCATCGATTTCGCAAAGGTCGCGCAGGGACAGTTTCCGCCCGGCCTGTTCTCCGCCGCCGTACCGGTCGAAGCAGGGCCGACCGCCGCGAACAGCCGCACCTATGGCGACTGGCCGAACAGCCAGGGTCGGCGTTCGCTGTCGGGCAATTCGTCGCTGCTCGGCCAGCACCGCGTGGCGGGCAATTACAGCCCCGAGATCGGCTTCGCGCTCGATCAGGACTTCATGCCGGCCATCAGTGCGCGCTCCTCCAGCCTGGGTGGCGGGGCGACCCTGCTGAACTGGAACGCGGTGCCATCCGCGACGGGCTATTATGCCTGGATGTTCGGCGCGAAAAGCATGGGGCGGGACGATGCCGACATGGTGTGGTGGACTTCCGCCAGCCGGCAGGAGTTCGGTGGAGGGCTATGGGACTGGTTATCTCCCGACACCGTCGCGCGGCTTGTCGGCCAGAAGGTGGTCATGCCGCCGAGCCAGACCAGTTGCACCATCCCGGCCGAGGTCAAGGCGGCCGCCGGCGAGTTCATGATGGCCTCGCTTTATGCCTATGGTCCGGAGCGCAACTTCGCCTTTCCGCCGCGCCCGGCCAATCCGCGCCTGCCGTGGAACCCCGACTGGACCGCGAAGGTGCGGTACCGCGCCACGACCTCGCTGCTGATCGGCGTCCCCGGCATGGATGGGTCGGATGCGCGCGACGACGGAGACGGCAATGGGGATCAGCCACGGCCGCAGAAGCGCTGCAAGCCCGGTCTCGGCAGTCTGCTGGGCATGGGAAAATGTTGAGGTGAGCCGGCGAATAGCCCCCTCGACCCTGCCGACAGGGTCGAGGGTGTCGTCGCCGTGATTTAGCCCGCGTTTACCAATAGTTCGCGATCGCGGTTTACGGCGGCAACATGGTGTCGCGACCACTTGCCGCTCTTTCAGCCAGGATATTGGGCTGCCTGGCGCTCCTGCTGATGCTGGGCGGCCTTGCCGTGCCCGCAGCCGCGGCACCGATCGACCCCATATCCTTGCACCTGTGCATGCTGCGCGCCGCGCCGGGGATGACGCCCGGCGCCCTGCTGCGCACGCCCGGACGATTCGATTGCGCGACGCCCCAGAATCGCTTCGGCCCGGGCGATTTCTGGCTGATCAGCCAGCCGCTCGACGTCGACGGCAGCGACAAGCGCTTCGTCATCCGCACGCTCAGCGTGTGGCAGGAAGCCATGACGGCACATGTGCTGTATGCCGACGGCGCAATCGTCTCGATTCGCACCGATGTCCATGAAGCAAGCCGCAACGTCCAGCTCGGCGGCGCCGTCGAGCGCCGGCTGCCGCATCGCGCCGCGCCGGTGGTACGTGTGCTGTGGCATATCGAGGGCGCCCAGAATATCCGCGGCGTGATGCTCGGATCATCCATCGCGAGCGCGACCAGCATGGCCAGGCGCGATGTCTATCTGGCTGCGCTCTATGCCGGCTTTGCGGGGCTGGCCTTCGCGCTGCTGTTCTACAATCTCGCGCTGTGGCGCGCGCTGAGATATGATTTCCTGCCCTATTTCTGCGTGATGCTGCTCGCACTCATCGCCTATGATTTCTCGTCGTCGGGCACGTTCGGTTGGGTATTTCCAGGTCTCGCCAACACCACGCGGCTGCGCTGCAACTATATGTGCCTGGGGCTTGCCGGCGTCTCCGCGCTGAACTTCGTGCGCTATTTTCTCGAACCGCGCGTATTCGGCGGACGATTGCGATTGGCGAGCAATGCCGCGTCGGTGGCGGTGTTGGCCGCGGCCACAGGCATCGTGCTGTTCGGGCCATGGCAGTTGAAACTGTTCGACACCGTCTATTCGCTTGGCTTCACCGTCCTCGTCGCGCTGATCTTTCCGGTATTGTACAACGCCTGGCGACAGCGCAGCGACTATCTCGGCGTGTTCGCCCTCGCCTGGGGCGTGCCGATCGCATTTGGCGGATTGCGCTGCCTCTACAGCCTCGGCTTGCTGCCTTACAGTTTTCGCCTCGACAATTCGACGCTGCTGGCAATGGGCGTGGAAGCCATGCTGTCGAGTGTCGCCATCGCCTGGCGCATCCAGCAACTGAGCCGCGACCGCGACCTTGCGCGCGAACAGGAACTGGCCGCGCGGATGCTCGCCGATATCGACCCGCTGACGGGACTGCTCAACCGCCGTGCCTTCATGGCGCGCGCCGTCGGACTTGAGGGCGAGCAGGTGCTGCTGCTTGCCGATATCGACCATTTCAAGCGCGTCAACGACACCATCGGCCATGACGGCGGCGACGAGGTGTTGCGCGTCGTGGCCCGTACCTTGCGCCAGGCGGCACCGGCCGATGCGCTGGTCGCGCGGTTCGGCGGCGAGGAATTCGTCATTGTGGTACCGGCCACCCGGCCGCTCGAAGCTGACACGGTGCTGGCACGGCTGCGCGCCGCGCGCATGCCATTCGACCTCACAGTAACGGCAAGCATCGGCGTCGCGCGCGGGCCGCTGACGCGCGAGGCAGAGTGGAAGACATTGTACCGCGCCGCCGACGCCGCGTTGTTCGACGCCAAGGAAGCCGGACGCGACCGCGCGCGGGGGCAGTTGCGGCGTGTGGCTTAGGGCGACATCCCCGTCGGCCGGCGATGGGCCGACGCGCTGTCCGGTCGGACACGCAAACAATGCGGTACCCCGCCATCGACCATGTGGTCGACAGGCGGCGATATGGCGGGCTCGTGCAGGTTGGCGGCGACATAGGCGCGCCGTTCCGCGATGATCGCGGCGATGTCCGGCTGCGCCTCCGCCTCGTCCCCACGCGCCCAGGTTTCCGGCCGACGCATGGCGAGCCAGTGCAGCGCGGCGCGGACATCGGCCGGGATATGGACTTGATACGATACGACCGCCGGCGCAGCGGTGCCACGCCGGGTGACCACCTTCTCGGCGCGAGCGGTGTAGCCGACGGCACGCTGATAGAGCGCGCGCTCGACCCGATCGTCGGCGAGTTCCTTTCCGACCGTGAAGGCGGCGGCGAACGCCTCATGCTCGCCACGCCAGCGATAGAGGGTGCGGACACAGATGCCGAGAATCTCGGCAATCTCGGCATCCGTCGCACCGTTGCGGCAAAGGCGTTCGGCGATGCCGGCGAGCGCGGGGGTGTATGAGGAGGGTCGACCAGCAGGCATGGGTGCGGCTGATAGCGGGGTATGGAATGAGGTTGAATCAGGATCGCGCCGTGGGGCGGGTAAGCTGCCGGTTTCGCTAGGGGCAGCGGAAGTGCGATATTCTACCTTGGACCACGCGGGAATATCCGGCTCGCCCGACGACTGAACGCACAAAAGTCGCGCTCCGCCGCCTTGCCCCTCACCGCGCACTGGTTTACCATAGCGCGCCTTCGGGAGGTGCGTCGGGATGCGCAATCGTCAGATCGGAATGCTGATCGCTGCGGCCGCGTTGCTAACCATGGCCGTGCGTCACCCGTCGGCCGAGATCAACATCCTCACCGCCGATGCCGGCGACCGTACGCCGCATCAGGTCAAGGCGGCGGTCGATCTCGGGCTGGTCGCCTTTCGCCTGCTGATCACCTGGACGGCCAAGGGCCTTACCTAGCGGCAACTTGCGCGGGCCGCCCGGCCTGCCTAGGCCTTGCATATGGACTCCCCCGAAGCCGCCTGGCGCAGCGCCTATCGCCACCCCACGGCGTGGGATTCGCCTTTTCCGCCTCTGTCGATGGTCGAGCTGTTCGATCGCGCCGCCGCCGCGCATGCAGGTGCGCCGCTGATCGACTTCCTCGGACGGCACTATAGCTATGCCGAGACCGCCGACGGAGCCAACCGCGTCGCTGCAGGGTTGGCGGCGATGGGGTACCGCGCGGGCGATCGTATCGGGCTGTTCCTGCCCAATGTGCCGCATTACCTCGCGGCCTATTACGGCATCCTCAAACTCGGCGCGACGGCGGTCAATTTCTCGCCGCTCTACACCCCGGCCGAACTCGAACATCAAGTCGAGGATTCGGGCACGAAACTGCTCTTCACGCTGTCGGCCAGCGCCTTGCTGCCGACCGCGTTGAAGGTGCTCGATGCGAGCAGCCTGGAACGGCTGGTGGTCGGATCGGTGGCCGGCGCGCTGCCGGCGGCCAAGTCGATCTTCTACCGCATGTTCAAGCGCAAGGAGGTCACCGCACGCCCCGACGATCCGCGCATTACCGCCTTTTCCGCGTTGATCGGCAATGACGGCGCCTTCGCCGCGCCGGACATCGACGCGGTCAACGACGTGGCGCTGATCCAGTATACCGGCGGCACGACCGGCGTGCCCAAGGGCGCGATGCTGACGCACCAGAACCTGTCGGCCAACGCCCGGCAGGTCATGGGGATCGACCCGCATCCCGGCCCGCCCGACCGCATCCTCGGCGTGCTGCCGCTGTTCCACGTCTTCGCCAATACCTGTGTACTCAACCGTACCGTGCTCAATGGCGGGTGCATCGTGATGCTGCCGCGCTTCGACGCGGGCCAGGTGCTGGCGGCGATCGGGCGGACCAAGGCAACCGCGCTGCCCGGCGTACCGACCATGTACCAGGCGCTGCTCGACCATCCGAAGATCGCGACGACCGACTTCTCGAGCCTGCGCGTGTGCATTTCCGGCGGTGCGCCGCTCGCCGTCGAGCTGAAGGCGAAGTTCGAGGGCGTCACCGGCGCGGTGGTAGTCGAGGGTTACGGCCTGTCGGAGAGTTCGGGCGTGATCTCGGCCAACCCCTATGAAGGCGAGGGCAAGGCCGGGACGATCGGCCAGCCGATCCCCGGCACCCGCGTCAGGCTGGTCGACAAGAGCGATCCGGGCCGGCCGGCACCCGAGGGCGAACCGGGCGAGATCGTCGCGGCGGGTCCGCAGATCATGAAGGGTTACTGGCGCAGGCCCGAGGCCGATGCCGAGGTGTTCGTCGTCGATGCGGAGGGCACGCGCTGGCTGCGCACCGGCGACGTCGGCACGATCGACGCCGACGGCTTCATCCGCATCGTCGACCGGCTGAAGGACATGATCGCGGTGTCGGGTTTCAAGGTGTTCCCGAGCCAGATCGAGGCTGTGCTGCACCATCACCCCGACGTGAAGGAGGCGCTCGTGATCGGCCTGCCGGATAAATATCGCGGCGAGCATCCGCGGGCTTATGTCACCTTGAATGCAGGAGCCGAGACGGATGGCGCGACCTTGGCGGCGTGGCTCAACCCGCAGCTCGGCAAGCATGAGCATGTAGACCAGGTGGTCGTGCGCGAGAGCCTGCCCAAGACGATGATCGGCAAGTTGAGCCGCAAGGATCTGCTGGCGCAGGTGATGGCGGAAGGGGAGGG
>JAZJXZ010000006.1:0-120473 GCA_040390605.1 Pseudomonadota bacterium
CGATGGTACTATCGCTCAAGCGATGGAAGAGTAGGTCGTCGCCAGGCATTGTAGCCGGTGCGCGTGCACGAGAAACGTTTTTAACAGAACCCATTCACATGTTTTCCCCGCCTATGGTGGGGTCTCTGGCGCGGGATGGAGCAGCCCGGTAGCTCGTCAGGCTCATAACCTGAAGGTCGCTGGTTCAAATCCAGCTCCCGCAACCATTTCTAGCGTTAGTGCGCGAAGATAGGCCGGTCCCTCTGGGGCCGGCCCTTCTTGCGTTAGGGCTAGGATCGCCGCCAATCGGCCCTGCAGGTCGAGCTCGACGCCTCGGCCGTCCCCTCGTGGCGTCGCCACGATGCCGTCCAGGAGCGCGCGGATCTGCTCGCGGGCTTCGGCCGCGCCAGGGCTCTTCAATGCCTCTTCCAGCGCCTCGAGCTTGCGACGGTAGACGTCCGCGATGCCGGGAATCGCAACGAACGCCGGCTGCGCCTCAAGCTCGAGGAGCTCGGCGTTGAGCACGTCGCGCTCGGCCGTCAGCTTTCGCACCTGGTCGCGGATCTCGACGAAGCCGGCGCCGTCGGCGATCGCGTTGGCCAAACGTTCCAATTTCACTGTCGCGCGATCGCGCCGCCTGATCAGCACGTCACGTCCGGAGATCCGCTGACGCCGATCGGCGTCGATGACGCGCGCGAATTCCGTCAGATATTCAGCGACGACATCCGGAGCGAGCATCTTGGTGCGCAGGGCGCCCAGTACGCGGCGCTCGAGCTCGCCGTTGGCGATCGTCCGGTTGTTGGCGCAGCCGTTGCCGCGACGGTGCGCTCCACAGCCCCATGACTCGCCGGCGATGACGATGTAGCGCGCGCCGCATTCGCTGCAGCGGACCAGGCCGGAAAACAGCCGCTTCGGGCGCCGCTGCAGGCCGGCGGGCACGTCGGCCAGATGCGCGTTGCGCAGTTCGACCGCCTGCCAGGTGTGCGGGTCGATGATGCGCAGCTCGGGGACCTCGGCGGTCAACCATTGCTCGCGCGGGTTCGGCCTGGCGACGCGCAGCCGGGTCTCGGGGTGTTTGTCGAAGCGCTGGCGGTTGTAGACGATGCGGCCGACATAAAGTGCGTTGTGCAGGATCCCGGTACCGCGGCGAGGGTTGCCGTTGATGGTCGATGCGCCCCATGCCCGGCCGCTCGGTGCAGGCACCCCTTCCCGGTTGAGCTGCTCGGCGATCGCCTTCGGGCTGCTGCCGGCAAGATATTCGGCGAAGATGCGCCGCACGATCGCCGCCTCGGCTTCGTTGATGGTACGTTGCCCGCGATCGGGACGGCCGCGCGCGTCCAGTGCCGGCACCAGGTCATAGCCATAGCTCAGCCCGCCCGGGATCCTGCCGGCGGCGACGCGGCCGACCTGGCCGCGGCGGGTCTTCTCGGCGAGCGATTTCAGGAAGACGGCCGACATGGTGCCGCCAAACCCTACCTGCAGCTCGGTGACCTCGCCTTCCGACAGGGTGACGATGCGCACGCCGGCGAAGCGCAGGCGTTTATAGATCGCCGACATATCCTCCATGTCACGGCTGATCCGGTCGATCGACTCCGCGAGCACGATATCGAAGGCGCCGGTCTGCTCGAGCATGGCGTTGAGGCCCGGCCGGTTGCGGCTGGCGCCTGAGAGCGCGAGATCCGGGAAGACGCCGACGACTTCCCACCCCTCGCGATCGGCGCGCTGCTGACACAGCCGCGCCTGGTCTTCAGCCGATGTCTCTGACTGCTTGTCGCTCGAGAAGCGGGCGTAGATTGCTGCGCGTGTCATCAAATCGCTCCTGGCCGGGTGCGCGCCCAAGGTGCTCGTACGCCGCGGCGCGCGCAAGGGCGCGAGCGAGGGCGAGCAATTCGGGGGCGCTGGCGGTCATTTTCGAATGCTGATCAAGGAGCTGCCGACCGCAACGCAACACATCGGAACAAACGCGCTCCACATATGGTGCCAGCCACAGTAAAAGCCGGTCGCGCCCAAAAGGCCGTAGCCGATCAGTCGCGGACCAGGCCGAGGGATTTTCATGCGCGCTCAACCAGCGTCGTCTGGACTAGGCGAGAGGCGACGGCCGGCGTTGAGAAGCACAGCTGCAGCGGCGCGACGCCGGCGATGCCGAACCCATAATAGATCGCCGGATCCGCGCACTCCGAATAGCGGAACAGCAACGTCCAATTGCCGCAGTGTCGAAACGCCCCAACATACTCGAGGTAGCCCGCGACCAGGTGAACGTCGCGAAAGCCGGCCGAGGTCCGTTCGCCGCCAAGACGGGACACTCGATCCCCGACGTGCAGCCGCGACCCATCCCCCAAGTCGTAAGAGATATCGCTCAGCCCGGGCACGGCCGGCGTCCTGAACTCGAAAACCCAGCAATTCTCGGTCGCCCATAGATCATAGCCGACGAAGTGATATTTCCGCGCGTTCCCGCGGTTCATGCCGCCAGCCTCCGGTTACGCTCGGCACGCAGCTGCTCGACGACGCGCATATTCGGGTGCCGCTGGATCAGATGGTCGATCGCCTCGAGCGGGATCCGTGCCGGGTCGAAGCGGGCGCCCTTCTCGCGCGGGCGATCGCGGCCGATCGCCGCCAGTGTCGCGCGATTCCTCGCCTCGACCAGCAGCTCGCCGAGCTCGATGCTCGACCAGGGCGCATAGATCTCGAACATGCGCCGGCCGCAATCGCGCCGGCACGCCTCGAGCAGCGGCAGGACCTTCTCGATCGCCGCGGCGTTGCACTGCACGCTCGACCGAACTCGCCACGGCGTCAGCAGCCGGGCGGTACCGACAAAGCGCAGGCGAAGCAGCGTGCTCCGGTGACACCCGATCACGCGCGCCTGGCGGGCCATCTCGTCCGCCCAGGCGTCGCCGCCCGTCCAGTCGGGGACGATCATGCCGCGATCGCCAGCTGCAGGGCGGGCTGCAGCTTTATTTTCGGCCGCGGCGGGATCCAGAACGTGCGCGATTCCTCGCGCGGGCGCTGGCGGTCCCAGACCAGCCACATGTAATCGACCTTGCCGCGCTTCCACGCCTTCGCGCCCAGCTCGGCGATCTTGTCGCCGGGCGGCATCGATGGGCGTTCGGTCAAGATGTAGATGTCGGGCGGGAACTCGGCGAACAGCTTCGCGCGCCCTTGGCCGGCGAGCTGCTTCACCGGCACCAACACCGCGACCTTGTGACTGGCGATCGCCAGGGCCTTGCGGATGAAGCGCTCGGCCAGGCCGCGCACCAGCACGCCGTTCTGGCTGCTGTAGGGCGGGTTCATGATGATCGACAGCGGGTGCCAGGCGTCCATCAAATGGAGCTGGGTCGACAGGAAGTCATGCTGGTTGAGGAACAGCGGGCTATTCGTCCGCTGGATGATGTCGGTGCCGTAGGCGGTGAAGCCGCGATCGGTGAGCACCTGGGGGATGGTGCAGGCGCCGCAGGCCGGGTCGATGACGGTCACGTTCCATTCGAACGCCACGCGCTCGAGCAGCCGCTCGGTCACCCAGGCCTGCTCCTGGTACCAGTCCCAAGGGTGGCGATCGGCGCCGGCCGGCGCGCTGGTGAGTTCGCCGTTCACTTGCCGGTCTCATGCGGGTGGCGACCATAGCGCACCGACAGAGCTACGTCCGACCATGTCGGGTGCCCCGTTGCGTCATGGTGGCGGGCTGCTGTTCCCTGAGCCTGGCCGCCCCACCACTTGGCTTGGTCCCCATGGCAGGTGAAACAACCTGCGCGGACGTCGCGGCTTGTGAAGGTGACGCGCGTCATGCTGCCTCCACGGGGAGGATGGCGAACGCATTGAGGATTGCAGCCGCGGTCTTTTCGAAACCGAGGAAGTGGATCGTCTCGCCTTCCGCCATGAAGTGCAGGTTGGCGCGCATGATCGTGATCAGATCGTCTTGGGTCGGCAGCGCCTGGGCGCCTTCTGCGCAAAAGGCGTCGAACGCATACTGCCGCAGCTTGGCGACCTCGCCATATGTCAGTTTGATCATAAGGGGCAGGTTTGGTGCCTGGTTCGAATCATGCACGCGGGCGAGCTTGGTTGATAGCTTTCCGTACAAATCCTTCGCGGCCAGGCGCGCGCTCTGGCTAGTCATGCTCGCCCGCCGCCATGAAAATGGGCGTCGAGCGCGAGCAACGTTTCCCGGGCATCGGCGTCGTTCCAATCGACGATCATGAAGATCGCGTCGGGCGGGCCGGGTTCGTCATTGAGGTAGATGACCGCCTGCAGCTGGCCGTCGGCGCCGCGGCCGATCAGGGCCGAGTAGAGCGGATCGCCGCGCTCGTTGACGATCGGATAGGCCGGCTTCGGCCCGCCCGGCTGCGGTGCGCAGGGGTGCCCGCGCCTCATTGCTCCCTTAGCCATGGGCCTGCTCGCGGATGTTGCCGAGCTTCCGGTGCGCATCGGGGAAGTTGGCGAACCCGGCCTGCGCAGCGGCGCTGTTGAGCGCGATTGCGTGCCTGCAATCGTCGCGGCGCTTGATCTGTTTCGCCAAGCGCTTGATGCCTTCCAGCGTGGTGGGGCTCCGCGTGCTGATATCGTCAACCATGGGCGGCCACCTGATCTGGCGCGTCGAAGACCTCGAGCGCGATCATCGTGGCCGGGCAGTCGTTGTCGGTCAGCGCAGCGAAGCGCTTCGTCATTAGCCCGGCCAGTGCGTCGCCGGGGTTCGTGCCCCAGCTCGAGCTCGGGCCGAAGGCCTCGATCGGATCGACGGCACAAACGGCTGTCGCGACCCAGTATCCGCGCTCCCGCGACCAGAACAACATGATGGCCAGTGGGTCGAAGTCGGCCGGCACGGGCATCAGCCAGCGAGGTGTGCTTGCATTCATGGTTCAGTCCTTTCCGAATAGGTAGCCGGCGGCGCGCGGATGCGCGGCGGTACCGGCGAGCAAGCCGAGCGTGCGGAGACGGCCGACATTGTTGAGCAAGCTCTTGGTGCGCGGGTGGGTGTTGAGCAGCTCGGCGAGACGATCGCGCGCGATCGCGTTGGGGAAGGCGTCTATGGCGAGGCGCAGGATTCGCGCCTGACCGGCCGGCAGCCATCTGCAGATCTTGTCGCGCAGATCCTTGAGCGGCGCGCCGGCAATGGCGGGCGTTTCGGCCAGGTCGACGCCCGAGCTGGTGAGCGCGATGCCGCCCCCGTCGACATAATCGATCAGGCCGGCCGTGCGGAGCGTCCCCAGGTTGTTGAGGAAGCCCTTGGTGCGCGGATGCACGCCGAGCACGATCGCGAGCACCTGGCGCGGCACGGCGGGCTTGTGGAACGCCTCGCAGGACCAGGCGATCTGGTCGAGGATCCTCTGCTGCGCGGGGGGAAGATCGGAAGCTGCGCCCTTGGCAAGCGCCGCGGGCGCAGCTCCCTCCTTATCGGGACCGGCCCCAGCTCCAACCGCGCTCCTCGCGCCCCGTGCGGCTTCCGAGCTGGAAGTTACCGCCGGCATGACTTGGCCACCCTTGCGGGCGATGGTCCCCGGTGTCTCCTCGGGTTCTTCGATATGTTCGACGGCGCGGCCGTCTTGCGCCGGCAGATCGCGCTGCAGGCGGCGTTTGAGCGCCATCAGGTCGTTTATCGCGGCGTCGACCGCGGCGATCGCCGTCTCGGCGTTGCGCTGCATCTTGCCGACGCGCGCGAACAGGGCGGCATAATCGGCCTGTACCTGGGCGATCTGTGCGTCGCGCTGGCGAAGCTTTTCGAGCATATCGCCGGGAATGACGGGCGGACCGCCTTTCCCGATCGCCGCCAGGAGCTCGCCGCTCGCCGGCTTGGCCAGGGCTGCGCGGATCTTCGACACGTCGAGCTGCGCGAGCGTTTTCGGCTCGGCGCGCGTCCGGCCGGGCTCGGGCGTACGCGAGCTGTCGAACGTGGTCAGCGCCGGCGAGCGGCCGAGCTCGAGCAAATGCCGGCGCGGTGAATAGACGTAGCGATCGCCCTGCTGCAGCGAGGCGAGATTGTTCTCGATGACCGTGAGTTCGGCCTTGGTGCCCTTGGTGCGCACATAGTCGAGGAAGGGCTTTTGATCCTGTGGCGCGATCAGCTGGTGCGCGAAGATGGTCTGGCTCTGGCTCAACGCTGATTTCGAGATATCGGCCGTGCGTTGGGTGATGAGGGTCAATACCCAGCCGGCCGGCGACCTGCCCTTCTTCGCGATCCAGAGCATGTCTTCCTGCAGGGCGAAGGCGATATCGTCGCGCGGCTTTTCGGGCACGAACTCGTCCGCCTCGTCGACGACGAAGTGAAAGTTGCCATGCCGGCGCCGGCGCAGCCGGGCGACCAGGTTGCGCATGAAGGTGCGCTGCCCGACGCCATCTGTGATCAGCGACAGATCGACGATCGCCGAGACGCGCTGATCATCGATGATCGCGGCGATCGCCTCGCCGTCACCGACGCCGATCGGCACGTCGCCATGCAGGCCGCCGAAGATCGGGATATCGAAGGCGGGGCGCTTGCCGTCGATGCTCGACCGCATCCCCCAATAGACGCCGAGCGGATCGATGATCAGTGTGTGGCGGCCCTGGCGTAGCAGCTCCTCGACGCCGACCTTGGCGGTCCAGGTCTTGCCGCTGTCGCTGGCGCCGATGATGGAATGATGGCCGTCGAGATAGGCGAAGTCGGTCATGGATGGGTTTCCCGATCGGTTGGGGGGCTGCATCACCAGACCGACAGCTGGTGGCATTCGTCACACAGGTCCCGGTCGCTGGGATTGCCGCACTCGTTGCACTTGCCCGGATCGCGGCCGATCGAACGGACGTGGACAAAGACGCACAGCGCGGCGCCGATCGTGACGACGGCGATCCAGAAAGCAGGCCAGCTCATGCGCCGGTTTCCCGCTTGAGTGCGGCGACAGCCTTCGCCGCCCGGTTGAGCGGCGCTCCGCAGTCGAGACATACCTTGATGCCGCAGCTGGCGATCGTGGAGCGGTGCTGGCAGGCTGCCGCGGGTTCCGGCCGGGCCGCGCTCATGAGTCGAGCCTTTCGCCGAGCATGCGCGCCTGCAGCTCGTAGGAGCGTTGCGGCGTGATCCGCGGGATGCGTGCGCCGACCGACGCGTCGATCGTCGCCAGGCCGAGCAGCTGGGCGGCGCGGCGGCGTAGCGCGGTCCAGTCGGCGAAGCGGCGCTGGTGATGCGCCTCGGCGATACCGACGCGATATTCGCCGGGCAGGCGGGCGAAACACCGGTCGCAGAGGCGAAAGCGGCGCGGCCGGGTGCAGCCGCAACCCGGGACGTCGCAGATCATGCGGCGCGCGCCCTTCACCGGTCGCACCCGACGCGGAGATAGCGTCGGCCCTCCTCGGTGATGGTGTAGAGGCGATCGGTGGTCGGCCGGCCAGTGCGCGCGCTGACATGCTGCTCGCTGGTGACGAAACCTTCCTCGAGCAGGCGCACGAATGACGGGTTGCGCGGACCGCACCGCGCCGGCCGGTTCAGGCAGGACTCAAGACGACCGCGCTGAACGGAACCAAGGCGAACCTCGGGGCCGTAGGCGTGGAAAAATCCCGGCCGATCGCCGCCGGTGCGAGCGGCGCTCATTGCCCGGGCGCCTTGTAAAGCGACGGCGCACCCGGGCGGTGGTGCTTGGTCCAGCCGAGGCCGGTGACCGCCTTGGCCAGGGTGACGCGGCCGGGGGGCTCTATGCCGGCGCGGCCGGGGGCGAGCAGCTGCTCGACATCGTCAAGGGTGAGCGAGGCGACGCCCCGGGTGACGTCGACAATCTGCGCGCGCAGGTCGACCATATATTGCCGCCGGGACATCAC
This sequence comes from Pseudomonadota bacterium, assembly GCA_040390605.1. Lineage (GTDB taxonomy): Bacteria > Pseudomonadota > Alphaproteobacteria > Sphingomonadales > Sphingomonadaceae > Sphingomonas. Next base: position 7,747 of record JAZJXZ010000006.1, read on the forward strand.
GCCAGCCCCAGCGCGGACTTGTACGTCTCGATCAGCGCCTCGGCTTCGTCGCGCGCATGCTTCTCCATGCGGCGGAGCTTGATGATCGCGCGCATCGTCTTGGTGTCGTAACCGTTCGACTTCGCTTCCGCGTAGACGTCGCGGATATCGTCGGACATGCCCTTCTTTTCTTCCTCGAGGCGCTCGATGCGCTCGATGAACAGCTGGAGCTGCTGTGCTGCAATAACGTCGCTCATGGTTGGTCCTTTCACAGGCCGAAGAGGGCGCGCAGACCGTGCGCGCCGTTTGCAAGATCGATGACGATGACGAGGGCGAAGGCGGCGAGGCCGATCCAGCCGGCGTCGGTAATGGTGAAGTCGCGGCGGTTCGACGGCCCGGGCGGGTCGCATTTCGCACAGCGGCAAAAGGCCGGGTGATATTCGTCCCCGGAGCGGATCGGACGGTACATCATGCCGCGGCGCCGGCGGCGATCGCCGGCGGGTCGTTGCTGGGCCGCGGGGCGCTGGCGGCGTTGTCGATGCAGCCGGGGTGCGCGCAGGCCGTGCAGAGATCGGGCTCCGCCCAGGCGCAGGTCCTGCCGCTCTGCTCAAGGCAAGCATCGTACTCGCTACAGGCGCAGACGCGACACAGCTGCGGAGGTGGGCAATTCCGCCCGGTCGTGATCGCTTCGAGATGCTCGAGCACATCCCAATCGAAGCGGAACATCGCGCGCAGTGCTGTCAATGTCGCGAACGTCGCCGGCAAGATGCCCGCTTCGATCTGGGTGAGCCAATGGATGCGGTCGAGTTCCGACGATTCCGGCGTCGTGACGAAGCGCGCCGCGACGTCGGCAATGCTAAGGCCGGCGGCTTCTCGCCTCTTGCGGATGTAGGCGCCAGGGATCAGGCAAAAGTCAGGCATGGCACGCGCTCCTTTCAGTTGCGGGCAGGCGCGCGTTGGAAGACCCAGCAGTGGACGATGCCGATTGCCGGGACGCGCGAGTTGACGGACTTGGCTTCGAGGAAGGGATGACGCTTCGACGTCTTGAGGTGCTTCTTGAGCTCGGCGATCGGTGGGATCTGCAGGCGCCGATCGGCGCAGCGTTGTTCGAACTCCGAAAGCCGGACGGCGATAAGCTCGGGATCTCGGTGGTGGTTGATCGGCGACGCCTCGCCCGACATTTCCTCGAGCCAGTAGAAGCGATCCCAAAAGGTCTCGACGTGCGGATGGTCGGATGCGACGGCCTGGTGACGGTCGACCATCATCGTGTCGACGAACGTCCCGGCCGCGGCGAGCCATTCCTCGCGGATCCCGGGGAGCATGATCGGCAGGCAATCGACCATCGCGTGCAGCTGGGCGTGGTTCTTGACCAGGCGCCCGTTGTTCGCCGCAGGCAGCGTCAGCAACCGCGCTTCGTGCCTGGCGTAGCTTTCGGTGTAGCGGGTCAGGATATCCGCTTCGCGCCGGCAGGCATGGGCGATGAAGCCCGACACGTTTTCGATCGGCCAGTTCTCGATGCGGACGGCCGCGGCCTTGGTTTCCGGCGTCCAGCCGCTCTTGTCGAAATGCACCGCCATGATGCGCTCGAGCACGGCGCGGCTGGCATTGACCGGTTCGTTCTGGACGATGGTGAAAGCGCCCCGGAAGGGCGGGCTATATGTCTCCAGGCCGTCATTCTTGACGCCGCGGGTGCGGGTGGCGCGCCCGTTGTAGAGCGTCTTGGTCTCTTCCCAGTCGAAGCGCTTGGAATGCGGCGTGTCGTCGTTGCGATCGCCTTCGATGAACACGACGGGCAGGTTCGCCGCCTTGGCGAGCTCGCGTGCGATGCCCGCCTGGGTAGACTTGGCCGGATCGAAACCCTCGTAATTCTCGCGGCCGAGCAGTTTCCAGATGAACTCGATCGCGGTCGTCTTGCCGGAGCCGGCGATGCCGGTCACTTCGAGAAAGCCGAGGCTCTTGTGCCGCTGGCGGACCTGTTCGGCGATCAGCGCCAGCCCGCCATTGAAAGCGAGCAGCACGATACCTTTGGCGCCGAATGCCGCCCAATAATCCGCCAGCCAGCTCGTATCGAGCTTGTCGGGATCATATTCGATACGGTCGAGCAGCCGCTCGGGCGTGCGCAGCTTGATCGCCGCGGTCCCGACGTCGAAATAGCCGTCTTCGTTCGGGCGGTAGACCTTGCCCTTGGCGATCGCGATGTCGCCCAGGACATAGACGCCATGGTCGCGGCAATAACCGGTGAACTCGATCGACGTGACGTCACGCACCGGCAGCTGGCGCTGCATGATGCGATCGAGCTGGTATTGCTCGCCGGTCCAGATCGCGCCCGAGGCGACCGATAGCAGGCGCTTCTTGAACTCGCCCGATCCCGCCAAAGCGGGGCCGGGGAAGCTCGCCTTGACCTTGTCGTAATAGGCCGGCGACGTCTTGCTGCGATCGGACGGGCGATCGACGCGCAGCCAATAGGCCGAGGTGTCGGTGGTCTCGTTGCGCTCGAAGAACAAGGCGCGGAAGGTGCAGTTGGCGATGCACTCGACGCTGATCGTCTCCCGCGCGGCGAAGTCGTATTTTTCCTCGAGACCGGCAACGGAAATGTCGGGATGCGAGGCAAAGCCTTCGGCGATCCGCTCCTGGACCTTGGCTTCGGAAAGGCCGGCCCAGAAGGTGCGCCCGGCGAAGGTGAAGTCGAACGACTTCCACTTTTTGCGGCGCCAGATGAGATAGGCCTTTTCGCGCTCGTCCGGCGCGACCAGCACTTCACCGTGCCAGAGATAGTCGTCCCGGTTCTCAGGCTTGAGCCGTTCGCGCGGGAGAAGGTCGTTCCAGTCGATATTGGCGCCCGGCTCGTCGTCGAGCCGCACCAGGGCGGCGCGGGCGTCCCAGCCTTCCTCGCGTGCCTGTTTGACGAACTTCCGCGTATATTCGGTGCCGGCGGCGCCGTTATCCAGGGCGAAGACGAGACGGGGTTTGTGCGTCGGCCGGGGGCCGCTGGCGATGGCAATGCGCAGGTCGCGGAGGAAATGCTCCGGATAATTGTAGCAGCTCATCAGCGAGACGGCGAGGTTGCCGATCGGCGTCTCGAGCAGGCCGAGCTGGCTGTCGGACGCGGCCTGTTTCGCCTCTAGATCGCGGCGCTCCCCGCGGAAGGCGCCCTGCTCGAGCGCGATCGCGTTGAAGATGCCTTCGGGCATCCAGATCTCGTCGGCCGCGGCGTAATCGGCGATCGTGTGCCCGGGCAGCTGCCAGACATGGCCCTGATAGGATGATCCCGCGGCGAAGTTCGCCTTGCGCGGGAAACGCCCGGGCTGGTCGATCAGGCGTTCCCACCAGCTGCCATTGGGCAGCGGGAATCGCACCGTCGCCGAGCCGATGCCCAGCTTCTTGTCCTGGTAGAATTCCTGGGAATAATGGCCGCGCAGGAATTGCAGGTCGAAATGGCGCGCATGGGCGAGATAGGCATCGGCCGCAGCGGTCGGGCTCGGGTCGTCCCTGGTCTGCTTTGACCAGTCGTCGAAGATGTCGGGGTAGAGCTCGCGCACTTCCTGCTCGAAGCCGCATTTGTCCTTGCGGCCGCAGATGATCAGGCGCGGCTTTTCGGCGCTGGCGAAGAGCTCCTTCTTCTTGCAGCTCGGGCACTTGCCCTGGCGCAGATAGGCGCCGGCGTCGCGGAAGGCGTAATCGGTGATCAGCCGCGCCTTGACCTGGTCGTGGATGCGCTGGTCGAGGCTCACGCTGTTGCGCCCCCGGTCGCGCCGCGCAGGTTCGTTGTGCGGGCTTCATCGAGATCGAACTCGGCCAACGCGTTGGTCAGCTCGCCGATCGCGTTGGTGAGATGGGTGATCGCGCGGGCCATCGCCGAGGCTCCGGCGTGAGAGGGCGTGCGCTGCGCGACACCCATGAGGTCGCTGCGCGCGTCGTGCAGCGTGGCGCGCATGTTCGAGAGATCTAGGCGGTTCGACATGGAACTCTCCAGGCAACAGTTTCCCGTCGCCGCGATCAGGTGCGCGCGGCGTCGGTGGGGATCAGGTCAGGGTCGTTGGGGCTTTACGTCGCCCCGGGTTCAGCCCAAGGCTACGGCAGGCCCATGGTCGTCATTCGCGGCGCGCGGCACCTCCGGGCCGCTGCATCCGATATTGCTCGCGGCGCACGCCGCCGGGGTCGTATCGTTGGCGGCGACGGCCACCGGGATCATCCGCCGGCGTGGCGCGATGCTCGGCAGAACGACCCGTGGGTTCGGGCACGCGCTGGGCGAGATCTGCGCTGTCAGCGAACTCTCACTCTTGAACGTCGCACCACAGTTGGCGTTGGTGCAGTAGAGCGACTTTTCCTTGTAGATCGGCGAGACCGCCCGGCTTGATCGTGTCGCCAGATGGGTGCCGCAATGCGGGCATTTGAACCGCTCCTTGTCGGCGGTTGAGTCGTCGGGTTTCATCCTTTGGCCCCCCCCGGGGCTGTACCCTCGCCGGTGGTGCCGTTGGCCCCGGTGCCATTGGTCAGCAGCGGGAGGGTCTGTTTGAGCGCGGCAACCGCTTCCTCGACTTCGCGCAATGCGTTGGCGTAGTCGGCGGGGTTCGCGCCAGGAAGGGAGGCGGCGATCAACGCGGCCTCGGCCTCGGAGTTTTCACGCACTGCGGCGATGGTGCGCTTGCCGAGCTCGGCCTGGTCGGAAAAACGTTCCGTACGCACCTGGTCGAGCATCAGCGAATATGTTTCAAACATCGGGGCGCCGAGCCCGCCGCCCGTCTGATAGGCGATGTCGAGCAGCATGGCGTCTTCGATCGCACAGCGCTCGGGGGTGTCGGGGTCGCCCCAGTTGCGCACCGTGCGCTCCTTGACGGTGCGCAGCCCGGCGGATGCCGCCTCGGCCATCGCCGCCCAGCCGATCTGGCCGGCGATGCGCGCCAGGGCGTTCTCGAAGGTGAGGGGCGCGCGGGGCTTGGTCATGCCGCACCGCCCAGGAAGAAAGCCGCCGACGGATTGGATCGCACTCCCGGCCAGGACGCGCGAGCCCGGGCGGTCGGCGAGCGCCCGATGGAATAAGCCGCAGACGGTTTTGAGGTTTGCCGCGCTTGGGGCACGGCCGTTGAACTCGGGCCGGTCTGCGAGCGGCCAGTTGCGAAATGGCGTGTCGACCGCAAGAGACGATCGGCACCCCGGCTGCTACGCGAACAGGGCAGGCTAGGGGCACGCGCGTTGCTGCAACAAACAGACCGGCCCTGGGTGGGATTGGGGGCCACGCGCGCGTTCCGACCGGCATGCCAGCGGCCGAAGGGGGAAAAATCATGCATTGACGGAAGCCGGCGGCGTGAGCTCGCCATCCTTGACGCCCAGCTTTACCGCGACGCGGTGCTGGTCGCCCATCGTGCAGGCACGCTTGCCGCTCAGGACCTTCGACACGACCTCGACGCTCTCGTCATTCTCGCGCGCCCAGCCGGCAAGTGTCTTGCCCTGTGCCGCGAGCCTGGCGCGAACCTCAGCGATCTTCGCCTGGTCGGGCCGCGGTTCCTTTCGGCGCCCGCGCGATTGCTGATCCTTGGCGGTTGCGAGAAGCATGCTATGCCCGATTTGTTGTCCAATGCTGTCCGGATTGCATGAAAAATACGGCAGGTCAAGAGAGTGCGCCTGAAATTTCAGGCAGCCTCGCCGTATTCGGCGCGCGCCTGCGCGGCGAGCGGGAGCGGCTTGGCCTAAATCAGGCGGAGATGGGGAAGCTCGGGGGCGTGAATCGTAGTAGCCAGTCGCTTTACGAGACCGGCAAAAGTCCGTGCGGCATCGACTATCTTTTCAGGCTCGCGATGAAGGATATCGACATCGGTTTCCTGATCACCGGCACCCGCACCGATACGCTGTTCGACCATCATGCGGCCGAACTGCTCGACTGCCTCCCGTTGCTCGACGACCAGGATCAGGATGCGCTGGTGCGCGTCGCGCAGGGCATGGCCGGCCGGAAATCGCCATCGAGACGAATCCACATGCCGGCGAGCGCCTATCGCGCGGCATCCGAGGGGGAGGAAAACAGGTGATAGCGAAAGACGCCCGACAGCCCGAAGCCGCGCGAGGCGCAACGATCTTTGCAATCGTCGGGCTGCTTTGGGGAGGTTTCGCGATCATCGTCTCGATCGCCTCCTTTTCCGACCATATGGTCTTGTCGGGGGTGTTCTGGCTTGCCGCCAGCGCTGTGCTGGCGCCAGTGCCTGCCATAACTGCTTGGTTCGCGCGCAGCGGCTTTGGGCGCGGTCGGCGCTACGCACTGGCGGTTGTCGCATTTATCATCGGCCTGGCGCTGATCGGAGGGACGGCCACCAATGAGGCTAAACCCGTCGCGCTGGCGGGCCGGGTCGCGACGACGCCAAGGGCGCCGACGCCGGCAGTCGCACCTGCGCGCGACGCGCGTAAGACCGATTTTCTTGCGATGTATCGGCAGGTCCTAAGCACGGCAGGGCCTTGCGACAGTGCGAACAAGCGCGCCGGGAACCGGCTCCAGGATGTTTCGCGGGGCAACGCGTCACTGGTCGATGCCTATACCGAGGCAAAGGACGGGCAGGCGGAATGCGAAACCGCCTGGCTGGCGATGGGCAAGATCGAGGCGCCGGCGTCGCTGACGGGCGACGTCGCCCGGGATACTGACAAGGCGCTCGAGTCCTGCAGCACCGCCTATTTCTCGCGCAAGCAATCGCTCGAGGTGATGATGGAAGTCGTCGACGGCGACATGCGCCCCTCGCGCGTCGCCGAATACAAGGAAAAGGCGCAAGGGGCGCAAACGCTGACGATGCTTTGCGTGCTCGGCTTGTCCCAGGCGGGCATGGCGCTGGGCATCGATGCGAAGGAACTCACGAGCTCCTGATCAGACCTTGGTTTCCATCTTGAGCTTGGTCCGGAAGCCGCCACTGCGGTCGAGCGAATGCGACACCTCGGCGATCAGCCACTTCGCCGCGTCGATCTCGGGCTTGAAGCCCGACACGGTCACCGCGCGATCGGGATAGATGTCAGCTCGGCCGAGAGCGAGATCCAGCGAGAATTCGGCGGCGGCGCGGGCGATGCGCTGCGCCTCGGCCGAGGCAGCGGCCTGGGCGTCGGCCTGGCTGGCGTAGACCTTGCGGATCCGCTTGCGCTTTCCGCCGCCTCCACTGCCGCCGGCATGCTCGGTGCGGCGCGTAGCGCTGCCCTGGTCGTGCCAGCGGGCCTCGGCGCCGTCATAGGTCTCGCGTTCGACGCGCGACCAGTCGTGGCGATCGCCGGCCTTGCGGGTGAGTGTGAGATCGGGAATCGCCTGGCCGGTGCTCGTCGCCCCCTTGCCCTTGGGCGCGAAGACGAGCTTGCCGTCCTTCACCGTGGCGACGGCATCGTATTTCGCGCCGAGTTCACGCACGAGCGCCATGTCGCTTTTCTGGTGCTGGGCGAGGAAGGCGATCGGCTTGGCGGCGAGCGTGGCATCGATGCGCGGCGTGAGCCCGGCATTGCCGGCGATCTCCTGCAGGATGGCGCCGAGCGTCGTATCGCGCCAGCTCTTCTCCTTGCGGACGCGATAAGCGCCGGCGAGGTCGGCCGAGCGCGCACTGATCGTGATGACGTCGGGCGCGCCGCTGTGGCGGGCGCTGTCGACCTTGAAGCTGCCCTTCGACACCAGGCCGGGCGTGACGTCGGCGCCCTGCTTCCAGCCGAGCGAGAGCGAGATGACCGCGCCCTTTTTCGGGATGGCGAGCTTGCCGTCGTGATCGGAGAGCACCAGGTCGAGCTGGTCGGCGTCGCCGAAGCGCTTTTCGTTGAGCGTCAGGCTGACCAGGCGCGGCTCGACGGTGCCGGTAATGTCCTTGCCGTCGACGGTGAGCTGATAGCCGGCGATGTTGGCGCGCGCTGCCATCAACCGATATCCGCTTTGCGATGCAAACCGCTTGGCATCAGTCCTTCCGCTTCAAGGTCAGCGTGAAGTCGATCGCCCGCGGCGCGCCGTTGTCGATGAAGGCGCGCCGGGTCAGGTCGAGATCTGTGATGACGTAGTTGCCGAGCACCGCGCCTGTCCCCTCGACCAGGGGATAGGCTTCGCCCGGCGTGGCCATATCCTTGATCGTCTCGATCGAGCTGTAGCTGGCGCCGGCCTCGGGATAGAGGCAGCCGGTGATCGTCTCGTTCTCGTCGCCCGGGCCGGTGAACTGCAGGGCGGCGCGCGCGCCGACGCGATCGGACGAAGCATGGTTCCAGGACAACCGCTGCTGGCGCTGGTCGAAGGGGAGCGTGGTGCGTTCGAAGACGAACATGCCGAGGGACATCAGCATCAGGCGTCATCCTCGTAGCTCGATGCGCGCGCGGCGCGGCGATCACGCTCGATGCGCTCGAACTCTTCCGCGACCAGGCGCGCGAGATCCTCGGAACTCTGCCCGGGCAGCTGATAAATGCTGATCTGAACCGTCATCGGGCCGGCTACGGCCGTTGCGGCGCGTGGCGGGGGGCCGCTGGCAGCGGCCGCGGCGGTGCCGGCGGTGCCCATGGCGATCGCTGCGGTCATCTGGCCGGCGAGGCGCTTCATGCGTGCGATCGGCTCGTCGGCGCCGCGATCGACGCCGAGCGCCAGCCCCTGGGTGAGATAATTGCCCAGCCCCATGAAGACGCGGCTGGGCGACTGAATGCCGAGCACGCCCTTGAACCAGCTCACGGCGCCCTTGCCGAGCGAGACGATCTTCGCCTTCAGCGCGCCGAACATCGAGCTGATCCCGTTGATGATACCCTGCACCAGATTGATGCCGATCTGGGCCATCTGGACGTTGAGGCCGAGGAACCAGTTGATCCCGGCCATGCCGACGCTCTTGAGCCAGTTCCACCCGGTGCTGAAGGCGGCTTTGATCTTGTCCCAATATCGATAGATCAGCACGCCGGCGACGACGAGCGCCGCGGCGATCGCCGCGACGGCGAGGAAGGGGAGACCGACCAACGTCGCGATCGCGCCGAGCAGCGAGCCGATGATGCCGAACCCGAAGCTGATCACCGTCCAAAGCCCGCCGAGCACGGCCGCGAACACGCCCCAACCGGATACCAGGGCGCCGCCGACGATGCCGAGCGCACCGAACACCACGAGCAAGGCCGCGGCGCCGGCGGCGAACTTGACCAGGCCGTCCGCCATGCCCGGGTTCTTGTCGGCCCATGCCTGGAACCGATCGGCGAGATTGCCGGCCTTTTCGAACAGGTCGTTGAGCACCGGAAGCAGGCGATCGCCCAGGGTGATCTTGAGGCGCTCCATCTGCGCCTTGAACCTGGTGAGCTTCGCCTCGGGATCCCCGGTCATGCGTAGCTCGAACGCGGCTTCGTTGATGCCCCCGCTCTTGTTCGCCGCGTCGCGGATCTTCTTGTACTGCTCTTCATGCTGGATCAGCGACAGCACAGCGGCCGACGCCTCCTGGTTGGTGAAGAGGTGGCCGACCTGGCTCAGATCGCCATGGGTCAGTTTCTTGACCAGGGCGGCGATCGCCTCGAGCGGCGTCTTGCCTTCCGCATAGGCCTGTTTCAGCGCCTTGGGCAGATCGACGCCGAACTTCTTGAAGGCTTCCTCGGCCCGCGGCGAGTTCATCGCGATCAGCAGGTTCTTGATGTTGGTCGCCGCCTGTTCGGCCTCGCCGGTGTCCTGGAAGGCGACCTGCAGGGCGGCCGAAAGATCGGCGACGGCGGGCACGCCCTTTTGCCCGAGCGCCATCAGGCGCCCGGTGAGCATCGGGAAATATTGCGACATGTCCTTCAGCTCGAAGCCGCCGGCCTTGCCCGCCGTGGCCATGGCGTCGAAGGCGCGCATGGTCTCGTCGATGGGCACCTTCAGATTGTTGAAGTTGGCATAGGCCGCCATCGACATCTCGTTGACGTCCGCCTTCCACGCCGTGGAGACCTTGCCGATCGGCGTGAGAAGGCCTCGTGCGACGTTCGCGTCGAGGCCTAGGCCCATCAGCGTGTCGGCGCCCTTCTGGAGATCCTGCGGCATCTGGGCGACAACCGGGCCCATCTTGAGGATCGACCGCGACATGCGCTCGGTCGCCGCGGCCGACAGGTCGACCTTTTGCTGGATGTCGATCATGGCCGAGCGGAATTCCCGGGCGTCGCGAGTCGCATCGAGCATCGGCAGGCTGATCACCACGCCGGCCGCGCCGGCCTTGACGCCGGCACTCTGCATCCGCGAGCCGATCGCCTGGGCGCGTTCGGCGCGGGCGCGGGCGCGGGCGACGCGCTCGAGCTCGGCGCGCTGCGTGGCCAGGCGCTTGTTGGTCTCGTAGAGCTGGAGGCCGAGGCGGTCCTCGTGCCGCGCGAGATCCGCGACGTCCATGCCGGCCTCGCCGAGCCGGCGCGACATCAGCTGCAGCTCGCGCCCGCTCTGCTCGTAGCGGGTGCTGAGGCGCGCTTCCTCGCGCTCGGCCGCGGTGATCGAGCGGGTCAGCTTCTTCGTGCTGCCATCGGCCTGGTCCTTGGCGGCGCGAAGCTGGGCGAGCTTGGTGCGCTGCGCGTCGAGCGCGGCCGACTCCTTGCGGAGATTGGCCTCCATGTCCTTGAACGCGCCGAGCTTCGCCTGGGCCTGCTGCAGCCGCACGATCTCGCGGCGGGTTTCGGCGATTTCGTTGCCGGCGCGCTTCGAGGCGCCGCCGATCGCGCGCATCGGCCCGGTGAGGCGATCGAGCGCGGCGAACTTTATCAGCAGGGACAGGGTACGATCGACGCCCACCTGTTACGTCTCCTTCGGGCGGCGCGCGATCGCCTTGGTCTGCCAGGCCATGAGATCGGGGAGGCTCAACCCGTCCATGTGGTCGGGCGTCCAGCCCCAGCACTCGGCGAGGTTGGCCATCACTTCCTCTACGTCGTCGGCAAGTCCGCCTTGCGCCCCGTCGTGAACAAAAAATCGACGACGATGCTCGCCAGTTCGGTCAGGTCGCACAGCTCGAGATTGGCGGCTTCCTGCTCGGTGATGGTCGGCGTGGCGATACGCGGCAGGATCTTGATCAGCGCGTCGACCTTGCCGGTGCCGAGGTCGGACAGGTTGAGGCCGCGGCACTCGCCCGACTTGGGCTTGCGCAGCATCAAACGCTCGATCTTCGTCTCGCCGCGGTCGATTGGCGTGTCGAGGATATGCGTGTTGGGCTCGGGGCTGACTGGCTCTTTCACGGATGTTCCCCTTACTGGCCGATCGCGGCGCGGATCTGCGCCATGCGGTCGATGCCGCCGATCAGGTAGATGTTGTTGAGGATGTCGATCTCGACGTCGACCGAGCCGTTGATCGTCCATTTCAGGTACGACAGCGTCGACTTGAGCTTCCACATCGTGTCGTCGTTGGTCTTGGCGGTGCCGGGATCGATCTCGACATGCTTGCCGCGCACCACCAGCTCGGCCGCGAGCACGACGCCCTGCGCTTCCTCCTGATAGGCGCCGGCGAAGCGCAGCATGGCGGCGCCGACGCCGATGATGCCGAACTGGCGCAGCACGTTGACGGGCAGGCCGCCAAAGGTGGTCTCCATCTCGAGCTTCTCGAGGCCCATATCCATGTCGAGCTCGGCGAGCATGCCGCCGCCGCGATAGCCCTGCACCGCCGCGGCGATCTTGGGCAGCGCGACCTCGGGCACCTGGTGAATGTGCGAGACGCCGTTGGCGAAGAGGTTGAAGTTCTTGAGCTTGGAGGGAAGCATCGGGGCGGTCCTCGGTCAGGTGGGCGTCAGGGTCGGATCGTCTTGCCGGCTTCAGCCGGTGAGCTGGCTTGCGAAGTCGGCGTAATAGCGATCGGTAATGCGCTGGTTTCCGGTGATATCCTCGGCCGGCGAGCAGGGCGTGAAATCCCAGTCGATCGCCAGCTTTCCGGCGGCGAGGCTGCCGGCGGGGTTGAGCGACGGATCGAACCAGGCGCGGGCGCCGATCAGCCGGCCTTGCGAGACCTTGAGGCGGAAGTCGGCGTTGATCGTCTCGAGCATGTCGCGCACCAGCGAGACGGTGAGCGGCTGGTCGACCGCCCAGAGCAGCCCCTCGGCGATCGAATCGCGCAGCACCTGGGCGGTTCGCACCGCGCTTTCGAACGCGAAAAGCGGCTCGGCCGAGCAGGTGCGGTTGCCCCAGAAGCGATAGCCGTTGCGGCGCACGATGGTGGTGATCTCGCCGGCATTGAGCAGGCCGGCATCGGTCGACGGATCCTGCAGGTCCCAAAAGACGGGGGTGGCCAGGCCGGTGATGCCGTTGACGACGACATTGGAGATCGTCTTGTGCCAGCCGATCTTCTCGTCGATCATCGCACGGACGCCGAGCGCGCGTGCGACCGCGTCGCCGGCGCCGCCGCTGGTTTCCGGCCAGATGATCATCTGCTCGCGCAGCCCGAAATCCTCGCGGAAGAGCAGCGCGTCGCTGACATTGGTCGCGCCGGCGGCGAAGATATAGGCCATGCCGTTGAGCTTCTGCGCCGCAATGCCCAGCGCAGCGCCCACAGGGGCCGTGTCGAGCCCCGGGGCGCCGAGGATGCGCGGACGCACGCCGGTGGCGCCCTCGGCCGCGAGAAAGGCCTGGATGCCGGTATAGGCACCGTCAGTGATGGTGCCGATGCAGGCGGCGTCCTGGTCCTCGGCGTCGACGATCTCGGCGACGCGCACGACGATCAGGATCGGGCTGACCTGGTCGGCGATCGCCGCCAGTGCCTTGGGCAGGGTGCCGGTCTCGCCGGCGACGCCGATCGCGGCGCGGATATCGCCGATCAGCACCGGCGTATCGAGCGGGAAGAGATCCGCATCGGCACCCGGGCCGGTGCAGAGCAGGCCGATCACCGCGGTGGCGACGTCGACGATCGCGCGCGCGCCCTCGACGGGCTCGTTGATGAAGATGCCGTGGCGAATGGTCATGGTCGGGCTCCTAGGCGGCGAGCGGAAGGTTGAGGGGAACGGCGAGACGGACGAGGCTGTTGGCAGGGGGCGCTTCGAGATCCTGGCCATCGATCTCGAGCAGCGCCTTGCCGTTGGCGTCGCCGCCGAGACCGACGCGGGTAAGGCGCAGGCGAGGCTCCCAGCGGGCGAGCGCCACCGCGGTCGCCGCGAACATGCGCAGGCGCCACAGCGGGTTCATCGGCTGGTCGATCAGCTCGGGGACGATCGAGCCATAGTCGCGCCGCATGCACCGCGTGCCGATCGGCGTGGTGAGGATGTCGGCGATCGACTGCGCCAGGTGCGCGCGGCCGGAGATCGGCTTGCCGGTGGTGCGGTCCATGCCGTTCACGACAGGATCTCCGCTTTGCTGTGCAAACCGGTCAGCATCAAACGGCGCCCCAGTAATGGATCGCCAGGCTGGCGACGATCGCGCCGGCGACGGCGATCGCTATCAACGCGGTCCAGCCGATGATGACATAAGCGAGGATGGTGCCGGCCTGCTTCACACCGGCTCTCCGGTCTGCGCGGCACCGGCGGCGACGTTGCCGTGCTTGTGATGGGTGAGGCTGATCGCGCCGGCCTTGACGTCGCCATCGCTCTCGATGTCGTCGTCGGCGTGGATCTTGCCGTCGACCTGCAGGTCGCCGGTGATCTGAACGTCGCCATCGAGCTTGATCAGCCCGTCCGACTGGATGGTGACGCTGCCCGGCGCGACGATCGACACGGTCGCGCCGTCGGGCAGCACGACGGCGAGCGCGTGGGCCTCGGGATCATAGGCGAGCAGCGCACCGTCCTCGAACTTGATCAGCTCGCGCTTGGTGCTGCCCGGGGCGGGATGGGCATCGGAATAGATCCCGCGCAACGCGACGGCGCCGGCGATCTCGCCCTCGGGGCAGAACAGCATGACTTGTTCGCCGACACTGGGCGGCGACCAGGTGAGCGTGGCGCCGGCGCGATGCTCGATCCAGCGGACGGGACCGGTGACGACGTCCCCGGCCGACACGACACAGCGACCCGAAGCGAGGTCGACGGAGTCGACCTTGCCCAGGAGGATCAGCTGGCCGAGCCGGCCGGGGGTGTCGTCGTCATCGCGCATCGAGGGGCTTATTCGCGCTCGAGCTCGAGCTCGACGGTGAAGCTCTCGGCCGACCCCGGCGTGTAGACGTCGGTCACCTCGAGCAAGCCGTAGAGCTTGGACGATGGCTTGGTGGTGTCGAACATCAGATCGCACGAGGCACGGCCGAAGGCACCGTCACCGACCGCGGTGCCGATCGTCACGGCGACGGCGCCGAGATAACCCTTTGCAAGGCCGTTGGTCGGGGCGAGAGCACCGTTGTCGCCATTGGTGACCGCCGGCGCATCGGTAAAAAGGTGGAGCTTGAAGGCGGCGGCCGTCAGCACGACGCCGGACTTGGCGATGCGCACGGCCTTGACCGCGCCATTGCCGCCCGGGAAGCGCGCGGCGGGATCGAACGACAGCGGAACCACGCTGCCGGCAGTGGCGCTGTTGGCGACCAGGTCGGCCGCGGCATATTGCGTGGTGTTGGCGGGGCGGGCGAAGGTGGCGGAGACGACGCGGCGGAATCGTGACATGGGATGGCCTCACGGGTTGCAGCCGGCGACGGCCGGGCTTGGGCGAGGCGATGGTGGCGAGGCGCGCGCGAAGGGTCATGCCCGCGCTGTTGTGTCTCCGCCCCGCACAACAGGACGGGTGGCCAGATCCGCCGGCGCCAGGAACCCCATCGCGATCGCGCCGGCGATCATGCCGAACGCGATGGCGAGGGCGGTTATCTCGAGCAGCGCCGCGGCGCGGCCGGGGCGCGCGTTCATCGCGGTGCCGTTCGATCAGTGCAGCGTGGCGAGCCAGGACTTCACGTCGAAACTCGGGCAGGCCTTGACCACCCCTGCCCAGTCGCGATGGCCGAGCACGACAGCGCGGGGATGTTCGGCACGCAGCCTGGTCACCAGTGTCGCCATGGCGGTCTTTTGCGCTGCGGTGCGCGTGTCCGCCGGCGTGTTGTCCGCCTCTACGCCGCCGACATAGCAGATGCCGAGATTGCCGGTGTTGTGCCCGCCGACATGTGCGCCCTTCTGATCGTGACGCAGCGTCTGTACGACCGTGCCGTCGAGCTCGATGACATAATGGTACGAGATCTGGCCGAACTTCGCGATGTCCCATTGGCCGATCGTCGCGGCCTTGACGTCCCGCCCCCGCGGCGTCGCGGCGCAGTGGATGGTGATGAAGGCGATGGCGGCGGGGTTCATCCAGGCGGGCATGATGATTCCTTTCACAGAGACGGTTGGATCTGGCGTCGCCGCGTGGCGTCACACCTCGACGAATTTTGCGGAAAGGTAGGCCGCGGCGATCGAAGACACGCCGGCGGACAGGCGGATGCTGAAGCCGGTCGATCCGGCCGGTGCCCAGGTGCGGAACCGGTGCTCGGTGTAATAGAGCCCGACCGGCAGACGATCGTACGGCACGGCATTCGTGCCGCCGATGATCTCGACCAGGATCTTGTCGAGATCGTTGGTGAAAGGCGTGATCGTACCGTTTGCGCGGGTCCAGGTCGTGCTGTCCTGCAGCGCCCGGGGCGTTGCCGCCCAGACGACGATCTCGATCTCGCGGTCGCGATAATTGTCGGCCGCCCAGGCAAGCGTCGTGGTCACCTTGTCGGCCGTCGACAGGATGACGTTGCCGGTTGCGCCGCGGGGCAGCATCTTGGGCGTGCCGGCCGAGGGAATGCCTGTCCCAAAGGTCGGGGCGCCCGTCGCGGCCCAGCCCGTCGCGAGCGCGCCGGCGGAAACGATATAGGGGCTGGTCACCAGCTCGGCGCCGTTCGGCGTGTTCGTCGGCTTGAGCGGCGGCTGCACCTTGCCCGGCTTGCCGAACCATTCGATGACCGGCTCGGTCAGCGTGAAGGCGCCCGCCTTGACGATCAGGAAGCAGACTTCGTCGCCCCAGACCGAGCTGGTGACGTTGCGGCCGGAGAGGCGCGCAAAACCATCGCTGTCGATCAGCAGCTGCTTCCAGCGTCCGGTCGGTGCCGTGGCGGCGACCGGTGCGGTGTTGGTCGCGTCGGTGTAGAAGGCCGTGCGCACCCACACGGTCGCGGCCGGGTCGCTGACATAGACCCCGATACCGGTGACATCGGAGCCGTTCGCCTCGAGGATCGCTTCGACATAGGCATAATCGGTGAAGGACAGCGACCGCCCGACCTGCAGCGTGAGATATTCGCTGGGGATCGTGTCGAGCGACGGCGTCGTGATCGAGCCGCTGTTGATTTCGTCGAGATACTTTTCGACCGTCGTGCCGAGCGCGCGCTGGCCATGCGCGATCTCCTGGAACAGCGTGTAGCGGGTGTAGTAATCGCCGGGCTCGAACAGCAGCGCGTCCTTGCTGGCGATGGTCGGCGCCGTGCCGTCGGCGTTGGGACGCGGCCGGAACACGCGGAGCGACTTTGCTGGTCGGCCGAGCTTGGTCGCGACGAGCTCGCGAAATGGCTGCGCGAGCAATTCGTTATAGCGCGTGTTGAGGTGGACGGGGTTGCCGCCACCCTGATTCCAGCCGGCATAATCGCTGCCATAGCCGCCGATCTGCGGACTGAACTTGTTGGCGTTGGCGCGCACGCTGTGAACTACCGCGCCATATTCGCTCGCCATCTTGCGGATCAGCGCCGGGCCGCTTTCGATCGCGCCGTTTACGAAGGTCTTGGTGTGTTCAGTCGCGAGGATGATGCCAGCACCTAGCGACCGCAAGCTCTGAAGCAGCTGGCGGTAATTGTTGATGACAGTCGCCGACACTGCCCCGCCAGCGTTATTGGAGGAGTTCTCCTCCTCGCCGGCGACGATCCACTTCGGCCCGACGTCCCACAGCGACAGCGTGCCGTTGAGATAAGTGCGCGCCTGCGCGGAGGCGAGTAGCGCTGCGTTGGTGTTGCCCTGGATCGAGAAGTTTTCGACCCGCCAGGCGGTGAGGTCGGCGACCTTCTGAACATACCCCTTGCCGCGCAGGGAATAGATGTCCTCCGCATAGCTGTTGCGGGGGAACACGATCTTGTCGCTCGACTGGACGGTGATGAGGTTGCGGCGCGTCTCCGCCCGTTTCGAGCGAAACTGCACGTCGAGGGCGACGTGGAGGCGTGCGGCGAGGCTCGGGACGAGCGCGATCGCGGCGCCGTTCGAGATGCCGCTGAACAGCCCGCCGCCATCAGAGACGTCACCCGGCGCAGTCGAAACGCTCGTTCCGACGTAGCGCATGACCGAACAGTTGATCGCGACGAATTCGCCCTCGTTGACCGGCATGACGGTCGCAATGCTGCGATAGCCGGCGCCGGGGATGGTGACGGTCGTGACCGCGCCGACGGTGACCCAGTTACCCCCCGACTGGACATAGCGCTGCAGCGACGCCGTACCGGCGCCCGAGAAATAGCCACGGAAACCGGTGATGACGCCGTCGCCGAGGATCGGGTCGTAGATCAGGAAATAGGCTGCGCTGGCGTTGCTGGCGCCATCGGGGATGGGGCCGGGATAGCCGATCGTCTGGCGCTGGTCGTACAGCGCCGACCGCAGCGTGATCGAGTCGATCGACGTGTCGCGCGTGGCGGTGCCGGCGGCGTTGTAATAGCGGTCGAGCGAGCGGCCGTCCGCCGCGGCAACCCAATAGCCCTGCCCGCTGGCGAACAGCCGCCCCTGGACGAGCGTGATCGTGCCGGTGCCACCATTGGCGAGCACCACGGTCGGCATGGTCGGCGTGCTCGCACCGATATACAGGCCCGGGAACGTCATGCGGACGTTGGTGACCGCGTTGGCGACGACGTCGTAATAGATGACGGGGTTATAGGTCAGCGTGCCGCCGGTGAAGGTGGCGAGATTGTTGAAGCTGTTGGTGCCGCCGCTGCCGGCGGTGAAGGAGAAAGACGCGGCGCCCTTGGGCACGTCGGTCGCAGCGCCGATCGCGAACACGCCCGCGGTGGCAGCGGCGGCGATCGCGCCAGTGATCGCGGCGAGATTGCCTGCCACCTGGTCGATGTTGACGAGATCGGCTGCGATCGCGGCGATGTTGGCGTGATCGCCGGCGACGGTGGTGATCGCTGCGGCGATGCCGGCGACGGTGCCGATATTGGCGACGATGCCGGCAACGGTGGTGACGGCGCCGATGCTGGCCGCGACCGAATTGACGTTGGCGATCGAGCCGCCGACCGCGTTGACGTTGGCGATCGAGCCGCCGACCAGGGCGACGTTGGCGATCGAGCCGGCGACGTCGGTCACGTCGTCGATCGCCGCGCCGACCGCGACGACCGCGGCGGCATTGGCGGCGACGGTGCCCACCGCACCGGAAATGGCCAGCACCTGGGGGATGCCCAGCGCAACCGCGGTGGTCTTCTTGAAGCCGCCATCCTTGACGATGACGATCAGTTCCGTCCCATCGGGCATGGCGACCGATGACAGGAGGGATGCTTTCATCGCGGGGAATCCTTCGGCCAGTGAGCGGCCTCGGCCGCGGTGAAGTGCCCGAGCGCGCCGGCGCTCCAGGTGGCGATCGTCGCCTCGAGCTGATTGGAGGCGGCGCGGATGGCGTCGATCGCGTCGCGCCGGCGCACAGCGGCATGCGCCGCGTTGGTGATGAGAGGGCTGCCTACCGGCTGCCCGGCGGCGAGATCGATGGCGTAAGCCGCCATCGCCGCGTTGTCGTTCGCCTGACGCTCGAGGCTGGCGATCGCGAGGATCCTGCGCTTTGCCTCGCGCTTGATGTCGGCGACGGCCAGGCGGCGGAGAAAGGCGAGGGTGGGCTTCTGCTTCGGCTCGAGCTGCGGCTTGCCGTCCTTGCCGGCGGAAATGGCGCGCCCTTCGCCCTGGCCGGCGAGCAGTTCGCGGTGGCGGCGCGCCGAGATCGCCACGGCATCGGCCGGGATCTTGTCGGCGGCATGGACGCCGCGGTGGAAGAACGCGTTGGTCGACGCGCTGTAGAGGTGCGACATGGTCAAAATCCGATCATGATGACGTCGAAGCCATCGAGACGCAGGTCGTTCGGATCGTCGCGCTGCAGCTGGATGTACGCGCCGTAGATTCCGGGTGCGACGAGCTGCGGCCACAGGTCGCAATTGTTGTTCGCGGCCGCGAGCCAGCCCGTGGCGGAACCGGCGAGCACGCCGGTCGGGAACGTAATCGGCCAGGAGATCGGCACAGCCGTCTCGAAGGTGAGCAGGTAGCGATACTGGATCCACTGGATGACGAGCCCGCCGGGGAGCACGTAATAGCCGTTCGGCGTCAGGCTCTTCGGGGCGCTGGCGAGACCGAGGGGCGTGACGGCGCAATCGTCGAGCACGCCGGCGGCGACGTCGGCCGCGCTGGCGGCGATCACCGACAGCACCCGGTTGGCGGTGAGGGCACCGCCGCCCGAGACGAGTCCGCCGCCGGTGACCGAGACGCCAGACGCGGCCTTGCTGGCGATCAGCGTGAGGATGTCGGCGAGCGCCGCCGGCGTCACCGCCTTGTTGGAAATCACGCCGGCGAGCGCCTCGGCCGCGGACGCGGCGAGCACGGTCAGCGTGCGATCGGCCGCGAGCGAGCCGCCGCCGCTGACCAGGCCCCCGCCGCTGATCGTGCGGGCATTGGGCGGCGAGCCGATATCGGCCGGCGTGAGCACGATGGTACCGACATGGCCGTTGACGCTCGAGACAGGCGATGGCGTCGAGATCTCGAGCCAGTTGCCGAGCGTCGATGCCGGCAGGGTCTGCAGCACGTAGATCAGCCCGTTGTCGGCGCGCACGGCGAAGTCGCCGACCGTGGCGCTGCCCAAAGCGAGCATCGCGGTCTCGTCGACCACCGCCCAGACGTCGATCAGGTCGATCGGCGGGCGCTGGGCAAGCGCGAGCTTGCCGTCGACGCCGAGCGTCGCGACGCCGCTCGGGATGCCGAGCTGGGCGATCGCGACGAACGTCTCGAGCACCGCGGCCATCGTCGCCGGGGTGATGATCTTGTCGGCGATCGCCCCGGCAAGCGCCTCGGCCGCGGTGGCGAGGAAGGCGACGCCCTTGACGGTTTCGCTCGCCGGCGGGATCAGGAAGTTCGCGTCGCCGAACTCGACCAGGTCGGCCTGTCCGGGCTGCAGCTTGAGATCCGCGGCGAGGTAGAAGGTCGAGACCGCGGCCTTCTCGAAGATCGGGTCCGCCTGGCCATAGACGGCGAACAGCGTTCCGTCCTCGAGGTAGAGCGCGATCGCGCGCACGGTGTAGGTCGAATTGTCGAGATCGCGGGCGGTCAGGTGGATCGTCGTGTCATCGACGGGAACGCCGGCGACTGTATCGAGGCGCTTGAACTCGCCGGGCAATGCCTCGAGCGTCGGCGCGATCGTGACGACGCTCGCCGTCAGACCGACCTCGACGATGCGCACGGCCGTGGTGCCACCCAGCTCGGCATCGAGCAGCGCCGCGGCGCCGGCATTGGTGACGGTGCAGACGAGCGCTGTCATCAGGAATCATCCTCGAGAACTTCGTCGAAATCGTCGCTGAGCGGCTCGCCGAGATCGTCGGTGACGACCGTTTCCCAATCGATCCCGCTTTCGTCAGCGGTGTCGCCATCGAGGCGAACGAATCCCATGGTCTCGACCGCGACGGTGGTGGTGGCGAGGGCCGCGAGCTCGAGCTGCTGGACGAGCACCATATGCTCGCGCACCGGCTTCGCCTTTGCGACCTCGGTGACGATCGCCTGGGCAAAGGCCGCGGTGACGCGGGCCCCGCCGGCGACGCCATCGCCATCGATCAACGGCAGGCGAACCTCGAAGACGTGTGGATCCAGCCGCGGCGTGGCTTCGAACCACTCGACCAGCTGGAGCAGGTCGTCAAAGCGCGACAGCACCTGCTCGACGGACCAGCGCGTGCCCTTGTGACGCTGAAACTCGATCGCGCCGGCGACGGCTGCGCGCTTCTCGGCGTCGCTCCAGCTCGGTTCCCATTGGTCGGTCGAAAAGGCCCAGGCGAGCCATGGCAGCAGCAGGATTGGACAGGAGGCCGGGTCCCACAGGTTTTGCACGTCGACCGGAATCGCATCGATGCGCGACGTCGCGCCGGCAAGCGCGCGCTCGAGCGGCGTGGCGTTGGGCGGGAGCAGGTCAGTCGCCAAGGCCGACCACCGTGATATTCACGCCGACGCATTTGGTCGCCTGGGTCTTGTCGGCGACGACGTCGGCCGCGGGGTGGATGAGGTTGACGTTCTGGACGCCCTCGACGAACATCGCCGCGCTGATCGCCGCGCGCACGGCATCGAGGCCGAGCTTGCCGCCGCGATTGACCCATGCCTCGGTGCTGGCTTGCGAGGCGGCGAGCACGACCGTCTGGTCGGGCCCGGAGTAGACGGTAAGCTGCGCCTCGATCACATAGGTGACGATCTCGGCCGACTGGACAATGACTTCGTCGCCGAGCGGCCGCACGCGATTCCCGGCGACGACGCCCAGCACGTCCTCGACCGCGGCGATCTGGTCGGCGTCCGCGGTGCCGTCGCCGAGGCTCGACAGGATCGTGACGATGACCTGGCCGGGCTCGCCCTCGATCGCGCTGGCGTCGCGGATCGTCGCATCGGCCGAGCGGGCGTGATAGATATAGGCGGCTTCCGGCCCGGCGACGGTGAAGCTCTCCGGCGCGAGCTGGATGCGCTCGCGAAAGGCGTCGTCGGTTTCGTAGGTCGGATCGATGTTGTCGTCGGGATCGCCCGGATCGAGCACGAGGCGCTCGACGTTGAGCCTGGCGCCGATCTGGTCGAGATCGCCGCCGGTGGCATAGGCCAGCATTATCTTCAGCGCGTTGTCGTTGAACTTCTTGATCAGCAGCAGCTCGCGATAGGCGAGCACCTCGACGATCTTGACCGCGGGATCCGACTCGATCGTCGCGTCGAACGACGGCAGCACCTCGGGCGACTGCACATAGGCGATGACCTCCGCCAGGATCGCCTCATAGGACGGCACCGCGATGAAGGTCGGCGGCGGCAGGCGCGACAGGTCGATCGCGGTCGTGGAGGTGGCAATATCGGGCACCGCGACATGTCGCCGCCGTCAGGGCAGGCAGGCGAGCCCGCGCTGTTGTGTCTCCGCCCGGCACAACAGGGAAGGAAGGTTCAGCCCACCCCACCGGCGAGCTGCTCTGCCACCATGTCGAGAATGTGCGCCGTCTCGGCCGCGGTGAAGCCGAGGATACCGCGCGCGGCATAGGTCACCTCAGGCGCGCCGGGCTTCCGGCTGACGCGATCGCGCAGGCCCTTCTGGTGAACCAGGGCGATGCGCGCGGCGGAGCTGTTGGCGAAGCCGATCGCCACCTCTTGCGACGTCGCTTCCATCGTCAGCCACCGCATGCTGCGCAGTTTGCGGAACATCGGGCCAGCCTTGGCGCGGCGCTTGATCCCGCCGCGGCGATCGCGGCCGTGTTCTTTGGGCTTGCGCGGCGCGAAGGGCGTGCCCTCCGGGTTGAGCTGGGCGGCGATGCGCCGAGACTGGGAGCGGCGCAGATCCCGGCCGATACGCATCGCAAGGGCGCGACGCTGATCTGGCGAAACGGCGGCGATGATGCGGCCGAGCTCGGCCTCGAGCGAGGCGATGTCGTCGAGCTCGGTCATGCCGGCAGGATCAGCTCGCCGTTGCTATAGACCTCCTGCAGGAGTGTCCCGTCCGGCACGTCGTCGAACGCTACCGCCAGCGTCGGCTCGGGCAGGTGCTCGAGATCGAGGCCGCCATCGTCGCGGGGCAGGAGTCGCACCGCCTCGGTCAGATCCAGCGACAAGTCGAGATCGACCTTTGCCTCGCCCATCACCTCGGCGTCGAAGGCGATCGCGGCGTCGGCGGTGTCGCGGCGTTGCAGCAGGTCGGGCTGATGGACATGGATCCAGCGCAGCACCGCCAGCATGACGACGTCGACATGGCCGGTATAGTCGAGCAGGATGACCTTGAGCTTGTAACGATATTCGAAATTATAGTTGGGCGGCGCAAAACGCGTCGCGATCTTGCCGCTCTCGATGAAGATGGCGAGCCGATCGGGATCGGTGCCATATTCAGGGATCGCCGCGACCAGGGCGGCGCGCAGAAGATCGGGCTTTAGCATGTCAGGGCCTAGCCGGCGTCGGCGTGCAGGTGCCCGGCTTGTTCCAGTCGATGAGGCGGTCGAGCTGGTCGGCCGCGCCGGCAAACGCCTTGGCCAGGCGCACGATCGCGGCGCGCGTACCGGGCGGGATCACCGCCTGGCTGGCGGGAAAGCCCTCCGGCCGTACGGCGCAGCGCAGCAGCTCCGCCGGCGGCGGATCCTTGACGACGACCGCGACGGGAACCGGCCTGGGCGTCTCGACCTCAACGACGCGGTGGGCGCAGCCCGCCGACATCATTGAGAGCATCAAACCAGGCAGCACCAACCCGGTCACTCTGGTCAATTTGCGCATCGGCTTTCTCCATCCGTTCGGTTGCTGCCCGCGCGGCGTCGGCCGAGCGCGCGGCATGGGCGGCATCGACGCCCGATTTATCGTCATGCTGCTGCATCGACTCGGCGAGGGTCCGGGCGGTCGCGGCATAGGTTTCGCTCTGGAAGGCGGCGAGGTTGCGCACGGTGCGCTGGCATACCGCCCCGCGGGCATGGTTGACCGTGACCGGTCGGCCCTTGGTGTCCTTTTCGCGCGTCGAGCTCGCGGCGAAATCGGCGCCGGCGCCGGCGCAGATCAGCTCGACCGAATGTGCGAGTGCGTCGCGATCGGCGCGGACCTGGGCGAACTGGACGTAAAACCACGCGCCGACGCCGGCGACGGCGAGCAGCACGAACCATTCGGTATTGGGCTTCACGACGCCCCAGGCGAGACGGAGGAGTTTGGTCATGGTTCGTCCTTCTTCTTGGGCAGCCACGAGATCAGGCGATCGCGCACGAGGACCGGCAGGCCCCCGATCGCGTCGCTGCAGCTGCTGATCAGCTGGGGCGTCGCCTTGAAGGCGATCATGCCGAGGGTGAAGGTGATGCCCTGCAGCACGAAGGGATTGATCGGCTTCCACGGCCACAGGGCCGCGATCACGCCGCCGAAGAAATAGGAGACGCAGACGCCGACCGCGAACTGGATGAAGCGGTCGCGCCAGGTCAGGCCCTTTTCGTAAGCCAGGCTCACCGCGGCGCCGAGCGCCGCCGGCGTCAGCCCGGCAAGGAAGGTCAGCGCCGTTTCGAACAACTGGGGCAGATGCTTATCGTCCATCGTCAATCCCACAGCTGGACCAGAGGAAGGGGTTCGGGCGCCGGATTGGTGTCGGGAATGATCACCAGCGTGCCCTCGGGCAGCGCCGGGCCCAGCCCGGCCAGGCCGCGATTCGCCGCGAGGACCGCCTCGACCGCCGCGGCACCGCCGCCGATCGAGCGCCACACCAACTCGTCGAGCGGCTCGGCCTGGCGCGCCGCCACGGTCAGCGCGCTCATGGCCGGCTCACGCCGGAACGGTGCCGGCCCGCTCCCCCACCCGACCGCCCACAGCGTGCAT
Source organism: Pseudomonadota bacterium (assembly GCA_040390605.1). Taxonomy (GTDB): domain Bacteria; phylum Pseudomonadota; class Alphaproteobacteria; order Sphingomonadales; family Sphingomonadaceae; genus Sphingomonas. The sequence continues at coordinate 32,073 of JAZJXZ010000006.1, forward strand.
CCTGGATGGGAGGCCGGGTGGGGGAGCGGGCTGGTACCGCGACACAAGATGACCGCGCCATCAGATCAGCTCGGCGACGATGCGGGTGACGCCGAGGATATCGCGCACGGCGTGGAGCGCGTCGCGGCGATAGTCGTCGGCCGACAGCGCCTTGTCCTCGGCGCGATCGCTGCCGTCGCCGGTCGCGGTAACGTCGCGGTGGGTTTCGGCGAGCTCGGCGCAGGCGTAATTGTAGACCGCGGTGCGCCAGCGGTTCTCGTACCAGCTACCGGCATCGAGCTCGGGCCCGGGAACGAGGCTGACATGCTCGATGCCGCACAGCACCTGCTCGCTGCGCCAGGCGGAGACGTCGCGAAGCGTGGTCACCATCGCCTTCAGCACCGCCTCGCGCAGTCGCGCATCGGTGACCGCGGTACCGACGCGCATCGTGGCGCGGAAGGCGTGCAGATCGATGGCGCTGAACCAGCCATCGGCATGGACCAGCAGCTCGCACGATTCATCGTCGCTGCAGGGCGTCGAAGCTGGCGGGATCGAGACGATGCCGATCGACATAAGCGGATCCTATGGACAGCAAGCGGGGGGTGAGGAGCGCGCCGCGCGGGGGCGCCGGCAAGCCGGCTTTCCGTTCGGTTCGTCCGCCCCCCGAGCGCTGCGGGGCAGGGCGTGGTGCCCGGGCTGGCCCGGGCCGAATTTCAGCCGGCGAGCGCGTTCAGCTTGCGCTCGACGTTCTCGATGGTCTTCTTGACGCCGATATTGCTGTTGAGGCGCAGCGCGCTCTTCAACATCGTCAGCGCGGCCGTGCCTGCCGCCTTCCAGCCGCCGGCTGGCCCGTCGCCGAGCTTCTCGGCCTCTTCAGCGTCTCTGAGCACGGCCAACGCGATCGCCTTGTGGAGCTTCGCGCGGACCTGGTCGTGCATGTCGGCGTCGGCGGTGAGCTCGTCGACCAGCTGGAGCCAGGGAAGATGGACGGGTTCACCCTGCCCGAGGTGCTGGAGCGCCGCGTTGGCGCTCTCCTCGGCGATCAATGTCGGGGCCGTGCGGGTGTATCGCTCGGGCAGGGCGAGGTGGTTGGTCAGGACGTACATGACCAGGGGGAGCGCGCGATCGTAATCCTCGATGTCGAGCGCCCAGATCATCATCACGAGCAGGACCTCGTCCTGAACGGCAGGCGCGCCGGCCTTGTGCGCATCGAGCACGCCGGCGACCCAGGGATCGAAGTCGGCGATCAGCTCCCGCTTGCGGGCGATCTTCAGCTCGATCGACTGGATCTGCTTCAGCTCGAGCAAACGCGATCCGAGTTCGGCGAGCTGGAGCTCGTATGCCGAGGCGGCGCCGGCGTTGGAAGGCCCTTGCGCGCCGCCCAGCGTGGCGACGGCCGAGGAAGCGACGACGGTCGCCATCTTGCGGGCGAAGCTACGCTGGGCGGGGCTCATGGCCATCAGTCGCCACTCAGCAGCGTGATGTTCTCGACCATGCACGCATATTCGAGATCTTCGATCACATAGCCCTCGTTCGAGCTCTCGAAGTTCTCGATGCGGTTGCGCTTCGGGTTGTCGATGATCGCGCGCCGGCGCTTGCCGTTCTGATAATAGATCGACAGGTTATCGAGGCGCGTGATCAGCACGGTGTTGGCCGGGAAGAAAGGCACGCGCATTGCCGGCAGGCCGCCCATGCGCTTGGTCGACATGATGACGTCGCGGGCGATCTGCTCGGTCGGATCGTCGTCGCGATTGATCATCGGGAAATACTTGTCGTGCAGCAGCTGGCTGCCCACGATCACGACGAGTTCGGTGTCTTCCTTTGCCCATTCGGCGAGCAGGGACTGCTTGGCGTCCCACACCAGGGCGTCGATCGTGGCATAGTCGCCACCCTCGCCGACAGTGACCTGGTCGGAACTGACGACCACCTCGGACATCACGCGCGTGGGGTTCTGGACGCGCATCTGCTGCAGCCAGCCGATGTTGACGTCCTGCAGGAGCGGGTGGGCGCCGCGATCGGTCTGCGCCGCGGCCGACGTGCCGTTCCAGCCGATCATGATGCGGTCGAGCGCGATGCGCTTGAGGATGGCGTCGCGGATCCGCGTCTGGAAATCGGGGAACTTCGCCCAGGTGTCGAGCTTGGCGTAGCCGAGATGGGTGTCGAAATTGGTCTGGAACAGCTCGTAGGTGCGATTGTCGAGCCCGGTCGGGTCCTGCGTCGGGCGATCGATGTTGTCGGTGTTCGTGCGCCCGGCGATGGTGCTGGTCACGCCCAGGCCGATCAGCTCGCCCTTGAGCTCGTCGACGCCATAGACGTTGATCTTGCTCAGGAAGTCGCTGTTCTCCTGCATCCGCGATTCGAGCTTCTGCTCGACCGAAGGATCCACGGTGAACTGGGTGATCGCCGAGGCGTTCGCCGCGACGGGCACGCTGTTGAGCAGCGCGACCTGGGAGACGTAGGCGCAGAGGAGGGCGCGGGTGGTGTTACGCATCGGGTCGGGCTCCGGACAGGGATAGGGGGCAGGTCGAAGGAATCATCGGGCGGGGGTGGCGATCAGCAGTCGGTGACGGCGTAATTGCCGCCGCCGGGGGCGAGCGGGCGCCGGTCGGTCGGATGGGCATCGGTCGTTTCGATCGACGTCTTCACCGCGGCGATCTCGCCCTTCAGCGCTGCCACCTGGCCGGTGAAATCGGCGCCCATCTTCTCGATGCCGGCGGTGAGCTGCTCGATGCCCTTGCCGAAGGCGGCGAAGCGCGCGCCCATGTCGTTGTCGTTGGCCGGAACGACGGGCTCTTCCTTGACCGGCTCGACCGGGGGCTTGCCCTCGGTGAACGATTTGAAGAAGGCGGTCGCGGCGGCGAACAGGCCGGTATATTCCGGCGTGGCGGGCGGTGCCGCGGCGTCGAGCTCGAAGGTCGTTTCGAGGCCGAGCGAGAAGACATTGCCGTCCTGTTGCGGGCGCGGCGCCAGGCTCATGCCGGCGCCATGCTTGAGGGCGAACTGCAGTACGTCGGTACCGAGCGATGCCGGGCTGTCGGTGACGGCCAGGCCGACGAGATAGGCCTTGCCGGTGTTGGCGAAATTCGGCTGTACCTCGATGGACGTGTAGAGCTTCTGCTTGTCGCGGTTGATCGCGACGAGATCGTCGGTGACGTCGAGCTCGGCGAGCAGCGCCAGCTTCTTCTGCGTCTTGCCGCCGAGCTCGATGTCGACCTCGTCGGTCTTGACCGACAACACGTCGCCATAGGCCTTGAATGGGGCAGACGCGGTGATGCCGCGAATATGCTCCATGTTGACGCGGGCGCCGTAGGTCTGGCGATTGTAGGTCTGGGCGATATCGGTGAGCCAGCTGCGCTCGATCTTGCGGCCGTCGACGGTGTCGCCCTCGACAGCGACGCGAAAGAATTTGGTCTTGGCCATGGCGGGCTCGCGCTCCTCGAGATGTCAGGGCGCGAGCGGGTGAAAGGGAGCCCGGCCGCGCGATGGCAGCAACAGGCATCGGAGCGGCGTACATTCTCAAGCCGGGGCTGTTGTGTCTCCGCCCGGCACAACAAGCCCGGAGATGGCGGGCCCGCGCGGGCGGTTAGCGTCCCGCCCGATGATCAAGGCGCCCGCCGATCCTTCCGCGCCCCTGCAGGGCGAACGCTTCCTGGACCCGCGTCTATTGGCGCGGAGCCTCTACTGGCGCGGCTGGGGCGTGACCGAGCTGGTCGACGAGCTCAACCGCCTGCACGGCCTGGCGCTGAAGGTCGGGACCGTCGCGAGCTGGAAATCGCGCGACAAATGGGATGACGCGCCGACGATCGTGCGGTGCGAGAGCGCCACCGAGGCGCGATATTGCCAGCTGGTCGCCAAGGACATCAAGACCGGCCAGGACTTCAAGGAAATCGACCTGCTCGGCCGGCAGATCGAGCGCCTGGCGCGGGTGCGCCGGTACCAGGCGCCGGGCGGGAACGAGACCGACCTCAACCCGACGATCGCCGCGCGCAATGCCGGCGAGAAGAAGAAGCCGCGCAAGAACGCGCTGACGGCCGAGCATGTCGACGCGCTGAAGGCAGCGTTCCTGCGCGAGTGCTTCCCCTTCCAGCTGACCTGGTGGAACGCGCGCGACGAGCGGACGCGCTTCATCCTGAAGAGCCGGCAGATCGGCGCGACCTGGTACTTCGCGCGCGAGGCGCTGATCGACGCGCTCGAGACCGGCCGCAACCAGATCTTCCTGTCGGCCTCGCGCCGGCAGGCGAACATCTTCCGCCGCTACATTATCGACTTCGTCTACCGGGTCACCAGCGTGCAGCTGACCGGCGAGCATCTGGCGCTCGATCTGGGCCATGACGACGAAGGTGTCGCGCGCGAGATGCCGACGATCTTCTTTCTCGGCGCGAACTATCGCACCGCCCAGGGCGAGCACGGCAATTTCTATTATGACGAATGCTTCTGGTCGCAAGACTTCGAGCAGACCGACGACGTCGCCAGCGGCATGGCGAGCCAGAAGCGCTACCGCGAAACCTATTTCTCGACGCCGTCGACCATCCAGCACCAGGCGCACCGCAAGTGGAGCGGCGAGAAGTTCAACGAAGGGAAGGACAAGCGCGCCTGGGTAACGATCGACACCAAGGCCGATGCGCTGAAGCAAGGCCTGCGCGGCGACGATGGGATCTGGCGGCAGATCGTCACGATCGAGGATGCCGAGGCGGGCGGTTGCGACCTGTTCGACATCGAGGAGCTGCGCCGGCGCAAGGCGCCCGAGGTTTTCGACAACCTCTATATGTGCCAGTTCATCGACGACGCGCAGTCGATGTTCCCCTGGTCGCTGATGCGTCGCTGCATGGTCGACAGCGAAGACAAGTGGACCGATTTCCACCCCTATTCGCTGCGCCCGTTCGGCGACGGCGAGGTGTGGCTCGGCCACGATCCGCAACAGAGCGAGACCGGCGACGAGGGCTCGCTGGCGATCCTGGCGCCGCCGAAGACGGTGCGCGGCAAGTTCCGCGTGCTCGAGCGCAAGCGTTTCCGCGGGCTCGACTATGAAGAGCAGGCCGCGGCGATCCTCGACGTGCGCCGGCGTTACAACCTCACGCGCGTGGCGATCGACGCGACCGGGCTGGGCGACGCGGTCTATCAGATCGTGTCGAAGCGCTTCCCGATGACGAAGAAGCTGGTCTACGCGCTCGAATCGAAGAGCCTGCTGGTGCTGAAGGCGAAGAACGTCATCCGCGCCGGGCGGCTCGAGTTCGATGCCGGCATGAAGGACATCATCGAGGCGTTCGTCTCGATCCATGCCGAGCTGACGCGCAACCAGAAGATGGTGACCTATTCGAGCTCGCGCGCCGGCGCGGTCGGGCATGGCGACGTCGCCTGGGCGATCATGAACGCGCTGAGTTTCGAAGAGCTCGATGGCGAGCTCGGTACCGCACATAACATCGTGGAGATCTGTTGATGGAAACGCTTCCTGCCGTGGCGGTCGAGACCGTCGAGGGCGAGGTGATCGCCGCCGGCGACAAGCGCGGCGATACGGTCGTCTTTTCGTTCGGGGATCCCGAAGGCGTGCTCGATCGGCGCGAGCTGCTGTCCTATGTCGAGTGCTGGCACAATGGCCGCTGGTACGAGCCGCCGGTGTCGCGCGACGGCCTGGCCAAGGCGTTCGACGTGACGGCGCATCACGCGAGCTGTATCCGGCTGAAGGTCAACCTGCTCGCGAAGCATTTCATCCCGTCGCGCTGGCTGAGCCGCGTCGACTTTGCTCGATTCGCACTCGACTTCCTGACGATGGGTGACGCCTATTTCGAGCGGCGCGACAACCTCGCCGGCCGGCCGATGACGCTCAAGCCGAGCCTGTCGCGCTTCACGCGCCGCGGCGTCGTCGACGGCGTCTTCTGGTTCGTCCCCGGGTGGAAGCAGGAATATGAATTCCGCCCTGGGACGGTGTTCCAGCTGAGCCAGGAGCATCCGAGCCAGGAGATCTACGGCCTGCCCGAATATCTCGGCGCGCTGCAGAGCGGGTTCCTCAACGAGGAGGCAACACTGTTCCGCCGGCGATATTACCGCAATGGCAGCCATGCCGGCTTCATCCTCTACATGAACGGGACCGATTTCGGCGCGACCGAGACCGATGCGATCCGCCAGGCGATGAAGGATGCGAAGGGGCCGGGCAACTTCAAGAACATGTTCCTGCACGTGCCTGGCGGCAAGCCTGACGGCGTGAAGGTGATCCCGATCGCCGAGGTCGCGGCGAAGGACGAGTTCATGCCGATGAAGAATGTCAGCCGCGACGATATGCTGGCGGCGCACCGCACGCCGCCCCAGGTGCTCGGCGTGGTGCCGACCAACTCGGGCGGCTTCGGCGACGTCGGCAAGGCGAGCGACGTGTTCTTCTTCAACGAGATCGAGCCGCTAGAGATGCGGATGCTCGAGGTGAACGACTGGCTCGGGCTCGAGGCGATCGCTTTCCGGCCTTACGAGCGCATGGGCGGCACCTTGGCGGCTGCCGGGCACAGCGCGGGCTAGATCGGGCGTCATATCCGTTCCCGCGCTTGTTGTGCCGGACGGACGCACAACAGGCCTCGCTTGCAGCGCTTGGGCGCGTCGATCGACATCACAGGCCTTCGCCTCGGCGCCGGTCGGCGCGGGGGGCGGGGGTATCCGGGCTGTCACCCGGGGAACCAACGAGCTCGCACTCGCCATGACACAGCTGGCCGACTGGGCCACCCCGCACCCGCGCTACGGGCGCGGGCTTAGGACAACAATGCCATGATCCCGTCAAGCGATGCCGTAAAACCCATTTCTCCCGCCTCCGGATATATCGGCGGCAAACGTAACCTGGCCGGGCGCCTCGTCCCGATTATCGATCGCCACGAGGCGGATGGTTATGCCGAGCCGTTCGTCGGGATGGGCGGCATTTTCCTGCGCCGGCGCCGGCGCCTGCGGTGCGAATATATCAACGATATATCTGGCGACGTCGCGACGTTCTTCCGCGTGCTGCAGGAGCATTATCCCTATTTCATCGACATGCTGCGATTCCGCGTTGCCAGCCGGGCGGAATTCGAGCGGTTGAAGGCGATGCCGGCCGAGCGGCTGACAGATCTGCAGCGGGCGGCGCGCTTCCTCTACCTTCAGCGCCTGGCGTTCGGCGGCAAGGTCGAAGGGCGGCATTTCGGCGTCGACCGCAGCCAGGGCGCGCGCTTCAACGTCACGAAGCTCGAGCCGCTGCTCGCCGACATCCATGAACGTCTCGCCGGCGTCGTGATCGAGCAGCTGGCCTATGCCGACTTTATCGCGCGATACGACCGCGCCGGGATGTTGTTCTTTCTCGACCCGCCCTATTGGGGATGCGAGACCGACTATGGCCAGGACGTCTTCGGCCGCGGCGACTTCGAGCGCCTCGCCGACCAGCTCGCCGGGATCCGCGGGCAATTCATCCTCACAATCAACGACACGCCCGGCGCCCGGGCGGTGTTCGATCGCTTCCACATTGACGCGGTACCGACGACTTATTGCGTTGGTGGGGGTGCCAAGGCGAAGAAGGTCACCGAGCTGTTGGTGAGCAACTTCCCGCTCTAGCAAGTGGCCGCGCCGATCGTCGCGATCGGCGCGGCTCAACCTGGGCGAACGCGGATAAAGACCGCGCGAGCCGCGGGGAACATCGCCCTCGCCTTGGCCGACAGCAGAGTAAGCTGCGCATCGGTCGCATTTACCCGCATCGCGTCATAGCTGGGCCACAAGCGCGCTGGGATCCGTGCCAAGCGACCCTCGCGCCCGCCCTCGATCAGCGCGATCGCGGCACTGGCCCCGGCCCAATCGGTGATCATATCGGCCAGCGAGCTAGGCCGCGCCGTCGCTACCCAACGCTCGGCTGCTTCACGCGTCCCGCAATGATGAACCTCACAACCCCCAGCCATCACGAAGAAGGTCGCCGTGCCCGCCAGCCAGCGCACGTCGATCGACACCGCCCAGCGATAGGCCAGCCAGTCTTGCGCTGCGACTCCGGGCGGGGCGCTCGTCACCATAGCCCAGCCTAGCCCAGCGCCGGCAGGCACGGCACCCCCACGCCCCACCTGACCGCAACCGAGAGCCGAGGCCGACTGGCCGGCCGAGCGGCGAGGCCGGGGCTCGACCCGGAGCGCCGCGCTTGCCCCCGCGCCTCGCCAGCCGGCTTCAGGGGTCGATTTTGATGCAAATTTGAAGATCGCGCCGCGGCCCCCGGCGCAGTTTTCCGAGGCTTCTGCGGTTTGAGGTCAGCGGGGGCGCATTGCGATTTGATGCGCGCTGGCGGCTTTCGATCGCCAAGGACCAGCGGCCCGAGCGGGCGGCCGACACGCCGCGCAGATGTAAGGCTGGATCGGGAAATTTTCAGCGCCGGCAGTCATCCAGGCGGAGGGGGGAGTCGGGAGCGACCTAATATTCCTTACCTCGATCCCCTGCCAGCAACATCACCTTGAAAATAAACGTTTAAATTGTTGCGGTCGTTTCCCTATCCGACCTAACCCGCGCCATCCAGCAATCTTACATCATTGATAAATAAGAATAATTATTTCTCATTAAATTAGGTTTGGGCCAGCTGATCAGGTTGGGTTGGGATTAGGTCAAAAGTTTGGTCTGTAAGCCGCAGAAAACTGCGGTTGTTAGGAATGTAAGGCTTTTCCCGACACCCCCCTCTCGCGTGAGAAAACCCGAGCCGAAAACGTAAAAGGCACTGCATTTTCCCATTCTCTGAGCTCGGAATTTATCGCTGGCTTGAGCGCTGGGGACGCGCGGTCTATCCCCGCGGTGCTATGGTGGCGAAAGCAGCACCCTGGAACAGGTGAGCCGGCTCCCACGCGCAAGCGCTCTCGAACGATATGGGTGGGCGCCATAGCGCCGGGCGTCGTGCTCGGCGGTTAGGCCGCGACGGCGGTCAACTTACGCTTGCGGACAAATCCAGCTCCCGCAACCATTGTTACATTGCATCACGCAAAAAAGCCCCGGCCTCACGGCTGGGGCTTTTTGCGTTTTATCGTCTTCGGCGTCCCCGATTTTTCCCCGCACGAAAACGGATCCGCGAGGTGACGTGCTCGCGGCCGCGCGGGCGCGACAAGGCGGTGCTTCACCAGGACAAGCGCCTCTGATCGACTTTGCAGATGGCTGCGATGGAAATTAGTCATTTCCCCTCGCCGTGGCGCAGGCCTAGCGTGCGTTGAAATCCACAGGAGAGGATCGAAACCATGGACGCACCGACCAGCGGCAGCCCGCTCAGCGACCCCTCGAAGCAGCCGGCGGCGTTACGCTCCCTGCTCGGGCGCACCAATCGCGACTGGTGGCCGAACCAGATTTCCCTCGACATCCTCCATCAGGACGGGCTCACCGGCAATCCGATGGGCGACGATTTCGATTACGCCAGGGAATTCAAGTCGCTCGATTATGCCGCGGTCAAGGCCGATCTCACCGCGTTGATGACCGACAGCCAGCCCTGGTGGCCGGCCGATTACGGTCATTACGGCCCGTTCTTCATCCGCATGGCCTGGCACAGCGCCGGTACCTATCGCACGGGTGATGGCCGCGGCGGAGCCTCCTCGGGCGCGCAGCGTTTCGCGCCGCTCAACAGCTGGCCCGACAACGCCAATCTCGACAAGGCGCGCCGCCTGCTCTGGCCGATCAAGCAGAAATATGGCCGCAAGCTCAGCTGGGCGGATCTTCTGATCCTCGCTGGCAACGTCGCGATCGAGTCGATGGGAGGGCCGGTGTTCGGTTTCGGTGGTGGCCGGGAAGACGTGTTCGAACCCGAAAAGGACATTTACTGGGGCACCGAGGAAGAGTGGCTCGGGGCGACGCGCATCGAGGAGGAATCGGGCCGGGCGCTCGAGAACCCACTCGCCGCCATCCAGATGGGCCTGATCTACGTCAACCCGGAAGGGCCCGGCGGCAAGCCCGATCCGATGCAATCGGCGCGCGATATCCGCGAGACCTTCGCCCGCATGGCGATGAACGACGAAGAGACGCTGGCGCTGACCGCGGGCGGCCACACCTTCGGCAAGTGCCACGGCGCCGGCGATGCGAGCAAGGTCGGAAAAGAGCCGGAAGGAGCCGATATCGCGCAACAGGGGCTCGGCTGGGCGAGCACCCATGAAAGCGGCATCGGCGACCATACCATCACCAGCGGCATCGAGGGCTCCTGGACCCCGACCCCGATCCAGTGGTCGATGAACTATTTCCACATGCTGCTCGATTACGAATATGATCTGGTGAAGAGCCCGGCCGGTGCCTGGCAATGGCAGCCGCGGAACCAGAAACCCGAGGACATGGCGCCCGGCGCGCACAGCCCGCAGCGTCGCGTACCGACGATCATGACCACCGCGGACATGGCCTTCAAGATCGACCCGCAATATCGCGCGATTGCCGAGCGATTCCGCGCCAATCCCGACCAGTTTGCCGACGCCTTCGCCCGTGCATGGTTCAAGCTCACCCATCGCGACATGGGTCCCAAGGTCCGTTATCTCGGGCCCGAGGTGCCGGCAGAAGACCTGATCTGGCAGGATCCCATTCCGCCCGTCGATTACGCGACGATCGACGATGCCGATATCGCCGGTCTCAAGCAGAAGCTGCTTGCGTCGGGCCTGACCGTTGCCGAGCTGGTCCAAACCGCCTGGGCCTCGGCTTCGACCTTCCGCGGTTCGGACAAGCGCGGCGGCGCCAACGGTGCGCGCATCCGCCTCGCGCCGCAAAAGGATTGGGAGGTCAACCAGCCGCAGCAACTCGCGCGCGTGCTCGGCGTGCTGGAGCGCATTAAGGCCGACTTCGACGGCGCGGCCGCCGGCGGCAGGAAGGTCAGCCTCGCCGACCTGATCGTGCTCGGCGGCACGGCCGCGGTCGAAAAGGCAGCGCGAGATGCCGGGAATGACGTGCGCGTACCGTTTGCCCCCGGCCGCGCCGATGCCTCGCAGGAGCAGACCGACGCCCATAGTTTCGAGCCGCTCGAACCCAAGGCGGACGGATTCCGCAATTATCTCTCGGTGCGGTTCAGTGTGCCGACCGAGGAGCTGCTGCTCGACCGAGCGCAGTTGCTCGGCCTCAGCGCGCCCGAGATGACGGTGCTGGTCGGTGGGCTGCGCGTCCTGGGCGCCAACCATGGCGGCTCCGCCCATGGTGTTCTGACCGATCGGCCGGGGCAGCTGACCAACGACTTCTTCGTCAACCTGCTCGACATGGGCACGGCGTGGAAGGAGGTCGACGATCGCGGCGACGAGGTGTTCGTTGGCACCTGCCGCAAGACCGATGAGGAGAAGTGGACCGCTACCCGCACCGACCTGGTGTTCGGTTCCAATTCCCAGCTGCGCGCCCTGTCGGAAGTCTATGCGGCGAGCGACGCCGGGGACACGTTCGTCGCCGATTTCATCGCGGCATGGACCAAGGTGATGGACGCCGATCGCTTCGATCTGGCGTGAGTGGCACGGGCAGGCTCCCGGTGCGGGGCCTGCCCACCGTGCCATGGTTCGGCGTCACGTCCGCAAGAGGCGCGCCCGCAAATCGTGCATGTTGACCGCGATCGCCGCCGCGACGCGGTCTTTCGATCCGAGGATCGCGGCCAGTTCGGCGAGGATCTGGCACGTGGCATCGATCTGTTGCAGCGCGCCAGCGTGCCGTTGCAGCATGATGGCATCGTCGCTGAGCGTGTCGCCGACCGAATCGAGCACGCGGCGGACATAGGCCAGCTCTTCGGCGATACGGCCTTCCAGAATATCCGCGCGCGGCGGTGCCGTCATTGACGCACCGTCGTCGGCCGGCAGCGAGGCGCCGCTTCTGATGGCGGCCTGCCGGGCGTCGACGCCGGCCTGGCTGTGCTCGAACAACGACGCCGCCCGCCGCTTGCCGGTCACCCAATCGTCGACGCAGACAACGCCTGCGAACCTGATCCCGCAGCGACCCGCCGCCCGCCAGACGACCGTTGCGCCGATTTCGATCTCCAGTCTGCGCAGCGTCAGTTCCGTCCCGACTTCCGGCAGCGCGGCGCCGTCGATCAGCGCGCCGGTTTCGGAGAGATTGCGGATGCGTACGGGGGCGGAAAGCGCGCCGGCCTCGATGGTGGCGGCGAGCAGCAGGTTTTTCCGAGGCGGCCGCGCATGCTGGCCGACAGCCGCGGACGATTCGGGTGGCGGCTCGTTGCCTGACAATCACTCTCTCCGATGTTTCTGCATCGCGCCGACGGGAATGGTCCGCGGTGAGCGCTTTACCTGAAGCCGTTGAGCAGCCACGCAATCGGGCAAGGCTCGACCCTTTAGGGGGCTTTCAGGCCATTCGCCACTCCGGTCTTTCACCGATCCGATGACGTCAGAGTTCGCGGAGTGCATCGGCGGGCCGCGCACGCAGCGCCGGCAAGCTGCCCAGCAGACCGATCCCCAGCGTCGCCAGCACCCCCGCCGCCATGGTCATGGCGACCACCCCCCAATCGGGCGCCCAGGCGAGCTCGAACACCCGTACGACCACGAACCATCCGGCACTTGCGCCCATGAGAAGCGCGATCAGCACGACGATCGCCGACAGCAGGGCATATTCGATCGCCTGGGCGGTCAGAACCTGGCGTGCACTGGCACCGAGCAGCTTGAGGATTACCGCGTCATAACGGCGCGTCCGCGACGAGGCCGCGACCGCGCCGACCAGCACGGCGATGCCCGCCGCCACCGTCACCGCCGCCGCGGCACGGATCGCCAGCGCGATCTGGCCGAGCGCGACGCCGATCTGTGCGATCAGGTCGCCGACCCGGATCATCGTCACCGATGGCAGCGCGGCAGCGACATCGCGCGCCACCGCGCCATCGCGCGCCGGCGCCGAATAGACGCTGGCGAGCAGGCTGTGCGGCGCCTCCTCGATATAGCCGGGCGAAAAGACGATCGCGAAATTGAGGCCGAGGCCGCCCCAGTCGATCTTGCGCAGGGCGGCGATCCGCGCCGGCACATCGACGCCGAGCACGGTGACGGTGATGGTATCGCCGATCTTCAGCCCCAGTGCCGTCGCCGCGCGATCCTCGATCGAGACCAAAGGTGGCCCGCGATAATCGGCCGGCCACCATTTGCCTGCCACCACCAGGTTACGGGGCGGCACCCCGGCCGACCAGGTCAGGGTGCGGTCGCCGCGCAACACCCAGGCGGCGTCGGGCAGGGTCTTCATATCGGCGACGCGCACACCCTTCATCGCGGTGATCGACCCGCGCAGCGATGGCACCGCCTCGATCCTCGCGCCCGGCGCGGCACCCTCGATCGCGGTGCGGAAGCGTCCGGCGTCCGATGGCTGGAGATCGATCGCGAAGAAGCGCGGCGCCTTGGCCGGCGCGGCGCCGGTCAGTTCGGCAGAGAGGCTCGTGTCGATCACCGCCAGCGTGACGAACAGCGAGAAGCCGAGCCCGAGTGCGACCACCAGTCGGTCGGTCTCCGCGCCGGGGCGGTGGAGGTTGGCGAGGGCGAGGCGCAGCAGCGGCGTGCGTGGCCGCGGCAGGCGCCCGACGCCCAGTCGCACCAGCAGGCCGATCACCCACAGCGTCAGGATCAGGCCCATCACCGCGCCCACGAAACCCAGCGCGAGCAGCATGTCCGACGCGGTCAGCACCGCGAGTGCCACCAGCGCGGCGACCAGCGCCAGCATGGCGCCGATCACGCGCCATGATGGCCAGCCATTCGGCGCCAGCGCATCGCGCAACAAGGTCGCCGCCGGCACGTGACGCGCCCGCGCCAGCGCGGGTAGCGCGAACAACAGCGCGACCAGCAGGGCGAGCGCGGCTGCAGTCGCCAGCGGCAGCGGATAGAGCGCGAGGCGCGGTGGCACGGGCAGCGCGTCACCCGCCACCGCGACGACGATCGCCGGCACCATCGCGCCGAGCGACAGCCCCGCTATGATGCCGGCCGCTGCGACTATTCCCAGCTGGCTCAGGAAGATCGTCGCGATCGTCCTGGCTTCGGCGCCGAGCACCTTGAGCGTGGCGATGATCCGCGTCTTGCCGGCGAGATAGGCCGCCACCCCGCTGCCGACACCGACGCCGGCGATGGCCAGCGCGGCGAGGCCGACCAGCAGCAGGAACTGGCCGAGCTGGCCGATACCGCGGCGCAGGCCGCTGGCGGCGCGGTCGCTGCTCTTGACGGCAAAGCCGCTGGCACGGAATTGGCTCGTCAGCGCATCGCTGATCGTAGTTGCCGTCCCTGGTCGCGCCAACGCGATGCGGTAGTGGCTCTCGTACAGGCTGCCCGGCTGGACCAGTTGCGTCGCGTCGAGTCCCGCCATGTCGACCAGCACCGGCGGGCCGAGCGTAAAACCGGCGCCGAGCCGGTCGGGTTCGGCAGCGATCAGGCCGATCACCTTCAGCCTCGCCACACCGAGCCGCAGCGTGTCGCCGACCTTCACGCCGAGCCGGTCGGCCAGCGCCGGCGCGACGGCGATCTGTTTGCCGTGCGGTCGCTCGGCAAGAGCTCCCGGTGCCAGACGGAACGCTCCGACCAGCGGCCAGGCGTCGTCCACGCCGCGCAGATCGACCAGCACGGGACCGCCCCCGGCATCGGCCATGGCGCGCGTCGCGACAGTCTCCGACACGCGTCCCCGTGTTGCGAACGCCGCGACTTCCTCCACCGTGGCCCGCCGCTGCGAGACGACCAGTTCGACATCACCGCCAAGCATCTGCCGGCCTTGCGCATCGAGCGCGGCGATCAGGCTCGCCGAAAGGCTGCCGATCCCGGCCAGCGCGGCGGTGCCGAGGAACAGGCACAAGGCCAGCAACAGCAAGCCACGCCCGCCGCGCCGAAGGTCGCGCAGCGCCAGCCGCCAGGCGATGCTCACGCGGCGCGCCGGTCGGCGACGATACGTCCGTCGGCCAGTTCGATGACCCGCGCGCAACGGGCCGCCAGCGCCGGATCATGGGTAATGACGAACAACGTCGCGCCGCTCGCCGCATGGCGGGCGAACAGCATGTCCATGATCGCGGCACCCGTTTTGGTGTCGAGATTGCCGGTCGGCTCGTCGGCGAACAGCAGCGCCGGCGCCGCGACCAGCGCGCGGGCGATCGCCACGCGCTGCTGCTCGCCGCCCGACAGCTGCGCGGGATAATGGCCGGTTCGATCGCCCAGTCCGACCGCGCCCAGTTCGACCTGCGCCCGGGAGAAGGCGTCGGGCTCGCCGGCCAGTTCGAGCGGCACCGCGACATTCTCCAGCGCGGTCATCGTCGGCAGCAGGTGGAAGGCCTGCAGTACGATGCCGATCCGCCCGCGTCGTGCCACCGCCAGCGCGTCCTCGTCGAGTTTGGCGAAATCCAGTCCTGCGACCTCGACCGACCCGCCGCTCGGTCGCTCCAGCCCGGACAGCACCGCCATCAACGAGGATTTGCCTGATCCCGACGGACCGAGCAGCGCGACGCTGTCGCCGGCCGCCACGTCGAGATCGATGCCGCGCAGGATGTCGACCCGGGCGGGCGGCTTCCCCAGCGACAATGTGACGTTGCGCGCGGCGATCAGCGCGCTATCGGCGGGGGATGATGAAATGGTCACTGCGCCCACGATATGGATGGCGATCGCGATTTGTCCATCTCGCGATGGTGCTGATCGCCATGATTGCCACGCCCGCGACGGCGGACAAGCGCGCCCCGCTGATCTGGGCGTTCGGCGACAGCCTCTCGGCTGGCTATGGTTTGCCGCCAGCGGATGGCTTCACGACGAAACTGCAAGCAGCTCTGCGCAAGGCCGGCGTGCCCGCGACGGTACGCAATGGCGGTGTCGCCGGCGATACCGCGGCGCAGGCCCGTGCCCGCCTGCGCTGGGGCTTGCGCGGGCTCGGCGCGACACCCGATCTGGTGATCGTCGAGCTCGGCGCCAACGACATGCTGCGCGGCCTTCCCCCGGCGCAGGCGCGCGCCAATCTCGACGCCATCCTCACCGAATTGCAAAACCGCCATATACCGGTGTTGCTCGCCGGCATGCGCGCCGCGCCCAATCTCGGCCCGAATTATGTCAGGGGTTTCGAGGCGATGTACCCCGAGCTGGCGAAAGCGCATCGCGTGCCGCTCTACCCGTTTTTCCTTGATGGCGTCGCTACTAAGCGGGAATTGCTGCAAGCCGATGGGCTGCATCCCAATGCGCGCGGTACTGACATAATTGTCGCGAGGATCCTGCCGTCGGTACGGGCGGCGCTCAGGCCTCGGCGGCGCTGACGCGGGCAGGCGGCGGTTCATTGCCGAACACGCTGCGGCCGCCAAAGGCATGTGAATTGTGCCGCTCCTCGGCGATCAGCGCCTCGACCGACGGGCCGGAGACATGCCCTTCGAGGCGGCGTGCCTGGACATCGAGCCGCCGGATCGCGTCGAGTTTCTCGGTCTGGCCGAGCGTCGCCTTGTCGACCGCGGTCTTCATCACCGCGATTGTCCGGTCATAGACCTTGATCGGGACAGGATAAGGATGGCGATCCTTGCCGCCATGCGCGAGCGAGAAGCGCGCCGGGTCGGTGAAGCGACACGGCGCGCCGTGGACTACCTCGGCGACCATCGCCAGCGCCCGCACCGTCCGTGCCCCGACCCCGGGCGTCAGCAACAGCTCGGCAAAGTCCGCGGCGCCTTGCTCCGCCGCAGCGGCCAGCGCGCCGTGCAACCGGCGGCCGATGATGTTCTCGGGCCGGACATCGTGATGGTCGGGCATGACGAGATGCGGCAGCATGCTCTGCGGGCCTGGCTCTTCGTGCGGCGCGAGCCGGCCCAGTTCGCGCGCTATGCCGTCCGGGCCGAGCGTGCCGAGCAGGTCGAGCTGCCCATCGCGCGAGGCGGCGGCGCGTCGGTCGGCCAGATTGACGATCACGCCCTGGCCACGGCCCTCGATGGCGGCATGCGGTGCGTCGACGAAACTGGATATGCCCTCGCTCAACCAGTGATAGCGGCGTGCCTGGCGGCGCTCGCCGTTCATGCCCTGCTGCACGACGACCCAACGCCCGTCATCGGCGACGATGAAGCCGTGGAGGTAGAGTTCGAACCCGTCCTGGACCGCGGCACTGTCGACCTTGGCGACCAGCCGGCTGGCCCGCGCCAGCGCGGCGCCATCGAGCCCGGTGCGTTCGCCGACGCCGACCAGCTCGCCCGGCGTTGCCCTGCTGTGCCGGCCACGCCCGCCACAGACATGAAGACCGAGATCCTTGGCTCGCGGTGCCAGCCCACGTTTCAGTGCGCCGAGCACGCTGGTCGTGATGCCGGAGGAGTGCCAGTCCATCCCCATCACCGCGCCGAAGCACTGGAACCAGAAAGGGTGGGCGAGGCGGCGTAGCAATTCGTCGCGGCCATATTCGAGGATGATCGCCTCGACGACCACCGCGCCGAGTGCGCTCATCCGCTGCGCCAGCCAGGCGGGCACCCGGCCATTGTGCAGCGGCAGGTCGGCGCTGCCTGCACGCCGTGTCATGACGGGCGGCATGCGCTGGCGGATCGGCGTTCGGCGGACGGCATGGGGGGATGATAGCAACCGCGGAACATTTTGTGAACAGCTCCGCTTGCCGCAAAGAGTCTGTCGCGACTGGACTTTTCTGCCCCACATCTTATATACCGATCGTTATGGAAACGCTTGCCTGCCCCGCGACCAAGGGTCGCCCGCGCGAATTCTGCCTCGACGAGGCACTCGCCGCGGCGCTGCGCGTGTTCTGGTCGAAGGGCTATGAAGGCGCCTCGATGACCGAGCTGACCGAGGCGATGGGCATCACCAAGCCCAGCCTCTATGCCGCCTTCGGCAACAAGGAAGCCTTGTTCCGCAAGACGCTCGACCTCTATGAGCGCGAGAAGATGGCCTATGTCGGCCAGGCGCTGGCCAAGCCGACCGCCCGTCAGGTCGCCGAGCATATGCTGCGCGGCAGCGTCGAGAACCAGACCAGCAGTTGCGAGCCGCGCGGCTGCCTCGGGGTGATCAGTTCGGTCGCTTGCGGAGCGGAAGCCGAATCGATCCGCGCCGACGTGCATGAGCGCAGCAAGGTCGCCAAGGCCGCGCTGATCGAGCGCATGGAACGCGCCAAGGCGGAGGGCGATCTGCCCGACCATGTCGATGTCGAGGCGCTGACCGGTTTCCTCTACGCGCTGATGCAGGGCATGGCGGTGCAGGCCGGTGCCGGTGCGACCCGCGCCGATCTCGACCGGCTGGTCGACACCAGCATGCTGATGTGGCCGAGCCGCTGACCCTCCTGAACGGCCGTTGAAAATATTTTTAACGAGCGGTACAGAAAGCTGTTGACGCAGCGCAGCAAGACTTATATACCGATCAGTATAGAACGTAGGGCGAGTCACGAAGCCCGGGCTGTCGCAAAGGAAGCCATCATGCGTCACCATAGTCGCGAGGGACCCCGCACCGGGTCCTGAGCCTTAGCCAGATTGTCGGCAGGTTTCCGGCTGCGCTCTTGTCGAGCGCGGCGTGTCGGAAGGCGTCCCGCCGCAACCGGAAGCGCCATCGGAGAGAAACATACCGGCGACGTCCGCGTCGCCGGCAGCGGACGCGCGTGCTCGCGCCGCACAAGCAGGGAGAAACGACATGGCCTATCTCGCCTTTGCAGAAACCACCGGCGGCGACGTCGTCGAAACCGCGCTGCACCAGATGCTCCGTCCGCCGGTCGGCGAAAGCCGGCTCAGCGCGCTCGAATGGTCTGTCGTCGCGCTCGCCGAGCGGGATTCGCTGGCCACGCTGCGCACCCCCGGCCGCATGGCGATCGCCATGGGCATGCTGTTCGGCGAGCGTCCCAACCCGCGCCTCGCCGACGAGAAGCTCGAGGCGCTGCGCCGCATGGCGGTGCTCGCCTGGCACCACGGCTATGTCGTACCGTCCTGGGAAATCCGCGCCTTCGTCGCCGCCGGCTACACCATCGAACAATATGAAACGCTCCTGAAGAGCATCAGCGCCGGCCGCGCCGCGCGCCATCAACAGAGGTTCCGTCGATGAACATGATCTCCCCCATCGCGCCGGAGAGCGGCGTGGAAACCCGCATCGATCGCTACAAGCGCCTGCCTTTGTGGCAGCGTATCGGGCTGGTCGCCTTGCCCGTCGCCCTGATCGGCGGCGCGGTCGAGTTGCTCGATCGCCCGACGCCGGCGATGGCCGCCATGCCGACCCCGACCGTCACCGTCGCAACGCCGCTGGCGCGCGACGTCGACCAGTGGGACGAATATGTCGGCCGCTTCGAGCCGAGCCGCAGCGTCGAGGTGCGCCCACGCGTCTCGGGCGCGGTCACCGCGATCCACTTCACCGACGGCGCGGTGGTGCAGAAGGGCCAGCTGCTCTTCACCATCGACCCGAGGCCGTTCGCCGCCGCGCTTGCCGAGGCCCGCGCCGGCCTCGCCAGCGCGCAGAGCGATCTCGCGCTCGCCAACGCCAATCTCGATCGCGCGCACCGGCTGCAGGCCGATGATGCGGTGTCGAAGAGCGATGTCGATCAGCTCACCGCCAAGGTCCGCGCCTCCGCTGCCGCACTGGCCGCGGCGCAGGCCCGCGTGCGCAGCCGCGCGCTCGACATGGAGTTCACCCAGGTCTGCGCGCCGATCTCGGGTCGCATCTCGGATCGCCGTGTCGATGCCGGCAATCTCGTTGCCGCGGGCGATGCCAATGGCACGTTGCTGACGACGATCAACGCGCTCGATCCGATCTATTTCAACTTCGACAGCTCGGAGGCCTTGTTCCTCAAGGCCAAGCGCGCGCAACAGGCCGGCGGCACGCCGTCGCCGGTCGAGGTGCGGTTGCAGGACGAGGCCGGTTATCGTTGGCAGGGCCGGCTCGACTTCACCGATAACGGCCTCGATCCCAAGTCGGGCACGATCCGTGGCCGCGCGGTGCTGGCCAATCCCGGGCTGTTCCTGACTCCCGGCATGTTCGGCAACATGCGCCTGTCCTCGGGCGGCACGGCGCGTGCGCTGATGGTGCCCGACGTCGCGGTCCGCCCCGACCAGGCGCGCAAGACCGTGCTGGTCGTCGGCAAGGACGGCACGGTCGCGGTCAAGCAGGTCGAGCTGGGTGCGGTAGTCGATGGCCTGCGCATCGTCCGCTCGGGGCTCGCGCCGACCGACCGCGTGGTGATCAGCGGTACCCAGCTGGCCATGCCCGGGACCAAGGTCAACACGCGCCCCGGCCGCATCGCGCCGACCGCCGCACCGCCGGCGCCGTCGATCGAGGCGCCGGTCACCGGCGAGGCGACCTTCGCCCGGTAACGCGCCGCACCACCTTCTGAACCCATTCATCCTCTCTCGGGGAGCCTGTCATGCGCCTTTCGCGCTTCTTCATCACGCGGCCGATCTTCGCCGCGGTCCTTGCGGTGGTCATCACCATCATCGGTGCGATCGCCTATGCCGGGCTGCCCGTGTCGCAATATCCCGACATCGTGCCGCCGACCGTCACGGTCAGCGCAACCTATCCCGGCGCCTCGGCCGAAACGGTGGCGGAAACCGTCGCCGCGCCGATCGAGCAGGAGATCAACGGCGTCGACAACATGCTCTATATGTCGTCGCAATCGACCGGTGACGGCGCGGTGACGATCACCGCGACGTTCAAGATCGGCACCAATCTCGATGCCGCCCAGGTGCTGGTGCAGAACCGCGTCGCGGTCGCCGTGCCGCGCCTCCCCGAGGAAGTGCAACGCCTCGGCGTCGTCACACGCAAGACCTCGCCCGACTTCCTGATGGTCGTCAACCTGGTCTCGCCCGACAAGTCGCTCGATCGCGGCTATATCTCCAACTACGCGCTGACCCAGGTCCGCGACCGTCTCAGCCGCATCGACGGCGTCGGCGACGTGCGCCTGTTCGGCAGCCGCGATTATGCGATGCGCGCCTGGATCGATCCGGGCCGCGCCGCCGCGCTCAACCTGACCGCGGGCGACATCGTCTCGGCGCTGCGCGCGCAGAACGTGCAGGTCGCTGCCGGCACGCTCGGCCAGCCGCCTTATGCGCAGGGCAATGCCTTCCAGCTCAATGTCGAGACGCAGGGGCGGCTGACCGACCCGGCGCAGTTCGGCAACATTGTGATCCGCACCGACAGCGACGGCCGCCAGATCAAGGTCTCCGACGTGGCGCGGGTCGAGCTCGGCGCCGCCGACTATAATTCCAACACCTATCTGTCGGGCCAGCCGACCGTGATCCTCGCGGTGTTCCAGCGCCCCGGCTCCAACGCGCTCGCCGCCGCCAAGGCGGTCAGCGCCGAGATGGAGACGATGTCGAAGCGCTTCCCCAAGGGTCTCGAATATCGCGTCATCTACAACCCGACCGAGTTCATCAGCCAGTCGATCGACGCGGTGATGCACACGCTCGTCGAGGCGATGATCCTCGTCGTGTTGGTCATCCTGGTGTTCCTGCAGAAATGGCGCGCCGCGGTGATCCCGATCGTCGCGATTCCCGTGTCGCTGATCGGCACCTTCGCGGTGCTCGCCGCCTTCGGTTATTCGCTCAACAACCTGTCCTTGTTCGGGCTGGTGCTGGCGATCGGCATCGTCGTCGACGACGCGATCGTGGTGGTCGAGAATGTCGAGCGCAACCTCCAGCGCGGCCTCTCGCCGCTGGAGGCGGCACGCGCCTCGATGGATGAGGTGTCGGCGGCGCTGGTCGCGATCGTGCTGGTGCTGTTCGCGGTGTTCATTCCGACCCTGTTCCTCACCGGCCTGTCGGGCGCCTTCTACAAGCAGTTCGCCGTGACCATCGCCACCGCAACGGGTATCTCGCTGATCCTCTCGCTCACTCTGTCGCCGGCGCTCGCCGCGCTGCTGCTCAAGGCGCATGACGAAGGCGAGGGCGGCAACCGCGTCACGCGCTTCGTCCGCGCCGCGGGCGACAGGTTCAACCGCGGCTTCGAGCGGCTGAGCATTGCTTATGCCGCGCTCACCACCCGCCTCGTCGCGCGGCCGAAACGCATGATGACGGTCTATGCCGGCCTCATCGCCGCCACCGCCGCTCTGTTCTGGGTCACGCCGAGCGGCTTCATTCCGGCGCAGGACCAGGGCTATTTCCTGACCGTCATCCAGCTTCCCGCCGGCGCCTCGGTCGAGCGTACCGATGCGGTGATGCAGAAGGTCGCCAAGCGCCTGTTGCCGCTCGCCGGCGTCAAGGGCGCGGTGATGCTCGCCGGCTTCGACGGCCCGTCGCAGACGCTCGCCCCCAATGCGGCCGCTGCCTACATCCCGCTCAAATCCTTCGAGGAGCGCCAGAAGCTCGGCGTCACCTTCGCTTCGATCATGGCCGAGGCGCGCAAGGCTACCGCCGACATCGACGAGGCACGCCTGCTGATCATCCCGCCGCCGCTGATCCAGGGCATCGGCTCGGCCGGCGGCTACCGCATGATCGTCGAGGACAATGAGGGGCGCGGTTATCAGGCGCTCGCCGACCAGTCCTATGGCCTGATCGGCAAGGCCAACCAGACCAAGGGTCTGGCGCAGGTCTTCACCTTCTTCGACACCACCACGCCGCGCATCTTCGCTGATATCGACCGGCCCAAGGCAAACCTGCTCGGCGTCCCGCCGGAGCGGGTGTTCGAGGCGCTGCAGGTCTATCTCGGCTCGGCCTATGTCAACGACTTCAACCTGCTCGGCCGGACCTATCACGTCACCGCCCAGGCCGACGCGCCCTACCGTGCGACGGTCGCCGACATCGCGAACCTCAAGACCCGGTCGAATTCCGGCCAGATGGTGCCGATCGGGTCGGTCGCGACGTTCAGCGACCGCACGGGTCCGTACCGCGTGACGCGCTACAACTTGCACCCGGCGGTCGAGATCGACGGCGACACCGCGCCGGGCTATTCCTCGGGCCGCTCGCTGGTGACGATGGAGAAGCTCGCCGCCGACACGCTGCCGGCCGGCTACGGCACCGAATGGACCGGCATCGCCTTCCAGCAGAAAGCCGCCGGCAGCACCGCCGGGCTCGTCTTCGCGCTGGCGGTGGTGTTCGTCTTCCTCGTGCTCGCCGCGCAATATGAAAGCCTGGTGCTGCCGCTGGCGATCATCCTGATCGTGCCGATGTGCCTGCTCGCTGCGATGATCGGCGTGAATTTGCGCGGTATGGACAATAATGTCCTGACTCAGATCGGGCTGGTCGTGCTGATCGCGCTTGCGGCGAAGAACGCCATCCTGGTGGTCGAGTTCGCCCGCCAGGCCGAACAGGAGGACGGGCTCAGCCCGGCGGCTGCCGCCGTCCGCGCCGCGCGTGACCGGCTGCGTCCGATCCTGATGACCAGCTTCGCCTTCATCCTCGGCAGCGTGCCGCTGGTGATCGCGAGCGGCGCCGGGGCGGAGCTCCGCCAGGCGCTGGGCACCGCGGTGTTCTTCGGCATGATCGGGGTCACCGGTTTCGGTCTGCTGTTCACGCCGACCTTCTATGTCGTCTGCCGCGCGCTCGGCGACGGTGTCGCGGCGCGCATCGCGCGCCGTCGCGGCGGTCTCCCCGACGCCCATCTGCAACCCGCCGAATAAAGGAGCCCGCGTCATGCTACGCCTTCGCTCGCTTGCCGTAACCGCCTCCGCGCTGGCGCTCGCCGCCTGCGCGACGGGGCCGGACTATGTCGCTCCCCGCCCCCCCGTCGCAGCGTCCGGCCCGTTCCTCTCGACCGCGCCGGCGCTCACCACGCCCGCGCCGGTCGAGGGGAACTGGTGGCAACTCTATCGCGATCCGGTCCTCGATCGCCTGATCGCCGACGCGCTTGTCGCCAACACCGACATTCGCGTCGCGGTCGCCAATCTCGCCAAGGCGCGCGCGTCGCTGCGCGAAGTCGGCACGGACCGCCTGCCCGATATCGGCGTCTCGGCCAGCGGCCAATATGGCCGCCAGCCCGCGTCGCAACGCGCCCCCGGCGCCGCGCGCGAGAGCTGGACCGTCGATGGCGGCCTCGACATCTCCTATGAGGTCGACCTGTTCGGCCGCGTCGGTCGCGGCGTCGAGGCGGCACGCGGCGATGTCGGTGCAGCACAGGCCGATGCCGACGCCGTGCGTGTCGCGGTCGTCGCCGATACGGCGCGCGCTTATGCCGACGCAGCCTCCGCCGCCGAGCGCCTGGCGGTCGCCCAGCATATCGTCGACCTGCTCGACCAGTCGCTCAAGGTCACCACGCGTCGCGTCGAGGTCGGCATGACGACCAGGCTCGACACGTCGCGCATCGCCGCGTTGCGCCATCAGCGCGCCGCCGAGGTGCCGGCGATCGCCGCCGAGCGCGATGCGGCGCTGTTCCGCCTCGCCACGCTCACCGGCCGCGCCCCGCGCGACCTGCCGGCGGATGTCGCCGCGCGCACCACCACGCTGCGTCTCGATCAGCCGATCCCGGTCGGCGACGGCACCAGCTTGCTCGCCCGCCGCCCCGACGTCCGTGCCGCCGAGCGCCGTCTCGCCGCCTCGACCGCGCGGATCGGTGTCGCCACCGCCGATCTCTACCCGCGCATCACGCTCGGCGCGTCGGTCGGCTCGACCGGCGCGGGGCTCGGCGACATCTTCGGCGCGGGCCCGCTGCGCTGGCTGCTCGGCCCGCTGATCAGCTGGTCGTTCACCGATCACGAGCGCGCCCGCGCCCGTGTCGCCGGCGCCCAGGCCGACAGCCAGGCCGCGCTCGCCCGCTTCGACGGCACGATGCTCACCGCGCTGCAGGAGACCGAAACGGCCCTGTCGAGCTACGCCCATGCGCTCGACCGCCGCACCGCGCTCCAGGCCGCGCGCGACCAGGCCGAGATCGCGGCGAGGATCACCCGCGCGCAGCAGCGCGAAGGCCAGATCGACTCGCTCGCCGCGCTCGACGCGGAACGCACGCTGGCCGAGACCCAGGCAGCCCTCGCATTGCAGGATGCGCTGATTGCCGACGCCCAGGTCGACCTGTTCCGTGCGCTCGGCGGCGGGTGGCAGAACAAGGCATAGCAAAAGCGCCGGGCTTCCCTGAAAAGCCCGGCGCCAATGCGTCGCGTGAGGGAGATTATTCGCCCGAGCCGCGCGCCGCCTGCTCGATCACCGCGGCGACCGCTGCCGGCTTCGAGACATAGATGGCGTGGCTGCCCGCCGCCTCGCTGACATGCGACCCGGCGCGTGCCGCCATCATGCGCTGTGCGGCGGGCGGAATCATATGGTCCTCGCTCGCCACCAGATACCAGCTCGGCTTCACCTTCCATGCCGGCGCGGTCACCTTGCCCGATAGTGCCTCGACGGCCCATGGCACCTGCGCGTCGGCCATGAACTGCGCGAGATCGGGGCGGACGTCGGCGGCGAAGGCGGCGGCGAACTTCGCATGATCGAGAAACAGATAGCCATCCTGCGGTGGCAGGATCGGCGGCACCGGTGCGCCCGGCGCGGGGTTGGCGATCAGCGAACCGACCGACTCGCCCTTGTCCGGCGCGAAGGCGGCGACATAGACCAGCCCGGCGACCTTCGCGTCGGTGCCGGCCTCGGATATCACCACGCCACCATAGCTGTGGCCGACCAGGATCACCTTGCCGTCGGCGGCGGCGATCGCACGCCTGGTCACAGCGACATCGTCGGCCAGCGAGTTGGTCGGGTTCTGCACGATGGTGACGTTGTAGCCGTCCTTTTTGAGGATCTTGTAGACGTCCATCCAGCCGGACCCGTCGGCAAAGGCGCCATGGACCAGCACGATCGATTTGACCGGCGCGCTGTCCTTGGCGATGGCGGTGGCGGGAACCGTGCCGAGGGCGAGCGAGGCAGCGGCGGCGAGGAGCATCCGGGACTTGGTCATGGCGATATCCTTTCTATGTTTGTCGCGATAATCATTATCGCGATAATCACCAGATAGGCACGCAGATTCCCCTTGTCCAGAAGAAATTTATCGCGATATATATTATTCCGACAACCGATTGATTGCAGCGAGATTTTTCCATGGCCAAAACCTCTGTCGGCCCCCTGCCGCTCGACGCGCAGCTGTGCTTCACGCTCTATTCGACGACGCTGGCGATCAACCGGCTGTACAAGCCGATGCTCGATTCGCTCGGCGTAACTTACCCGCAATATCTGGTACTTGGTGCCTTGTGGGAGGCCGATGGCCAGACCATCGGCGCGATCGCCGACCGGCTCGCGCTGGAACCGAGCACGATCACGCCGCTGATGAAACGACTCGAGGCGGCGGGCTTCGTCTCGCGCCAGCGCAACCCGCAGGACGAACGCCAGGTCCAGGTGTTCCTTACCCAGAAGGGCAAGGCGCTGCGCCAGGAATCATCGTGCCTGACCGACGCCCTGCTGGAAAATTCCAAGCTGACCATCCCGGAGATGATCGCGCTCAACGAGCAGATGCACCGGCTCCACGCCGCCCTGACCGAGAAATAGGGTCAAGCCCCACCCCTTTCGGGAGAGGGGCTTGAGGTTGGAGGATCAGAACTTCTTGCGGATCCCGGCGAAGAAGCCGCGCCGCGCGCCATATTGCGGCGCGCCGACACCAACGCCGGAACCGTCGCGGATCAGGTAGCTGCGGTCGAACACGTTCACGACGTCGAAGCGGATCGACATGCCCTTGAGCACGCCGGGTCCGTCGAGATTCTGCGCGATCCCGAAATTGGCCGTGAAATAGGAGGGCAGCTTGCCGCCATTGGGCACGATCCCGGCCGGATCGTCGGCGCGCAGGCCGTCGCCATAGAGGAAGTCGGCGGTCGGCACGAGTGTGCCGATCCCGTCCTTGATCGTCACGCTCGCCCCGCCCGACGCCGTCCAGCGTTGCGAATGGTCGGTGAAGATGCTGTGCGCGGCGATGTAATCGAGCTCGTCCTGGGCGAAGAAATACTGGCTCGAGATGATGTTGCGACCCTTCTCCTGGCCGCGCGCGACGTTGACGTAGAGATCGACCGGCCCGTGCGTATAGTTGGCGCTGAGCTCGACGCCCCAGGCGAAGCCGGTGGCATAGTTGAACGGCGACAGCACCAGCGAGGAGCCGAACTGCCCCTCGTCGAGCAGGTTGCGCTTGATCTTGTAATAGGCGTCGAGCCCGACCTTGAAGCCCCGGGCGACGACCTGCTCCACGCCGCCGTCGAAATAATGCTCGCGTTCGGCGCGCACCGGGTCGGCGGTGGTGATATCGGGCGCCTTGGTCGTGCCGGCGAACAGCGCCAGCGTCGGTGCGGCGATCAGTTCCTGCGGCGGCGGGGTGAAGTTGCGCGCATAACCGAGGTGGAAGGTGGTGCCGCTGGCCGGTTTCCACACCATGTTGATGCGCGGGCTGAGCTGCTGCTCGCGCGTATAGGCGCGCACCGCGTCGAAACGCAGGCCGTAATTCAGCGTCAGCGTCGGCGTCAGCGACCATTCGTCCTGCAGATAGACGCCGTAAAGCTGCCCGTTTCGTCCGCCCTGATCGGTGATCGACAGCGGCACGTCGGACGTTTGGGCGCCCTTGTTGTCGACCGGAAACACGCGCGACGTCACCATCGAGCGGGTGCGTTCATTCTGGAAGAACAGACCGAAGCGCAGCATATGGCTGTCCGACAGCTTGTAGCTGCCATCCGCCTGTATTCCCGCGGTGAGGCTCGACAGGCGCGCATTGTCCGCCACGCCGCTCAGGATCAGGTCGCCGCCCTGCGGATCGGGGGTGAAGCGCGTCTGCGAATAGCGCACGAACGGCGCGACCTGGAAGTTGAAGGCGCCGCCGGCATATTGATAGGCGAGCACGCCATAATGCGTGATCTCGCGCTGGTTCTGGTCGAGCTTCGCCGAATCGAAGGTCGACGTGCCGTTGAGCGTGAAATTGGTCGCCGGATCGCCCTGGCCGGGATTGTTCGGAATCTGGAAATGGCCGATCGAGGTGCCGCCGAACAAGGTGAGGCGGCTGCTGTCCGAGACGATGTCGGAGACATAGGCAAACGCGCGATATTGCCGCGTACGGTCATGGATCGCGTCGCGCGAGGCGATCGGGTTCTCGACCCCGAGATCGTTTTCGAGATAACTGCCCGAGGCGAAATAATTGAGGTTGCCGCTGGAGCCGTGCACGCTGCCGCTCGGCTCCAGGCTGCCGCGACTGCCGCCGTAAAGGCCCACATCGCCACCATTCTCGAACGCGCCCGATTGCGTCTTGAGGTTGATGACGCCCGAGGTGCGATAGCCATATTGCGCCGGCAAGGTGCCGGTCAGCAGGTCGACCGAATCCGCGATATGCGGGTCGAACGTCGCGCCGAAGCCCGAGATGCTCTCCGGCACGATCACCCCGTTCAGGCGATATTGCAGATTGCCATGCTCGTTGCGGACATGGACCGCGCCATAGCTATCCTGCGTCACCCCCGGCGCTTGCAACAGTACCTGCACCAGGCTGCGATCGACGCCGCCGGGCTGGCTCTCGAGGATCCTGCGATCGATATGATATTCGCTGGCGCCCAGCGATGGCTGGATCGCGTCGCGCGCGATGTCGAGCCGCTGCGCGGTGACGACGACCTCTTGCTGGCCCGCGGCGGTGTCGGTGGTGGGCGCCGGCGCGGTTTGTGCCGCGGTGGCGAAGGGAATCAGTGCGGCGCCGGCGGCGCCCAGCAGGAAGAGATAACGCATGAGAAAAGCTCCATGACCCTGGCAGCGGATTCGCGACGGGCGAATCCGGTGTGACGCGAGCGGGCGCGAATCCGCGCTCCTGCCTGCATCTTCGTTTGTTCAGGCTTGGAGGCGTGGCGGCGCGCGGCTGCGCCAGGCATGCGAGGACTGGTTCGGCGCCAGCGCCCGTGGCGGGAGGGTGACGCGCCAGATGGCGCCGGGCTCGGACGCGAGCAGTGCGGCCTGTACCGGAGGAAGATAGAACCCCGCCTGCGCGATTTCGCGGCAGATCGGGCAGATCGGCGCCGGCGCGGGTTGCCCCGCCTTCAGCGTCGCCGACGTGCTGCCGGACGCGGCGAGCGCTACCGAACGCGCAACGGGATCTGGGTCCCAATGCGTCTGGGTGACGAAGCTTTGGCACAGGAACGCCAGCAACGTCGCCAGCGCGATGGTCGCCCACCGGCGGCGCTTCAGCGGCGCACTGCTATGATCCGATCCGACCATCGGGTGCCTGTATGTTGTAACGTCACGCGGATCAACCCCGCCGTTCGGGTTGAGGGCCGTCGCGCAACCTTTCGCAACGCCACGTCACCTCGCTCATGTCCATTTGATCGCGGTCAAGGCACCGCCCCTGGCAGCGGATGAAAAACCTTCGTCTAAACCGTGAAGGATTCGTCATGCCGAGCTTGGCCGACAATTGGTTCCTCTATCTCGTCGTGCTGGCGATGATCGCGTTCGTCCTGGTGCTCGGTGTTGTGTCGGTCGCCGACGCCCGCCATCGCGACTGACGCCAGCCAGGCACGCGCAGCGGCGCTGATGCAGACGGGCTCGAAGGCCCGTCGCCCCGCCAGTGGCCACAGAATGCCGAGCGGCGGCGCTAACGTGCGTGCACGTGGCGCCGTCGATCGCTCACCGCACCACCAGCCGCGTGTAGAGATGCCAGGTGGCATAGCCGAGCCATGGCAGGACCACGGCGAGCCCGATCGCCAGCGGGATCAGCCCGATCAGCAGCAGCAGCGCGACGCGCACGCCCCAGCCGAAGATCTCGCCCGGATTCTTGCGCACCGCCTTCCATGACGTGCGTAGCGCCACGCCGGCATCGACCGGCTTGTCTACCACCATCGGGAACGACACCACCGAACATACCAAGGTCACCACCGCGAACACGCCGCCGGCGAGGTTGCCGAACAGGATCAGCTCCCACCCCTCGCGCGTGCTGAACAGGCGGCTGGCGAAATCGGCGATATGCGCGCCCGCCTGGCTGCCGAACGTCGCGCTATAGGCGGTCTGCGCACCGAAGATCGCGCCATAGATGGCATAGGCGGCGATCAGCCAGCCCGCGAACAGCGCCAGCAGCCCGACGATCAGCGTCACCAGCGGGGTACGCCGCCGCCCCCGAAGCGGGTCGAAAAAGTGCCACCAGCTCTGGTCACCGCCCTCCTCGCGGCGCCGCGCCAGTTCATAGAAGCCCGAGGCGACCGCCGGCCCGGCGATCGAAACGCCGGCGACCAGCGGGAAGAACAGCGGCAGCAGCGGCTCGTTGAAGGTCACGATCGCGGCGATGAAGCAGATCACCGGATAGAGCAGCCCGGCGAAGATCAGGTCGCCACGCTTGGCCGTGAAATCCTTCCACCCCTCGGCCAGCGCCCATCGCAGATCGTCGCTGCCGATCCGTCGGACCTCGGGCAGGTCGGCGTCGGTGGACATGGCTTGGGCGGCGATGGCTGACATGGCGGCTCTCCTGGATTTCGGTCGGCAATTTCCTTTTCTTGTGCCTGCAAAATACACTCCTTTCGCGGCGGTGACAAACGCGTGGCGTTGGTGGTGGGGGTTACCGCAATCGTCTCTGCTCGTGCGAACGCAAGGGATGCTTTCAGGCCGTATCTTTATGGGCCGGCGGTGAGCCTCATCGGCAAATATTCCGGTGACATGGCCTGCCGCGTCCGTATCGCGGCATCTGAGCCCGCAACCACCGGGTCCACGCGAGCCTTTCCAGCGCTCGTCCAACGCAGGTCGCGCTACCTGCCGCCGGACCAGAGGCGCCGGACGCGCCGAATGAAGCGTGGGGTCGCGCGGCGGCAGCGGGCAGTAGGTAAACTCCCTTATTTTCCGCAGCCGCCGTTTCGGCTCTTGTCGCCCGCATCCGAGGCGGCATTGCCAACACAAGGAAACAAGTCATGAAGCGAGCTTTCGCGGCACTTTGCGCCGTTGCACTGGTCAGCGGGTGCGCGACGGTTTCGAGCCCGGCCCACACCATGTTGGGAGGTCGCATTGTGGCCCTCTCCGATGGCCGAATTCTGCCGATGCAGATTGAGCTCATACCCCTGTCTCAATCGACCGGGCGGATGATGGCGAGCGATCCGGCCTCCGGCGAGATTCTCGACGGCACCTATACCGCGATCCTCAGTTCGAGCTATACGCAGCAGTCGCGCCCCGGTCTGTTCGGGGATGAACACGCCGGGCAAAGCGTGCAGACGAACGACACGGCGCAGGCGACTGCCATATTGGTCGGCAACAAGGGCACGGTGATCAACCTGCACATGCAGATCAAGGTCGGCAACCCGCCAGCCGGCATCGGCGAGGGCGAGGACAACAAGGGCAAGAAATACAGCGTCCAGTTCTGACGCGCTTGCACTGATGCGAAGACCGGGCCCCCGCCTCCGGCGGCCCGGATCGCGTTCGATGGAACGCATCACGGGTGTCATCGATTGACGACGTTCAGGAGGTGACGATGTCAGAAGACGAACAAGACAGGACGGGTGCGGAGGCCGATCCCGCCGGTGAGGTGAAAAAGCAGGATGTGGAGGAGCCGACCACCGGCACCGTGCCCGATGGGCCGACAAGGTCCGATCAGGTCGGCGAGAAGCCGCTGATCGCGCCGGGCAAGAGCGGCCTCTGATATCGGTAGCGTCGTCTTTTCCGACGCTGACGGATGTGGCGGCGGCAGAGGCGACGCGTCCGTTGTAACGTTGGCGCTCGGTGGTGGCATATGGCGCGCCTTGCGCCATCGCGCCGGTAGCGGCATCGCATCGCCATGCGTACCATCTCCGCCGACGCGAACGTCCGCCTCTATTTTCTCGATGACGGCGATCCGGTCGCGGTGACGCTGTTCTACGGCCCGCTCGCCGAGGCCATGCTGGCAGGGCGGCGCGAGCCGCAAGAGGTGCAAAGCGCGCTATGGATCGCGACCGAGAATGACGTCGTTGCCTTTCTCGATCTGGAGGATGGCTGATGTGCCGGATCAGTTCGCCTTGAGATAGGCGATGATGTCGGCGCGCTTCTGTGCGTCGCCGAGCCCGGCGAAGGTCATCTTCGTCCCCGGCATCACGCGCTGCGGCTTTTCGATGAACTGGAAGATTTTCTCGGGCGTCCAGGTGATGCCGCTGTTCTTGTCCGCTTCCGAATAGGCGAAGCCCGGGACGGTACCGGCCTTGCGCCCGACGACGCCATGCAGCTGCGGCCCGATCGCATTCTGCGCGAGCTGGTGGCACACCTTGCATTGCAGGAATGCCGCTTCGCCCCTCGCGGCGTCGCCCGCAAAGCTGGCGAGCTTCGCGCCGTCGACGGTATCGACATTGTCGGCGGCCGGCGCACCGCTCGCGGCCGGAGCTTCGGCGCCGCTGGCCACCGTAGTGGTGGTCGTCGTCGCTTCGGTGTCGCTTTCGGTCTTCTTGGAACACGCCGCCAGCGCGAGGGCGGAAACGGCGAATGCCAGCGCCAGCCGGCCGTAACGTGTCGAAGACATTCCCCGCTCCCTGTCGTGAAGTATCGTGGAGCCGTTACGATAGCGGCGCAAAACGTCGTCGTCAGCCCGCCGCGCGATCCTGGAACAATCGTCGCACGGCGCGCGCGCCGCCCAGGATGCGTGACAGGATCAGCTCGTCGATCCCGGCATAACCAAGGCCCAGATGATCGGGCCGCACCATCGCCGCGTCGACCAGCCCGAGCGTGCCGTTGCGCAGCGCGATCTCGCCGATCCGCGCCCAGCGCCGCGCCGTTTCCCAGCGGATCAGCGCGCGGCTTTCCGGGTCGGGGCGATTGCGGGTGAGGTAATCGTCCTGCAGCCGGATGATCGCCTTGCCTACCCGGCGCAGCGTGGTGCGGTCGGGCACCGCCATGCGCCCCATCACATGGCGCACGACCAGCTCCGCGTAATCGGCCGCCTCGTCGCCGAACACATCGGCATAGTCGGCCGCCAGCACATCGGTCGCGCGGCTGGTCATTGCGCTGATATGGGTGTGCGATGCGCTGCCCGAATGCTTGCGATAGGTCACCAGCACATCGTCGAGCCGCGCGATGCGGCCGAACTTCCCCATGCGGTGATAAAGGTCGTAATCCTCCGCGAAGACCATTTCGGGTCGCTGGAACGCGTCCAGCCGCCGCGCGGCATCAGCGCGCATCATCACCGACGACCATACCAGCGGGTTCTCGATCCTGAGCAGCCATTCGACCAGCGGCGGGGTGGTCAGCGGAGCGAGCGTCGAGGGCGAAATCTCCCCGTCCTGCAGATTGTCGGAAGCCGTGCCGAGCAGCACCGTATCGGGATGCGCATCGAGATAGGCGACCTGCTTCGCGAAGCGCTCGGGGTAGCAGAGATCGTCATGGTCGAGCGCGGCGACATAGCGCCCGCGCGCCGCGGCAAAGGCACGGTTGCGCGACAGCACCACGCCCTGGTTCTTCTCCGCAGCGATGATCCGGAATCGCGGGTCGTCCCAAGAGCGCAGCACCGCCAGCGTGTCGTCGGGCGAGCAATCGTCGACCACCACCAGCTCGAAATCGGTCAGCGTCTGTGCCTGCAGCGACGCCAGCGTCGCACCGACCAGATCGGCGCCTTTGTACGCCGCCATCACGACGCTGACGGTGGGGCTGGCCGTCGGCGCGCTCATGCCGCCACCGCCGCGCGTTCGCCGAGCAATTGCGCCACGATCATCATCCCCACGTCGTTCTGCCATTGCCACAGGCCATTGGCCTGGCCGCGAAAGCTGGGCTCGCCGCCCATCGCACCCCACGGCACGAAGCCCGCGGCGAGGCCGATGCCGAACAGGCCGGGGAGCGGCGCACCACAGGAGTCGATCACGCGGCAATGCCGGTCGACCATCGCGCCGCCGGCTTCCGCGGCAAGGGCGATCGGCCTGCCGTCATGATCGGCGACCGGCAGCGCGTGCGGGCGATAACCGAGCGCGCCGATCACCACATCGGCGTTCGCGATCAGGTCGCGCGCCTTCGCCTCGTCGTCTCCGATACGGTGCAGCGCGACGCGCGGATCGGGCGCGCGGCCATCGACGCCGAGCATCCGCAACACCAGCTCGCGCGCCTCGAGCCGGAAACCGGCAAGGCGATAGACGAACCCCGACACCGGGCAGACGTCGTCCGGTCCGAAGTCAGTGAAGCCTTCGGCATGCGCCGATTCAACCGAGGGATAGAAAGGCCGAAGCGGGCGGCGATGGAGCAGCGTCACGCCCCCCGCACCGAAGGCGATCCCCGGCCGGCTGCGCAACAGCAGCGCGACCGTCGCCAGTGCGCTGGTCGATCCGCCGATCACCACGACCCGTGGCGCGCGCTTGTCGGCGAGCAGCGCAGCGATCCGCTCGACACCGCCCAGCGCGAGCACCGCGTCGGATGCGTGCAGCCGCGCGCCCGCCAGGTCCTGCAACGTGCTTCCTGCGACTTGCTGTCCGGCAAGCCGCGCGAATGGTTGATGTCCGCCGGTCGCGATCACGACGTTGCGCGACAGCCGCTCGAAGCTTTGCCCGTCGGCACCGCGCAAAGTGGTTGCCCAAAGCCCCTCCGCAGTCCGTCGCGTGCCGATCGCGTCATGCCCGGTCAGCACCGTCCCGCCGTGTCGCACCACGATCCGCGCCAGCCGCTCGCCGGTCTCGCGTAGCAACGGCCCGGCCTCGACCAGCGGCACGCCGAGCGCGTCGGCGTGCGCGGCGACCGCGCGCCCGACCGCATGATGCTCGAGCGCGGCGATCTCGGGATGCGGGTTGCCCGCCACCGCGCTGAGGAAGGTTTGCGCCGTGCTGTCCGAGGTGATGGCATAGCCGCCGAGCCGCCCGCCGCCGATCTGCGTATCGCGCTCGACCAGCACCAGCTCGCGCGCCAGATCGGCCAGCATGCCATGCTTGCTCGCCGCGGTGAGCAGCGCGGTACCGGCTGGACCGCCGCCGACAAGCAACGTCCCGGCAACCGGCGTGGCGACGGCTGCCGGCGCGACGTGTCGTTCGGCGCGGCAGATGTCGGCCAGTGTGCGTCCGACATGCACGGCGTCGTCGGTTGTCATCGCGTCGGTGAGCGGCAGCGACAGCAGGCGTGCCGCCAGATCGTCGGCGACGGGCGTCGGCTCGATCATCGCGACCGACTGAACCCAGGGCTGCTCGCCGAGATGCGGGCTGAAGTAACGCCCCGTGCCGATGCCCTGTGCCGCGAGCGCGGCGGCAATGGCATCGCGACGCGGGGCAAGGCGCGCGGGCAGCGCAACGGTCATGAGCTGGGTGGCACGGCGCAAGCCGGACACCGCCTGAAGATCGACCCCCGACAGCGCGTCGCGATAGGCCTGTTCCAGCGCGGCGCGATGATCGCACGCTGCATCGAACCCGGAGAGCTTCGCCCGTGCCATCACCGCGATGACCTCCGGCAGCTTGGCGTTGAGCCCCGGCAGCGTGGCGCTGCGGCTTCCCTCGAAGCCGAAGCACGCCATGGCACGGAGCCGCGCGATCAGCGCGGCGTCGCCGGCATGGATCAGGCCCCCCTCCGCCACGGCGAAGGGCTTGGTGGCGTGCATCGAGAAGACGGTGGCGAACGGCGCGCCTGCGCCAAAGCCCCGCGCCTGCGCATCGATCGTGCCAAGCGAGGCGGCGGCATCGACCACCACGCCGATGCCATGCCGACGCTTGAGCCAGGCATAACGGTCGAGATCGATGGCGTTGCCGAACGTGGCGTAGGGCAGCAGCACCGCAAGGCGCTCGCCGTATCGCGCGATCAGCCGCTCCTCCTCGCGTGCCGCCATGCTCCAGTCATCGGGATCGACGTCGCAGATCAGCGGCGTGAGACCCGCCCAGTGGGCGGCCTGGGCCGTAGCGGCGAAGGTCAGCGCGGGCGTCAACGCCAGCGCGCCTGCCTTCGGGTGGGGGCCGGCCGCATCCTTCAGCGCGATCATCAGGCCCAGCGTTGCGTTGGCCACGGCGAGGCAGGCGCCCTCGCCGCCGAACAGCTGCTCGGTCGCCTCGGCCTCGAAGCCGCGGACCTCGGGCCCGTTGTTGGAGAAGGTCCCCGACGCCTCGATCCGGCGCAGGTCGTCGCCGAGCTCGCTCAGCCGCGGTGGCCGGGGGTCGATCAGGGGCAGATGGCGCATCCTGCACCACCTAGCCGACACGCCCCTAAGAAGCGGTTACGCGAACTGCTCGGTCGAAACGCCCGCCTGCGCCGCTGGCGGGTAGCGCGGACCGGCCGGTGCCTCGGGCGTGAACAGCGTGTCGATCCGCGCCGCGACGTCGGTCGGGATCACCCAGTCCCTGCGCACGAAATTCTCTTCCAGGTGCGGGATCGAGGCCGTACCGGGGATCGCCACCACATGGTCGCCGCGCGACAGCACCCAGGCGAGCGACAGCTGCGCCGGCGTCACGCCCTGCTCGGTGGCGATGGCGTTATAGGCATCGACCAGCGCGAGATTGGTCGGCCAGTTCTCGGCGCTGAAACGCGGCATCGCGCGGCGCAGATCCTTTTCCACCAGCGCGCCCGGGTCACGCACGCCGTTTGCCAGCACGCCCCGCGCGACCGGCGAGAAGGCGACGAAGGTCGTGCCGAGTTCGGCGCACGCGTCGAGGACGGCGATCTCGGGGTTGCGCGTCCAGGGCGAATATTCGGTCTGCATCGCCGCGATCGGGTGGACCGCGGCGGCGCGGCGCAGCGTCTCGGCCGACATCTCGCTGAGCCCGATGCCGCCGATCTTGCCCGCTTCGACCGCGTGGGCGAGTTCGCCGATCGACTCCTCGATCGGCACGGAGAAGTCGGGGCGGTGGAGATAATAGAGATCGATATGATCGGTCTTCAGCAGCTGCAGGCTGGTCTCCAGCGCGGCGCGGATCGTCTCGGGACGGCAATCGATGCGGCGCTTCTCGCCGTCGACGATGATGCCGGTCTTGGAGGCGAGGAAGAACTCCTTGCGACGGCTGGACAGCGTCTCGCCGATCAGTGCCTCGTTATGCCCGATGCCGTAGATGCGCGCGGTGTCGAGATGGTCGTAGCCGAGGTCGAGCGCGCGGTGCAGCAGCTTCGCCCCGTCCTCGTTGGAGGGCGGCGTGCCATAGGCCCAGCTGAGGGACATGCAACCGAGGCCGATCGCCTCGACATCGCGGCCGGCGAGAATGCGCTTCATGACGGGTTCCTTGCGGGGGTCGGATCGTGCTCCGCATAGCGCCGCGCGATCACCGCGCAAGCGATCAGCTGGATCTGGTGGAACAGCATCAGCGGCAACAGCACCACGCCGACCTGGGTCGGCGCGAACAGAACGCCGGCCATCGGCACGCCCGAGGCGAGGCTCTTCTTGGAACCGCAGAACAACAGCACGATGGCGTCGCCGCGCGGCCAGTGGAGCGCGCGGCCAAGCGCCCAGGTCGCCGCCAGCACGATCGCCAGCAACGCCGAGCACAGGACGAGGATCATCGTCAGGTCGTAACCCGAGACGCGGTGCCACAATCCCTCGACCACCGCCGCGCCGAAGGCGGTGTAGACGACGAGCAGGATCGAACCGCGATCGACGATCGTCAGCATCTTGCGACGGCGCGCGACGAAGCCGCCGATCAGCGGACGTAACAGATGCCCGGCGACGAACGGCACCAGCAATTGCATGACGATCTTCTCGACCGATGCCAGCCCGCCGCCATTGGCGCCGCCCATGTGCATCAGCAGCGCGACCAACGCCGGCGTCAGCAGGATGCCGAGCAGATTGGAGAAGGACGCGCTGCACACCGCCGCCGCCACGTTGCCGCGTGCGATCGCGGTGAAGGCGATCGACGACTGCACCGTCGAGGGCAGCAGCGTCAGGAACAGCAGCCCCGCCGCGACGGGTGCTGCGACGAACGGCAGATGGCTCAGGCCCAGGCCAAGCAGCGGGAACAGTATGAAGGTCACCGCCAGCACCGAAAGGTGCAGCTTCCAGTTGCGAAAGCCGTCCCAGATTGCCTGGCGCGACAGCCTGGCGCCGTGGAGGAAGAACAGCAGCACGATGCCGGTGATCGTCGCCACGTCGAACAGGGGCACGAACGGTCCGCGGGGTGGCAGCACGCTGGCGAGCAGCACCGTCCCGAGCAGCATCAGGACGAATGGCTCGAAGATCGTCAGAAACGTCTTCAGCACGCGGGCGGCCGGCGGTGAGCGCAGTTGCCGGCGAGGTACGTGGCGGCGATGGCGCGGTCGTCGCCGAGGATCTGCAGCGCGAACAGCCGGTCGAACAGGTTCGCCCCCGCCGTACGGCGCGCGAGCAACGGGGTGGCCTGGTCGTCGAGCAGGATGAAGTCGGCTTCCTGCCCCGGCTGCAACCCGCCGATGCGGTCGCCGAGGCCGAGCGCCTTCGCCCCACCGGCGGTGGCGAGATGCAGCGCGCGGAACGGGTCGAGGCTGCGCCCCCGCAACTGGCAGACCTTGTAGGCCTCGCTTATCGTCGCGAGCAGCGAGAAGCTGGTGCCGGCGCCGATGTCGGTGCCCATGCCGATCTTGACGCCGTGCCGGTCGGCGGCGGCGAGGTCGAACAGGCCCGAGCCGAGGAACAGGTTGCTGGTCGGGCAAAAGGCGATCGCGCTGCCCGCTTCACCCATCCGGCCAAGCGCGCGGTCGCTCATATGGATGCAGTGTGCGAACACCGAGCGGCTGCCCACCAGGCCGAAGCGATCATAGACGTCGAGATAGTCGGCGGCGTCGGGGAAGCGCGCGGCGACCGCGGCGCATTCGCCCGTGTTCTCGGCGAGATGCGTGTGGAGCAGTGTGTCGGGGTGCGCGGCGAGCAACGCGCCGGTATCGGCGAGCTGCTCGTCGGACGAGGTCAGCACGAAACGCGGGGTGACCGCGTAACCGAGCCTGCCGCGCCCGCGCCAGCGCGCGATCAGCGCCTCGCTGTCGGCACGGCCGCTCGACACGGTGTCGCGCAGCGTGGCGGGGCCGTCGTCCATCAGCACCTTGCCGGAGATGATGCGCATGTCGCGGGTAACGGCGGCGTCGAACAGCGCGTCGACCGAGCAGGCGTGGACGGTGGCGAAGACCAAGGCGCTGGTCGTGCCGTTGCGCAGCAGCTCGTCGAGGAAGAAGGCGGCGACCGTATCGGCATGGCCGCGATCGGCGAAGCGCGCTTCCTCGGCGAAGATGTGGCGTTCGAGCCAGTCGAGCAACTGCAGGCCGTGCGCCGCGACTCGGTCGGTCTGCGGGTAGTGGACGTGCGTGTCGACGAAGCCGGGGACGATCAGGCCGTCGAGTTCTTCCGTCGGCACATCGGTGAAGCGCGGGGCGAGATCGGCATGGGCGCCGAATGCGACGACGATGCCGTCTTCGATGACGAGCAGCCCGTCGGGGTGGTGGAGCGGCGCGGCGCCGGTGAGCGGGTCTTCGGGAACGCTGAGCAGTTCGGCGCGATAGGCGGTGAGGGTCATGATGAGATCGCCGATGCAACACAAGCGCACCACCCCGGCGAAGGCCGGAGCCCAGTTGGGAAGGTGGAGGTAACTAAGCGAAGCGCCCGAGCCATCATTGCTCCGTAACCGGGCCCCGGCCTTCGCCGGTGGGGAAAGTGGGGTGGAGACCGGGAAGCATTATGCCGGCCCCAGTGCCAGCAACTGGGCGAGCGTCGCAACCGCAATCACTTCAGGCGCCTTGCCCGGGATGCCGGGCTGGCCGATCGGGCAGGTCAGGCGGGTCGCATCCACGCCATCGGCAGCGAAGCGCGAAAGGAAGCGGGCGCGCTTGGTCGAGGAGCCGATCATGCCGACATACGCCGCCGGCGAGCCGAGCGCGGCGGCGGCGAGGCGGTAATCGAGCGCGTGGTCGTGGGTGAGGATCAGCACTGCCGTCGCCGGGCCGGCCTGGCCCGCGCAGGCGACCAGCGCGTCCTCGCTGTCGACCGTGACGCCGGGGATATCGGCCAGCTCGGGGCGACTGTCGAACCAGGCGAGGTCGAACGGCAGGCCCGGCAGCATCCGTGCGATGGCGCGGCCGACATGGCCGGCGCCGAACAGGAGGAGCGGGCGGCGCGCGCTGTCGTCCGGCTCGACGAAGCTGAAGCCGGCAACGGGCAGCGGGCCGCGGCTGGTGAGCGGATCTGCCTGGGCGGTCATCTCGGCGCGGGGCCAGCGATGTTCGTCCTTCGTCGCGCTCCGTTCGATACGGCCGTCGCGCAGTGTGGCGCGGACCACGGCGCCATCGGCGAGCGCGGCGATCCAGCCGGTGTCGGTCAGATGCTCGACCAGCAGGCGGACGCGGCCGCCGCAGCATTGGCCGAGCAGGGGGCCGAGCGGATAGTCCTGCACGCGCCAGCTGCCCGGCGGCAGCGCGAGGATGGCGCGCGCCTGCTCTGCCGCACGCCATTCGAGCGCGCCGCCGCCGATCGTGCCGGCCTGCGCGTCGATGGTGACGATCATCCGCGTGCCTGCGCCGCGCGGTGCGGAGCCCTCGGTCGCCAGCACCGTGACGAGCGCGGTCGGGGTGCCGTGCAGGGCGCGGGTCGCTTCGAGCCAGTCGCTCATAACTTCTTCGTCACCCCGGCCGTGTGCCGGGGTCCAACGTGCCGCACGCGCTGGCGCTGGAGGGGCGAACTGTAGTGCCTGTTGCGCGTTGGACCCCGGCACAAGGCCGGGGTGACGGATGGGGAGTATTGGGG
This sequence comes from Pseudomonadota bacterium, assembly GCA_040390605.1. Taxonomy (GTDB): domain Bacteria; phylum Pseudomonadota; class Alphaproteobacteria; order Sphingomonadales; family Sphingomonadaceae; genus Sphingomonas. Next base: position 72,323 of record JAZJXZ010000006.1, read on the forward strand.
CTCGGGCAGCATCTTCCTCAGGCCTTGCGCGCCCGCAGCTCGCCAATCGCCGCCAGCACCCGCTCCGGCGTCGCTGGCGCATTGAGGTCTGGCAGGCCCTTGCCCGGTGCGCATGCTGCCACCGCATGCGTCAGCGCCGAGAAGACCGAGATCGCCAGCATCAGCGGCGGTTCGCCGACCGCCTTGGAGCGATGGATGGTCGGCGCGGCGTTGCGGCCCTTCGACCACAGCCGGATATTCATATGGCGCGGGCGGTCGTTGGCGGTGGGAATCTTGTAGGTCGACGGCGCATGGGTCAGCAGCCGGCCGCGTGCGTCGTAGACCAGCTCCTCGGCGGTCAGCCAGCCCATGCCCTGGATAAAGCCGCCCTCGACCTGGCCGAGGTCGATCGCCGGATTGAGCGAGCGGCCGACATCGTGGAGGATGTCGACTGCCAGCACGCGGTGCTCGCCGGTCAGCGTGTCGATCACCACCTCGCTGAGCGCCGCGCCATAGGCGAAGTAGAGAAACGGGCGGCCGGTGTGCGAGGCGCGGTCGTAATGGATGTCGGGGGTGGCGTAGAAGCCGGTCGAGGACAATGAGACGCGGCCGACATGTGCCATGCGGGTCAGCATGGCGAACGGCGTCACCTCGCCCCCGGCGACGACTCCCTCGCGCGTGAAGTGCACCTCTTCCTCGCCGCAGCCAAATTTTTCCGCAGCGAAGGCGGCGAGGCGCGCGCGGATCGTCTCGGCGGCGTTGAACGCGGCCATGCCGTTCATGTCGGCGCCCGACGAGGCGGCGGTGGCCGAGGTGTTGGGCACCTTGTCGGTGCGCGTCGCCGTCACCTTCACCCGCTCGAGCGGCACGGCGAAGACGTCGGCGACGATCTGGGCGACCTTGACCATCAGGCCCTGGCCCATCTCGGTGCCGCCATGGTTCACCTGGATCGAGCCGTCGGCATAGACCAGCACCAGCGCCCCGGCCTGGTTGAGATGGGTGGTGGTGAAGCTGATGCCGAACTTCACGGGCGTCAGCGCGAGGCCCTTTTTCAGGATCGTGTTGCGTGCGTTGAAGTCGGCGACGGCGGCGACGCGCTGCTCGTAGCCGGCCTGTTCGGCCAGTTCGTCGATCAGGTCGGGTGCGACATTGTCGGTGACCTGCATGTGATAGGGCGTGAGGTCGCGGCCTGGGCCGTAAAGGTTGGCACGGCGCACGGCGAGTGGGTCGCGGCCGGTCGCGGCGGCGACCGCGTCGAGGACGCGCTCGATCGCCACCATGCCCTGCGGCCCGCCGAAACCACGGAAAGCGGTGTTGGAGACGGTGTGGGTCAACAGGCGGTGGCTGACGATCTCGACCGCCGGCAGGAAATAGGCGTTGTCGGCATGGAACATCGCGCGGTCGTTGATCGCCGGCGAGAGGTCGGCAGTAGCGCCGCAGCGCGAGGCGAGCTCCAGCTTGAGGGCGTGGATATTACCCTGATCGTCGAAGCCGACATCGTATTGGGCTGTAAAGTCGTGCCGCTTGCCGGTCATCGCCATGTCGTCGTCGCGGTCGAGCCGCATCTTGGCCGGGCGGCCGGTCAGCGCGGCGACCAATGCGCAGGCGGCGGCGGGGGCGGCGGCCTGGGTCTCCTTACCGCCGAACGCCCCGCCCATGCGGCGCACCTCGACGACGATATCGGCGTGATTGCGGCCGAGGAGCTGCGAGACGAGATGCTGCACCTCGCTGGGGTGCTGGGTGGACGAGACGATGTGGATCGCATCGCCCTCGCCGGGGGTGGCGATGGCGACCTGGCCTTCGAGGTAGAAATGCTCCTGCCCGCCGATCTCGACCTTGCCCGACAGGCGGCGCGGGGCGGTAGCGAGCGCGGCGGCCGCATCGCCGCGCGCCATGATCTGGCTGTCCTCGATCAGCGAGCCGGCGGCGTGAGCGGCGGCGATGGTGGTGAGCGCGTCGCGCGGCGTGGCGCGCACGCTCGCCTTGCGCGCGGCGCGCCGGGCGGCGCCGACGCTGTCGGCGGCGACGAGGAACAGCGGCTGGCCGGGAAACAGGATGGTGTCGGCAGCGAGCAACGGCTCGTCATGGCGGACGGGTCCGACATTATTCTCGCCGGGAATGTCGGCGGCGGTAAACACCGCGACCACGCCGGGGCTGGTCCGCACCGCGTGGAGATCGAGGCCGTCGAGACTGGCATGGCCATCGGGCGCGAGGCCGAAGGCGAGGTGGAGCAGGCCCGGGGGCTCGGGCAGGTCGTCGACATAACGCGCGAGGCCGGCGACGTGCGCCTCGGCGCTGTCGTGCGGATAGGGCGCGGCGACCGCGCCGGCGGGGATATCGGCCTCAGCCATCGACATGGTCCAGCACGCTGACCGGGGCGCCGGACCGCTCTGCCCAGAGGCGGCGGAGCAGGTTGGCGGCGACGGTCAGGCGATAGTGCGCCGATCCGCGCAGATCGTCGAGCGGGGCATAGTCGGTGGCGATGGCGGTTGCGGCGGCTTCGATGGTGGCTTCGGACCAGGGCCGGCCGGTCAGCACTGCCTCGGCGTTGGCGGCACGCTTGGGTGTCGCGGCCATGCCGCCGAACGCGATGCGCGCGTTGGTCACGATCCCGTCGACGATGTCGAGCGCGATGGCGCCGCACACGGCGGAGATGTCGCTGTCGAAGCGTTTAGACAGCTTGACGATACGGATCAGTGCCGACGGATCGGGACGGGGCACGAAGATGCTTTCGACGAACTCGCCCGCGGCGCGGTCCTGCTTGCCATAGGCGATGAAGAAGTCTTCGAGCGCGATGGTGCGGCGCGTATCGCCCTTGCGCAACGTCAGCGTCGCGTCGAGTGCTATCAGCGCGGGGGGCATGTCGCCGATCGGCGAGCCGTTGGCGATATTGCCGCCGATCGTGCCGGTGTTGCGCACCTGCACCCCGGCGATGCGGCGCACCAGCTCGCCGAGATCGGGATGCAGGCGGGTCAGCGCCTCGCGCGCATCGGAATAACGCGCGCCGGCGCCGATGGTCAGGCCGGCGTCGCTTTCGGTGACCTGGCGAAGCTCGGTGACCTCGCCGAGGAAGATGACGGTGCCGAGCTCGCGATGCTGCTTGGTCACCCACAGGCCGACATCGGTGGCGCCCGCGACGATGCGGGCGTCCGGATGTTCGACCAGCCGGGCGGCCAGTTCGTCGCTGGTACGCGGGGCGAACCAGTCCTTGCCCTCGCCGCGTGGCAGGGCGCGAAGCCGCGCGGCAAGCGCGCGGTCGTCGCGCGGCGCTGGCTGCACCGCTTCGCCGGCGTCGAGGATCGGGCCATAGCCGGTGCAGCGGCAGAGATTGCCGGCAATTATGTCACCCGTCGTCACCCCCTCGGTGCCCGCCGCCCCCATCGCGCGGCCGACCAGCGACATGACAAAACCCGGCGTGCAAAAGCCGCATTGCGAACCGTGCCGGGCGACCATTTCGCGCTGGACCGGATGGGTGCCGCCGAGGCTTTCGACGGTCATCAGCGCCTTGCCGTCGAGCATCGGCACGAACAGGATGCAGGCGTTGACCGCGCGCCACGATACCGTGTCGCCGGCGGGTTCGCCGAGCAGGACGGTGCAGGCGCCGCAATCGCCCTCGGCGCAGCCCTCCTTGGTGCCGGTGCGGCGCAGGCGGTAGCGCAGCAGGTTGAGCACGCTGTCGGTGGCGGCGGCTTCGGTTTCGATCGTCTCGCCGTCGAGGAGGAAGCGGATCATATCTCCCTCTCCCTTTGGGAGAGGGAAGGAGCCGCGAAGCGGCGGGAGGGTGAGGGCAGCACGGTCGCCAAACAATGGGCGGCAACGACCCTGCCCTCACCCCGCGCTGCTGCGCAGCTTGCCCCTCTCCCAAAGGGAGAGGGGATTTGGATCGCGCTCATCGCTGCGCCCCTCCCGCGATCCACGCGCCGAGTTTTTCGCGGTCCGCCTTGGTCATGTGGGTCGTATTGCCGAGCGGCATCGTCTCCGTATCCACCGCCATCGCCTTGACCCGCGCCGCCGCGGGGGCAGCATGGTCGTAGCTGTCGAGCATCACGCCGAGCGGCGGGCTGGCGAACGCCGTGTTGGTCGGGTGCTGGCTGTGGCAGCCGGTGCAATGGGTCGCGAGGATCGGCTGGATGTCGGCGTAATACCGCGTTGCGCCGCCGGTCGCCGTGCCTGCCATGCCTTTTTCCAGCGTCACATAGGTCACGCTGACCAATGCCATCGCCACCGCGACGGCCATCGCGGGCCCGGTCTTCTGCGCACGGTTGCGCAGGTTGAAGACGTGGCGCACCGCGACGCCGGTCAGGCCGAGCAGCGCCAGCACCAGCCAGGGCCGTTCGGCGCCATAGGTCATCGGGTAATGGTGGCTGATCATGATGAACAGCACCGGCAGCGTCATGTAATTATTGTGCAGCGAGCGCTGCTTGGCCGCCGCGCCGAGTGCCGGGTCGGGCGTGCGGCCCGCCACCAGGTCGGCGACGACGATGCGCTGGTTGGGGATGATGACGAAGAACACATTGCCGACCATCACCGAGCCGATGATCGCGCCGATATGCAGGTACGCGCCGCGGCTGTTGAACAGGCTGTCGAGCACGATCGCCGCCATCAGCAGATAGACGAACCACACGATGCCGAGCAGCAGGTTGTTGGAACCGAGTGTCGAACGGCACAACAGGTCGTAGACGAACCAGCTCAGCACGATCGAGGCGAGGCCGATGGCGATCGCGGCGGGCACGCTGAGCGCTGCCTTGGCCGGGTCGATCAGGAAGTTCGAGGCGCCGACATAATAGACCAGCACGAGCAGCGAGAAACCGCTCAGCCAGGTGAAATAGGCCTCCCATTTGAACCAGTGCAGCTCGGCCGGCATGGTGCTCGGCGCGACCTGGTATTTCTGGTTGTGGTAGAAACCGCCGCCGTGCACCGACCACACCTCGCCCGACGCCTCGCCTTGCGCCGGCGGCTTCAAATGCATGTCGAGCCAGACGAAATAGAAGGACGAGCCGATCCAGGCGATGCCCGCGGTCAGGTGCAGCCAGCGGATCGCGAGGTTGAGCCAGGCGGCGATGTCGACATGCATCGCTCAGCTGCCCCGATAGGTGGAGTAGGCGAAAGGCGAGACGAGCAGCGGCACGTGGTAATGGCCGCCGCCCTCGGCGATGCCGAAATCCACCGTCACCTCGTCGAGAAAGGGTGGGTCGGGCAGGTCGACGCCCTGCTCGCGGAAATAGGCGGCGACAGCGAAACGCAGGGCGTAGCGGCCGGCGGCAAGCTCGCCGGGGATCAGGCCGGGGCAGCGGCCGTCGGGATTGGTGGTGCCGCGGGCGACCTCACCGTGCGGGCCGATCAGCACCAGCGTCATGCCGGCGGCGGGGCGGCCATGCATCGTGTCGAGGACGTGGGTGGAGAGGCTGTTCATGCCTTCCGTCCGATCAGCCGCAGCCGGCTGACGCCGCCATCGGGGATGATGTTCAAACGCACGAAGCGCACCGGGCCGAGGTCGGCGAGGCCGTCGCGGAAAGTGTGGATGTGGTCGGCCTGCAATTTGGTCTCGGGCAATAGCACCGGCCAATGCTCGGCCTGGACGGCGATTTCCGCGGGGGTGCCGTGGGCTTCGGGCGCGGCCTGGATGAAGCAGCGATCCGGGTAGTTGCCCTTGAAGTGCGCGGTGTCGACGATGATCTCGTCGATCGTCCCGGCGGTGCCGAGTTCGAGGATCGCCCAGTCATGGCCCGGCTCGCGGCGGCGGCGGGTTTCCCAGCCATCGCCCATATCGACGCCGCGACCCGGTGCGGTGAGGTTCTCGACGCGGCCGAAATGCTCGTCATTGGCGATGATGCCGCGTCCGCCATTCTCCATCGCCAGCAGGTCGAGGCGCGTTCCGGCATCGACTGCCGACCAGTCCTTGTCGACCCGGCCCCACACGCGCAGCCGCGCCACGCCGCCATCGGGGAAGATGTGCAGGCGGACATGGGTGACCGGCGCGGCATGATCGACGGCGACATAGGCGCGGTCGTTGCCGTTGAGTGCGAGGCGCGGCGTAACTTTCACCCAGCCGGCATCGTCGCCGGGGATGGCCTCGGCGCTGCGGCACAGCTCGATCTCGGCGCCGGGCGGGTAGTTGCCGGTGAAGTGGCTGGTGTCGATCTCGAAGCCGGCGACGATGCCCTGAGCGCCGAGCTTCACCACGCACCAGTCGTGGCCGGGCACACGCTTGCGGCGGCTTTCCCAGCCGTCCATCCATTTGCCGTTGTCGTCATATTTGCCGGGGATGAACACCGGGGCGGCGGGCGAAATCAGCCGCGCCTTGTCCGCGAAGAAATCGTCGGTGGCATAGACCACCTCTGCCCCGAGTCTTGGCTGGGCGAGGTCGACATATTGGCGGCGCAGGTCGTCGAACATCATGCTTCCCGGTCGAACAGAGCGGCGAGGCGGAACCCCGCGATACGGTGGATTTGCGTCATGGCGGTGGCGAATTCTTCCTCGGCGTCATGGTCGAGCCGGGCAGCGAAGGCGGCGAGGATGTCGCCACGCGTCAGGCCCTTCACCGCGACGATGAAGGGGTGGCCGAAGCGCTCGTTATAGGCGGCGTTGAGACGGCGGAACTCGGCCAGCTCGTCCAGCGAACATTGGTCGAGCCCGGCGCCGCGTTGCTCCTGCACCGAAGCTTCGGCCATGCGGCCGGCGACGGCGAGCTGGGGATGGGCGCGGATCAGCGCGAGGCGCTGGTCGCGCGGGGCGGCCTCGACCGCGGCGCGCATCGCTTCGGCCAAAGCTTGAGAGTCATCAAGCTCACCACGTGCGACCGCCGGCCACACGCCCTCGGCGACCCAGTGCGATACCTCATAGACCGGGCCGAACGCGGCGATGAACGCGTCATGCGAAAGGGCGCTAGGCAGCATGAGGATGCTCCGCGCGCCAATGCCGCGCGATGTCGATCCGGCGGCAGAACCACACGTCCTGCTGGCTCAGCGCGTAGCGCAGGAACTGCTCAAGCCCGGCCATCTTGCCCGGCCGGCCGGCGAGGCGGCAGTGCAGGCCGATCGACATCATCTTCGGCCGGTCGGCGCCTTCGGCATAAAGCACATCGAAGGTGTCGCGCAGATAGGCGAAGAACTCCTCGCCGGTCTGCATGCCGGCGCCGCCGAAACGCATGTCGTTGGTTTCGAGCGAATAGGGCACGATCAGATGCGGCCTGCCGGCGGCCGTCGTCCAGAAGGGCAGGTCGTCGGAATAATCGTCGGCATCGTAGAGAAAGCCGCCCTCCTCTGCGACGAGGCGTCGTGTGTTGGGGCTGGTGCGGCCGGTGTACCAGCCGAGCGGGCGCTCGCCGGTGAGGCGCGTGTGGACCTCGATGGCGCGCGCCATGTCGGCGCGTTCCTCTTCCTCCGACACCGATTGGTAATTGATCCAGCGCCAGCCGTGCGAGGCGATCTCATGCCCGGCCTCGAGAAAGGCCTCGACCACCGCGGGGTTGCGCTGCATCGCCAGCGCGACGCCGAACACCGTCAGCGGCAGATCATAGCGCGCGAACAGCCGCAACAGCCGCCACACCCCGGCGCGCGACCCATATTCGTAGATCTGCTCCATGGTCATGTGCCGCGCGGCGATGGCCGGCGGACTGGCCATGTCGGACAGGAAGGTCTCGCATTCGGCATCGCCATCGAGCACGTTGCGCTCGGCGCCTTCCTCGTAGTTCAACACGCACTGGATCGCGATGCGCGCGCCGCCGGGCCAGGCGGCGTGCGGTGGGGTGCGGCCATAGCCGATGAGATCACGCGAGTAGTTTTCGTCGTTCAATGCTTGCTGCCTGTTCCAATCTTCCTTGATGAAACGAGCCTGCGCGGCGCACAAGCCGAAATGCGGCCCGCCGACGGCGCGATGGAGGAAGACGAATGCGCGACATTGCTGCCGAGCCGCTCACCGCCCGGGCCTTCGCGCCGTTCGGCCGGGTGATCGAGGCCAGCGATGATGCGGTGAGGATCGCGATCAATCAGGGCCATGCGGTGCGCTACGACCGGCTGGCTGAACTCGACGTGGCGGAGGAGGGCGGGGTCGGTGCGATCAGCCTGTTCCGCGCGAAGCCGCTGGCGGAGAAGGTGTTGCGCATGTTCGAGCGCCATCCGCTGGGCAGCCAGAGCTTCGTGCCGCTGAGCGGGCGGCCCTATCTGGTCGCGGTCGCGCCGGCGGGGGACTTCGATGTGTCAGGGGTGCGGGTGTTCCGTGCCGCGGCCGGGCAGGGGGTGCATTATGCCAAGGGGGTGTGGCACCATTTCCTGCTGGTGCTGGAAGAGGGCGATTTCCTCGTGGTCGATCGGGTGGGGCCGGGGGATAATTGCGATGAGGTGGCATTGGATGAGGGGGACGTGATCCGGGTTTGCTGAGCGGACGCCCGCCTATTCCCGCTCGTCATGCTGAACTTGTTTCAGCATCCATGCGCGGTCATCCGAGCCAAGAGCGAAATCCGTGTGGCCACTGGTCGCGCATGGACCCTGAAACAAGTTCAGGGTGACGGCAAAATAGTGGCTCGGGCATCGTGAACCTCTACGCAGCCGACAGCCAGGCGAACCGCACCACGAACAGCGCCGCCAGCACAAGCAACAGCACGTCGCTGGGCCCGATCTTGCCGCGCAGCAGCTTTAACAGGGCATGTGCGGTGATCCCGAACGCCAGGCCGTTGGCGATCGAGAAGGTCAGCGGGATCATTACCACGGTGAGGAAGGCGGGGATCGCGGCTTCCGGCTCGTCCCAGGCGATCTCGGCGAGCGGTGCCATCATCAGCGCGCCCACCAGGATCAAGGCCGGGGCGGTGGCGGCGAGCGGTACCAGCTGGGCATAAGGTGCTGCGAACATCGCGACGAGAAAGAGCAGGCCGGCGACGATCGCGGTCACGCCCGTGCGGCCGCCGGCCTGCACGCCGGCCGCGCTCTCGACATAGGAGGTGACGGTGCTGGTGCCGGCGAGTGCGCCGATCATCGTTGCGATGGAATCGGTGATCAGCATGCGTTTCAAGTTGGGGATGGTGCCGTCGGGGGCGATCAGCCCGGCGCGCTTCGTCACAGCGACGAGCGTGCCGAGATTGTCGAACAGATCGACGAACAGGAAGACGAAGAGGATTTCCAGCACGCCCAGGCCGTGCTTGCCGGCGCCGCCGAACACGCCCGTGAGGTCGAGCGCGAAGGCGGTCTCGCTTAGGGCCGCGAAGGAATAGGGCACGGGCTTGAAGACGATCGCACCGACCAGCGCGGCGACGATCGTGGTCGCGACGATGCCGATCAGCATCGCGCCGCGCACTTTCCACACATAGAGCACGGCGATCAGCACCAGCCCGAACAAGGCGAGCAGTGCGCCCGGCGCATGGAGATCGCCGAGTGCGACACTGGTCGCGGGGTTGCTGACGACGATTCCGGCATTCTTCAGGCCGATGAAACCGATGAACAGGCCGATGCCGCCGGCCACAGCGGCGAACAGATGCGGCGGGATTGCGGCGACGATCATCTGGCGCACCCCGGCCAGCGTCAGCGCGAGGAAGGCGATGCCCGACACCAGCACGCAGCCCAAAGCGGTCTGCCACGGCACGCCCATCGCGCCGACCACGGTGAAGGCGAAATAGGCGTTGAGCCCCATGCCGGGCGCGAGCGCGAGCGGGACATTGGCGTTCAGCCCCATCAGGATGCTGGCCACACCGGCGGCGAAGCAGGTCGCGGCGGCTACCGCGGCGACGGGCATGCCGGCCTGGCCGAGGATCGCCGGGTTGACCAGGATGATATAGGCCATGGTCAGGAAGGTCGTCGCGCCGGCGAGGATCTCGGTGCGCAGGTCGGTGCCGCGTTCGACAAAGGCGAAGCGGCGGGCGATGGTGCCCTGATCGGCGGTCGGTGCGGCGTCGGATGCCGGCATGATCGTGTCCCCCGGTTATTATGCGAGAGCATAACGCGGCGTGGGGCGGAGGGAAGAGGCGTCCCTATCCCACCATGCCACCCCGGCGAAGGCCGGGGCCCAGTCTGGAAGGTCGTGGTAACGGCGCGCAACGTTCGATCATCGATGTCCCCCAACTGGGCCCCGGCCTTCGCCGGGGTGGACGGTCTTAGTGGCAGCCCGGCTACTTCTTCCCTGCCTTCCGTTCGGCCGCGCGCTCGCGGCAGATCTGGATGAAACCGGCGGCCATGAAGCTGGCCATGCGCTTCTTGATCGCGGGGAAGTCGTCGGAGTGGCAAAGTCCGCCGGACAGCCGGTCGATGCGGCCGGTGCGCGCGACGGTGAGCATGAAGGCGCCGGTGACGAAGTGATAGCCCCAGAAGATGTCCTCCTCGGGGCAGTCGGGCAGCGCCTGTTTGAGAATGCCGATCAGGCGCAGCACGACGGGGTCGAAATGGTCGTCCATCAGCGCGGCGCCCCATTCAGGCGTGTTGCTGACCTGCGCGCCGAGCGCGGCATAGTTGCGCCAGCCCTCGTCGGGACCGCTATAGAGATCGAGATCGGTATCGAGCGCGGCACGCAGCGCACCCTCCACGGTGGGTTTTCCCGCGCAGTCGACCTCATATTGCGCCAGCGCGTCCATGCGCCGGTTGACCGTGATCGGCGCGCGGCGATCGATCACGGCATCGAACAGCGCCTTCTTGTCGTCGAAATAATAATGCAGCAGCGAGGTGTGCACGCCGACGCGCTTGGCTACGTCCTTCAGCGTGACGCCGTACAGCCCGTGCTTGGAAAAGAGATATTCGGCCGCGTCGAGGATCAGCTCGAGACTTTCGGCACGCTGCTCGGCCTTGGTCCGGCGTTTCGGTTTCGCTTCGGTCGTTGTCATGCCCGTCTCCATCGGCGGCCCGTGGCGCGCCGATCCTGATCAAGGGGTGCATCTTGTCGATATTGGCGATCGATGCCAGCGCTATGCGTCGATGACGTTCATTAGGTGACTAGTGAAAATAAATGTTGGCTGATATGCTCACGTTCGATCGAACCGGGCCAGCCGGTCGCGCGGACAGGAGCAGGGCATGACGACTTCGCAAGGATTCTCGCGCCGCGCGGCGCTGGCGGGCGGGGCAGCGATCGCGGCGGGGTCACTGGTGCATCCGGCGCTGGCGCGCGGCGTGGCGCAGCGGCATTTCCCCAAAGGCTTTCTGTGGGGCACCGCGATCTCGGCGCATCAAAGCGAGGGCAACGACGTCAATTCGGATTCGTGGCTGCTCGAGAACCTGCCCGGCACGGTGTACAAGGACCCGTCGGGCGATGCCTGCGACAGCTATCATCGCTACGAGCAGGACCTCGACATCGCGCACGCGATGGGGCTCAATTGCTATCGCTTCGGCATCGAATGGGCGCGGATCGAACCCGAACAGGGCAGGTTCAGCCAGGCCGAGCTCGACCATTATGCGAAAATGCTCGAGGCATGCCGCAAGCGCGGGCTGCTGCCGATCGTCACCTATAATCATTTCACCGTGCCCTTGTGGTTCGCGAAGCGCGGCGGGTGGGAGGTGGCCGACAGCGCCGACCTGTTCGCGCGGTTCTGCGAGCGCACCACGCTGTCGCTCGGCCCGCTGATCGGCATGGCCTCGACCTTCAACGAGGCGAACATCCCGCAGCTCGGCAAGATCCTGCGCATGGGCCAGCCGCCGGAATATTTCGCCAGGCGCAGGGCGATGATCGCGACTGCCGCCAAGGCGACCGACTCCCCGGCCTTCTCGTCGCTGCTGTTCGCCGACCCGGACAAGGTCGCGCCGCACCTGCTCGACGCGCACGCCAAGGGCTATCAGGCGATCAAGGCTGGGCCAGGCGACTTCCCGGTCGGCGTGACGCTGTCGACCCAGCAGTTCGAGGCGGTGGGCGAGAACAGCCTGGCGCCGATGATCGAGAAGATGTCCTATGGCGGCTGGTGGGACGCGGTGAACGCCAGCGATTTCGTCGGCGTGCAGACCTATACCCGCATCCGGCTCGACGCGAAGGGCGTGGTGCCGAACCCGGGCGCGGAGATGACCGCCTCGGGTTACGAATATTACCCGCCCGCGCTCGGCTACACGATCCGCCTCGCGCGCAAGATGACCGACAAGCCAATCTATGTCACCGAGACCGGCACCTCGACCGACAATGACGCGCGGCGCGTGGCATGGCTCGATGCGACGATCGCCGAGGTGGCGAAGTGCATCGCGGAAGGGATCGACGTGAAGAGCTACATCTACTGGTCGCTGCTCGACAATTTCGAGTGGACCAGCGGGTACGCCCAGCATTTCGGCATGGTCTCGGTCGACCTCAGCAATTTCACCCGCACGCTCAAGCCCAGTGCCCGCCATTTCGCCCAGCTGGTGAAGGCGGGGTGTTCTGATTGCCTCTTCCGTCATGCCGGAACAAGTCCGGGGTGACGGACGGGAGGGCCGTTCCAGGATCAACATGATGAGAACCACGATGCGCCGTTTGCTCCCCACCCTCGCCGCCTTCATCCTCACCGCGCTGCCGTTCGCCGCGAGCGTGCAGGCCGCCCCCACCGTCACGCTCGACAGCGGAACGATCCGCGGCACCAGCAAGGACGGCGAGTCGGTCTTCCTCGGCGTACCGTTCGCCGCGGCGCCGGTCGGCCCGCTGCGCTGGAAGGCGCCGCAGCCGGTCGCGCACTGGTCCGGCGTGCGCGCTGCCGAGGCGTTCGGCCCGGCCTGCATCCAGTTCAAGAAGAGCGATGCCGTCTATGCCGCGAACGGCCCGACCAGCGAGGACTGCCTGTACCTCAATGTCTGGGCGCCGAAGAAGGCGGGCGCGAAGAAGCTGCCGGTGATGCTGTTCATCCATGGCGGCTCGTGGGTGCTCGGCGCCGGCGGGCTGCCGATCTATGACGGGGCGGCGCTGGCGAAGCGCGGGGTGATCGTCGTCACGATCAACTACCGGCTCGGCATGCTCGGCTTCTTCGCCCATCCCGCGCTGACCGCCGAGGACCCGAACGGCGACCTCGGCAATTATGCACTGATGGACCAGATCGCTTCGCTGAAGTGGGTGCAGCGCAATATCGCAAAATTTGGCGGCGACCCGGGGAACGTCACCATCTTCGGCGAATCCGCCGGCGCGGTCGCGGTGCAGGCGATGGTCGCCTCGCCCGAGGCACGCGGCCTGTTCGCGCGCGGCATTTCGGAATCCGGCGGTGGCGTCGCGCTGATCGGGTCGATCCGCAGCGGGCCGATGAACCAGGAGGCGCTGGGCGCGGCCTGGGCGAAGAACGCCGGCCTCGAATATGCCACGCCCGAGCAGCTCCGCGCCGTGCCGGTCGACAAGCTCGTCGCCGCGCCGGCCGGCACCCGGCTGATGATCGACGGCCGCATCCTCGCGCTCAACCCGGGCGACGCGATCCGCAAGGGCGTGTCGGCGCCCGTGCCGCTGATCTTCGGCGGCAACAGCTACGAGGCGAGCCTCGTCCAGTTCACCGACGCCTTCGCCCGCACGATCCTCGGCGCGCCCTATGATACGCTGCTCGCCGGCTATGCCAAGGCGCCGTCAAAGGCCGGCCCAGCCGCCGACCTGCGGACGCAAGGCCTGTTCATCCAGCCGACGCGCTGGCTGGCGCAACTGAACGCGCAGCACGGCCATCCGGGCTATGCCTATTATTTCACCCAGGTCCCGGCGAGCCTGCGCGCCACCGTGCCGGGCACGATCCATGGCGGCGAAATCCCCTATCTGTTCGGCACGCGCTTCGGCGACGAGACGCTGGACGAGGACGATCGCCGGGTCGGCAAGCTGATCGGCGATTACTGGGTCAACTTCGCCAGGACCGGCGATCCCAACGGCCCCGGCCTGCCGCGCTGGCAGAAGATGACCGCGACCGACGCGCCCTATCTGTGGATCGATGCGCACCCGCAGACCAGGCAGCCGACCGCGCTGGAGGAGCAAGTGCAGCAGGCCGACATCGCCGCGGCAGGCAGAATGTGGGGGCCGCTGCCCTGACGGGATTGCCCCCCCGACCCGCGCTACGCTATCGGCCGCGCACGCCTGCCGTCGCGGCAGCGACATAAAAGGGTCGGCGGGGATGAGCGACAAGACACAATATGACGTGTTGATCGTCGGCGGCGGTCATGGCGGGGCGCAGGCCGCGCTGTCGCTGGTGCAGGGCGGCTTCACCGGATCGATCGCGATCCTCGGCGACGAGCCCGAACTGCCGTACGACCGCCCGCCGCTGTCGAAGGAGTATCTCTCCGGCGAGAAGCCGTTCGAGCGCATGCTGCTGCGCCCGGCCGCCTTGTGGGCGGAGCGCGGCATCACGATGCTGCTCGGCAAGACGGTGACGGCGGTCGATGCCGCGGCGCACCGGGTGACCTGCGCTGACGGATCGGACATCGGCTATGGCACGATGATCTGGGCAACCGGCGGCAGCCCGCGCCGCATCGCCTGCGAAGGGCATGACCTCGCGGGCGTGCACACGGTGCGCAACAAGGCCGACGCCGACCGGATGATCGCGGAAATGCCCGAGGTGCGCGAAGCCGTGGTGATCGGCGGCGGCTATATCGGGCTCGAGGCGGCCTCGGCGCTGATCAAGTTCGGCAAGAAGGTCACCGTGGTCGAGGCACTCGACCGCGTCCTGGCACGCGTCGCCGGCGAACCGCTGTCGCGCTTCTACGAGGCCGAGCACCGTGCGCACGGCGTCGATGTGCGGCTCGGCACGGGTGTGGCGTCGCTGACCGGCGAGAACCGCCACGTCACCGGCGTCGAACTGGTCGATGGCACGATCCTGCCCGCGCAGATGGTCATCGTCGGCATCGGCATCGTGCCGGCGGTCGGGCCCCTGGTCGATGCAGGGGCGGCGTTCGGCAATGGCGTGCGGGTCGACGAGAACTGCAAGACCAGCCTGCCCGACATCTACGCCATCGGGGACTGCGCGGAGCATCGCAGCGTCTATGCCGAGGGCGAGTGGATCCGCCTGGAGTCGGTGCAGAACGCCAACGACCAGGCCAAGACGGCGGTGCAGGCGATCATTGGCAGTCCGGCACCCTATGAGGCGGTGCCGTGGTTCTGGTCGAACCAGTACGACCTCAAGTTGCAGACCGTCGGCCTGTCACGCGGCTATGACGAGATCATCGTCCGCGGCGCGATCGACCGCGCCGGCTTCTCCATTGTCTATCTCAAGAACGGGACGGTGATCGCGCTGGATTGCGTCAACATGGTGCGCGATTACGCTCAGGGACGGGCCCTGGTGACGGGCCGCGTGGCGCCGCCGCGAGACGCGTTGGCCGATCCGGCGGTGCCGCTCAAGTCGCTGGTCGGCTGAGGCGGCACGACCGCGCAGCCGGCGGACGATGCCGGCGAGCAGTTCCCGACCGGACAAAACCAGGCTGACCGCGACATGGGCGGTGACGGTGATCGTCGCGATCATCGTCAGCAGCGTCGCGACATCGGCGTGACGGCCGAGCAGGAGGATGGCGAGGCCGGCGAGCAGCATGTCCTTGCTCGACACATTGGGGAGGCGTGACAGGATCAGCTTGAGCGCGGCGAACACCAGCCAGTATTTCAGCGCGACCGACGGCAAAGCGAGGTGCCACAACAGGGCGGTCAGCGTGCAGCTGGCCAGCGCGCGGCCGAAATGCAGGCCAAGCGCCCAGCGCAGCAGCACCGGCGGCAGGGTGAACAACTTCCGCGCGAACAGGATCGCGACCAGCGGCGGCGTGACGACCAGGGCGATCGCGGCGGCGGCGGTCCAAGCGGGAACGTGCAGAGCGAGCAGCCCGAGCCAGGGCAGGGCGATTGCGGCAGCGGCCATCGTCGTGACGTTGCTCGCCACCGCGGACATGATCGCCACGTCCTTGACCGTACGCAGCCCGTCCTTGCCGGCGAACCCGTGCTTGTGTGCCCAGCTATAGAGATAGGCGTCACCGAAATAGCCCATCACCAGCTCGTTGCCGATCTGCTTGCGCGCCAGCGGGACCAGCCCGGCGAGCGGCAGGCGCCAGATGCGGCGATAGATCAGGTAATCAGCGGCGACCGGCACGGTGTAGACGGCGAGGAAGACCAGCCAGAACAGCGGGCTGCGCGGCACCATGGCGAGGACGGCAGGCAGATCGAGCATGCGCAGCGCGAGGATCGCGGCGCCGAGCACGATCAGCGAGATCGCCGGTGCGGTATGGCGTATCAGCTTGTCGAGCGAGGGCAGGCGGATCGCGCGCATGGCGCCCGGTGCGCCGGCAATGTCATTCCATGTCGTCGCCACGCCGATCCCCCATGCCCCGCTTGAGAGACGCCGCGCGGCGGGCAAACCCGCAGTCTGTTTCAGGATATAACCATCAAACAACGGGACTTCCCCGGCGAAGGAATATTTTCTCTACTGGTCGAACGCCTCCGCCCCACCCATCTAGGCGCGAGACAAGAAGGGGCGCCCCGCACGGCATGAACAAATATTATCAGGGTCCGGTCAGCGACCATTTCGACGGCGAGCGCTTCTTCAACCCCGGCCACCCCGAGAGCGACAAAGGGCTCAGCGACATCCTGCGCTGGAAGCTGCGCGAGACGAGCGCCCGCTGGCCACGCTCGGTGGAGATTCGCCAGGCCGTCCCGGAGCCGCGCGTCGCTGGCGCCCGGGTCACCGCCGTGGGGCACGCCACCCTGCTGATCCAGCTCGCCGGGCTGAACCTGCTGACCGACCCCGTATGGTCGCAGCGCGCCAGCCCCTCGCAACGGTTCGGGCCGAAGCGGGTCACCGCGCCGGGCATCGCCTTCGATGCGCTGCCGCCGATCGACGCGGTGCTGCTGTCGCACAATCACTACGACCATCTCGACCTCGCCACGCTCGCCCGGCTGGTCCGCGACCATGACCCGCTGATCGTCACGCCGCTCGGCAACGACACCATCGTCCGCCGTGCCATCCCGGCGGCGCGAATCGTCGCCGGCGACTGGGGCGACGAGGTGGATCTGCTCGGTGTCGAGATCCACCTCGTCCCGGCCCAGCACTGGTCGTCGCGCGGGCCGAGCGACCGGCGCATGGCGCTGTGGGCGGGCTTCATGCTGCGCAGCAAAGTCGCAGCAATCTACTTCGCCGGCGACACGGGCTATGGCGAAGGCGCGATCTTCCGCGACATCCGCGCGACGCTCGGCGCGCCCGATCTCGCGATCATACCGATCGGCGCCTACGCTCCACGCTGGTTCATGGCGGCACAGCATTGCGACCCGGACGAGGCGGTGCGCATCATGCTCGATCTCGATGCCAAACGGGCGCTCGGCATCCATTGGGGCACCTTCCAGCTCACCGACGAGCCGCGCGAGGAACCGGTGACCGGACTGGCGGAAAGCCTGGCGCGGCGCGGGATCGACCCGGCGCGCTTTCAGGCGGCGGTGCCGGGTGAGAGCTACCAGATATAGACGGCTTCCTGCCGCTACGGTCTTCAGCCTTCTTGCCCCCTCGCTGCACGGGGGGAAGGAGATTGCGCGCTCGCTGAACCCGAGCGCCCTATCCGCCGCTTGCCCGCAGGTTGAGGATCGCCGCACCGACGATGATCAGCGTCATGCCGAGCAACGCAACGGCGTCGAGCTTCTGCCCATAGACGACCCACGCAATGGCGGTGACCAGTACGATGCCGACGCCCGACCAGATCGCATAGGCGATGCCGACCGGCATGCTGCGCAGCGCGAGCGACAGACAGAAGAAGGCGGCGGCATAGCCTGCGACCACCACCAGCGAGGGCAGCGGCCGGGTGAACGCCGCCGACGCCTTCAGCGACGAGGTGGCGATCACCTCCGCGACGATCGCCAACGCCAGCCAGAGTGCCGCAGGCACGGCGTCAGCGCGGCGTGATTTGTTGGGCTCTGCGCATCAGCGCGGCACGATTTGTCGGGCCTTGCGCATCAGCGCGGCACGATTTGTTGGGCTCTGCGCATCAGCGCGGCGCCATGCGAATCGCGCCGTCGAGGCGGATGACCTCGCCGTTGAGCATCGGGTTGGCGATGATCGCCTCGACCATCTGGGCATATTCCTCCGGCTTGCCCAGCCGGCTCGGGTGCGGAACCTGCAGGCCGAGCGAATCCTGGGCCGCCTGGGGCAGGCCCATCAGCATCGGGGTGAGAAAGATGCCCGGCGCGATCGTCACCACGCGGATCTTGTGTTGCGCGAGATCGCGCGCCACCGGCAACGTCATGCCTACGACGCCGCCCTTGGACGAGGCATAGGCGGCCTGGCCGATCTGCCCGTCATAGGCGGCGACCGAGGCGGTGTTGACGATCACGCCGCGCTCCTCGCCGATCGGCTCGGCCGCGGCGAGCCGAGCGGCGAACTGGGCGATGACGTTGAAGGTGCCGATCAGGTTGACCTCCACCGTGCGGCGGAACGCGTCGAGCGGGTGCGGCACATTCTCCTTGCCGACGGTCTTGATCGCCGGCGCGACGCCGGCGCAATTGACCAGGATGCGGGTCACGCCGTGCGCGGCCTCCGCCACGTCGAGCGCGGCGGCGACGCTCGCCTCGTCGGCGACATTGGCCCTGGCGAACACGCCGCCGATGGCGGCGGCGTGCGCGGTGCCGGCGTCCTCGTTGAGATCGACGATCGTCACCTTGACGCCGTGCGCCGCAAGCATCGCGGCGGTCGCGCCGCCGAGGCCCGAGGCGCCGCCAGTGACGACGGCGGAAAGCGTGGAGTCGATGATCATGGTGCGCGCGTCCCCTTGCCGGTTTCGCCGTGCGCTATGCCGATCGGCGCACCGCGTCCAGAGGCGCGCCGCTACGCGCCCGGCTTGAACTCGGCGACCAGATCAAAGCGGTCGCCGCGGAACAGCTGGCGGACATGCGTCACCGGCTGGCCGGTGCGCCACGTCGTGCGTTCCAGTTCGAGACAGGCTGCACGCGGCCGCACGGCGAGCGCGCCCGCCTCGGCCCGGTTCGCCTCGACAGCGCGGATGCGGTGCCGCGCCGCCGTCCACGGCACATGATGGAGCAGCCAGCTGCCCGGCGCCTGCGCGGCGAAATCCGCGCCGGCGGCGTCGGGCACCGCGTCGAGCGAGATCAGCCGGCGTTCCAGCGCGAAGGGTTCCCCGCCGCCATAATGTACGCCTTCGACCAGCAAGGCGGGCAGGGGGATGTCGCTCCCCGCGCCGTCCACGGCCGGCCGGCGCGACGTCAGCGACCAGCGATAGGCCTCGCCGCGCGCCGCGACGATCTCGGCCAGGTCGGGCACCGCGAGCACCGCCGAATGGACCTGCGGATGCGCGACGAACGAGCCCGCCTTGCGCCGTCGCTCGATCAGCCCGCTCCGCGCCAGCGCAGTCAGCGCCTTGCTGACGGTGGCCCGTGCGCAGCCATAGCGGGCGACCAGCTCATGCTCGAACGGGATGCGGTCGCCCGGCCGCCACTCGCCGGCATGAATCCGCGCCTCGATTTCCGAGCGGATGCGCTCCTCGACCGTCATTGGAGCAGGCCGGCGATGGTCTTGCGATAACGCGCCGCCACCGCGTCGGCCGCGATGTGCCGCCCGCGCTCGACCCATTGCCGCCCGCCGCGCCACACCGCGTCGACTGTCCCGCGCCGCCCGGCGAAGATCCAGCGATCGAGCAGGGTATCGGCGCCGGCGCCGGCAAAGGCGGCGTGGTCGAGGTCGAGCGACACGATGTCGGCCGGTGTGCCAACCGACAGGCAACCCTCGACGCCGAGCGCCTGGGCACCGCCGGCGCGGGCGGCGAGGAACAGCGTCTGTCCGACCGAGGGCTCGCTTTCATCGGCGAGCAGCGCGCGGCGGCGATGCGTCAGGCGCTGCGAATATTCGAGTCCCCGAAGCTCGCTCGCCGCGTCGACCAGGATGTTCGAATCCGTACCCACGCCGAACCGCCCGGCGGCCGCGAGATAATGCACGCCCGGAAACACGCCGTCGCCGAGATTGGCCTCGGTCACCGGGCACAGGCCGGCGACCGCGCCGCTTGCCGCCAGCCGATCGCACTCGCTGTCGCTGAGATGGGTGGCGTGGATCAGGCACCAGCGCTGGTCGACCGCGGCGTGGTCGAGCAGCCATTCGACCGGCCGTGCCCCGCTCCAGGCGAGGCACGCCTCGACCTCGCGCAGCTGCTCGGCGGCATGGATGTGCACCGGCCCGCCGCCCGCGAGCGGCAGGATCGCGCGCAGTTCGTCGGGGGTGACGGCGCGCAGCGAATGCGGCGCGATGCCGAGCACCGCATCGGCGGGCAGCTTCGCGCGGCTCGCTTCGACCAGCGCTGCAAAACCATCGACATCGGACAGGAAACGCCGCTGGCCGGGCGCGGCCGCGGCGCCGCCGAAATCGCCATGGGCATAGAACACCGGCAGCAGGGTCAGGCCGATCCCGCTGACCCCGGCGGCGGCGATAATCGCCCCCGCGGTCTCCGCCGGATCGGCATAGCGCCGGCCGTCCACATCATTGTGAAGGTAATGAAACTCGCCGACCCGAGTGAAGCCGGATTCGAGCATCTCGACATAGGCCTGGGCCGTGATCGCGGCGATGTCGTCGGGCGTCAGCCGGTCGAGGAAGCGGTACATCACCTCGCGCCAGCTCCAGAAATCGTCGTCGGGCCGCCCGCGCCGCTCCGACAGGCCGGCCATGCCGCGCTGGAAGCCGTGGCTGTGCACGTTGCACAGGCCGGGCAGCGCCGCGCCATGCCGCGTGTCGAGCGGCTGCGGATCGGCGTCGCTGTCGATCGAGGCGATCGTCGCGCCCTCGATGCCGACGCGCACGCGCCGCGCCCAGCCCTGCGGCAGCAACGCGTGCTCGAACCAGAGATGTCGCATCGGCCCTCCTCTTATTATGTCTAGACATAATCGTGCCGCCGCGCAACATTGCGCGGCATGGATCGGCTGTGGATCAATGCCCGACTCGCGACCATGGCCGGCGATGGCCTCGGCGTGGTCGAGGATGGCGTCATCGCCGCCAGCGACGGGCGCATCGCCTATGCCGGCCCGCGCGCCGGCGCCCCCGAAACTGCCTCCGAGATCATCGATTGCGCCGGCCGCTGGATCACACCCGGGCTGATCGATTGCCACACCCACCTCGTCCATGCGGGAATGCGCGCCGGCGAATGGGCCCGGCGGCTGGAAGGGGCATCCTATGAGGAGATCGCCCGCGCCGGCGGCGGCATCCTCTCGACCATGCGCGCCACCCGCGCCGCCAGCGAGGCGCAGCTGGTCGAGCTCGCGCTGCCCCGGCTTGACGCGCTGCTCGCCGAGGGCGTCACCACGATCGAGATCAAATCGGGCTATGGCCTGACGGTTCCCGACGAACTGAAAATGCTCCGCGCCGCCCGCGCCCTCGCCGACGAACGCAGCGTCCGCATCGCGACGACGCTGCTCGGCGCCCACGCCGTCCCGCCCGAATATGCCGGCCGCGCCGATGCCTATGTCGACCTGGTGTGTGACGCGATGATCCCCGCCGCGATCGGCCTCGCCGACGCGGTCGACGCCTTTTGCGAGGGCATCGGCTTCACGCCGGACCAGACTGCGCGTGTTCTCGCCGCCGCCCGTGCGGCCGGCCTCCCGGTCAAGCTCCACGCCGAGCAACTCTCGGCCCTCCACGGCGCCAGCCTCGCCGCCGCGCACGGCGCGCTCTCCGCAGACCATCTCGAACATGCCGACGAGGCCGATGTCCGGGCCATGGCTGCGGCGGGCACCGTCGCGGTGCTGCTGCCCGGCGCCTTCTACTTCATGCGCGAAACCCACCTCCCGCCGGTCGACCTGCTCCGCGCCCATCACGTGCCGATCGCCATCGCCACCGATTGCAACCCCGGCACCTCCCCCACCACCTCCTTGCTGCTGATGCTCAACATGGCCGCGACCCTGTTCCGCCTCAACGTCACGGAAGGCCTGCGCGGCGTCACCGTCAACGCCGCCGCCGCGCTCGGCCTGGCGCGCGAGATCGGCACGCTGGAGCCCGGCAAGGCCTGCGACCTCGCCATCTGGAACATCACCGACCCCGCCGAGCTGGTCTACCGCATCGGCTTCAACCCGCTGCACCAACGCGTGAAGGACGGCAAATGCTGCTGACCGAGGACCGTTCCCCGGCGAAGGCCGGGGCCCAGTTGGGGGACGCTGGCGAGTCAGCGTTGCGCCCGGTGACCTCCGCCATCCCGGCTGGACCCCGGCCTTCGCCGGGGAACGAGTTTCCCCTGCCTGAAAGCGACGGCCGATGCTGCTGACCCCGGGCGCCGTCCCCTATGCCGACTGGCGCGCCATCTATCACGGCGCGACGCCCAGCCTGAACCCCGCCTGCCGCCCGCTGATCGCCGAAAGCGCCGCCGCCGTGGCGCGCATCCTCGCGCGCGGCGAGCCGGTCTACGGCATCAACACCGGCTTCGGGAAACTCGCCAGCGTGCGCATCGACGGGTGCGATCTCGCCGCGCTCCAGCGCAACATCGTGCTGAGCCACGCCGCCGGCGTCGGCGATCCCATGCCGATCCCCATCGCCCGGCTGATGATGGCCTTGAAGCTCGCCAGCCTCGCGCGCGGCGCCTCGGGCGTCGCGCCGGCCACGGTCGCGCTGCTCGAGACGATGCTCGCCCGCGACCTCATCCCCGTCGTCCCCGCCAAGGGCTCGGTCGGCGCTTCGGGCGATCTCGCCCCGCTCGCGCACATGACCGCGACGATGATCGGCGTCGGCGAGATCTTCGTCCACGGCGTGCCCGTCCCCGCCGACCGCGCGCTGGCCGATGCCGGTCTCGCCCCGCTCGAACTCGGCCCGAAGGAAGGCCTGGCCCTCCTCAACGGCACGCAATTCTCTTGCAGCTATGCGCTCGCCGCCCTGTTCGAGGCCGAACGCCTCTACCGCGCCGCGCTCGTCACCGGCGTGCTCTCGACCGAGGCGGCCAAGGGCTCCGACACCCCGTTCGACCACCGCATCCACACCCTGCGCGGCCACACCGGCCAGATCGAGACGGCGGACGCCTTGCGCGAGCTGATGGCCGGCTCGGCGATCCGCGCCTCGCACCGCGCCGATGATCTGCGTGTGCAGGATCCCTATTGCCTGCGCTGCCAGCCCCAGGTGATGGGCGCGGTGCTCACCCTGCTCCGCCAGGCCGGCGACACCCTGGTCACCGAGGCCAATGGCGTGTCCGACAACCCGCTGATCTTCCCCGACACCGACGAGGCGCTGTCCGGCGGCAATTTCCACGCCGAGCCCGTCGCCTTCGCCGCCGACATGATCGCGCTGGCGCTGTGCGAGATCGGCAGCCTCGCCGAGCGCCGCATCGCCATGCTGGTCGACCCGGCGTTGTCCGGCCTGCCCGCCTTCCTCACCCCGCGCCCCGGCCTCAACTCGGGCTTCATGATCCCCCAGGTCACCGCCGCCGCTCTGGTGTCCGAGAACAAGCAGCGCGCCTACCCCGCCAGCGTCGATTCCATCCCGACCTCCGCCAATCAGGAGGACCATGTCTCGATGGCCGCGCACGGCGCCCGCCGGCTGATCGAGATGGCGGCCAATGTCGACCACATCCTCGCCATCGAGCTGCTCGCCGGCGCGCAGGGCTGCGACTTCCACGCCCCGCTCACCTCCAGCGCGCCCGTAGAGACCGTCCGCCGCCTGCTCCGCGCCCAAGTCCCGACGCTCGATCACGATCGCCACATGGCCCCCGATATCGAGGCCGCCGCCACCCTCATCCGCGCGCCCGCCCTGCTCGACGCCGCCGGCCCGCTCCCCGGGCTCGCGGCATGACCGCGCGCCAAGTCCTCAACCGTCACCCCGGCCCTGTGCCGGAGTCCGCGCGCCACTTCCCTAACCGTCACCCCGGCCTTGTGCCGGGGTCCACCGGGCATTTGAGCGCGACGCTCGAGCCTCTTGTACCGGGTTCGCCGCACGGTGGATCCCGGCACAAGGCCGGGATGACGGTGGAGGGCCAGGATGACCTGGCTCCCATAACCTGGCTCCATGTCGCGCGCCGCTTCCCAAGCCGTCACCCCGGCCTTGTGCCGGGGTCCACTGGGCCGTTGAGCGCGAAGGTCGAACCTCTTGTCCAGCGTTCGCCGCACAAGGCCGGGATGACGATGGAGGGCAAGGCATGAGCTGGCTCCATGTCGAGCGCCGCGACACGCCGCTGATCCTCGCCTTCCCGCACGGCGGCACGCTGATGCCCAACGCGCTGGTCCACCAGTTCCGCTCGGCCTGGTGGGCGGTGCGCGATGCCGACTGGCACATCCGCGCGCTCTATGACGGCCTCGCCGAGGCGACCCTGATCTGGACCGACGTGTCGCGCAGCGTGATCGACTGCAACCGCGACCCCTCCGGCGCCTCGCTCTACCCCGGCCAGAACACCACCGGCCTGTGCCCAACCGAGACCTTCGACGCCGAGCCGCTCTACCACTCCGGCGAAACCCCCGACATCGACGCCCGCCGCGCCGCCTGGTTCACCCCCTATCACGAAGCGATCGCCGCCGAGATCGCCCGCCTGCGCGCCCTCCACCCGCGCATCGTCCTCTACGATTGCCACTCGATCCGCAGCCGCATCCCGCACCTGTTCGACGGCGAGCTGCCCGAACTCAACATCGGCACCGACAACGGCGCAACCTGCGCCCCCGCGTTGGCCGACGCCGTCGTCGCCGCCAGCGCCAACCGCAGCCACATCCTCAACGGCCGCTTCCGCGGCGGCTGGACCACCCGCCATTACGGCCGCCCGGGCGAGGGCGTCCACGCCATCCAGATGGAGATCGCCATGCGCGCCTATCTCGACGAGCCCGCGGGCGAGCCGACCCAGCACAACTGGCCCCCAAGCTGGAACCCGGACCGCGCCGCCCCGCTGCGCGCCGATCTCGCCCGCATCCTCGCCGCCACCCTGGCCTTCGCGAAAGACGCCGCATGACCCGCCCGCAAAACCCCCGCCTCGACAATCAGCGCCACATCACCGCCCCCACCGGCACGGAGCTCAGCGCGAAAAGCTGGCTGACCGAGGCCCCCTTGCGCATGCTGATGAACAACCTCGATCCGCGCGTTGCCGAGAACCCGCACGAGCTGGTCGTCTATGGCGGCATCGGCCGCGCCGCGCGTGATTGGCAGAGCTACGACCGCATCGTCGAGGTGCTGCGCCGCCTCGGCGACGACGAGACCCTGCTCGTCCAGTCGGGCAAGCCGGTCGGCGTGTTCCGCACCCATGCCGATGCGCCGCGCGTGCTGATCGCCAATTCCAACCTCGTCCCCAAATGGGCGACCTGGGATCATTTCCACCAGCTCGATCGCGCCGGGCTGATGATGTACGGCCAGATGACCGCCGGCAGCTGGATCTATATCGGCAGCCAGGGCATCGTGCAGGGCACGTACGAGACCTTCGTCGAGGCCGGCCGCCAGCATCATGGCGGCAGCTGGGCCGGCCGCTGGATCCTCACCGCCGGCCTCGGAGGCATGGGCGGCGCCCAGCCGCTCGCCGCGACCATGGCCGGCGCCTCGTGCCTTGCCGTCGAATGCCAGCCGAGCCGCATCGAGATGCGCCTCGCCACCGGGTATCTCGACCGCATGACCGACAATATCGACGAGGCGCTGGAGATCGTCACCAGCGCCACGTCGCCGGTTTCGGTCGGCCTGCTCGGCAATGCGGCGGATGTCTATCCCGAACTCGTCCGCCGCGGCGTCCGCCCCGGCCTCGTCACCGATCAGACCTCGGCGCATGATCCCGTCAACGGCTATCTCCCGCAAGGCTGGACGCTCGATCGCTGGGCCGCGACCCGCGAGGCCGATCCGGATGCGGTGGCCCGCGCCGCCAAGGCCTCGATGGCGGTCCACGTCCGCGCCATGCTCGATTTCCACCGCGCCGGCGTGCCGGTGGTCGATTACGGCAACAATATCCGCCAGGTCGCGCTGGACGAGGGCGTGACCGATGCCTTCGCCTTTCCCGGCTTCGTCCCGGCCTATATCCGCCCGCTCTTCTGCCGCGGCGTCGGCCCGTTCCGCTGGGTCGCGCTGTCGGGCGATCCCGAGGATATCTACAAGACCGACGCCAAGGTGAAGGAGCTGATGCCCGACGATCAGCATCTCCACCGCTGGCTCGACATGGCGCGCGAACGCATCCACTTCCAGGGCCTGCCGGCGCGGATCTGCTGGGTCGGCCTGGGCGATCGCCACCGCCTCGGCCTCGCCTTCAACGACATGGTTGCGCGCGGAGAACTCAAGGCGCCGATCGTCATCGGCCGCGACCATCTCGATTCCGGCTCGGTCGCCAGCCCCAATCGCGAGACGGAGGCGATGAAGGACGGCTCCGACGCGGTGTCGGACTGGCCCCTGCTCAACGCCCTGCTCAACACCGCGAGCGGCGCGACCTGGGTGTCGCTCCACCATGGCGGCGGCGTCGGCATGGGCTATTCGCAGCACGCCGGCATGGTGATCGTCGCCGACGGCACGCCAGAGGCCGCGGCGCGGCTGGAACGGGTGCTGTGGAACGATCCGGCGACCGGCGTGATGCGCCATGCCGATGCGGGATATGACGAGGCGGTGGCGTGCGCGAAGGCGTGCGGGCTGGATTTGCCGAGTTTGGGGTGAGGTGGGGCGCTCGCTGTCGGGGCGCCGAAGCGCAATTATCCGTAATGGACAGCGCTCGTGATTGGGCCGGGAATATACGAACGCTTGAGCGGGAGAAGCATCTGATATCGCGGTTCGAACTGATGATAGTGCTCGTATATCAGTTCGATCAGCGCGGACCCGTCGATTAGCCGCAAATTTGGCTTGGTTTGCTCGAACGTCCGCGCATCAGCCGAGAATGAGCCAAGGGTGACGAACAGGCCTTTTTCCTCCCGCTCGATCGCTCCGAACAGCTTTTGCACGTCCGGGCGGCCGATGGTGGATATGATCTGCTTGCACTGCACTTTGATAATCGGCGGCTCAAAGCCGAGTTCGTCCCGGTGGGCGATGATATCGACGCCGCCGTCACCCGAAGCCTGCGTCACCCGTGAATAATATCCCATGCACTTGAGCAGGTGCGCGACGAAATGCTCGAACTGATAGGGTGTCTGCGATGTCTTCAGCCGCTTGATTATGAAATCCTCGGTCGACTCCTCGACCTGCGCCGACACCGCTTCGGCGCTGGCCTCGTCAATATCGTCCGACTCAAACGCTTCGCCTCCGAGTGCGGCCAAAAATTCGTCCGCATTTGAGGCAACGCGAAACAAGGTAAGCGCGGAGCCAATTTCATTCAGGGCAGGTTGAGAGAACGACGCTCGTGGAATGTGCTTCATCCACCGCACCGCGCGACGATGCGGACAATCGAACGGCGCGAGCGGCTGATAAGTATAATCGCCTTCGACCACGCCGATATTGACCATGCGATCGGGCTTCGACGGAAAGATAACGATATCGCCGAGCTTCATCTCGACGAGAAAGCGATACGGCACGCCTGCCGACGTCCGGATAGTTTGCTCTTTGCTGTTGGGATAAGCGATCTCATAGGCAGCCTTGTAGGCATCGCGCACGGGTGGAAGGAGAGACAGGTCGCCCATCTCTCGCCAACCGATCGCGATATAGCCTTGCTCAATCGGAGCAAGGCCGTGCTCGCGCCGCATGTGGACGCCCCAGATTGCTTTTTCCGCCACGCCTATGCCCCCGCCAAATCGTAGAATATCGCGATTTGCCGCTTCACGGCTTCGCGCAGTGTGTTGGTGTCCTTTGTCCGTAGCTGTTTGATACCAGCCAAATTAAAGCCGATGTCGGCGGCGGGTTTGCCCACCGCCTCGTTATGGACCAACAGGAAGTTCTCATCGCGCAGCCCGCGCCCGCGGTTAAGGCCCATCAGATAGCCGATTTCGTGATGGACGTTCTTGTTGCCACCTGAAAGGTCCGCGATCATCAAGCCTGAGTTCTCGATAAGATCGAGAATTTCTTGGTTGATCTCATAGGAATAGCCTGTGTCGAACTGATCCACCCTGATTTCGCGTAATCGAATATCCAGGTGATGGGCTTGATTCAGGTCGTCAATGGCGGCCTTGATGGCGTCGAAATTCGCCTGAGTGTCAGGATGAAACCACATGGAAACGAAGATTTGCCGCTTACGTGATAACGCGATTTTCTCGAAGATTTTGATCAAGTCGGCCGCGTTGATGGACGTTAGCTCGTACTGATGCGTGCGCAGCACCCAGTTGGTGAACTGGCTGATCTGGCCTGCACTCGCCCCCGGATCTAACTGCCAGAATAGGAAGGCGGCAAACAGGCCCTGCGCGTGCGATCGTTGGAGGCGTTCGTCGGCATAGAGGTCGTTCACCGCTTTGATCGCGTCGAAAACCGCGGCAATGCCGGGCAACGGGCCCAAGTCTAGCCGCGCAAACTGCTCTTTTACATCCTGGAGCGACTGGATCAGCAGCGAGCGGTGGCATTCCTGCGCTCCATCCATCTTGCCGAACACGACACGCAGGTTGTTCAGATAGTCGAAGTTCAGCAGGCCGCCCAATCTGCGGCATTGCAGATATTCCGCGCCAAACTGCTCGCTAAGGACAGCGTCCGGAAAACCTGCCTCGTCGTCTATGATTCCGCGCAGCGATTCCTCGCTGGTCAGTTTGCGGGCCTTGCTGTTGATGTTGTGGAACAGGGCCTTTTCATTACGGGCTGCGTCGGCTTTACCGAACAGGATAATGCAGAACGGAGCAACAAAGCGGTCGTATTTCTCGTCCTCCAAAGCCTCCAGCGCGTTCAACCGGTGATTGCCATCGATGCGCTTGAACGGCCTCTGTCCGTCGGGCACTGAAATATCATAGCGGGAGGTACGCGGGAAGATACGCAAATCGTTGATGTTAGAGGTGAACTTGCGGCCCTGCATTACAATCTGCAAGGGGTCATCCTGCGGCGCACCGGCCTTTTCATAATCCACGTCCAGTGTGGTGGAGAGAATGATTTCGGGGAAGAACAGATATTCGCCCGCTTCGAAATAGCGCTTGATCTCGCCCACATGCTCAGGCGTGAGTTCGCGCTGGTAGGCGGGATCGGCAGCCGATACGCGGGCGATGTCGCGCAGCGTGGCATAGCCCCGGATGCACGGGAAGCCGCCGAGCGAGAGGCCATATTTGCCTTCGAAAGTGATCCTCATGCCGCGTCTCCCAGCAGGATCGCCTCGATCTCTCGCTTGGCGACTTCGAGCTGTGCGGTGGCTTGTTGTTCAAGTGCAATCGCTTGTTCGCGTCTGTGTCGCACATCATCCGCCAGTCGTTTCTGTAGTTCCACCGTTGGGACTGGGACAACTAACTTGCGCAAGAAGAAGTCATCGACACGCTGATGACCAGATGAGCCGGTGAAAAACCGCTTCGCCTCTCGCCTAACCCTTCGCATCCTTAATAGGGCGTGGACATACTGGGGCAAGATTGCCGCGGTGCGCGGACGCAGGACATGGAACTCAGTCGATCCGAAGCCGACTCCGTTGGGCAGATTGTCGACCACCGCCGATTTTCCATTCTCCATACAAGGTGTGATCTTTGCCCAAAGAACGTCCCGATCCTGAAAAACGGTATAGGCACCACATTCCGCGATCGGGCGTCTCAGATCCTCCTGCACAATGCCCAGACGGTCGGAAACCGCATCCATCGGAACGAATCCGGCTATGTCTTCGGCGTCAAGTCCGCGAAATGACGTCGGCGGGTTGATGAGGCACAGCGTGCCGAGCGCTGCCGACTCGAGCCTAGTAGAGCGCAACGAGAAATCGGATTGATGCACACGGGCGTCGAACCTCCAACCATTGAGCTTGGATGCGGAGACGCGGAAGGTGCGGTTGGCTAGCGTATTTTCAGCTTCCGGTGGCAGGGTAATGCCGAGTTCGGATAGGAGATAATCATCAATCGACGCAAGTAGCGCAGCGGCTTCGCTTAGCGCCTTGTTAAACGCTAGCATTGCTCTTTTGTATTGTTCGACAATTCGCAACTGCACGTCGGTCGGGGGCATGGGAATCGTGAGGCTTCGATACTCCTCGGCATTGATATTCGGTTGCCCCGTCAGCCTCCGCGTTGCCTGTACCCAGATGTGATAAACTGGCAGCTGCGTATAAATGAAAGCAAATTCTGGGTTTACTTTGGCGGTGTCGAAGCAAAACCGGATCATGTAACCGGCGAAAATCGCTGGGCCATGGTCTGAAACATACATGTAGCTTTTGCCGGCGGTATTGCCGCTTCGAGCGAGCAAAATGTCGCCGTCATTCAAGAGATATCGATTGTCGATGGTCTCTGCAGTGGCACCAAGACCCGGAACCAGCCTGCCAACACTATCGACGTCAGTGATCCGGATGTACCGGATTTGGCTTTCGTCAATTCGGTCAAGACCGCGCTCGTTTGCGCCATACTGCGGGCGACGCCGCAGCAAATTAGCAACTCGGGCCAGTGGATAGTTTGCATGCGACGCCAGTCGACTGAACCGAACCATGACTGGGTCCCAGCGGCGATCGATTTCACCCCAATCAGCGACAAAGCTCTTAGCTTTGTCGAGATTGGGGCTTACGCAAAAGGGCGCGTTGCTCCCGTTTCGATATGCGCAATGAAGCGGCTAAGCTCTCCCGCTACCGCTTCCAGTTCGTTGGTTGCGGTGGGCCGTCCGACGGCATCGTAGCCAATGTCTTCGGCAATCGCCATGTAGATCTCATAATCTAAAACTTTGGCCTTCACCTCGGTCAGATACTGATCGTTCAGCAATTCGCGCATGTTTTCGATGCGTTCGTTATAGTCGTCGTTGGTGTCGGACTTCCACTGAGCATAAATTTCAGACTTTTCATGCGCGGCCTTTGCAGCCTCCGCTCCCGCCTTCAGCGTCTTGCGGATCGCCGCGGTGAGGGTTCCCTGCTCCGAAAGCGCCTCTGCCTTTGCCACCATCTCTGCGTCGATTCGCTGGAACGTCGCATCGCCACGCTTCAGCACCGCCTTCTTGTCGGCAATCAGTTTTTCGAGTGCGGTGCCGCCGTCCTTTGCCTCGTACAGTTTGTCCTGCGCCTGCTCTTTGATCCGCTGGATCGCTGCCGTCGTTTTGGCGTCATACTTCTTCAGAAACAGGACTGAGCTCTTCACTCCTGCGCCATTGGCGGCGAAGGCGAACTGCGGCAACGACACCACGCTGACGATTCGCCAATGCTCTTCGATCCAATCGCGGACATACTGCATGGACGAATTGGTCAAGATGCTGTCGGGGATAACCATCGCCATATAACCGCCGGGCTTCAGGAAGCGGTGGCATTGTTCCATGAACAGTACTTCGGTGGTTTGCTGGTCACGATATTTGTCGGTGAACGACAGGCGGATCACCTCGCCCCCGCCAACGTCCTTTTGCACCACCCGAACATTGTTCATCTTGGCATCGACCCAGTCGATATCCTTGCGGCCTAGATCGTAGTTCTGCAGGTAGCTCTTCTCCGCCAGCCTCACTTTCGACCCAAACGGCGGGTTGGTAATGATATAATCGAAAGTGCCAGGCATGAAGCCCTGATTGCCGGTAGCTAGCCGCATTGCATCGATCGATTCCAGTCCATCGTGCGAGATGACATTGGTGTGGCCATCATCGTGGATGATCATATTCATTTTGGCGGTGCGGGCGATGCCTTCGGAAATCTCGATTCCGTAAAGGTTGTTTTCCGCGAAATCGTGCCAATGAGCGCGATGGTATCGGTCGTCCTTCTTGAAGTATCCTTCTTCAGCCATCCGGTCAGCAGCGCGACGCACCTTGTCGAGTGCATGAAGCAGGAAGCCGCCGCTGCCACATGACGTATCAATCACGGCGCTTTCGTTGGTGATCGGGAGGGCATCGACGATGAACTTCACGATGTTGCGCGGGGTGAAATACTGGCCGAACTCGCCCCGGAAGAAGCCAGTCATAAAGGTCTCGAATGCGCGACCCTTACTGTCTAGGTCAGTTTCGCTGAGGTTGGTATCGGCAAGGTATCCGACAACCGTTTGCAATTCCGCGTTGGAAAGGCGGATATCATCCTGAAACACCTCTTTATCCTTGGCGCGCCCTTGTTCATAGATCGCGTGTATACGGCTCTTGAGTTCGCCGCCTTTGTCACTCTTGAAGACTTGAAAGTCATATGGCGCGCCCGGCTTACGGGGCGCGCGCTCGTCCCAGATCTTACAAAAGATAAGCTTGTCCAGTTCGTCAAACGCTTCGGCAGGATTGCGCTTTCCCCCAGCCCACAGAGCATCATGCGCCTGTTTGAATTTACGCGTGAGTTCGTTTTCCTGGACAACTTCGAGTTCAAAGCCATCGATGCCGCCTTTTGTATATTTGTAAGCGGCAGACTCAGTCTTACCGAAGCGCGGAATGTCTGGCTGGCGGTTCTCGACCCGCTCCATTCCGCCGAATCCGGCAACTTTGAAATAGTCATTGCGGATGCCAGACGTCATCCACATAAATTCTGCGCTCAGCGAGTTCGCGTACCCGAACCCCTGTTCCACAGCTTGATCAAGTTCGCCCTTGCTCGCTTCCGGACGCTTACATTCGACAAGGATAAACGGGGACTTCCTGGCGGCATCCTTAAAGACAACGATGTCGGCAGTAAGACTTGGAATCCGATGGGGAACCG
Organism: Pseudomonadota bacterium; assembly: GCA_040390605.1. Classification (GTDB taxonomy): domain Bacteria; phylum Pseudomonadota; class Alphaproteobacteria; order Sphingomonadales; family Sphingomonadaceae; genus Sphingomonas. Next base: position 104,707 of record JAZJXZ010000006.1, read on the forward strand.
GGAACTCAACGTCAAGGCGATCAGCAGGATACCCGTAATCTAGAATCAGCGCGATATAGGCCCCAGCCCTGACAATTTCCTCAGGGTCACTCAAGCGATATTTCTTGTTTTGGGCGCGATACGAGACGTTCTTGAATTCTGTGTCGATTGAGATCAGCTGTGCTTCGATACCGCGCTGAATTATCTCAGTGATCTGCATTTAAACGTCCCCACAATACCTAGCTCGCTTGTTAGCGCTGCCCTCGGGTTTCCGCCACTCGAACCGTGCCACAAGCCCTGCTTCACGCCGCCTCGCCCGCGTAGCACCCCTTTTCCGGCAAATGGACCCTGTCACGCGGCGCGGCCAATTTCGGCCTGAGGAAAACCTCATCCTCGAACAGCAAGGCTCGCCGATCGCCTTGGCGAGCGCAAGGAGAAGCGGTCACTGAAGCACAGGCCCGTTGGGTGCCGCTCTTGCCGAAACGCCGAAGGCGCCGACGGCGAGATTGGCAAGCTTAGCATCAAGCGCGACTAGGTGCACTTCACCGCGCGCACAAGTCGGACACGTCCCGTGACCTCTCTTCACCCGCTAGACCGCGCCACGACCCCCATCCCGATTCAACCCCCCGCCATCTCCGCTACCCTGCCACCAGCCCGCGCCGACCCCCGGCGCCCGAAGGAGGCAGCATGTTGGATTTCACCCCGCCATCATCCCAACGCCCGCAAGCAAACCGCCCGAAAAACACACGGTTCCCCAAAACTCGGCAAGTTGCTGGCACCCCCTTGGCCCACCCTTCCGCCCGTAAAGCGCTGTTGGAAATTCAGCGTTCGTCATGCGCGATAGCCTCGCCGCCAGGTAAAACCGCGCGCTTTCCAACGGGCAAGGAGACCCCCCGTCGGTCGTCAAAATACCCCCTTTACTTGGCCGTGCCGCAGATGATCCGCGCGTCATGACGCGTCATGACTTGCGCGGGTGCCCACGAATATTGTCCCGCCGCGACCGCTCGGCCTGATTCAAGCGCTGCGCCACCGCGCTATACATCCCGATGCCGCCATCAAGGGAAGAGGGGAGGAAAGGACGACGATGCGCTTCTCCCATCCACCTTGCCCCCCGGCCTCCACACCGCTAACCGCCCTCGCCATGCGCTATGTCAGCACCAGGGGGAATGCGCCGGTCCTCGGCTTCGAGGGCGTGACGCTTGCGGGGCTCGCCAGTGATGGAGGGCTGTATCTGCCGCAGGAATGGCCGGCGTTCGACGCCGGGCAGATCGCGGCGCTGCGCGGCCTGTCCTATGTCGACACCGCCGTCGCGGTGATGACGCCCTTCGTCGCCGGCGCGCTGACGCCGGAGGAGCTGCGCGGCCTGTGCGCCCAGGCCTATGGCCGCTTCTCGCACGCCGCGGTCACGCCGCTCGTCCAGCTCGACGAGCGCCACTGGCTGCTCGAGCTGTTCCACGGCCCGACGCTCGCCTTCAAGGACGTCGCGCTGCAATTGCTCGGCCTGTTGTTCGAACGCTTCCTCACCGGCACCGATCGGCAGCTCACCGTGGTCGGCGCGACCTCGGGCGATACCGGCTCGGCGGCGATCGACGCGCTCGCCGGGCGCGCCGGGGTCGAGGTGTTCATGCTCCACCCCGAAGGCCGCGTGTCCGACGTGCAGCGCCGCCAGATGACCACGGTGCTGGCGCCCAACATCCACAACATCGCCATCCAGGGCAGCTTCGATGACGCCCAGGCGCTGGTCAAGGCGATGTTCAACGATCGCGCCTTTGCCGGCAGCCTGACGCTCTCGGCGGTCAATTCGATCAACTGGGCGCGGCTGATGGCGCAGGTGGTCTATTATTTCTACGCCGCCGTCCGCCTCGGCGCGCCCGAGCGGCCGGTCGCCTTCTCCGTCCCGACCGGCAATTTCGGCGACGTCTTCGCCGGCTATGTCGCGGCGCGCATGGGCCTGCCGGTGGCGAAGCTGATCGTCGCCACCAACGTCAACGACATCCTCCACCGCGCGCTGTCGGCCGGCGATTATTCGCAAGGCACCGTGGTCGCCACGCCCAGCCCGTCGATGGACATCCAGGTGTCGAGCAATTTCGAGCGCCTGCTGTTCGATCTCGGCGGCCGCGACGGCCATGCGCTGGCCGAGCAGATGCGCGGCTTCGAGGCGACCAAGGCGATGCGCCTGACCAACGCCCAGCGCGAGGGCGCCGCGCCGCTCTTCGCCAGCGACCGCGTCGATCTCGACGACATGTCGCTCGCCATGCGCTGGGCGCACGAGCATGCCGGCGAGATTATCGATCCGCACACCGCGATCGGCCTGTCCGCCGCGCGCCGTGCCGATCTCGCCGCCGATGTGCCGGTGGTGACCCTGGCCACCGCGCATCCGGCCAAGTTCCGCGACGCGGTCGAGCGCGCCACCGGCGCCCGCCCGCCCTTGCCGGCGCGGCTCGGCGACCTGTTCGAGCGGCAGGAGCGTTACGACGTGCTGCCCGCGACCTTCGAAGCGGTCACCGGCTATATCGCCGAGCGGGCAGGGCGGTGAAGCTCGACACGCTGATCGGGGAGCCCTGGGCCGATTACGGGCTGATCGATTCAGGGCACGGCCGCAAGCTGGAGCGCTATGGCCGCTTCCGCTTCATCCGCCCCGAGGGCCAGGCGCTGTGGGCGCCGGCGAGTGACGACTGGCGCGCCCAAGCCGAGTTCATCCCCGGCTCCGACGAGGAAGGCGGCGGCCGCTGGGAGTATCGCGAGCCCGTCCCGCGCGACGGCTGGCCGCTCACATGGGACGACGTCACCTTCACCGCGCAGAACACCCCCTTCCGCCATCTCGGCTTCTTCCCCGACATGGCGCCGGTGTGGAGCTGGATGCGTGAGCGCGTCGCCGGCATGGAGGCGCCGGAGTGCCTCAACCTGTTCGGTTATACCGGCGTCGGCACGCTGGCCATGGCGAGCAAGGGCGCGCGCATGGTGCATGTCGACGCGTCGAAGAAATCGGTCGAGGCCGCCCGCGCCAACGCGGTGCTCGCCGGTCTGGCCGACAAGCCGATCCGCTGGATGATCGACGACGCGACCAAGTTCATCGCCCGCGAGGTGCGCCGCGGCCGCCGCTACGACGGCATCCTGCTCGATCCCCCCAAGTTCGGCCGCGGCCCTGAAGGGGAGGTATGGCGGCTGGAGGAAGGCCTGCCCGGCCTGATCGCCGACTGCCGCAAGCTGCTCGACGACCAGTCCCGCTTCCTGTTCCTCACCGTCTACGCCGTGCGCATGTCGGCGCTGGCGATCGGCGAACTGCTGTCCCAGACGCTGGCCGATCTCGGCGGCAAGGTCGAGGCCGGCGAACTCGCCGTCCGCGAGGAAGCCCGCGGCCTGTTGTTACCGACCGCGATCTGGGCGCGCTGGAGCAGGGATTAGACGCCAGCGATGCGCAGGCACCTATCGAGGTTGGTCGCCCACCTCTCCACACCGTCACCCCGGACTTGTTCCGGGGTCCACCGGCCCGAAAGAGTAAAGGCCCGATGCTTGTGCGGAACAGTGGATGCCGGAACAAGTCCGGCATGACGGTTGGAACTGCCCCCGGGCGACCTTACCCCAGCTTGCCGAACGCCGCCTCGTACGCCGCCCGGTCGCCCGCCACCAGCAGCGTCGCCTGCTCGATCCACCGGTCCCGCGCCATCCGCCCCTGGAACGCACCCAGCTTGGCATCCAGCTCCGCCGCCTGCGCCGGCGTCAGCGCCGCGATCTGGTCGAGCCGCGTATACCCCAGCTCCGCCAGCGTCGCCGCGAGCTTGGGGCCAAGGCCCTTCAGCTGCGTGATGTCGCCCTCGGTCGCAGGCGTCGGTGCGGGCGACGGTTCCGCCTTGGGCGCGGCCGCCGGCGCTGCCGCCTCGACCTTGGGCTTGGGTGCTGCCTTGGCCTTCGGCGCCGGTTCGGCTTTGGGTGGGGCCGCCGGGGTTGCCGCTGCGGCTTTCGGCGCTGCCTTGGTCTTGGGCGCAGGTGCCGCCTTGGGCTTCGCCGCCGGCTCGGTCCTGGGCTCAGCCGGTGCTGCCTTCGGCGCGGCCTTCGCCTTTGGCGCCGCCTTGGGCTTAGCCTTGGCAACCGGCGCCGGCGCAGCCTCCACAGCTTCCGCCGCCACCGGCTCGGCCGTCGCGACCGGCGCATCGGGCTCGATCACCACGGCATCGACATGCGCCGCCTCGCGCCGTTCGATCAGTTCCTTCTCGCCGGTCACGCGGCGCTGCTTCAGGTATCTGCCATAGATCATCACCGCGACCGCGGCGAGCGCGAGCGCGATGATCAGGGCGAAGGTTACCCCGCCGAAGATGTTGCTGCCGATCGTGGATCCCATCGCTTCACTCCCTGTTTCCGCGACCTTAGCGCCCGCGCGCCACTTCGCGCCAGCCGATATCGCGGCGGCAGAAGCCGCTCGGGAAGTCGAGCCGGTCGACCGCTTCATAGGCCGCGGCCTGCGCGCTCTCGATGTCCGGCGCGGTGGCCGTCACCGCAAGCACCCGCCCGCCCGCCGCGACCAGCCGCCCGCTCTCCAGCGCGGTGCCGGCCTGGAAGACCCTCGCCCCCGCCGCCTCGGCCGCGGCGATGCCGCCGATCGCCCCGCCGGTCGCCGGCGCGCCGGGGTAACCCTCGGCCGCCATCACCACGGTCAGCGCCGTCGTGTCGGCGAAGCGCGCGGGCGCGTGATCGGCCAGCGTGCCCGTCGCCGTCGCTAGCAACAGGCCGAGTAGATCGTCCTCCAGCCGCGACATCAGCACCTGGCATTCGGGATCGCCGAAGCGCGCATTATACTCGACCAGCTTCGGCCCCTCCGGCGTGAGCATCAGCCCGGCGAACAGCACGCCCGAAAAGGGCATGCCCTCGGCACGCATCGTCTCGACGGTCGGGGCGATGATCTCGTCATAGGCCTGGTGCTCCAGCGCCGGGGTCAGCACGCGTGCCGGGCTATAGGCGCCCATGCCGCCGGTGTTGGGGCCGGTGTCGCCCTCGCCGACGCGCTTGTGGTCCTGTGCCGATCCGAACGGCATGATCGTCTCGCCGTCGCTCAGCACGAACAGGCTGACCTCCTCGCCGGTCATGAATTCCTCGATCACCGCCTCGCCGCCCGGCTCGGCGAACAGCGCGGTGATCGCGCCATCGGCCTCGGCGCGGGTCATCGCCACGGTCACGCCTTTGCCGGCGGCAAGGCCATCGGCCTTGACCACCACCGGCGCACCGAACCGGTCGAGCGCGGCCTGCGCCGCGGCGAGCGACGTCACCCGCACATAGCCCGCGGTCGGGATGTTCGCCCGCGCGCACAGATCCTTGGTGAACCCCTTCGACCCTTCGAGCTGCGCCGCCGCGCGCGACGGCCCGAAGGTCGCGATGCCGGCGCCGCGCAGGCTGTCGGCCAGGCCATCGACCAGCGGCGCCTCCGGCCCGACCACCACCAGCGCGATGTCGTGCGCCCGCGCGAACGCCACCACCGCATCATGGTCGCGCACATCCAGCGCTACCAGCTCGGCATGCACCGCGATGCCCGGATTGCCGGGCGCGGCGAACAATTTCGTCAGCGCAGGCGATTGCGCCAGCTTCCACGCCAGCGCATGCTCGCGCCCACCCGATCCGACCAGCAGGACATTCATGGCCGACCCCTTTTCCGACACGCCACCCGAAATGATGGGGCGGCTGGTAGCCGAGCCGGTGCCGGGCGACAACGCCGCACCGATGGCGGTCGGCGAGCTGGCGCTGAAGCTCAAGCGTGTGGTCGAAAGCGAGTTCGGCCATGTCCGGCTGCGCGGCGAGATCTCGGGCTACAAGCGCGTCGCCTCGGGCCATGCCTATCTCAGCCTGAAGGACGACAGCGCGGTGATCGACGGCGTGATCTGGAAGGGCCAGGTAGCGCTGATCCCGTTCCAGCCGCAGGACGGGATCGAGGTGATCGCGACCGGCAAGGTCACCACCTATCCCGGCCGCTCCAAATACCAGATCGTGATCGAGCGGATGGAGCTGGCGGGCGAGGGTGCGCTGATGGCGCTGCTCGAGAAGCTGAAGGCGAGCCTCGCGGCCGAGGGGCTGTTCGACAATCGCCGCAAGAAGATGCTGCCCTATCTGCCGCTGGTGATCGGCGTGATCACGTCGCCGACCGGCGCGGTGATCCGCGACATCATCCACCGGATCGAGGACCGTTGCCCGACCCGGGTGGTCGTCTGGCCGGTCAAGGTGCAGGGCGATGGCGCCGCGGCCGAGGTGGCGGCCGCGCTGCGCGGGTTCGATGCGATCCAGCCGGGCGGGCCGGTGCCGCGCCCGGACCTGATCATCGTCGCGCGCGGCGGCGGCTCGATCGAGGATCTCTGGGCGTTCAACGAGGAGGTGGTGGTGCGCGCCATCGCCGCCTGTTCGATTCCCGTCATCTCGGCGGTCGGGCATGAAACCGACACCACCCTGGCCGACTATGCCGCCGACCGCCGCGCCCCGACGCCGACCGCGGCGGCCGAGATCGCGGTGCCGGTGCTCGCCGACCTGCGCCTGACCATCGCCGGCTATGGCCAGCGCACCGAACGCTGCGCGCGGCGCTATCACGAGCGCGGGCGCGAGCGGCTCGATGCGCTGGTGCGGGTGATGCCGAAGCGCGACGCGCTGCTCGCCCCGCAACGCCAGCGCGCCGATGACGTCGGGGCGCGGCTCGATCGCGGGCTGGAGCGGCGGGTGACAATCGCTCGGGGGGCACTCGATCGATCTGCCGGTGCGCTCCGCCCAGCGTTGTTAACCCAGCGGTGGGCCCGAGCGAAGGATCGTTTCGAAGCGAGTTGGCGGCTGGTGGAAACTCTGGGACCGGCTAGCGTCCTTTCACGTGGATATGCGTGGGTTGCGGCGCGACCCGGCGGCGCGGTAGTCGCCAATGCCGGCGCCGCGCGCGCGGCGGGCGCCGTCACGCTCCACTTCCGGGACGGCCAGGTCGATGCCAAGGTTGAGCGCGCCGCCGGCCCGGCCTATGAAAAGCCCAAAGGCGAGCGGCCGGAACAGCCGAGCCTGTTATGAACCCGAGAGTATCCAACCCATGTTGATGTCGAATAGCGATCGCCCGGCCCGGCTCCATTTCATGGCCAACGGCTTTCGCGTGCTCGCCAGCGGCGACCATGTGCTGTGCGCGGTGTCGGGCGCGCGCATCCCGCTCGACGATCTGCGTTACTGGAGCGTCGCGCGGCAGGAAGCCTATGCCGGCGCCGACATCGCCACCAAGGCGATGACACCCGAATGAGGCGGCTGGCGCGCTGGAGCTTCGGCATCCCGGCGCTGATCCTGCTCGGCAGCTGCATCACGCCGGCCGAGAGCGCGCCGACCCCGACGCCGACAGCGGCCCGCGCGCAGCTCGCGCCGCCCCGCACGCCCGCACCGCGCGAGGTCCCCGCCTTGCCGCGCCGCGCGCCCGATCGCAGCGGCTTCAGCTATGCCGGCACCCTGATGCAGGGTGGCGTGGTGACCGGTACCGCGCCCGCCGGCACCAGCCTGTTGCTGTTCAACGGCGCCACCGTGCCCGTCGCGCCCGACGGCCTATTCGTGATCGGCTTCGACCGCGACGCCGGTGAAGTGGCGAGCCTCGTCGCGACGCTGGAGGACGGGCGGCAGGTGCGCGATACGCTGACCATCGCGCCACGCCACTGGAACATCTCGCGGCTCGATTCCTTACCCAAATACCCTGTGCCCGAGCCCGAGATGGAGCGCCTGCGCCCGCCCGAGCTGGCCCAGATCAACGCCGCGCGCCGCATGGTCACCGACGCGGCCGGCTGGCGCCAGCCGTTCCTGTGGCCGGCGATCGGCCGCATCTCGACGCTGTTCGGCTCGCAGCGCATCTACAAGAATGGCGAGGCGGGATCGTACCATAGCGGGCTCGATGTGGCGGTGCCGCAGGGCACGCCGGTGCTCGCCCCGGCCGACGGCGTGGTGACCCTCGCCGCCGACCATCCCTTCACGCTGGAGGGCAATCTGCTGATGGTCGATCACGGCATGGGGCTGAACAGCGCCTTCCTGCATCTGTCGCGCATCACGGTGCATATCGGCGAGCATGTCCGCCGCGGCCAGACCATCGCCTTCTCCGGCATGACCGGCCGCGCGACGGGGCCGCACCTCCACTGGAGCATGAAGTGGCGCGAGGCGAAGATCGATCCGCTGCTGGTCGCGGGGCCGATGCCGCATGGTGGGTGAGCGATCGTCGCGGCTTACAGTACGCGGCGAACCTTGACTCCCGGCGCGCCGGCGACACTGAGGAAATAGGCGCCCATCGCGCCGTGTTGAACGACCACGGCCATGCCAGGACGGGGCGAACGGAAAATCGGCTTGCCGTCCGTCTGTTCCCATACCGATCCATCATCGAGCTTGATGCGCCAGCCATCGGCGGCGGCTGAGGCTGAGGCGATCTTGCCCTCGATCTGCGTCACGGCGTTCGCGTCGCGGTCGTCATTGCCGCCGAAAATGTGGAGATTGGGCAGCGGCAGGCCGAACAATGTACGCCGGGCGGCTCGCACCTGCTCGCGATCGACGACGACCAATTGCTTGTTTTTTTCCGCCGCATCGAGCGCGGCAACCTGGGTGTCGAAACAGGCGAGGCGCTTGGTGTCGTCGGTGATGGCACGGCAATCCACGACATGCTGCAGCAGCGCGGCGCGAACCGGCGTGGGCGCCTCCCTTGCCGCTGCGGGTGCGGTGGCCATCACGGCGAAGCCGGCCAGCCAGATCGAGCGATATACCATGACTGATACCATGATTGCGTCTCCGTCGAAAAACGACTGTGTGAAATGCTTTACCGTCATCGCCACTCTGTGGCTGACAAGCAACACCATTGCCACAAATTGTTACGGGCACGTGCAACCGACATTTACAGTTGATGAATGGAGCGGCACCTAGGGCACATTGTCGCCAACGGCCTGCTCGAAGCCGAGGCGGCGTCATCTGGCGGCCCCCAGCGCTGCCGAGAGAAGGGGAATTTTTTGTGACCAACCTTGCGAAGATCGCGACGTTGAAATGTGGTGCTGCTCCGGCGGTGCTTGCCCTGTCGCTGATTGCGGCGCCTGCCTTCGCCCAATCGACCGATCAGACGACGCCGGCCCAGCCCGCGCCGACGACACTGCCGGCGAGCCAGCCGGCCGATTCCACGCCCACGGACGTCGTTGTCACCGGTTCGCGCATCCCGCAGTCCGCAAACCTCACCTCGGTCGCACCCGTCACCGTCGTCAGCAGCCAGGACTTCAAGCTCCAGGGGACGACGCGCGTTGAGGATCTTCTGAACACGCTGCCTTCGGTCTTCGCCAGCCAGGCGTCGACGCTGTCGAACGGGGCGGACGGGACCGCGACGATCGATCTTCGTGGCTTGGGCACCACGCGCACGCTGACGCTGGTTAACGGCCGACGCCTGCTTCCGGGCGACCCGAGCCCGACCAGTGGCTCGGCAGCCGACATCAACATCATTCCTGCTTCGATGATCAAGCGCGTCGAAGTGCTGACCGGCGGCGCTTCGTCGACCTACGGCGCCGACGCGGTTGCGGGTGTTGTCAACTTCATCATGGACACCAATTTCACCGGTATCCGCTTCGATGGCCAGTACAGCTTCTACCAGCATAACAATCGCGACAAGTTCCTGACCCCGCTGCTCGACGTGCGCGCTAACGCCGGACTGTCGGGCTATGGTTATCCGAAGGGCAGCGTCGCCGATGGCGGTGCGTTCGACGGCACGGTTTCGATGGGTTCCGGCTTTGACGACAATCGCGGTCACGCGGTGGTCTATTTCGGTTATCGCAAGGTCAATCCGATCGTGCAGGCCAACCGCGACTACAGCGCTTGCGTGCTGCAGAACACCGGCGGCGGCGCACCGCGCTGCGGTGGTTCGGCGACATCGAACAACGGCAACGCCATTGTCTTCCACGGCGGCACGTCGACGATCTTCACCTTCAAGCCCAATGGCGGCTTTGCGAACTCGACCAGCCTCTACAACTTCGCGCCGGCCAACTATTATCAGCGCCCGGACGAGCGCTACACGGCCGGCCTGTTCGCCAACTATGAGATCAACGACGCGATCAAGCCGTATCTCGAGTTCATGTTCATGGACGATCGCACCCATGCGCAGATCGCCGAATCGGGCGATTTCGGCAACACGCTGACGATCAACTCGGACAACCCGCTGATCTCGCCGGCGCAGCGCGCGATCATCTTCGCCAACGAAAACCTGATCAACGGTTCGCTCGGCGGCTTCCCGCTCGCGATCGGTGCGCCCTACAATCCCAATCCCGGCGCGCCTGCGACCAACTTCGTCGATCCGACGACGGGCGCGACCTACAACAAGGGCTTCTTCCAGTTGCTGCGCCGCAACGTCGAGGGTGGCCCGCGCAGTGCCGACTTGCAGCACACCAACTTCCGCGCCGTCATCGGCAGCAAGGGCGATCTCGGCAAGGCCTGGTCGTATGATGCCTATTATCAGTACGGCAAGACGGTCTACTCGCAGGTCTACACCAACGAGTTCTCGGTCGCCCGCCTGCAGCGTGCGCTCGATGTCGTGGCCGGCCCCGGCGGCACCCCGATCTGCCGGTCGGTGCGTGACGGCACCGATCCTAGCTGCGTGCCGTACAATGTGTTCGCGGGTGCCGGCGGCGCCAGCGCCGCAGCGGTAAAATACCTCTCCGCGACGGGCTTCCAGCGCGGCCAGACGAGCGAGCAGATCGCCGACATCTCGTTCACCGGTCGCCTCGGCGAATACGGCATTCGTACGCCATGGGCGACGGACGGCGTGGGCGTGAATATCGGTGCGGAATATCGCAACGAGAATCTCAACCTGCAGACCGACCAGGAATTCCAGACGGGCGACCTGACCGGTCAGGGTGGCGCGACCTTGCCGATTTCCGGCGGCTTCCATGTCTATGAGTTGTTCGGCGAAGCCCAGATTCCGATCGTGCAGAATGGCTTTATCGACTCGTTGGTGTTCAGTGCCGGCTATCGCTATTCGTCGTACAAGACGACGGCGTCGCGCACCTACAATACCGATACGTACAAGTTCGGTGTCGATTTCGCGCCGATCCGCGACATCAAGTTCCGCGCGTCGTACAACCGGGCGGCGCGTGCACCGAATATCCAGGAGCTGTTCGCGACCCAGACCGTCGGGCTCGACGGCTCGAAGGATCCGTGCTCGGGCGTCACGATCACGGCTACCAACTATGGTTGCCGTGCACAGGGCTTGCTGGTCGGCCAGAAGACGGCGTCCAACCCTGCCGGCCAGTATAACGGTCTGATCGGCGGCAACACGAATCTGCTGCCGGAACGGGCGACGACCAAGTCGTTCGGTGTCGTGCTTCAGCCGCGGATGCTGCCTCGGTTCGCGTTGAGCGTCGACTGGTTCGACATCAAGATCAACAACGCGATCCGCTCGTTCGGCCCCGACGCGGTCCTTGCGGACTGCGCCTCCAAGGCGACTGCGACCTTCACCCCGGCGTCGTGCGCCCTCATCCATCGCGACACGGCCGGATCGATCTGGCTCACGCCGAATGGGTATGTCTCGGACCTCCCGAACAATGTCGGCCAGATCGAGACGCGCGGTATCGAGGTCAACGGCTCGTACGCGCAGCCGCTCGGTGGGCTGGGGAACCTGTCGCTGAGCTTTGTCGGCACCTATCTCGACGCCTACAAGGTCAATAACGGCCTGTCGGAGCCGTACGACTGCGCCGGCCTTTACGGCCCGACCTGCAGCAAGGGCGGCACGACCGATGCCGGTTCGCCGTTGCCCCGCTGGCGCCATAAGGCGCGTGTGAGCTGGCAGCACCCCTCGGGCTTCGGCTTCTCGGCTCAGTGGCGCTATATCGGTCCGGTCACGGCGGAGACGACCACGTCGTACGCCACGCTGAAGGGTGCGTACACTTTCGACCCCGGCCTGCATATCAAGTCGTATAGCTACATCGATCTGGCGATCAGCGCCGCGGTGGGCCACAGCTTCAACTTCCGGCTGGGCGTCAACAACGTGTTCGACAAGCAGCCGCCGTTCGTCACCAGCGGTAACGGCGGTCGCGAGGGTTCGAACCTGTGCCCGACCGGTCCCTGCAACGGCAACAGCTATCCGGCGGTTTATGACGCGCTGGGCCGGTACATGTACGCCGGTGTGACACTCGACTTCTAAACCTATCGGCTTCGGTCGAAATCGGGCGGTCGGCCAAGTGCCGGCCGCCCTTTTTTTACGTCCCGCCGCCCTGCCAGGTGATTGCCAGTCCGGCACGACGCGTTCACACAATGGTGTATGGCCAGCGCTCCCCCATTAGACATGCAGACTGCCAATGCCTTGCGCGACGCGATGACCGCGGCCCGTGCCGGGGACCTTGCCGCCGCAGGGCGCATCGCCGAACAAGCGTTGCTGAAGGGTGGCGATGTGATCGCGCTGAATGCCTTTCTCGGCATGCTCCGCGCTCGCGCGGGCGATCTGCCAGGTTCGATCCGTCATCTGCACGCGGCGCATCGCGGCAGGCCGGACGACACCACGATTGCCTGCAACCTCATCGCCGCACTGATCGATACGGGCGATCTCACAGGTGCTTATACAATCGCGACGGGCGAGCTGGCCGGCCGCGACCCCAGCACGCGCATCGCGCGCTATCGCGGATTTCTCGCGCAATCGCTCGATCACTTCGCCGAGGCGGCCGAGGCTTATCAACATGTCCTGGCACGCAACCCCGATGAATTCGAAAGCCTCAACAATCTCGGAAACGCCCTTGCCGCATTGGGCGACGCGGACGGCGCCGTCGCGGCCTTGAGTCGTGCCGTCACGCTCGACCCGCATGCCCCCCCAACGAGACTTAACCTGGCCACCGCATTGCGGGCGGCCGGACGGGATGACGACGCCGCGACAGTGCTGACCAAGGCCGCGCTGGACTTTCCGACCGACGCGCGGCCGCTCCACGACCTTTATGTGCTGCTCAAGGACGCCGGCCGCGATCCCACGGCTCTCGAAGCGCTGGAGCGCGCCGTGGCCCGCGACCCCGCCAATGCGAACCTGCAGTTCAAGGCCGCGGTCGAATATGGTCTGGTGATGAAGGTCGCGCAGGCGGAGCGTGCCTATCTCGCGGCGCTCGAGGCCGATCCGCTGCTGACCGACGCGTATCTCGGCCTCGCCATCCAGTACGAACACACCAACCGCGAGGAAGAGTTCGCGCCCCTGATCGCCCGCGCCGAAGCGGCAGGCCTCGACGAAGGCGCGCTGGGGTTCATCCGTGCGCTGGAGCATCGCCGCGAGAAGCGGTTCGAGGAAGGTTTGGCGAGTTTGACCGCGGTGCCGGCGTCGGTCGAGCCGGAGCGCACCGCACATCTCCGCGCCACCCTGCTTGATCGCTTGGGCCGCACTGACGAGGCGTTCGACTGGTTCGTGGAAACCGGCCGACTGCATCAGAATGATCCATCGGCCCCCCTGACCCGTGCGGCGGAGACGCGCCGTGTCATCACGGACGAGCTTGCGTTGCTCACCCCCGAATGGGTCGCCGGCTGGCCCGCTATCGCGCCCGCGGCTGGGGCCGAGCATCCCGACCCCGTGTTCCTGGTCGGCTTCCCGCGATCGGGCACGACGCTGCTGGATACCCTCTTGATGGGTCATCCCGACACGATTGTGCTCGAGGAGCAACCGCCGCTCAACCTGGTCGACGAGGAACTGGGGGGTATGGCGCGCATCCGCGACCTCGACGCGGCCGGCGTGGCCGCCGCGCGACGCCGTTATTTCGAGGAAGTGGCGAAGCTCACCGATCTGACGCCGGGCAAGCTGCTGATCGACAAGTCGCCGCTGTTTCTGCTCAAGGCGCCGCTGATCCGGCGGCTGTTTCCCAAGGCTCGCTTCATCCTTGCATTGCGCCACCCTTGCGACGTCGTGTTGAGCTGCTTCATGAGCAATTTTCGCCTCAACCCGGCGATGTCGAACTTCCTGCGGCTGCAGGATGCCGCCGATTATTACGACCTGACCTTTCGCCATTGGGAAAGGTCGCGCGCGCTGTTCCCGCTCGACGTGCAACCTGTCGTGTACGAGCAGCTGGTGGAGGACGTGGAAGGACAAACGCGGCCGCTGTTCGATTTTCTCGGCCTAGCCTGGGACGACGCCGTGCTCGACCATCGCAAGACCGCCAAGGCGCGCGGCTTCATCACCACGGCGAGTTATTCCCAGGTGACCGAGCCGATCTACAAACGCGCCTCAGGCCGCTGGCAGCGCTACCGCGAGCATCTCGCACCGATCCTGCCGACGCTCGCGCCGTGGGTCGAGAAATTCGGGTACACGATGTGAGCGATCTGCCGAAGATGCGGCTGATCGAGGCGGCGCTCGCGGCGCGCGATTTTGCGGCCGCGCAACATCTGTTGCGTGAGGCGATTGCGGCGCGCCCGGGGGATTTGACGCTATTGCTGCAGCTTGCCGGTGTCTGTCGGGCGGCCGGCAACGCTCAGGAGGCACTTGACGTCGTTCATCGCGCGCTGGCCGTGTCGCCGCTCGATTTCACCGCGCTGTTGCTGCGCGCCAGCCTGCTGGACCGACTCTCCGAACCGCAGGCGGGCGAAGCCTGGGGGCATGCATTGGCGCAGCGACCCGCCGGCGCTTTGCCACCGCAGCTTTCTGCGGCCGTCGCCGAGGCGGAGAAGCGTCACGCCGCCTGGCTCGACGCGCGCGAGCAGCGGCTGATCACGGCAATGACCGCGGTCGAACAGGCCGCCGACGCCGAGGAACGACGCCGCATCGCGCGTTTCCGCAGCAACGCCTTGCGTCGCACGAAAGTCTATCACAGCGAACCGACGCATTTCTTCTTTCCGGAACTGGCCGAACGTGAATTTCATCCGCGCGCGCGTTTCCCGTGGCTGGAGATGCTCGAGGCCGAGACCGATACGATCGCGGCCGAACTGAATGGGCTGCTCGCCGCCGACCGCGCGGAGCTGGTGCCCTATATCCAATATGCCGAGCACGTACCGATGCGGCAGTGGCGGCCGCTCAACCACAATGCCGACTGGACTGCCATTCACCTGTGGCAAAATGGTCGCCGGGTGGAGGCCAACGCGGCGCAGTGCCCGCGCACCATGGCCGTTCTCGACAGGCTGGCTCAGCCATCGGTACGGGGGGCGTCGCCCAACGCGATGTTCTCGCTCCTCGCGCCTCATACCGCCATCCCGCCACATGTTGGCGTCAACAATGCCCGACTCGTCTGCCACCTGCCCATCGTTGTGCCGGAAGGCTGCTGGTTCCGCGTCGGCGCGGAGACACGCTTCTGGCGTCGCGGCGAGGCGTTCGTGTTCGACGACACGATCGAGCATGAAGCGCTCAACCCGAGCGATCACCTTCGCGTCGTGTTCATCTTCGACGTCTGGCATCCCGATCTTACCGAACGCGAGCGCGAAGCGGTGGCGGCACTGATCGGCGCAGACCAGCCGGGGCTCGCCGGCGGCCTGTGATCGGCGCTGCAGCGCCGCCCTTGCGGGTGCCTGACGCCTCATTATGGTCGCTGCACAACCAAAGGACCGTCATGATCCGTCCGTCCCGAGTCCGCCACGCGCCCGAGTTCGTCTGCTGAGCTTCGCGGCACAACTGGCCCGCGTCGCCCGCGCCCCGGACGATGAAGATGCGCTCGATGACCTGGCGCGCGCCGCGCTGGCCGCTGGCGAGGAGCAGGCTGCGCTTACGCCTTTGATCGGTGCCGCGAAACGCGCTGGTCGCAATGCCCTGCTGTGGCAGTGGGTTGCCTTGCTGCACCGTTCGCTCGATCGGCACGATGAAGCGATGGCCGCGTTCGACGAGGCCGCGCGGTATGCGCCGGGGG
>JAZJXZ010000006.1:120483-127080 GCA_040390605.1 Pseudomonadota bacterium
GGGCCGTGGCTGGAGAGCCACGCCTTGTATTGAATGCCGGCATCGCCCATGGCCGCGCACGGGTCGCGCTGGAGGCCGGCTTGCCGGCAGTGGCCTTGTTCGAGGCTGCCAGCCGCCTCGCGCCGGGCGATGGCGGGATCATCCTGGGCCGTGCCGCGGCGCGCTTCGCCACCGGCGACCTGGCCCGGGCGACCGCCGAACTCGATGCGCTGCTCTCGTCCAATCCCGGCTGGATCGAGGGGCATGACACGCTGGCGCAGCTTCACGCACTTGCCGGCGATCCGACGGGCGCCGGTCGATCGTTCGAGCGCGCGCTGGCCGGTAATCCGGGGCATGCGCCATTGTGGCAGGCGCTGGTCGCGCTCCATTTTCGGTCGGAAAACTATGCCGCGGCACTCGATGTCGTCGGGCGGGCAAGGCTTGTTCAGGGCGCCACGGCTGAACTCGCCGCCAACGAAGCCATCGCGCTGTCCGAGCTCGGCGACATGGTCGGCGCGGACAAGCTGTTCGCTGATGTCGGGCTGCGTAACATCGCCGGTATGACGGTATGGCGGGTGCGCCATGCGTTGCGCCGCGGCGACATCGCTGCTGCAGCGGCGATAATCGATACGGCGATCGATCCGGCCGACCCCACGCTGTGGCCCTATGCGTCGATCGCGTGGCGACGGACCGGCGATCCGCGTGCCGACTGGCTGGAGGGCGATGCGCGGCTGATCGGTGTGATCGACCTCACCGAGCAGTTGCCGCCACTCGACCGGCTGGCGGCGACGTTGCGCGGCCTGCATCTGGCGAAGGGCGCCCATCTCGACCAGTCGGTACGCGGCGGGACGCAGACCGACGGCCCGTTGCTGTCGCGGATCGAGCCGGAGATCGTGGCGCTGCGCCGCGCGGTCGCTGCCGCGGTCGCACGACATGTCGCGCAACTCCCGCCCATCGATCCAAACCATCCCACCCTGCGCCACAGGCGTGACCGGCCCGTGCGCTTTGCCGGCTCCTGGTCGGTGCGGCTGAGTGGGCAGGGCCACCACGCCAATCATGTCCATCCCCAGGGCTGGCTCAGCTCGGCGCTCTATGTCGCCTTGCCCGCCGAGGCGGAACGCGGCGCCGGCCAGGCCGGCTGGCTGACCCTCGGTGAGCCCCAGGCCGCACTCGGTGTTGAACTGCCGCCGGCGCGGACGATCGAGCCGCGCCCGGGTCGGCTGGTCCTCTTCCCCTCTATCATGTGGCACGGCACGTTACCCTTCGCGGCCGGCGAGCGACTGACGACGGCGTTCGATGTGGCACCACCCCGCTGATCGATTGCCCTTGCGCCGACGCGAGACAAATGCATCATGCGCTCAATCGCTTAGAAAGGCCCGATTATGCGCATCGCGTCATTGCTAGCTTTCCTGCCTCTCCTGCTTTCCGTCGCGCCGGTAACGGCGAAGGAGCAGTCGGGTAAGGTACGGGATCCCAATCAGGTCGTGTGCGAGAACGAGGAGGTGCTGGGCAGCCGGCTGGCCACACGCCGCGTCTGCATGACGCGCGCGCAATGGGCCGAGCGCCAGCGCGACGAACGTGCGATGGTCAATCGCCACCAGACCGAAGGGTGCGTGATGATGAACGGCCAGTGCACCCACTGATCATGCGTCGATCAGGCAAGCACCCATAGCTGAATTGATCAGCAGCGGGTGGTTGGCCGCGAGCACCGGCCGCCGGCCGCCACGCATAATCGCAACCCGGCGGCGCATTCGCCGGCGACGCAGGGGCGATGACCCCGACCGCACGCATCGCCGGTATAATGGGCGGCCAACGTCTATTACGGTTGGAGTGACGCTAGATCGGCATGGCGCGGATTCGATGGAGTCCGGCAGCGTCGCATTTGCCGCCATGCCGCTCGCTCCGTGGCCCGGGCACATCGCAATGCGGCCCACGACATTATCGCAGGGTACATCGGTATCGGCCCCGCCCGGCGCCTGATGACAAAAAGCCAGTAGTGCCAAGCTGCTGCGCGGCGAACTTGCGAGTGTTGCAATCCAGCGACACCACGCGGGCAAATGGAGCCCGCTCTTGTCTCGCACATTTACATTTGCGGCTCGCCACCGGCAGAAGGCGGGCAGGGCGGGGGTCGCCTATGTTGCCGGGCAGGCGGTCAAATGCCTGGCGCGAAGCCTTGTAAGGACTCCCCCCCAATGACGACATCGATACATCAATTCCGCCAGGCGCAGCTCCGCGCCGGCGCGGCACCGCTCGGGCTTGCCCTCGCGCTGCTCGCGACGCCCGCGTTCGCGCAAGACCAGGCCCCGGCGCCGGCACAGCCCGCCCCCACGGCGACGGCCGACCAGCCCGCCGATGCGGCCACGCCGGACGTCGTCGTGACGGGCACCCTTTTCCGCAGCAATCGCGATACCGTGTCGCCGATCACGACGCTGACCGCCGCCAACCTGGAAAAGGCCGGCATCACCAACATCGCCGATGCGGTGCGCTCGATTTCGGCGGACAATTCGGGCTCGATTCCCTCGGCCTTCGCCAACGGCTTCGGCTCGGGCGGCGCGGGCGTCTCGCTGCGCGGCCTGACCGTCAACTCGACGCTGGTGCTGATCGACGGCATCCGCACCACCAACTATCCCTATGCCGATGACGGCCAGCGCGCGTTCGTCGATCTGAACTCGATCCAGAAGAGCAATATCCAGCGCATCGACGTGCTGAAGGACGGCGCCTCGTCGACCTACGGCGCCGACGCGATCGGCGGTGTGGTCAACATCATCACCCGCAAGCAGATCACCGGCATCGAAGGTACCGCGGAAGGCGGCATCTCGCAGCGTGGCGATGGCGGCGAGCAGCGCCTGACGCTGACCGCCGGCTATGGCGATCTTTCCACCCAGGGTTTCAACGTTTACCTCACCGGCGAGTATGAGCATGACAGCCTCATCTCCGCCGCCGACCGCGGTTTCCCCTACAATACGGCTGATCTGACCTCGATCGGCGGCGACAACTTCAACGTCGCTTCGCCCGAAAATGGTGGTGCGTTCGGTACGCGCCTCGGCGCAACGAGCGCGGTCGTTCGTCCGTCGCGGGAGCTTGTCGCCGGCAACATCTACTCTGGTCAGTTCCTGACCGATGCCAACGGTGACCCGCTGGCTTCGCGAATTCTCAACCCGGCAGGTTGCCGTCAGAACGGCCTGACCATCCAGCACAACGACGCGACCGGCGACTATTGCGAAGAGAACACGATCCCCTATGGCACGCTGCAGCCGGAGCAGACCCGCTATGGCGCGACCGCGCACCTCACCGCGAATGTCGGCGCCAATGCGCAGGCCTATCTGACCGGCACCTATTATCACAGCAAGGTCTTTTCGGTGGCGGCGCCCTTCTCGATCCGGCAGCGCAACCCGATCAACACGACCAACCTCGTGCTGCCGGCGATCCTGTCCAACGGCCAGCTCAACCCGAACAACCCCTATGCGGTGGCGGGCTGCGTCGAGGGCGTAAGCTGCGTCGATGCGCAGATTTCCTACGCCTTCCCCGAGCTGATCCAGCGCGCGACCACCATCAACGACGTCTATCGCATTGCCGGCGGCATCAGCGGCAGGTTCGGCGAGGGCTGGGCCTATTCGGTCGACGCGACCTATGCCCGCAGCGACGTGAAGGGCATCAACGAGGGTTATATCAACATCGCCGGGCTCACTTCGGCGATCGCGAACGGCACCTATAATTTCGTCAATCCGTCACTGACGCCGCGGTCGGTGATCGACGCGCTTTCGCCCGCCGCGATCACCACGGCGAAGAGCGAATTGTACATGATCCAGGGTAACCTGACCAAGGAGCTGTTCCAGCTTCCGGGCGGCGCGCTTCAGGTCGGTGTCGGCGGATCGGTCCGTCGCGAGACGCTGGACAACCCCAACGCCAATGCCAACAACGCCTTCCTCGGCCTGAATGCCGTGACCGCGGCGGGCAAGCGTACGATCTGGGCCGGTTATTTCGAAATCGACGCGCCGGTGCTGTCGACCTTGGATATCAACGCGTCGGGCCGCTACGATCATTATTCGGACGGGTTCAGCAGCTTCTCGCCGAAGATCGGCGCGAAGTTCACGCCGATCCACGGCCTGATGTTCCGCGGGACCTATTCGCGCGGCTTCCGTGCACCGAGCTTCGCGGAATCACAGAGCGGCGCGGTGATCGGCTACACCAACTACACGCTTCCCGCCGCCGTCGTGGCGGCGCACAACAACGACGCCTATGTCCAGCCCTTCTCGATCGGTTACAACAGCGCGTCCAACCCGAACCTCAAGCCCGAAAAGTCGCGCAGCTTCACCGGCGGCGTGGTGTTCGAGCCGGCGCACTGGCTGAGCCTCTCGGTCGACTATTACAACATCAAGAAGACCGACGTGATCGCGGGCGGTCCGCTCGCGGGTGCGGCGCTGGCGGCCTATTATTCGGGTCAACCGATCCCGGCCGGTTATTCGTTCGTGCTCGACGATCCCGATCCGCAGGCGCCGAACGCGATCCGCAAGGTGCTGATCGTCAACTCGCCCTACGCCAATGCCGCGGCGCTGATCACCTCGGGCCTCGACATCTCGGCCACGGTTCGCTTCAACCTGGGTCCGGTGAAGTGGACCAGCCAGGGTGAGGCTACGGACATCTTCAAGTACAACTTCAAGCCGGACGCCAATTCGCCCTACGATCATTATGTCGGCACCCAGGCGCCGTACGTGTTGTCGTCGGGCGCCGGTACGCCGAAGTGGCGCGCCAACTGGATGAACAGCTTCGAGTTCGGCAAGTTCACGCTGACCGGCACCGCTTATTATGTCAGCGGTTACAAGTCGGTCGCCGAGGACCAGGTCGGCCACGGCGCGACCAGCTGCGCGGACAATCTGTACGGTGGTACCGATCCGAACTTCGGCTGCCGTACGAAGAGCTTCATCGACGTGGATCTGGTCGGCCAGGTCAAGGTCAATGACAAGTTCACCTTCTACGTGAACGTGCTCAACCTGTTCGACCGCTCGGCGCCGCTCAACCCGGCCAACTATGCCGGTGCCGCGGCGAACTACAACCCGACCTGGACCCAGTCAGGGATCGTCGGGCGGTTCTTCCGCGCGGGTGCGAACTTCAAGTTCTGATCCGCGCCTTCGGGCAAAAATATGGGGGCGGCTTCCGCGAGGAAGCCGCCCCTTTTTTATGCGGCGATGGTGAGGCTGAGCTTGCCGTCGCCCTCTTCGACCCGGACCGTCGACCCGTCGCGCACATCGCCGCGCAGGATCATGTCGGCCAGCGGATCCTGCAGGTAACGCTGCACCGCCCGCTTCAGCGGCCGCGCGCCGTACACCGGATCGTAGCCGACCCGGCCCAGCCAGTTGCGCGCACCCTCGGTCAGGTCGAGCACGACCTTGCGATCCGCCAGCAGCTTGCCGACGCGTGCGACCTGGATGTCGACGATCGGCGCCATCTCGCTCTGTCCCAGGCGGTGGAACAGGATGATCTCGTCCAGCCGGTTGAGGAATTCGGGACGGAAATGGCCGCGCACGATCTCCATCACCTGCGGCTCGACCGCGCTGACCGGCTCGCCGTCGGGCTGGTTGGCGAGATACTGGCTGCCGAGGTTCGACGTCAGCACGATCAGCGTGTTGGTGAAGTCGACCGTGCGGCCCTGGCCGTCGGTCAGGCGCCCGTCGTCGAGCACCTGCAGCAGCACGTTGAACACGTCGCCATGCGCCTTCTCGACCTCGTCGAACAACACCACCTGATAGGGGCGCCGGCGCACCGCCTCGGTCAGAACGCCGCCTTCCTCGTACCCGACATAGCCGGGAGGGGCGCCGATCAACCGCGCGACCGAGTGCTTCTCCATGAACTCGCTCATGTCGATGCGCACCATCGCATTGGCATCGTCGAACAGGAACTCAGCCAGCGCCTTGGTCAGCTCGGTCTTGCCGACGCCGGTCGGCCCGAGGAACAGGAAGCTGCCCAGCGGCCGGTTGGGGTCCTGCAGGCCGGCGCGCGCGCGGCGCACCGCGGTCGACACGGCGCGCACCGCATCGGCCTGGCCGATCACGCGCTTGCCGATCGTCGCCTCCATCGCCAGCAGCTTGTCGCGCTCGCCGGCCAGCATCCGCTCGACCGGGATGCCGGTCCAGCGGCTGACGATCGCGGCGATGTCGTCGGCGGTGACCTCCTCGCGCAACATCGCGCCCTTGGCCGCGCCCTGCGCCTCTTCGACCTTGCGGGTCAGCTCGGGGATGCGGCCATAGGAAAGCTCGCCCGCCTTGGCGAGGTCGCCGGCACGCTGCGCCTGCTCGAGTTCGAGCCGCGCGGCGTCGAGCTGTTCCTTGAGTTTCGCCTCGGCCGAGATCTTGTCCTTCTCCGCCTGCCAGCGGGTGGTCAGCTCGGCCGATTGCTGTTCGAGATTGGCGAGTTCGCCATCGAGATTGCCGAGCCGCTCGATCGACGCTTCGTCGGTCTCGCGCTTCAGCGCCTCGCGCTCGATCTTGAGTTGCATGATACGCCGGTCGAGGATCTCGATCTCCTCCGGCTTGGATTCGACCTCCATGCGGATGCGGCTCGCCGCTTCGTCCATCAGGTCGATCGCCTTGTCGGGCAGGAAGCGGTCGGTGATGTAGCGGT
>JAZJXZ010000007.1:0-101728 GCA_040390605.1 Pseudomonadota bacterium
TGCCGATGGTCTGGTACGTGCCGCCGCTGTCGCCGATCCAGAACGCGGCGGCGTCGGGCGCGCTGGAGGTCGATGGCGACATGCCCGACGTCAAGTCGCTGCGGATTCCGGTCCGCTATCTCGCCAATCTGCTGACTGCGGGGAACGAGCCGCCGGTGGTGCTCGCGCTCGAGCGAATGCTGGCGATGCGCGGCTTCATGCGCGCCAAGACCGTGGACGGCAGGATCGACCATCCGATCGCCGAGAAGGTCGGGCTGACCGCAGCACAGATCGAGGACATGTACCGCTACATGGCGATCGCCAATTACGAGGATCGCTTCGTCATCCCGACCACGCACCGCGAGAATGCCGAGGACGCCTATGGGCTGCGCGGCGGGTGCGGCTTCACCTTCGGCAACGGCTGTTCGGACGGACACACCAAGATCGGGATGTTCGGCCCCAACAAGCGCCCCGGCAAGCTGGTCCACGCCAAAACCCCGATGGAGCTCTGACGATGGCCCTCACCTATCGCGCGCTCGCGCTGCTGCTGCGCTATCCCACCCCCGAGGTGCAGGCACTTGCCCCGGCAGCGATCGAGGCGATCGATGCCGAGGCGCTGGTCCCCGCCCCGATCCGGCGCGCACTCGCGCGGCTTGCGGCCGATCTCGCGGCGGGCGACATCTTCGACGTCCAGGAACGCTATGTCTGGCTGTTCGATCGCACGCGTTCGCTGTCGCTCAACCTCTACGAGCATGTGCACGGCGAAAGCCGCGAGCGCGGCCCGGCGATGGTCGCATTGCTTGAGCTCTATCGCGGCCGCGGCCTCGAACTCTCGGCGAACGAGCTGCCGGATCATCTGCCGGTATTCCTCGAATTCCTCTCGACCTTGCCCGATGCCGAGGCGGCATCACTGCTCGGCGAGGCCTCGCATGTGCTCGCCGCGCTCGGCCAGCGGCTTCACAAGCGCGACAGCTCCTATCGCGCGGTCTTCGGCGCATTGAGTGCGCTCGCGGGCGACCCTGCGGATGCCGAGGCGCTCGCGGCACTGATGCAGGAGCCCGACGACGATCCGGGCGATCTGGAAGCGATGGACAAACTCTGGGCCGAAACCGCGGTGACCTTCGGTCCCGCTGAGACCGGCTGCCCCAAGGCCGAGGCGCTGGTGAGCGCGATGGCCGTCCCTCCCGCGTCGCGCCACGGCGCCGGCGCGGCCGCCTGAGGAGCAAGCGATGGACCTCAACCAAATCCTGTTCGGCATCTATCCCTATATCGCGTTGACGGTGCTCGTGGTGGGTTCGGTCATCCGCTTTGATCGCGAGCAATATACCTGGCGATCGGGGTCGTCGCAGCTGCTCCGCCGCAAGCAGCTCGTCGCCGGATCGGTGATGTTCCACCTCGGCGTGCTGACCATCTTCGCTGGGCATTTCGTCGGCCTGCTGACCCCGATCTGGGTGTTCGACGCATTGGGCGTGCCGCACGGCGCCAAGCAGATCCTCGCCATGAGCGCGGGCGGCATAGCGGGCTTGCTCTGCCTCGCCGGCGGGTTGTTGTTGCTCCACCGTCGGCTGTTCGACGCGCGCATCCGCAAGACCTCGAGTTTTAGCGACATCGCGATCCTGGTGCTGCTGATGCTCCAGCTCAGCCTCGGCCTCGCGACGATCCCCGTTTCCGCCCAGCACCTCGACGGACATGAGATGCTCAAGTTCATGGTCTGGGCGCAAGGCGTGTTCACCTTCCAGCCCGGCATCGCCGATGTCGTGTCCGACGTGCATCCGGTCTTCAAGATGCACCTCGTCCTCGGGATGACGATCCTGCTCGTGTTTCCGTTCACCCGTCTCGTTCACATGCTTTCGGCGCCGGTCTGGTACCTCGGTCGCCGCGGGTGGCAGGTCGTCAGAACCAAGCGGCCGATACCACCGCGCCCGCTGGCGGTGGCGCCCGTCTATCCCAAGACTGGAGCAAGATGATGCGCGCGATCGTGGTCCACGGCGTCGAGATTCCCGAGGCGCTGATCGCCAAGGAAGCCCAGAACCATCCCGGGCGAACGATCGGGGAGTCCCGCACCGCCGCGGGCCATGCACTGGCGACCAAGGCGCTGCTGCTTCACCGCGCGGCAGAGCTTGGCCTCGCGCCCGAGCCCGAACTCGACGAGGATGGCCGCGAGGAAACCGCCGAAGCCGCACTGGTGCGGGCCGTGCTCGAGGCGGAAATCGAGATCACGCTGCCGACCGATGCGGAATGCCGCCGGGTCTATGAGGGACAGCGGGCCAAATTCCGCAGCCCCGCGCTTTACGAGGCAGCGCATATTCTGATCGAGCCGCGCTCCGACGTCGCCGCCGACGTCGCACTTGCCCGCGCGGCTGCGGACCGCCTGTCCCGCATCCTTGCCGAGGGCATCGGCACCTTTGCGGAGCTGGCGCGCGATCACTCCGACTGCCCGTCTGCCGCAACCGGCGGCTCGCTCGGCCAACTGCAACGCGGCGACCTCGTAGCGGAGGTCGAGGATGCGCTGCTCGGCCTCGCGCCCGGTCAGGTTGCTGCGGAGCCGGTCCGCTCACGTTTCGGCTGGCACATCCTCAAGCTCGAACGCAGCATCGAGAGCCGGGATCTGCCGTTCGACATCGCCGCCGAACGGATTCGACTCCACCTCGAAAGCCGGGCCTGGACCGTTGCAGCCTCACGCTATGTCGCCGCGCTCGCCGAGGCGGCGAGCGGCAAGGGGATTGCGCTGGCATTCGACGAACGCGGTGGCGTGACGGAAGGTTCGGCCTGTCTCGGCGATCTGATCGGCAATGGATTGGCGGCCGACCGGCTCGTGCCATGGCTCGAAGCGACGGACCCGCAAGTCGCGCGGCAGCTTCGCGACACAGCCTCGGCGACCGGCATGGAGGCCTCAGCCTATGTGCGCGCGGTCGTGGCCGACTTCGTCAATCGGGCGACCGACGAGCATTGGACCCGGCTGATTTCCGCGGCGCGTGATGCATCGGACCCGGCACAGGCGGCACTCGCCGAAATCATGAAGGCCAATCTCGCCGCCGAATGCGGTGGTGGGTGCGCATCGAACCACGCGCCGGTCGCCGATTCCACGGCAAGAACTCGCGACAGGATCGGATAAGAACGGATTTCACCGCGGCGGCTCAAGTTGATTCACCGCGCCATTGGGTTATGCCCGCTTGTCTGAACTTGCGGCCATCTTCGCCGCGAGCTTGAAGCGTCGCAACGCGACGCCGGCCGACCGCGAGCGAGGAGCGTAACCATGAGGCAGACCCAATCGAGCGAGCTTACCGACGCTCCGGAGGTGCCGCTTCCGGGCGCGGCTGGCCGCGTTGCCCGCGACAAGCCCGAAGTCTGGGAGGCCTTTCAAAAGCTCGGCGCCGCCGCCGGCGATGCGGGGCCGCTCGACGAACGCACGCGCCGCCTCGTCAATCTCGCGCTGGCGATCGGCGCCGATTCCGAGGGCGCGACGCACTCGCATTGCCGCCGGGCATTGGCCGAGGGGCTGCAGCGCGAGGAGCTGGAGCATGTCGCCTATCTGGCGATCACGACGCTTGGCTGGCCACGCGCGATCCGTGCACTCACGTGGATTCGCGATGTGACCCATAGGCGCGAATCGGCGTGAGGCAGCGTGCCGGCGGACGACAAGGGCTATCGTTTCCCACTAATGCAAAGCGCGTCGAGACCCGGAGCACTACGCCCCAGTAGATACAAAGGTTTGGACGCAACTATACCCGCACTCACATGCTGGCGGCTGCCATTGCCCATTGTTCAAACCGAATCGCGTTCGACGATCCGCACCGGCAAGGTCGCGGAGGGAGTCTCCTCGCCATCGAGGCGACGAAACAGGAATTCCACCAGCGCGGCCGCGCCGTGGGCGAGATCCTGGCGTACCGTCGTCAGGCGCGGATGCGAATGTTCGGCGAGCTCGAGATCGTCGAAGCCGATCACCGAGACGTCCTGGGGCACGCTGAAGCCGCCGGTCTGCAAGGCGCGCAACGCGCCCAGCGCGATGACGTCCGAAGCGGCGAAGATGCCGTCGAATTCGACGCCGCGCGCGATCAGGCTCTGCACCGCGGCAAGTGCGGTATCGCCGGTGAAGTGTGCCGGCTGGATCAGCGTCTCGTCGATGGCGATTCCCGCCCGCTCGAGCGCGGTGACATAGCCCCGCAAGCGCATCTCGATCTCGGGCAGGGCGGTCGCTCCGAGAAACACGATACGCCGCCGTCCGGCCTGCAACAACGCGTCGACCGCGGCGCGCGCGCCGCCGACATTGTCGGACCCTACCGAACAATAGGCCTGTTCTGGCAGATGCGCGCCCCATACCACCAGCGGCAGGAAGGTGCGCGCGGCCGCATTGATCTCGGCATGCTGGTTGCTCTGGCCGACCACGATATACCCGTCGGCCTTTTGCGACTGGACGTGCCGGGTAAGCCAGCCCGGCGCGGGCGACGGGATGCGCGACAGCAATACATCATAATGCCGCGCCGAGATTTCATCGGCGAGATGGCCGAACAGCTGCAGGAAGAAGGGATCGGAAATGAGCTGATCGGCTTCGTGGCCGAGCGGGATCGCGACGCAAATGGTATTTGTGCGGTTCGACCGCAGCCGTTGACCGCGTTGATCGATGACATAACCATGCTCGATCGCGATTTGCTGGATTTGCCGGCGGGTCGTTGCCGGGATCAACGGACTCTCGGCCAGCGCGCGCGATACGGTCGACGTCGAGACGCCCGCCAGTTTCGCGATGTCGGTCATCTTGAGCGGGCCGCTGGCCTTACCGCCGGGGAGATTGGTCTTGGGCGGTCGCATGGCCTTTCATACCGCATCCACCCGGTGGTGCAACGGACGAGCGTAGCGCCGTCGACGCCCGGCCTGTTGCCAGACAAGGGCAATTGCGGTTCACCGATTACCGATGTAGGAAGCCTGTTACGCAATCGATTGCAGATACTGCAACAAGGAGGGGCGGCATGACGCTGACGCGACGCGATCTACACCTGGGTTTCGCGGCGGTCGGCGCCTCCTGGATGCTGGCGCCTGTCGCCGGCGCGCTGTCGGCGACACCAGGCCGGCCGGACCCTCTCGGGCTCGTCGATCCGGAACTCAGGGCGGCCGCGCAAGCGATGCTCGCGCAGCATTTCCCGCCGATGACCCGTGCCGCTCTGCCTGCCGTGCGCGCCTCATGGGTCGCGCCGCCGACGCTCCCTGCGCCGGCAGCGGCGGTAGAGGCGCGAACCGTTCCCGGAAAACGCGGCGATCCCGACGTTGCCATACAATTGATCGGCGCGAAGGCCGGCACCCCGGCGCCGCGTCCGGCAATCCTGCATATCCATGGCGGCGGTATGGTGTCGGGCCGCGCGCAGAACATGACTGTCTTTTGCCAGACGATCGCCGCCGAATTCGACTGCGTGGTGGTCAATGTCGACTACCGCCTGTCGCCCGAAACGCCCTATCCCGGGCCGGTCGAGGACAATTATGCGGCACTCGCCTGGCTCTACCGCAATGCCGCCGCGCTGGGCGTCGATCGCACGCGGATCGCCGTGATGGGCGAAAGCGCCGGGGGCGGCCTCGCTGCGCTGCTGGCGATCATGGCGCGCGATCGCCGGGAGATCCCGCTCTGTTATCAGCTACTGATCTATCCGATGCTCGACGACCGCACCGGCAGCACGCCGGTCGCGCCGTCGCGCGCCACGCCGATCGGCTGGTCGGCCGAAGCCAATGCCTTCGGATGGAGCGCCTTTCTTGGCGTTGCGGCAGGGTCGGCGCGCGTGCCGGCGCGGGCGGTGCCGGCGCGCACCGCCATTCTCGCGGGACTGCCGCCCTGCTTCATCGGCGTCGGCGCGATCGATCTGTTTGCCGATGAGGACATGGCCTATGCGCGCCGACTGATCGCCGCCGACGTGCCCACCCAGCTCCATGTCACGCCCGGCGCATTCCACGCCTTCGATTTCGTCGTGCCGGAGGCACGCGTCTCGCGCGAATTCACCGCGGCCTGGAAAAGCGCGCTCAAGGCTGCTTTTGCGGTGGGCGGTTGATGCGTCGCACGGCGCACACCGAACCATCGTTCGACGCGACATCCGCATCGATCGATCGGCGTAGCGTACTGGCGGCGGGCGGCGTGGGCCTGATCCTCGGCTCGGCCGCCGTCGCGCGGAGCGCACAGGCTGCCCCCAAGCCGTCCGGCCCGCTCGGCCCGCTCTCTCCCGCATGGCGCGCGGCGGAGGTCCTGCCGCTATGGCAGGGCACGCCGCCCGAGACGGGCTTTCAGGCGCAACCGCTGCCGCCCGACAGTCCGCCGGGCTTCTTCCGCAACGTGGCAACGCCCGCGCTGCATGTCTTTCGCCCGCGCATCGCCAACAACGCCGCCATCCTGCTCATCCCGGGTGGCGCCTACACCTTCATCGTCGGCACGCATGAAGGCGGCGATACCGCGCAAGCGTTCGCCGCGCGGGGCTACACTGTGTTCGTGCTGATCCACCGCCTGCCGGGCGAAGGGTGGAGCCATCGTTCGATCGTCCCGCTACAGGATGCGCAGCGCGCGATGCGCGTCATCCGCGCCAACGCGCTGCGCTACGCGCTCGACCCCGCCAGGGTCGCAGTGCTGGGCTATTCGGCCGGCGGGCATCTCGCCGCATCGCTGGCGACCGGATTCGCCGAGCCCACCTATGCCGCGCGCGACGCGATCGACCGGCACGATCCGCGCCCCTGGGCGGCGGGATTGATCTATCCGGTCATCACGCTCGCACCGCACTTCACCAATCCACAGAGCGCCGCCTATCTGCTCGGCCCCGACCCGGGCGAAGCGCTGATCGCGCGTCGCTCGCCGGATCGCCATGTCGATGCCATCACCCCGCCGACCTTCCTCGCCCACGCGCTCGACGATACGGCGGCCCCGCCCGAGAACAGCTTCTGGATGCTGTCGGCCCTGCGTGCCGCCAGGGTGCCGGCCGAGGCGCATTTCTTCGAACGCGGCGGCCATGGCTTCGCTCTGGGGTTGCCCGGCACGCCCAACGCCGAGTGGCCCGCGCTGTTCGATTCGTGGCTCGGTAAACGATGACCGACACCTTCAAACCGCGCCTCTCGCTGCTGCGCATCATCGAGATGAATCTCGGTTTTCTCGGCCTGCAATTCAGCTTCGGCCTGCAGCAGTCGAACATGGCGCCGATCTATTCCTATCTCGGCGCCAACGAGGCGAGCTTGCCATTGCTGCAACTGGCGGGTCCCCTGACCGGGCTGCTCGTCCAGCCCTTGATTGGCGCGATGAGCGACAGGACGGCGTCGCGCTGGGGCCGGCGCACGCCCTATTTCCTGTTCGGCGCGGTGCTCTGCTCGATCGGCCTGCTCGTGATGCCGCTCAGCCCGACGATCCTGGCCGCGGTGTGCACCTTGTGGATCCTCGATGCCGGCAACAACATCACGATGGAGCCGTATCGCGCCTATGTCAGCGACAGGCTTTTGCCTGAGCAGCGCAATTTCGGCTTCCTGTCGCAAAGCGCCTTCACCGGACTGGGGCAGATGCTGGCCTATCTGGCGCCGAGCTTCATGGTCAACGCGCTCGGCTTCGACATCAACGCGGTGGATTCGCATAACATTCCGGTCATCACGCGCGCTGCCTTCACGATCGGTGCGGTATTGTCCTTCACGACGATTCTGTGGTCGATCCTGCGCGTCCCCGAACTGCCGCTGAGCGCACAGGCGCGCGCGACGATCGCCGCCAAATCCCGCACGATCGGCGCGACGCTGGGTGAGATCTGGGATGCGATCGTCACCATGCCGCCGACGATGCGCAAGCTCGCGCTGATGAGCCTGTTCCAATGGTATGCGATGTTCGCCTATTGGAATTACGTCATCTACGCGATCAGCCGCTCGGTCTATGGCGAGGCCAATCCGCTGTCCGAAGGGTTTCGTCGCGCCGTGCTCGACAACGGCATGCTGGGCGGTTTCTACAATGGCGTGGCGTTCGTCGCGGCACTGGCGATGGTGCCGCTGACGCGCCGTTGGGGCGCGGCGACGATGCATTCGATCTGTCTCGTCGCGGCGGGGATCGGGATGCTGGCGATCCCGCATATTACCGGCGCCACCTGGTTGTTTCTCCCCGCAATCGGCATCGGGCTCGGCTGGGGCAGCATCATGGGCAACCCCTACATCATCCTGTCGAACACGATCCCGCCCGAGCGCACTGGCGTCTATATGGGCATCTTCAACATGATGATCGTCGCGCCGATGCTGCTCAACGCGGCGACGATGCCGCTTTATTTCGACAGCTGGCTAGGCGGCGACGCGCGCAACGTGCTCACCTTGTGCGGCGTGCTGATGGGGCTGGCGGCGCTGTGTGTGCTTTGGGCGCGCGAGCCGCGGCGCGCGACCGACCAGGCCGCCGCGGTCAGCTGATCCCGACCCGCGCCGCGCGGCACGATCGCGCGGCATGGCCGAACAGGAAGGTCAGCGCATCGTCCAGCCGCGCGCGCCACGCATCTTCGTCATGGCCGACGCCGGGGTAACAGCGCATCGCCAGATCCACGCCGTCGACATATCCCAGCCCGCGCAGCGCCGCGCCGATCGCCGCATGCGTTGGTTCATAATGACGATCTATGCCCAGCCCGCTTCGGTCGATCCACAGGGCATGCCGGCCGGCCGGCGGCAGGCTGGTGTCGGCGAAATCGGCCACCGCCCGGGTCACGTCGACCGCAAAGCCATCGGGCAGCGTCTCGGCCCCGGTTACCGGGAGCAGGCTGAAATGCGCCGACAGACAGGCCGCGCCGGCGACGCGATCGGGATAGCGCGCCAGCGTCTCGAGCGCGGCCACCGCGCCGAGCGACGATCCACCCAGGAAGGTGGCATCGGCATGCGGACAGGTCGGGAAATGCGCATCGATCAGCGGTTTCACGTCCTCGATGACCAGCGCGGCATAGGCGTCGGAACGGGCCGCCCCGCCCCAGAATGATTCCACCGTAACGCGGGCCGCGTCGGATAGTCGGTCGAGGATCGATGTCGGGGCATAGTCGGTGAAACGAGCCGCCGTGCTCGCGACCCCGATCACGATCGCCGGGGTGATCAGGCGCGCATCGGCGAGCCGCGACATGCTGCGGTCGATTTCCCACGCCGTTCCGAACGGCACCAGCCCAGCGTCGAACAGATTCTGCCCGTCCTGCAGATAGAGAGCAGGGAATCCGGCAGACGGGGCCGGGCCATCGGGCACCCACACGAAGACGTCGCGCGCCAACAGATGACGGGACGCGAACCCGCGCCGGACGAACATCCGCCCGCGTCCGAAAGGGGCAGGCAATGGCACGAAGTCGCCGACCACGGCAGCCGCCTCCATCACGGGATGCCCTCGCCGCGGAACATTAGCGGCCGAGGTGACGATCGAAGAAGCGCAGCATGACGTCATAGGCCTCGCGCGATTCGGGCACGTCGGCATTGTAGAAGAAGCCGTGGAACAGGCCTTCCCACACATGCAGATCGGCATCGACCCCCAGCCGGACCATCTGGCTATGGGCGTGGACTGCCGCGCTGAACTCGAAGCCACGTGATGCCGTGATGATCAGCGCCGGCGGAAAGCGGCGGATCACCGCGTCCGAGGCGCCGGGGGAAACCAGCGGATCGCTGGGATCGGTCCCGGCGAAATAGGGTAATCTGGTCGCCGTGTTCGGGCCCGCAGGTGGCCAGGCCGGGGCGGGGCGGCCCTCTCCCAGCGGCGCGGTGACGAAATCGGCGTCGCCGCCAAAGCCGAATCCCGACATCGTCGTTCCCGCGCAGAAGATGCCGATCGCGCCGGGGCGTGGCAGGCCGTGCGTCTGAAACCACGCCGTCGCCATGCCGGTCAGCATTCCCCCCGCCGAGCAGCCATAGATGCCGATATTCTTCGCCGGATATCGCTTCAGCAGCGCGCGGTAGACCGCTGCGACATCTTCGCTCGCGGCGGGAAAGCGATGGTCGGGGCCCTCGCGGTAATCGACCGACACCACCCTGATGCGTCCCAGTGTGGTGAGCGGGATCGATTCGAGTTCGGCACAGCCGGGAAAGCATCCTGAAAAGCCGCCGCCATGGAGATTGATCAGCACGCGGTGGCGGCTGCCCGGGGCGATCCCGGCGGCGGGCGCATAGTCCAACACCGGCACATTGCCGATCTTCGTCTCGATTCGCCTGTACGCGAACAGCGCGTTCTGGCGCGCGAGATAGGGCGCCATGAAGACGGGCACGCCGTTCTTCTGCTGGAGCAGCGCCGGCTGCTGCATCTGGCGGAGATGGTCGGCGACATAGGCCCTGGCTTCCGGGCTCAGCATGCTCGACACCGGCACCGTCATCGCGGGCACCCGTACCGTGCCTTGCTCGTCGACCTGCACCGCGGGCGGGCCGGCGGTCTGCGCGGCGACGGGCGGCGTCAGCGGTATGAGCATCGATCCCGCCACGATCGTTCTGGCAATACGTCCCAAAACACGGATCCTCATGGCACTGCCTCTCCTGCCCGATATCGGCGCCTTGGGCCGACCTGCCTGTTCCGAACGCGAGGGCTAGCCTCGTCGTGGAAGGGAGATAAGCAACACTCCGCAATCGTTTGCAAGGGTAACCGCATTAATCTTGCAATCGATTGCGCCATCGGCGACAAAAAGAGCAGAGCGTGGCGGCGCCGACGGCCAGGTGAGGAGAGCGAAAATGACGATGACGCGCAGGAGTTTCCAGCTCGGCTTGCTCGCTTCAGGCGTGGCGCTGCCCGGCCTGGCGAACGCCCTTGGTGGTGGCGTCATCCCCGCCGAAGCCGGCACGGACGAGATCCTCCGCCGCGTCGATCCCGAGCTGCGCGCCGGCGCCCGGACGATCCTGTCGCACCGGCTGCCGTCACCGCTCACGCCGGCCGCCGTCCGCGACATACGGCTGCACGTCCCCCCGGCCGCGCCGCCGCTGCCGCCGCCTGCCGCAACGGTCGAGCGTCGCACCGTGCCGGGCGCGAGGGGCGCGCCGCCGGTCGCCGTGACGGTGATCGGCGTCAGGGCCGGCGGCCCGCCGCGCCCGGCGGTTCTGCATATCCATGGCGGCGGCATGATCCTCGGGCGTGTCGCCGATACGATCGTCGCGTCGCAGCGACTCGCCGCCGAGCTTGATTGCGTGGTGGTCGAAGCGGATTATCGTCTCGCCCCCGAAACCCCGTTTCCCGGGCCGCTCGACGATTGCTACAGCGCGCTCTCATGGCTGCACGACAACGCCGCCATGCTCGGTGTGGACCGTGCGCGCATCGCGGTCATGGGCGAGAGTGCCGGCGGCGGGCTGGCGGCGATGCTGGCGATCGCGGCGCGCGACCGCCGCACGATCCCGCTATGTTATCAGGTGCTGATCTACCCGATGCTCGACGATCGCACCGGCAGCACGCGCCGCGTTCCCCCCTTCATCGGTACGATCGGATGGAACGAAGCGGGCAATCGATTCGGCTGGAGCAGCTTTCTGGGGCGGCCGGCGGGCTCTCCGTCCGTGCCCTATGGCGCGGTGCCGGCGCGCACCGCCGATCTCGCCGGTCTTCCCCCCGCTTTCATCGGCGTCGGTGCGATCGATCTGTTTGTCGATGAAGACATTGCCTATGCGGCGCGGCTCGTGCGCGCCGGGGTCGCGACGCAGCTTCACGTGACCCCCGGCGCCTATCACGGGTTCGATTTCATCGCCCCGCAATCGCGTGTGGCCGGCGAGTTTACCGCGGCGTGGAAGAGCGCGTTGCGCGCGGCCTTCACGCCCTTGTCCCAAGCGTAGGCGGGCAGGCCGGCTTCCCGGCCACAACGCACGCACGTCGCATCTTGTCGAGATCGTTACGTCGTGATAGCACCATGCAACCGATTGCAAAGAACGGTCGTAAAAACAGGAGAGGAAGACCATGACAAAGCACCCGTGCGCCGCAGAATGCCGTGCATTCGATCATGACGAGAATCCGGTCGTCCGCCGCGTCGCCGCAATGCGCGCCGGTGTCTCGCTCGCCGCCTGTGTCGCCGCGATGACCGCGCTGCCGGCGCTCGCCCAGCAGGCTGCGCAAAGCCGGCCCGATGCGACGTCGCAGGCGACCACCGACGAGAGCGGCGATATCGTTGTGACCGCGTCGAAAACGGGTGCCGAGCGGCTCATGCGCGTACCGCAGGCAATCCAGGCTTTTTCCGGGGTGACTCTCAAGGAGCGCAACATCCGCGATGGCGCCGACCTGATCCAGCTCATCCCCGGCGCTTCGCAGGCGCAGGAGATCGGCGCGGGCTATCGCATCTATTCCTTCCGCGGCTCCGGTGCCGGCGGCCCGATCGGCGACGGCCTGGTCGGCTATTATCTCGACGATACGCCCTTCGGCGTACCCAACAACCAGAGCGCCCCGCCGATCAATTACTTCGACATCGACCGGGTCGAAGTGCTGCGTGGCCCGCAGGGAACGCTCTATGGCCAGGGCTCGGCGGCCGGCACGATCATCTACCACACCAAGAACCCCGACCTGCAAAGCATCACCGAGGCGGGCGAGGCGGAAATCTCCACGACACGCGATGCCAGCAAGGTCAATTACCGCGCCGCCGCCGCGCTATCGATCCCGCTGGTGACCGATACGCTCGCGCTGCGCATCAGCGGCGGTTATGATTACCGTGCCGGCACCGCCGATATCTATGCCGGCGCGCCGACCGGCACGCCGCGCGAGAAGGACGCCAACGACGTCGTCGCCAAGGACCTCCAGGCGGTGCTGCTGTGGAAGCCGGATGCCCTGACCACCGTGCGCCTGCGCGCCTGGTATTTCAGCACGGACCAGCATTACCTGAACGTCATCAACTCGCTGGATCCGCCCTACGCGGCCTATCAGGGCAACGTCGTCGGCTATGATCGCCGTCGCGCCGAATATTTCTCGGGCACGATCATCCATGATTTCGGCAAGGTCACGGTCACCAATGCGACCTCCTATCAGAAATCGCTGCCCGGCGGTTTCCAGGTCGGCCTGAACCTCGGCGCGCCGCTGGGTATCGGCATCCTGAACAATGGCGGCAACGCGCACAATTTCGTCAACGAATTCCGGGTTTCCACCTCGGGTGCCGGGCCGTTCCACGGCGTCGCCGGCGTCTTTTACCAGAACGCGACCGGCCTCTACACCTTCGACATCAACTTCCCGACGCTCGCGCTCAGCGGCAACACCATAACCAGGACGAAGAATGTCGCGGTCTTCTCGGAAGTGAGTTACGAACTGTTCGGCGGCAAGCTCGTGCCGCTGGTCGGCCTGCGCTACTTCAACGACAAGAGAAGTTCGGACTCGCTGTCGAACGGCGCGCATGTGTTCAGCAACGCCAATCCCGACGCACTGACCTGGCGCACCAATCTGGCCTATTACCCCAACCGGGACTGGCTGGTCTTCTTCAATGCCGGCACGGGTTTCCGCAGCGGCATCCTCCAGTCGAAGGCACAGGCCGACGCGGTGATCGCGGATGGCGTTCCCAGTGCACTTTCGCTGACGCCGGACAAGCTGCGCAACCTCGAAATCGGGACGAAGGGTACCCTGTTCGACGGGGCGCTGCGGCTGGCGCTGAGCCTGTACGATATCAAATACACGAACATCCAGAGTGCCTTCAACACGTCGATCGGGCTGGCGGCGTTCGCCAATCTCGGCGACGGCAGGTCGCGCGGCGTCGATATCGAGGCGACGTGGCGGACCCCGGCAAAGGGCCTCGTCCTGTCGGTCGTCGGCAACGTCAACGATTCGAAGTTCACCCGGGTCCTGCCCGCGTTCGGCACGGCCAATCCGCGCATCGGCAACGGCCAGCGCCTGCTCAACACGCCGCCCTTCAACTGGCGCGGCGACGTGTCGTACGATCATCATTTCGGGGCGTATGATTTCTTCCTGACCGGTTCGATGACCGCGATCGGCCGCGCGCGCAACGGCGATGCCACCGTCAACACCCTCAACCCCTATCAGCTCTACAATATGAGCACGGGGGTTCGTTTCGATCGGTACGAAATCCGCCTGTTTGCCGACAATCTGTCCGATTATCGCGGGCCGACCGCCGCCAATGGGCCAACGCTGCTAGCCGGGCCGCGCCCGCGTACGATCGGCATCACCTTCCGGCTCAATGCGAAGTGACGCGGAGATGACGGTGCGCCCGAACCGTTCGGGGCACCGTCATCCGCTCGTGCGGAACCGCGCGGGGCAATAGCGAAGGAGGCGCTGGTGGCGCGAGGCGTTTCGGCCGGGGGCGATGATGGCGTGGACCGGCGGGCATTGATGAAGGGTGCCGTCGCCGCCGGGATGGGTGTGTCGCTGGCGGCGTCGCCGGCTATGGCGGACCGCAACGGTCCGGGCATCGCGCCACGTCCAGATCGGCGCAAGGGCAGGCTGCTGGCGGGTGCCGATATCGCCATCGCCCGCTGCGTCGCGGGTCGCGTCGCCGGCTATGTCGAGGACGATATCCTCACCTTCAAGGGCATCCCCTATGGGGCGGATACCGGGGGGACGAACCGCTTCCGCCCGCCACAGCCGCCCCGCCCCTGGAGCGGCGTACGCAGCGCGCGCGCCTATGGACCGGTCGCGCCGCAAGATAAGGGAACCGGCCGCCTCAACGATGAGGAGGCGTTCGTCTTTCAGTGGAACGACAGCGTCGAGGGCGAAGACTGCCTGCGTCTCAATATCTGGACCCCGGGCCTCGGCGACGGGCGGCGGCGTCCGGTGCTGGTGTGGTTGCACGGTGGCGGCTTTGCCGCCGGATCCGGACATGACCTGCCGGCCTTTGACGGTCATGCCCTTGCGCGGCGTGGTGATGTTGTTGTCGTCACGCTCAACCACCGGCTCAACCTGCTCGGCTTTCTCGACCTGTCGCATTGCGCCGCCGCCTACGCGCAATCGGGCAATGTCGGGATGCTCGACATCGTCGCGGCGCTGCAATGGATCCGCGACAATATCGCACAGTTCGGCGGCGATCCGTCGAAGGTGCTGCTGTTCGGGCAGTCGGGCGGCGGCGCCAAGGTCGCCACGCTGATGGGCATGCCGGCGGCGCGCGGTCTCTTCCATCGCGCGGTCGTGATGAGCGGCTCTTTCGCCCCCTGTGCCACCCCGGCGAAAGCCCGGCGATTGTCGGACCTGATGCTGGCCGAGCTCGGCGTCGCCCCCGCCGATGTCGATCGATTGCAGGCACTGCCCTATGCCGATCTGCGCCGCGCGAGCGAAGCCGTGCTGGCGTGGGCCAATCCGAAGCCCGGCGGATTCCTCGATGTCCGGCACCTTGCCGATACGCTCGGCTTCGCACCGGTAATCGACGGCGTCACCGTGCAGGCGTCGCCCGATCGCGCCGATTTGCCCGATCTTTCGGTCGATGTGCCGATGATGATCGGCACCACGCTCAACGAGTTCTTCACCGGGATCAATCACCCCGAATTCGAAGCGATGAGCGAGGACGATCTCGTCGCGCGGGTCGAGGCCTTCGTCCCCGGCCGTGGGCGCGCCGCGATCGCCGCTTTTCGCCGCCGCACGCCCCATGCCTCGCCGTTCGACCTGTGGTCGCGCATCGCCGCCGCACCGATCCGCCAGAGCGCGGTCGACCAGGCGCGGGCGAAGGCGCGACACAGCCGCGCGCCGGCCTATCTCTACTGGTTCACCTGGCAGACGCCGGTGCTCGATGGGCGCCCGCGCGCCTTCCATTGCCTCGACATTCCGTTCATGTTCGCCAACACCGATCGCTGCGCGAGCATGACCGGGGGGAATGCACAGGCCGCGGCGCTCAGCGCGCGCGTGGCGGACGCGCTCCTCGCCTTTGCCCGAACCGGCGATCCCGGCCATGCGGGGCTGCCCGCCTGGCCGCCGGCAACCGCTGCCACAGCGCCGACCATGATCTTCGACGATCTGCCCCGGTTGGAACGCGATGCCGACGGCGCAGAGCGTGAGACGGTGATTTGACGGCAATCCGGCGCTTCCGGTGCGTGGAACGCACGCCTGGTGCGACATCGACAGACATCGGGCTTGATCTCGTTTGCAACCGATTGCATGACGGGTCGCGAGACAAAATGCTATATTTATCAAGGATTCGTACAAGGCCATGAACCTTGAAACCGGCAGTGCTCGTTATCACCTCGCGAAGAGCCTCGAGCGGATTTACCGTGATGCGGCGCCCGCCTTGTTCGAACGCGTCTGCGCCTCGCTCGATCGCGCGGCGGCGGAGCGCACCTCCGACCTGAAGGCACTCGATCGCCTGCGGCGCGCGGATCCTGACTGGGGCGCCCGGTCCGGGGAGACCGTCTATGCCTGCTATACCGATCGCTTCGCCGGGACGCTCGACGGGGTGATCGACAAGCTCGATTACCTGCAGGCGCTGGGGATCCGTTGGCTGCATCCGCTCCCCTTGCTCAAAGCGCGACCGGCCGACAGCGACGGCGGATTTGCCGTCGCCGATTACCGCGAGGTCGAGCCGGCGCTGGGCGACATGGCGGCGCTGGAGCGGCTGGCGACCGAAATGCGCGCCCGCGACATGAGCCTGATGCTGGACGTCGTGTGTAACCACACCGCGCGCGAGCATGAGTGGGCGGAACGGGCGCGGCAGGGCGATGCGAAATATCGCGCTTATTATCACATCGTCGAGAGCGAGGCGGAGGTCGCGGCGTGGGATGCGTCGTTGATCGAGGTGTTCCCGGACACCGCCCCGGGCAACTTCACCTATGAAGCGGCGATCGGCGGCTGGGTGTGGACGACCTTCTATCCGTTCCAGTGGGACCTCGACTACGCCAATCCCGACGTCTTTCACGAGATGCTCGAGATCCTGCTGTTCCTCGCCAACAAGGGCGTCCAGGGCTTCCGTCTCGACAGCGCGCCGTTCCTCTGGAAGCGCGCGGGCACGACCTGTCGCAACCAGCCCGAAGCCTATGCCATCGTGGCGGCGTTTCGCGCCGCGCTCGATCTCGCGGCGCCCAGCGTCATCCTGCTCACCGAGGCGATCGAGAGCCCCGCGCACGTCATTCCGTTTTTCGGCAATGATGGGGACGGTTGCGATCTGGCGTATAACAATGGCGTGATGACGGCGCTGTGGGCCGGGCTGGCCGATCAGGATGCCGGCATCGTGCGTACCATGCTCGCGGCGTCGGCCCAGCGTCCGGATCGGGGCGCCTGGCTGAACTATGTGCGCTGCCACGATGATCTCATCTGGAACGCGCTTGCCGATTACGCCTCGGTCGACGATCTGAGGCGCTGGTCGGCTTTCTATGACGGGGAGGGTTTTTCGGCCGGCAGGCGTTTCCAGACCGCGCCAGGCGGGGTGCCCTCGACCAACGGGATGGCGGCGGCGCTGGTCGGGTTCGGGCGGCCCGATATCGACCAGGACCTCGCGCTCGCCCGGCTCAACGCGCTGTACGGCACGATCCACGCGCTGGACGGGTGGCCGATGATCTACATGGGCGACGAGATCGCGCTCGGTAACGATCAGGCCTTCGCCGCCGACCCGGCACGCCGCGACGAAGGCCGCTGGCTGCAGCGCCCGACGATGGATTGGGATCGCGCCAATCCTTCCGATGCCGCGGAGACGCCGGCCGGGCACATGCTCGCAGCGATGCGTCGCTTCGGCGTCGCGGCCCGCGCGCTGAACGATCTGCAGGTTGCCGGGCGCGCGACCCCGATCGTGCTGTCGAACCACGCCATTCTCGCTTTCGCGCG
The DNA here is from genome assembly GCA_040390605.1 of Pseudomonadota bacterium. GTDB lineage: Bacteria > Pseudomonadota > Alphaproteobacteria > Sphingomonadales > Sphingomonadaceae > Sphingomonas. Next base: position 17,603 of record JAZJXZ010000007.1, read on the forward strand.
CGATGAGGGGCGGGCGTTCCTCTGCCTCGTCAATCTGTCCGCAGCCGCGCAGGCGGTCGATCGCCCGGGACCGTGGGACGTGCCGGGCAAGGACCTGCTGACCGGACGTGACGTGCCGGCGGGCGCCCTCCGGCTACAGCCCTATGAAGTCCTGTGGTGGGTCGCGCCCTGAATCCCGTTACGCGGAAAGGCTTCGGCGCGCCGGACAGGGCAGGATTTGAGCGTCGCGCCTCCGATCGAGGCGGCGGCGACCTTGCCGTCATTGAAAATATTGGTGACCCCTACGGGACTCGAACCCGTGTTTTCGACGTGAGAGTCTTGGGTTTTTCGTCCGCAGCCGTTCGCAGGTGTTCGAAGAAAAGATAATTAAATCAGATACATGATCCACAACCGTCCGTATGGGTATCCTCGGGCTTAGGGGGCACGGTTTGACGGAGGTTTGACAAAATCGCCCATGGCTGCATCGAAACTCGACGCCAAAATCACCACGCGAAACGCCTGGGCTCGTCTTGATGTCGGGATCCATGGCGCGGCGTCGATCCCGATATTCGCCTTGGTTATCGCAGGAAGGCTCGCGGGGGCCGTTGGAAAGTGCGCTGGTATGTCGGCGACAAGAAGTACACCCAGCTGACGATCGGGACGGCCGACGATATTGTTGCCGAGGGGACCTTCGGCTTCGACGCCGCCGTCATCGCGGGGCGCTTTGACGGCTGCGCCACGCCGTCGCGCGACAATCAAATCCTTGATGACGAGGTCGTCCGCCAAGTTGTGCAGGCTGCGGCGATATTCGACGAGGACGGCGAAATCGGTCATCTCGTTCTGGTGCGCTTCTCTCAAATCCAGCGCCTTAAAGTGCGCGACTTGCAGCCCGATCGCTCGCGCCTGAAGATGCCGAAGAGCCGTAAAGGGCGGCACAAGCAGGATGGCTATTACCCGGTGCAGGTTGGAGCGGACCTGATCGAAGCGCTACGGAAGGGCGGGGACTGGACGAGCCACTGCTGTGCTACTGGCGATATAAACAGGTCGGCATGTGCGAATGACCGACAACGCGCCGAGCACACCGTGGTTCAGACGACCGGCCGGTTCAACGGGTCCGGCTTTTGATGTCAGCATTTCGCGAGAGTACGGCGCGCGGAGAGCGTGGCGATCATGCCCGTCTCAGCGATGTGTCGGCGGCAGGCTTTCCACCTCGGCGATGCGGCGCAATGTCGGCACGAAGCTGTCGGGGTTGAGAGAGATCGAATCGATCCCGGCGCCAACGAGCATCTCGGCGAACGCCGGATAATTGCTTGGCGCCTGGCCACAAATGCCGATCTTGATGCCGCAGGCATGCGCCCGGCGGATCACATCGACAATGGCATTGGTCACCGCCGGATTGCGCTCGTCGAACAGCGGCGCGAGTATCTCGGCGTCGCGGTCCACACCGAGGATCAACTGGGTGAGGTCGTTCGACCCGATCGAGAAGCCATCGAAGCGACGGGCAAAATCCTCGGCGAGGATTACGTTCGCCGGAATCTCGCACATCATATAGACCTGCAGGCGGTGCTCGCCGCGGAGCAGCCCATGGCGTGACATCTCGGCCAGCACGCGATCCGCCTCCTCGACGGTGCGACAGAACGGCACCATGACGATAACATTGTCGAGCCCGATCGTCTCGCGCACCCGGCGGATCGCGCGGCATTCGAGCGCGAATCCCTCGCGGTAGCGCGCGTGATAATAGCGCGAGGCGCCGCGAAAACCGAGCATGGGGTTTTCCTCGGCGGCTTCGAAATCGGCTCCGCCGATCAGATGGGCATATTCGTTGCTCTTGAAGTCGCTGAACCGCACGATCGCGGGATGCGGGTAGCAAGCAGCGGCGATTCGTGCGACTCCGCGACTGAGCGTGTCGACGAAAAATTCGGTCTTGTCGGCATAGCCGCACGTCACGTCCTCGATCGCCGCGACGGCCTTGGGATCGGTGACGCGATCCGGGTGGATGAGCGCCATCGGATGGACCCGGATCAGGTCGCTGATGATGAATTCCATGCGGGCAAGGCCGACGCCCTTCGCCGGCAGGCGCCACCAGCGAAACGCCGAGCCCGGCGTCGCGAGATTGATCATCAGGTCGGTCCGCGCTTCCGGCAGCGAGGCCAGGTCGACCTCCTCCCGGAGGAACGGCACCGCACCGTCATAGGCGGTGCCACGCTCGCCCTCCGCGCAGCACAATGTGACTATCCGGCCGTCCTTCAGCACCGTCGTGGCATTGCCGGTGCCCACTATCGCGGGGACGCCAAGCTCGCGGCTGACGATCGCGGCGTGGCTGGTCGCTCCGCCATGATCGGTGATGATCCCGGCGGCGCGGCGCATCAACGGCGTCCAGTCGGGATCGGTCGTCGCGGTGACGAGGATCGCGCCATCGGGGAAGCGCGCGAGATCCGCCGGGTCACTTATGACGCAGACCGGGCCGCTGGCAATCGCGTCGCCGACTGCCGCCCCGGTGACGAGTGGCGTACCCCGGCCCGTCAGGCGCCACAAGTTGAGCGACGCCGTGCGGCCGGCACCCGCCGTTTCGGGCCGCGCCTGGACGATGAAGACCTCGCCGGTTTCGCCGTCGCGGGCCCATTCCATGTCCATCGGTCGCCCGTAATGCTCTTCGATCAGAACGGCCCAGCGTGCGAGTTCCAGTATCTGCCGATCTTCCAGCACGAAGCTGCGCCGTTCGCGCTCGCTGGTCTCGACCAGCCGCGTGCGTGCCTCACCGCTGGTGGCGTAGATCAGCTTGGTGGCCTTTGCTCCGAGCCGCTTGTCGATGATCGGGCTGAGCCGATCGTCGCCCAGCAAGGGCTTGAACACCGCATATTCATCCGGTTCGACCGAGCCCTGGACCACCGTCTCACCCAAGCCCCATGCGGCACTGATCGTCACGACGCGCGGGAAACCGGACTCGGGGTCAATCGAGAACATGACACCTGAGCCGGACAGATCCGACCGGACCATCGGCTGTACGCCGATCGACAGCGCGACCGCGAGATGGTCGAATCCCCTGTCCTCGCGATAGGCGATCGCCCGGTCGGTGAAGAGCGAGGCGTAACAGCGCCGGCAGGCGTCGAGCAGCGCGTCTTCGCCAACCACGTTCAGGAAAGTTTCCTGCTGACCGGCGAAGCTCGCGTCGGGAAGATCCTCGGCAGTCGCGCTCGAGCGCACGGCGACTGCGACCATGTCTTTCCCGACGCGTGTCGACAGTTCGCGATAAGCGGCGCGGATCGAGCTCGCGAGCTCGGCGGGCAATGTCGCCGCGAGAAACAGTGTGCGGATCGTATCGCCGGTCGACCGCAAATCCGCTGTCCCACCGCGATATCGTTCGATCGCGGCGCGCAACTGTCCTTCGATGCCATTCTCGGCGACGAAGAATCGATAGGCCGCCGCCGTCGTCGCGAAGCCACCGGCAATTCGCACGCCATGAGGTTGCAACGCCGCGACCATCTCGCCCAGCGAAGCATTCTTGCCGCCAACCTCGGCGATATCGCCGTTACCGACAGTATCGAGCCAGCGCACCAGCGGCGTCGCCGGCCGCGACGATGTGGTGGGTGCGGCAGCGGGTGCCGGGGCGGGCGGCGCGGGGGCGATGCTGGTGGTCATCGCCGCAGCATGGGCGCGGCGCCGGCCCGGCAGAATACGGAATGGTACGGAGGAGAATCGGGCGCGACTGCGGGGTTTTGCGGATTGCGGCGCATCGCGGTGCGATGCTCTGCTCGGCCAGTCGACCAGCGTCCGCACCTGCGAGGGTGGCGGCGATGCAAGAGGAGTCAGTCATGGCCAGCCAGCCCCCGCCCGACATCATCGAACCGCACGCGCCGCCCGAGTTACCGGTGCCCGGCCCGGCGGAGCCGTTGACGCCCGAGGTGCCGGAATTGGTGCCGACGCTGCCCGACCGCGACTTTCCCGATCAGACGCCCGACGAGGAGCCCGCCCCGACCTGGTGATCGCCGGGCAGGTCGGGCAGCCGATCGAGCAGCGGGTCTCGGCTCGGCAGGATCATCGACCGGGCGGTCGCAAGCGCGAACCATCGCGCGAGGTCGACCTTGGGGAAAGGATTCGGTGACCTCGCCGCCGGGGTGGTCGTGCGACCGCGAAGCGATTGCCGGGCACCGACCCGGGGTCCGCCCGCGCTATCCGGCGGAGCGGCGGCCGTGCCGAAACTCTCTACGGGAAACTTCGTATTCCCGTCATGGCCGGCTTCCATCACACCGGACCTCCATTGAAGGAGACGCTTCGATGAAAATCGCCGTGATGACTTCAGCCCTGATCCTCCTCGCGATGGGCGGGTGCGATCGGCCTTCGCCGCAAAACGCCACCGCAACCCGGCCAGCCAGCGGCACCGACGATTATCTGCGGCGCATGAACGGCTTCCCGGTCAAGCAGCGCGAAGCGGTCTTTCTTCGTGCGATCAACGATGCGGGGCTCACATGCCAGGCAGTGAACAGCTCGGAAACGCATCGGCCGGTGCAAGGCTACCCGGCCTGGGTCGCGCATTGCAGCAACCGGAGGAACTGGGTTCTCATCCTTCTGGATAACGGGATCATGCAGGTCGCGACGCCCGCGCAGCTCGCCGGCGCCACAGCGACCGGCGGTAGCGGAAACGAGGCGACGCCATGAAGCACGATGTATCCGGAAAAGACAGGCACGTTTCCGACGCGCTCGTCACGGCCCTGCGCACGGCGGCCGAGCCGCTGCCCGATCCGGCGGATGCCGTCGCCTTCGGCGCCTTTTTCGATCGCTTCGCCGATGCGCGGATCGTGCTGCTCGGCGAGGCGACGCATGGCAGCGCGGAATTCTACCGCGCGCGGGGCGCGATCACGCGGCGGCTGATCGAACAGCACGGCTTCTCGATCGTCGCGGTCGAGGCGGACTGGCCCGACGCCGCGCGCATCGACGATTATGTCCGCCACCGCGCGGCGCGCCCGCGACCCGGCGATGTCTTCACCCGTTTCCCGACATGGATGTGGCGCAACGCCGAGGTACTCGAATTCGCCGACTGGTTGCGCGCGCACAACCAGGTCTGTTCGGAAGATCGCCGCGCGTCGTTCCACGGGCTCGACGTCTATAGCCTGTCGGAATCGCTCGATGCCGTGCTGCGTTATCTCGATCTGGTCGATCCCACCGCCGCCATTGCCGCGCGGCGGCGCTATGGCTGCCTCACGCCGTGGCAGGACAGGCCCACCGATTACGGCCGCGCCGTGGAACATGGCGGCCTTGCCGGCTGCGAGGATGCCGTCGTTGCGCAGCTGCGCGAATTGCTGCACCGGCGCGTGCAATATCTGCACGGCGATGGCGAGCGTTGGTTCGATGCCGTGCAGAATGCGCGGATCGTCCGTGCCGCCGAGGAATATTACCGCGCCATGTATCGCGGCGCGGCCGAAAGCTGGAACCTGCGCGACCGGCACATGTTCACCACGCTGCAGGCGCTGCTCGCCGATCGTGGTCCGGATTCGAAGGCGGTGGTCTGGGCGCATAATTCGCATGTCGGCAATGCCGCCGCGACCGCGATGGGGTGGCGCGGCGAATTCAACATCGGCGAGCTGTGCCGCATGGCCTATGGCGACGAGGCGGTGCTGATCGGCTTCGGCACCGATCGCGGTACCGTCGCCGCCGCGACCGACTGGAACGGCGACATGGAGATCAAGACCGTCCGCCCGGCGCGTTCCGACAGCTATGAGGACGCCTTCCGCCGCGCCGGCGTGCCGCGCAGCCTGACCGACTGGCGCCTGCCTGCCCGTCACGCGCTCGCCGACGCGTTGCGCGCGCCCCTGCTCGAACGCGCGATCGGCGTGATCTATCGCCCCGACACCGAACGCTACAGCCATTATTTCGAGTCGGTGCTGGCCGAGCAGTTCGACGCCTGGGTGTGGTTCGAGGAGACCAGCGCGGTCACGCCGCTCGGCCCCGAGCATCCGCGCGGCGCGCCCGAAACCTATCCCTTCGGCCTGTGAGATGACGACGCACCGCGACGAACCGCGATCGGTCGTGATCGAGCCCGCCGGGCTGAAGGGCCTGCTCGGCGTGCCGCCACAGCCGCAGGGCACCATCGTCTTCGCCCATGGCAGCGGCAGCGGGCGCCTCAGCCCGCGCAACAATCATGTCGCGCAGGCGCTCCGTATGGCCGGCTTCGCTACCCTGCTGATCGACCTGCTGACCGAGCGGGAGGAGAATGACCGCGCCAATGTGTTCGACATTCCGCTGCTCGCGGCGCGGCTGTGCGCGGCGACCGAGTGGCTGCGCGTGGTGACCGAGGTGGCGGATCTCCCGGTCGGCTATTTCGGCGCGAGCACCGGCGGCGGGGCCGCGCTGCTCGCCGCTGCCGCTATACCCGATCGGATCGGCGCCGTGGTGTCGCGCGGCGGGCGTCCCGACCTCGCCGGATCGGCGGCCCTGTCGCGGGTGCGCGCGCCGACCCAGCTGATCGTCGGTGCGCTCGACCTGCCGGTGATCGAGCTCAACCGCGAGGCGATGCGGCACCTGCGCTGCGAGCATGAGCTGATCATCGTGCCGGGCGCGCACCATCTGTTCGAGGAACCCGGGACGCTGGACGCGGTGATCGGCCATGCCACCCGCTGGTTCAGCAACCATCTCGTCATGTGAAAGGCCGGCCATGATCGAACGTGCTGCCTTCAGGGACCGCCACGACGCCGGAAAGCGGCTCGCCGCGGCCCTGGTCCATCTGCGCGACAGCGATCCACTGATTCTCGCTCTGCCGCGCGGCGGCGTGCCCGTCGCCTTCGAGGTCGCGGAGGCGCTCGATGCGGAGCTCGACCTGCTGTTCGTGCGCAAGCTCGGCGCGCCGGGGCATGAGGAGTTCGGCATCGGCGCGGTGGTCGACGGGGCGGAGCCGCAGCTCGTCCTCAACGAGGACATCATTCGCCAGCTCGCCACCCCGCCGGACTATATCCGCGCCGAATATGGGCGCCAGCTGGTCGAGATTGAGCGCCGCCGCCGCGCCTATGTCGGCGGCCGCGCGCCGACGCCGATGGCGGGCCGGACGGTGGTCGTCGTCGATGACGGCATCGCCACGGGCGGCACGATGAAGGCGGCGCTGAAGGGCGTGCGCCGGAACAAGGTCGCGCGCCTCGTGCTGGCGGTGCCGGTCGCGCCGCCCGATACGCTGGCCGCGCTGCGCGCCGATTGCGACGAAATCGTCTGCCTAGTGAGGCCCGAGCAATTCGGCGCGGTCGGCTTCTTCTATGCCGATTTCACCCAGACCAGCGACGACGAGGTCGTCACCCTGCTCGCCCGCGCCGCCGGCGCGCGCCGGCAAAGGGCGGAGTCCGCCGCAGGCGCAGCCTGATCGCCGGGGCGGGCCTCAGTCGATCCAGCGGATTTCCGCCGCCTTGCGCGGCACGGGCGGAATCGTCGCCGCCTTGGGATGGCCGATGATGATCGGCGCGACCGGCAGGCTGGCGGCGGGGACCTGGATCGCGGCCTTGCCCTCGGGCGTGTCGAGCCACCCTTGCGCAAAGCCGATCCAGCAACTCCCCAGCCCCGCGTCGCGCGCGGCGAGCATCAGGTTCTGCGCTGCGAGCGCGCAATCGGCGACCGCCCACGGCCCCTGCTCGACCGACGAGATCACCACCAGCGCAGGCGCGTGGTAGAAGATGTCGAAATTGTCGTCGTGCAACAGTTGATCGAAATGGTGCGACAGCAGCGCCGCCGGCGAGGTGCGCAACAGATGCGCCTTGGCCGCGCCCGAGATGCGCGCCATCAGCGCCCGGTCGCGGACCACGGTGAACAGCCAGGGCTGGCGATTGACCGCGCTGGGCGCCTGTATCGCCGCGTCGATCAGCGCGCGCAGCTGGTCTTCACTGACCGCCTCATCGGTGAAGTCGCGTACCGCGCGACGGCTGTGAATCGCATCTAGCAGTTCCATCTTGCGTCTCGCCTCTGGATTGTCGTCGGAAGTTCTTGAACGCCATTTCCGTCCGGCCTCCCATTGGGGGATTCCCGGATCCGGCCGCGCGGGCTCAGCGTTTCGCATCCTTCCGCGCGAGCCCGGCATTGTCGTAGGTGTTGCGCGCGTTCCACAGCATCCACCCGTCCGCCCCGAAATCCGCGGCCGCGCGGATCTGGTTGTCGACCTCGTCCGCGTCGAACGGCCGGCGATCGAAAGCATAGTCTGTAAAACTCTGCAGCCAGGGCCGGAAACGCCGGGGCGATACGCCGAGGCGGCGCTGCGCCTCGGCCAGCGAATCGCGCACGATGGCGTAGCTGTTCTCGACCGGGTTCCTGTGCCCGGGAATGCCGAAGCGGAAGCCCGAAGGATAGAGCATCGGCGCGAGGTAATCGACATTGGGCGCGATATCCTCGAGGTGCTGGCCGATCCCGGTATCGTCGCTGTTCCAGCAGACATAGCCGAAGATGTCGGCGGAGGTGAACACGTTGAACGGCACCAGCCGTTGCCGCGCCTCGGCGAGGAACCCGGCGATCGCGGCGACCCGGTTGGCTTGTGTCGAAGGCTGGGACAGCGTCAGTCGCGCCGACGAATCCGGGAAGCGCAGATAGTCGAACTGAATTTCGTCGAACCCGGCCCTGGCCGCCTCGACGGCAAGGTCGATATTATAGGCGCGCACCTCCGGCCGGAACGGGTCGGTCCAGGCCAGGCCCTCGCCGTCCCTGAACAATTCCCCGTTGGCACGCTTGATCGCCAGGTCGGGCTGGGCCGTGGCGAGCGGATCGTCCTTGAACACGACGATCCGCGCGATCAGGTAGATCTTCGCCGCATGCATGCGCTGGACCCAGGTCGGCAGGTCCGGGATCGTCGTCACCTTGCGTGCGCCGGCGCTCGCGGTGAGCGCGACCGTGCTGGGATAGGGCACGATGCCGCGATCGCCCTTCATGTCGACCACCAGCGCATTGGCGCCGCCCGCGCCGATGATCGACAGCGCCCCGCCCAACAGCTTTTGCGAGGCGACGCCATAGACGGTCAGGTACAGCGCCCTGGGCGTGAAAGGCGTGAGCTTCACGACGCCGCCGGATCGCGCGAAGTCCGCCCCCGAAAGGGCGGCCTGGCGATAGCCCGGCGCGCGCACCAGGATCTGGCCCGGCGTGCCGTCGATGCGGAACGCTCCCCTGGTGCCCAGCCGGGTCTCCCGGTCGCCGATCGTGACGATGCCATCGGCCACCGCCGCACCCGTCACCGCGTCGGTCAGATAGCCGGTCAGCGCGGGCGGCGCCGCGCCAGCGCCGCCTGCGAGCGCCGCGAGCAGCAGCGCCAGCGTCATGCGCAGCGCCCGCATCATGGCGCCTTTCCCGTGGCGTGAAGGCCGACCAGCGCCGCCAGGCCATCGCCCCACACGGCCTCGCTGACCGGGACGCGCGGCAGCGCGAGCAGGTCCATGCCGCGCCGCGCCGGCCCGCCTTCATAGGCGAAGGCGAAGCGATAGCCGGCGTTGCGCGCGGCGCTCTCCAGGTCGGGCGCGACGATGCCATAGGGCCAGGCCAGCATGTCGACCGGCTGGCCGATTTGCGCCTCCAGCACGGCCTTGGATCGGCGCAGCTGGTTGTCGACGAAGCGCTGGAAATCGGTCGCGCTCAGCCGGCGGCGCTCGATGGTGAAATTGGGGTGCCAGTAAGTGTGCGACTGTACGTCGACCAGGCCCGAGGCCTGCATCTCGCGCAGCTGCGCCCAGGTCAGGGCGTATGACGCCCGACCGATCGCCGAGGGATAGATGAACAACGTGACCGGCACGCCGAGCTTGCGGATCAGCGGGAAGAGGACGGTGTAGACCGAGCGATGCCCGTCATCGATCGTGATGGCGACCTCGCGCGGCATGGCGCCATTGCCCGGCGTGGCGATCGTGCCGACGGCATCACGCAGCCGAACGATGCGCACGCCGTGCCGGGCCAGCCACGCAAGCTGCGCCGTCAGCGCCCGCGTCGTCACGGTGGTCGGTCCGGCGGCGGCCGGATCGAAGCGGTGATAGGCGAGGATCGCGATGCCCTGCGGCGTTCCTGCCGCGGCCGGCGCCGCCAGGGCGAACGACACGAGCAACAGGGCGACGGCGGCGGCGCGCCGAAAAGCGGGGGCAGGCGACATCATGATAAGCGATCCTGCTGCCCCACGGGCGCGGCTGAACAGTGGCGAGGCGGCGGCGCGGGCCGGCTTTCGCCGATGCCACGCGCCGTCGTCGGTCGCTCAGGCCTTTTCGACCTGGATTTTGCGGGCGCGCGCTTCGGCCTTCTTGTCCTTGGGCAGGGTCACCGTCAGCACGCCGTCCTTGACCTGCGCCTTGATCGCGTCGGGGTCGACGTCCTTGGGCAGCCCGACTTGGCGCTCGAACGCGCCATAGCGGCGCTCGCTGAGCATGAAGCCCTTTTCCTTGCGCTCGGACTCCTCCTTCTTCTCGCCTGACACGGAGAGCAGGCCGTCGATGATCTTGATCTCGACATCCTTCTCCGACAGGCCGGGCAACTCGGCGGTGAGGCGATAGGCATTATCCTCCTCGACCATCTCGAGCGCCGGGACGGGCAGTAGCGAGCGCGTGCCGAAATCGAACGCACTGCGCGCCGGCCGGCCTAAATCGTCGAACAGCCGGTCGATCTCGGAGCGGAGCCAGCCCATCGGCTCGTTGAGGGGCGCCAGGAGATCGCGTATCGTCGCGGCGCGCGCTTTGGCGGGGGTGGTGCTGGTCACATCGTTCATCGCTTCTTCTCCTCTGATGCCCGGAAAAGGGCGTTTGCAAATGGCGAAAGGCGCGCGGCAATCAGGCGAGCAGCGCGCGCTCACCCTCGTCTTCGATCGGCTCCGGCACGATCAGCTGGAGGTGGGGATCGTGATGAGCCTGTCTGCGATGGAAGGGATGTTCGGGGCAGTATGCGCCGATCATCGCGTTCCACGACGCCGTGCCGAGGGCGAAATATTCCTGCCACAGCGCGAAGGTCTGGGTGATCATCGCGTCGCCCGGCATCGCGTCGAAATGGTGCGCGGGTTCCGGTGCAGATTCCCTCGTCATGTGGTCCTCCTCGGATCGGTGAGGGTGATTCTATGGCCGGGGTGTGACCTGCTCTATCGGTAGATGTACGGAGCGGCGGCGCGCTGGCGCGGAATCAGGGCGGCCCGTCGCGAGACCCGGGCGCGGTCGCCGTCCCGCCGCGCCGGGCAGGCCGCTTCATCGCCCCTCGCATCAGCACCAGGCCGGGGATCAGCGGTAGCCACAAGGTCAGGCTGCGCAGCAGCAGCGTCGCGCCCAGCGCCGTCGCCACCGGCACGCCCAGCATGTGCAGCATGGCGACCGAGGTGGCCTCGAACGTGCCCAGCCCGAGCGGGATCGGCCCCAGCGTGACGACGATCGACGCGGCCATAAAGGCGACGAACGCGGTGCCGTAGCTGGGCGCGGCACCGATCGCCCAGTGGCACATGACCAACGTCGCGGCGTCGGTGAGGAAGATCAGCGCGTTCCACGCCGTGACGCCTGCGATCAGCCGACGATCGGCGACGAGGAAGCGCGGGGCTTCGCTCATCGCGTCGAGCAGGGTGCGGACCGCGGCGATGCGTTCGAGTCGCGGCGGCAGCGGGTCCGCGCCGCGCTGGCGCAACCATAAAGCGAGCGCCGGGATCGCCAGCGCGACCAGCAGCAGCGCGGTGGTCAGGCCCGCCAGCAGCGGCGTCGCGTGATCGTGCAGCCACAGCACGAGCAGCATGGCCAGCGCGAGCACCGCATAGGCGGCGTAGAAGCCGATCATCGACACCAGCAGCGCCGCGACCGCCGCGCCGCGCGGCACGCCGATCGCCATCAGCCGGTCGACCAGCACGACATTGCCGCCCATGCCGGCACTCGGCACGACCTGGTCGGCGAACAGCTTGGTGACGGCGATCGGGATCAGCCGACGGACCGGCTGCGGGCTTTTCGCCCGGCGCAGCACCGCGCTCCAGCCCAGCGCGAGCCAGCAATAGGTGCTTGCCTGCAACGCCAGCGCGACGCCGAACCACAGCGGATGGGCGCGGCGTATCATCGCGGAAACCGCGCGGATGTCGGCGACATGGCGCAGGGCATAGACCAGCGCGGCGATGGCGATGACGGCGAACAGGCGCCGCACGGCCCGCGACGCGCCCGCGCCCAGGACAGGCTTGAAGGACTTCGGCATCACGCTTTCACCCCGGCCGCCATACGCCCCTCGCGGCCGGGGCGCGACATCGCTCAGTGCGCGAGAAACACCGGTACCGGCGATTTGGTCAGCATCGCGCGCGTCACCCCGCCGAATACCGCCTCGACGAAGCGCCGGTGCCCGAAGCCGCCCATCACGACATAGCCGACCCCCGGACGTGACGCCTCGGCGAGCAGGGTGGCCGGCGCGCCGCCCTCGCCCGGCGTCAGGCGGCGGATCTCGGCATGGACGTCATGGCGCGACAGATAGGCCGCGGCCTCCTCGGCCGGCGTGCTCACCGACCCGTCGCCGATCTCGACGATCGTCACGCGCGTGGAACATTGGAGCAGCGGCACCGCGGCGCGCAACGCGTCCGACGCCGCCTTCGAACCGTCCCAGGCGATCAACGCCTGGTCGAGATCGAGCCGCTTGAGGTCGTCCGGAACGGCGAGGATCGGCTTGCCCGAACGCACGACGAGCTCGCCGGCCACGACCCGCATGTCGGGCAGGGGGAATTCGTCGAGCTGCCGGTTGACGACGATCAGGTCGGCCAGGTCGGCGGCCTTGGCAAGGCAGGTGGCGAGCGCGCCGGTGTCGTCGTGCCACTCCCATGCCACATCCTCATGCGCCAGCCGCGCTTCGAGGCGGTCGCGATTGACTGCTTCGCGCGCGCATTCGTCCTGAAGCAGCGTGGCGAGGCCGGCATCGCCCGGATATCCGGTGTCGATCATCACCGGCATGACCGCCACGTCGAGGCAGATGAGATGTCCCTCGAGCGCACGCGTGGCGTCGAGCGCGGCCTGGAAACGGGCCTCCTGCCCGGCATCGTCATGGGCGAGCAGCAATATGTTCTTCATATCGGCCTCCTGGCGTGATTTCGCCTCAGGCTAGGACGGCGGCCGGGCACCCGACATTGGGATATGTACGGAGTCGCGTCAGGCGCCCTTGCCGGCATCGCGCGGCACCGACAGCGTCACGCGCTTGAGCAGCTCGGCCACCGCCAGATAGACCAGCACTAGTCCGGCCAGCACCGCGAGCATCCCGCCGCTCAGCGGCGCGAAGCCGAGCGGCGCGGCCCATGGTCCGAACGGCAGCAGCAGGGCCAGCGCCAGACCGCCCAGCGTGCTCATCACCAGCACCATGTCGGGCCGGCTGCGCCAGCTCGGGCGCAGCGTGCGGATCACGAACACGACGAGGATCTGCGACGCCATCGATTCGACGAACCACGCCGCGCGGAAGGTCGCCACATCGACCCGGAACACCCATAGCAGCAGCGCGAAGGTGGCGAGGTCGAACAGCGACGACAGCGGCCCCATGATCGCGGTGAAGCGCGTCAGCGCGCGCATGTCCCAGCGGCGCGGGTGCGCAAGGTCGCTGGCGTCGGTGCGGTCGAACGGAATGCCGGTCTGCGACACGTCGTAGAGCAGGTTGTTGAGCAGGACCTGGACCGGGGTCAGCGGCAGGAACGGCAGCCATAGCGAGGCCAGCGCCATGGTCAGCATGTTGCCGAAGTTCGAGCTGGTGCCCATCCGGATATATTTCATGATGTTGGCATAGGTTCGCCGTCCCTCGGCGACGCCGTCGGCCAGCACGCCGAGGTCGGGCGACATCAGGATCATGTCGGCCGCCTCGCGCGCCACATCGGTCGCGCCGTCGACCGAGATGCCGACGTCGGCCGCACGGATCGCCGGCGCGTCGTTGATACCGTCGCCGATAAAGCCGATCGTGTGCCCGCGCGCCTGCAGCGCGCGGACCACGCGGGTCTTCTGGTCCGGCGTGACGCGCGCATAGACGTCTACGTCCTCGACCCGGGCGATGAGCGCCGCCTGGTCGAGCTTCGCGATCTCGTCGCCGGTCAGCATGCCGCGCACCGGCAGGTCGAGCGCGCCGACCAGGTGACTGATCACCGGCCCGGCGTCGCCGGAGATGATCTTCATCCTGATCCCGCCGGCGCGCAGCCGCGCGACTGCGCCGGTGGCGCTCGCCTTGGGCGGGTCGATGAACACGCAATGGCCGGCGAAGACCAGCCCGCTGTCGTCGTCGGTGCCGATCCGCTCCTTCCCCGTGGCCGGCTTCCACGCGATCGCCAGCAAGCGCAGCCCTTGCGCTGCGCGCGCGTCATTCTGGTCGGCCAGCGCGGCGCGCAGCGACGTATCGAGCGGGACGAGCGTCCCGTCGCGCCGCTGCGCCCGCGTGCAGAGCGCCAGCAGCACCTCGGGCGCGCCCTTGACGATCTCGATCCGTCCTGCCGCCTCCTCGGCGAGCACCGATACGCGGCGGCGTTCGAAGTCGAACGGATGTTCGTCGATCTTGCGCCAATGCGCCATCGACCGGGCGCTGACATGCAGCAGCAGGGCCTCGTCGAGCGGGCTCTTGAGGCCGGTCTCGAACAGCGCGTTGACCGCGGCCAGCTCGACGACGCGGTCATCGTCGTCGCCGTCGATCCCGGGATGCGCCACCAGCGCGATCCGCGCCTCGGTCAGCGTACCGGTCTTGTCGGTGCACAAGATGTCCATCTGGCCGAGGTCGTGGATCGCCGACAGCCGCTTCACCACCACTCGCGCGCTCGCCATGCGCTGCGCGCCGCGCGCCAGCGACACGGTCATGATCATCGGCAGCAGCTCGGGCGTAAGGCCGACGGCCAGCGCCATGGCGAACAGGAACGATTGCAGCGGCGGCCGGCCCAGCGCGAGATGCGCGAGCAGCACGAACAGCACGAGAAAGCCGGTCAGCCGCACGATGAGCAGGCCGAAGCGCCTGATGCCCTGCTCGAAGCCGGTCGGCAGCTCGCTCCTCGCCAGCGAGCCGGCGATCGCGCCGAAATAGGTCCGCCGCCCTGTCGCCACCACCAGCATGGTCGCGCTGCCGGCGACCACCGACGTGCCCTGGAACAGCGCGTTGCGCGCGTCGGTCACCGCGCTGGACTCGGTCGGCTCGGCGACCTTCTCGGCCGGATAGGGTTCGCCGGTCAGCAGCGACTGGTTGACCTGCGCGGCGTTGGCCACCAGCACCACGCCGTCGGCCGGCACCAGGTCGCCCGCGGCGAGCAGGACGACGTCGCCGGCGACGATCTCGCGCGCCGCTATGTCGATCGCCGCGCCGTCACGCAGTGCCGTCGCGCGCAGCGCGATCGAATGGCGCAGCGCCTCGGCGACGGCGGCGGCGCGATGTTCCTGCACCATGTCGAGCGCCGTCGACAGCAGCACGACGATGACGATGATGACGAAGCTGGCAAGGTCGCCGGTCGCGCCGGCGATGGTCGCGGCGATCAGCAGGATCGCGACCAGCGGGTTGGCGAGGCGCCGGCCGAGATCCGCCAGCAGATGCCGTCGGGGCGCGGCGTCGATCTCGTTGAAGCCGTCACGCGCCAGCCGCGCCGCGGCATCAGCCGCGCCAAGCCCCTGCACGCGGCTGCCCAGTGCACGCAACTGATCGGCGGCCGCTCCCTGCCAGAAGGCGGTCGTATCGGTCATGACGGAACACGCTCGCGCGGCATCGGTACAGTCCTCGCATGTTCGCGGTACTGCTCGATCGGGCAATCGCCGCCGCGGTTGAATACGAAGATTCCCGCATATGCCGCGCCGACCTAGGGGAAATACCGATTCAACCGTGCGTGCGGCCCAGGCAACGAAGGTCCGGGAGAGTTGCTCGGATGATCGTCACCTTCGTTCCACAACACCGCCTGGCGCGGGGCGCCGACCCCCGCGCGTGACGCGCTATCGGCTCTTGCTGGTGCTGCTCGTTGTCGCGGCGATTGCCGGCGGCATCTTCCTGTTCGCCTGGTCGCGGCCGGTGACCGTCGCGTCGGTGGCCGTCACGCGGGGCGATGCGGTCGAACTGGTCTATGCGACGGGCTTCGTCGAGCCGCGCCACCCGGTCACCGTCGCCGCGCGGATCACCGCGCCGGTGGCGCGCGTGCTGGTGCGCGAGGGCGATCATGTCCGCGCCGGGCAGCCGCTCGTCATGCTCGACGATGGCGAGCAGCGCATGCTGCTCGCGGCGGCCGCGGCCTCCAGCGTGCAGGCAAACCTCGCCGAGCGCCGCGCGCTGACGCTCTACAGCGAGGGGTGGGTGACGCGGGCCAACCGCGAGCAGGCCGTCGCGACGGCCGCGGCGGCGCGCGCGCGGCTCGACCAGATGGTGGTGCGCGCTGGGATCGCCGGCATCGTCCTGACGCGCGATGTCCAGCCCGGCGACCTGGCGACGCCGGGCAATGTGCTGCTGCGGCTGGGCAACCCCGACGACATCTGGATCACCGCGACGGTCGACGAGCGCGACGTGCCGCGGCTGCAGGTCGGCCAGCCGACGCTGATCAAGAGCGACGCCTGGCCCGGACGGGTGATCACCGGTCGGCTCGACGAACTGACCCCCGGCGGCGACCCGACGCTCCGCGCCTTCCGCGCCCGCATCGGGCTCGACCGCGCGACGGCGCTGCCGATCGGCATGACGGTCGAGATCAACGTGGTGACGCACCGCGAACCGCAGGCGCTGCTCCTGCCGAGCACCGCGGTGGTCGACGGCCATGTCTGGCTCATCGTCGCGGGACGTGCGCACCGCGCCGCCGTGCGCGTCGGCATTGCCGGGGCCGAGCGGACCCAGATCCTCGCCGGCCTGGCCGCGGGCGACCGCGTCGTCGCATCGCCGGGCGACGACCTGCGCGAGGGCGCCCGTGTCGTCACGGCGGGCGGGTGATGCGCGGCAACCTGCCCCTGCTCTGCGGGCTCGCGTTCAAGCACATGCTCGGCCGGCGGCGGCAGACCGTGGTGGCGGTCAGTGGCGTCGCTGTCGGTGTCGGCTTCTTCCTCGCCGTGTCGGCGTTGATGATCGGCAGCCAGACCGACTTCGTGAAGACGCTGATCGACGCAGCACCCCATGTCATCATTTCCGACGAACTGCGCTCGCCCGCGCCGCAGCCGGCCAGCGCGGTGTTCCACGGCGCCACCGTCCTGCTGCACCGCAAGACCCGCTCCGAGGTGCGCGGCATCAAGGACTGGGAAGCGATCCTCGCCGCCATTTCGGCCATTCCCCGCGCGATCGCCTCGCCCAGCCTGACCGGCGGCGTCACGCTGCGGATCGGCGGCCGCGAGGAGGCGATGGCGCTGGTCGGCGTCGATCCCGACATCGAGCAGCGGGTCAGCACGATCCAGGACAATCTGCGCGAGGGCCGCCTGGTCGACCTGAAGACCAACCATGACGGGCTGATCATCGGCGAGGATATGGCGTCGCGCATGGGGCTGCAGATGGGCGACATGATCGGCGCGACATCGTCGAGCGGCCGGGTCACCCAAATGCGGATCGTCGGCCTGTTCAAGCGTGGCCGCGGCCAGCTCGGCGCTTCCTCCGGCTACGTCCTCCTGCGCGATGCCCAGTCGATCCTGGGCCGGCCATTCATCATCAACCGCATCGGCATGAAGCTGCCCGATCCCTATGCGGCGCAGCCCGCGGCGGCCGGGCTGGAGAAGCGCTTCGGCTACAAGGCGGAAAGCTGGCAGGAACGCTCGGCCGACCTGATGGCGCTGCTCGTGACGCGCAACGTGATCATGTACAGCGTGGTCTCGGCGATCCTGCTGGTGGCGAGCTTCGGCATCTACACCGCGGTCTCGACCAGCGTGGCGGACAAGGTGCGCGACATCGCGATCCTGCGTTCGATCGGCTTCTCGTCGGGCGACCTCCAACTGATCTTCGTGATCGAAGGGCTGGTGCTGGCGATCATCGGCGTGCTGTTCGGCTGGGCGCTGGGCAACGGCCTGATGCGGGTGCTGGGGTCGCTGTCCTTTTCGATCGCCGGGGACAACCAGCATCTGCCGCTCGACCGGTCGCTGCGGCAGTATCTGGTCGCGGCCGCGGCATCGCTGCTGTCCGGCGGCATCGCCGCCTGGCTGCCCGCGCGCAAGGCGTCACGGGTCGATCCGATCGATATCCTGCGCGGCGCGGCATGACCGCCATCGTCGAGGTCCGCGGCCTCGGCCGCACATTGCCCGGTGACCCGCCGGTCACACTCGTCGAGGACGCGTCGTTCACGATCGAGTCGGGCAGCTTTGTGGCGATCGTCGGTCCGTCTGGCTGCGGCAAATCCTCGCTGCTCTATCTGCTCGGGACGCTCGATCGCCCCACGACCGGGACGTTGCTGGTCGAGGGCGATGACGTGACCCGGCGCGACGGTAACGCCCGGGCGCGGCTGCGGCTCGCGCGCTTTGGCTTTGTCTTCCAGTTCCACTTCCTGCTGCCCGAGCTTACGGCGGCCGAGAACGTCGCGCTGCCGATCCGGCGCTTGAACCTTGTGCCGCGCGAGGCAGCGATGTCCCGGGCACATGCGCTCCTCGCCGACCTGGGTCTGGGGAACAAGGCCGACAAGCTCCCCTCCCGTCTGTCGGGCGGCGAGCGTCAGCGTGTCGCGATTGCCAGGGCGCTCGCCAACGATCCCGTGCTGGTGCTGGCCGACGAGCCAACCGGCAGCCTCGACAGCCAGAACTCAGCGCATGTGGTCGAGACGCTGCGGGAATTGGCACGAGATCCGACGCGGGCGGTCGTTTGCGTCACACATGATCTCGATATTGCGTCGAAAGCCGATCGCAGAATTGAGATGCGCGACGGCCGAATCGTAGATCCCGGCGTGAAGCCCGCAGGCTGAGCCGCACCTACATCTCAAATCGAACGTCAAATCGTCTGACGCATGCGGGAATCTACGAATGGCCGAAGCCGTGCCTTTTCCGACACTTCGTCGCCACCCCGGATGCGAGACGAGCCATGACGATCCGTAACCTGTCCGCTCTGCTCCATCCGCGCAGCCTTGCCCTGATCGGCGCATCGTCGCGGCCTGGAACGCTCGGTGCCGTGGTGCTCGAAAATGTGCTTGCACGCGGATTTGCCGGCTCGATCCACGCCGTAAACCCCCGTCGCGTGGACCGCGGCGGCATCGCCTGGGTCCCCGCCGTCAAGGACCTGCCTTCGCCACCCGACCTGGCCGTGGTGATGACGCCGGCCGAAACCGTGCCCGGCGTGATCGCCGATCTCGGCGAGATCGGCACACGCTGCGCGGTCGTCATTTCGGCGGGAATTACCCAGGCCAATGGCCTGCGGCAGAAGATGCTCGATGCGGCGAAACCGCATTTGCTGCGCGTGGTAGGACCCAATTGCCTGGGCATCATCGCGCCGCATATGCAACTCGATGCCACCTTCGCGCGCAGCCCGGCAAAGCCCGGGGGCACGGCATTGATCTCGCAAAGCGGTGCCTTGGTCACCGCCATCCTCGATTGGGCGCAGACTCGCGGCATCGGCTTTTCCGGCGTCGTGTCAGCCGGCGACATGGCCGATGTCGACCTCGGCGACCTGATCGAGCTTTTCGCGCTCGACCCAATGACCGATGCGATACTGCTCTATGTCGAAGGGGTCGCCGACGCAGCGAAGTTCCTGTCGGCGGCGCGTGCGGCGGCGAGGCTGAAACCCGTCATCGCGATCAAGGCGGGGCGCTCGCCGGCCGCCGCCGCGGCTACGTTGTCGCACACCGGGGCGCTTGCGGGATCCTATGAGGTCTATCGCGCCGCCTTCGACCGCGCGGGCATCGTGACGGTCGACACGCTCACGGAATTGTTCGACGCGGCGGAGATCATCTCCACATGCCGCGAACCGCGTGGCGATCGCCTCGGCATCGTCACCAATGGCGGCGGCGCCGGAATCCTGGCAGTCGATGCGCTCGCCGGCGCGGGCGCCACGCTCGCGCCGCTTGCGCCGGTCACGCTCCGCGCCCTTGACGAACATCTGCCCGCCGGTTGGTCGCGGGGAAATCCGGTCGATGTGGTCGGTGATGCCGGCCCCGACCGGTACCGGACTGCCGTGCGATACGTGTTGGAGGACGAGGCGGTCGATGCGTTGCTGGTCATGAACTGCCCCACCGGCACGGCCGAAGCGATCGACATCGCGACGGCCATTGTCGACCAGGTCAGGCTGGCGCGGGCGGCGGGCATCGACAAGCCCGTGCTCGCCTGCTGGCTGGGTGACGCCAATGCGCAGAGCGTGCGCGATATCATGGGCGAGGCGCACATTGCGACCTACACCACGCCCGATGATGCCGTGCGCGGCCTAGGCTATCTGCTGGCGGCGCAGCGTGCGCGCCGCGCACTGACGGGCGCTTCCGCGGCAACACGCGTTGTCGAGCCGGACCTGCGCGCCGCCGAGCGCATCATCACCACTGTACGCGCCGACAAGCGCACGGTGCTTTCCGAAATCGAAAGCAAGGCACTGCTCGATGCTTTCAACATCCCGACCGTGCCGACGCGGTTCGCCACAACCATCGAGGCAGTCGAGGAGGCCTGTGGGTGGCTCCGTCCGCCTTTCGCGGTAAAGATCGTCTCACCCGATATCAGCCACAAATCGGATGTCGGTGGTGTCGCCCTCGATCTGCATGATCGCAAGGCCGCTGTCGCGGCGGCCCGTGCCATGGAGACGCGGATCTCCAGCGAGCATCCCGAAGCACATCTCGACGGCTTTGCGGTCGAAGAGATGATCGCAAGGCCCTATGCCCATGAACTGATTGTCGGCATCGCCACCGATCCGACCTTTGGTCCGCTGCTCATGGTCGGTGCCGGCGGCACCGGCGTCGAGGTCATTGCCGACAAGGCGATCGACCTTGCGCCGATCGACGACGCGCAGGCCCACGCGCTGATCGCCCGGACCCGGATCGCCAAACTGCTCGCCGGCTACAGAAACCAACCCGCGGCCGATATCGACGGCGTGGCAGGCGTGCTCGGCGCGCTTTCGATGATGTGTGTCGCCTTGCCCGACATCCTCGAGCTCGACATCAATCCGTTGCGTGTCGACGCGGAGGGCGTCATCGCGCTTGATGCCCGTGTGCGGATCTCGCCGGAACCGGCAACGGCGTCACGCCCCGCGATCAGGCCGACGCCGATGCAATGGTCGGCGGATCTCGTCACGGAGCAGGGTGCGCGGATCTTCGTTCGCCCGGTCAGAGCCGATGACGATGCCCTGCTCGAAGAATTCTTCGCTCATGTGTCAGCTGAAGACCTCCGCTACCGTTTCATGAGTAGCATGAACGAGGTGGGCAGGGATCAGCTATCGGCGATGACGGGGGTCGACTATCGCCGCACGATCAGCTTCCTCGCTTTCGACGAACAGCGCACGACCCTCCTCGCGACGGCCATGCTCGCGGCCGATCCCGACCGCACACGCGCCGAGGTCGCGCTCGCGACCCGGGCGGACACGAAGCATCGCGGGGTGAGTTGGACATTGCTCGACCATGTGTTGCGCTACGCCAAGGCCGAAGGGATCGGGACAGTCGAGGCTATCGAATATCCCGACCATGAGGCCGCACTGCGGATGGAAGGCGAGATGGGCTTCGTGGCCATGGCTGACGCCGGCGATTCGACGATCCGCATGGTTCGTCGCTAACGCGTGCCGGGCGCCATATGTGATCGCGGCACGTGAAACGCCGGTGAGATCATGACGATCTTGCGGTGCCGATGATCCGACGTTGCCCCGAGGCTGCCGTCGCGAAACTGGCCGAGCGCGGCGCCCGGCCTCCGGCCGCCGTCGTGGCGATCCCGGAACAGCGAGTGCCCAAACATCACCGGCTTTCAGGACAGGAGGTGATTCCGGAACCAGCCATTGGCGTGACCGATCACGGAATCGAGCGTGCCGGGCTCCACGAACAATTGATCCGCGTTCGGCACGATCACCAACTCATGTTCGCAGCGCAGATGCTTCATCGCTGCGCGGCTGCGCTCGATCTCCGCTGTATCGAGCGCGCCGATGATGAGCTGTGTAGGTGCCCGAACGCGCGACAGCGCGGGCGGTCCGGCGAGATCGGGTCGACCGCTCCGCGAAACGACGGCACGGATCCGGCGCGGCGCGGTGGCGGCGGCCCGGAGTGCCGCGCCTGTTCCCGTGCCGGCTCCGAAATACCCGATGGGAAGATCGGCGATTGAAGGCTTGTCCAGCAGCCATTCGGTCGCCGCCGACAGTCGCGCGGCGAGAAGCGCGATATCGAAGACCTTCGTCCGTTCATCTTCCTCGGTCGGCGTGAGCAGGTCGATCAACAGCGTCGCAAAACCCGCCGCGCGCAGCCCTTCCGCGACATGATTGTTGCGTGGATTGAAGCGCCCGCTCCCGTTGCCATGCGCGAGGACGATCATCCCGAATGCCGGCTGCGGCACGCCAAGCAGGCCTTTTAGCCCTGCGGATTCGATCAAGACCGGTTGCTGGTCGTGGATATGCGTCGCCATGATCACGATCCGAAGCGACAAATGTCGCAGGCACCGCGCCGATGCCCAGGGCCGGACCCCTTCGCCGCTGCGGTTTCCTCCGACCCCGGCCGGCCATCGTCAGGCTGTGTCACCGGCTGATGACGGCCAGCCCGCATTGCCAGGCTCAGACTCGAGGTAAGCAACGTCTTCACAGAGACACTCCCGGCGACGCAGTCGAGTTTGGCAGCAACCAGCGACGAGTTGCATACGAAGTTTCCCCTACGCCATTGCCGCAAGCCAACAACCGCCGCCGGCCCACCGCCGCACGTATCTACGTCACGGCTCGATGCAGGAACGTGACGCGCTTGTCCGATGTCTTCGTGATCTTCATCCGTAACAATCCTTATTCGATCGACAGCGTCGCGGGGCCAATGTCATCGCATGAGCGAACTTCCGGCAGCCGAGCGGATTGACGGCGACGGGCCGATCATCCCCGCGCCCGATCATGATGTCGGGCTGGAGCCGGTGCCCGGCTGCTTTTTCATCGCGTTGGCCATGCTCGTAATCGCCATGGTGATCACGATACTTTTCAAGCAGATGCCGTGATGCGGCGGGCACAGGGTGCGACCGCCGGTTATACAGTTCGTGTCGGATCGCGGGGAGCCGAACTCGTAGCCTTGGGCGACTGGACCGCGCTCACGCTCGGCGATCTGCCGGAGCGCCTGGTACAGGAGGGGACGACCTTTGCCGCCATCGATATCGCGCGACTGGGGCGGATCGACAGCGCCGGTGCCTATGCGCTGCGCGCCGTCGCGTCTCCGGCCTGCGACGCGTTGACGCAGCGCGATGATCTTAGTCGTCTGCTCGCCATCATCGGCCCGTTAACGACCGCCTCTTCGGTTCCGGGCGAGCG
The DNA here is from genome assembly GCA_040390605.1 of Pseudomonadota bacterium. Classification (GTDB taxonomy): domain Bacteria; phylum Pseudomonadota; class Alphaproteobacteria; order Sphingomonadales; family Sphingomonadaceae; genus Sphingomonas. The sequence continues at coordinate 40,829 of JAZJXZ010000007.1, forward strand.
GCGGGGCCTGGTGGAGGTCCTCGCCGGCATCGGTCGGGTCGTGATAGCGCGATCCCGTGAAGCCTATCTCACGCTGAGCTTCATCGGCGAGACCGTGCTCGCCTTGCTGCGTACCCTCGTCCGGCCGAGACGGCTTCGCCTAACGCCTCTGGTCTCGGTCATGTACGACGCCGGCCTGCGCGGCATCCCGATCACGATGACGATGACTTTTTTCATCGGCGCGGTGGTCGCGCTGATCGGCGTCAACATCCTGGCCGACTATGGTGTTTCCTCCTACACGGTGGAAATGGTCGGCGTCGCGGTTCTACGCGAGTTCGGCGTGGTGATCGCTGCGGTCCTACTTGCCGGCCGATCGGCCTCGTCTTTTGCCGCCGAGATCGGCGCAATGCGCATGAACCAGGAAATCGACGCGATGCAGGTGATGGGCGTCGATATATTCGACGCCCTGGTCGTGCCGCGGGTACTCGGCGCGCTGGTCATGATGCCCTTGATGACCTTCTGCTCGAATGTCGGGGGGCTGGTTGGAGGCATGCTGGCAAGCTGGGTGACGCTCCACATCACGCCCGCCTTCTTCGTCAGTCAGATTCTCTCCACCGTCGAAGTCCAGCATTTCTGGATCGGCATGGGCAAGGCGCCGTTTCTTGCGGTGGTAATCGCAGCGACGGGCTGTCGCCAGGGCTTCCTAGTCGCGGGTGACACCCGCAGCCTCGGCCGGCATGTCACGGCAGCCGTCGTCCAGTCGGTTTTCCAGATCATCATGTTCGACGCGATCTTCGCGATGATCTTCACGGAGCTTGATATATGAGCGCCGCCGCAGCGGATTCGATCAGGGTGCGCGGGCTACGCACCAGTTTCGGCGACGTGGTCGTGCACGAGGATCTCGACCTCGATGTTCGGCAGGGGGAGATCCTGGGCGTCGTCGGGGGGTCCGGATCGGGCAAGACGGTACTGCTCAACACGATCCTCGGCCTCAAGCGGCCCGACGCCGGCGAGGTCTCGGTCTTCGGGCTCGACGTCACCGATCATGCTGCGCAGGCGGAAATCGAGCGCCGCATCGGCGTTCTGTTCCAGCAGGGGGCGTTGTTCACCGCGCTCAGCGTGCAGGAAAATGTCGAGGCGCCGTTCCTCGAGCAGGCGCGGCTTTCGCCGAGCTTCGTGCGCGCTTTGACAGCGCTCAAGCTACGGCTGGTCGGGCTGCCCGACAGCGTTGGAATGCTTCGTCCTTCAGAGCTTTCCGGCGGCATGCGCAAGCGCGTCGGCATCGCCCGCGCTCTTGCGCTCGACCCGGAGCTGCTATTCCTCGATGAGCCGACCTCGGGCCTCGACCCGATCGGCGCCGCCGCGTTCGACGCGCTGGTGCGGGAGCTGCGCGACGCGCTGGGCCTGACCGTTTTCCTGATCACCCACGACCTCGAGACGCTCTATGCGATCTGTGACCGTGTCGCGGTCATCGCCGATCACAAGGTCATCGCGATCGGCACGGTCGCCGATCTCGAGAGTTCCACCCACCCGTGGATCAGGGAGTATTTCCAAGGTCCGCGCAGCCGCGCGAGCGCAGCCAGGACCGATTGATGGAACGCAATGCTCCCTATGCGCTGGTCGGCGCGCTCACGATCCTGATCCTTGCCGCGGCGATGATCTTCGTCGCCTGGCTGGGCAAGGCCGGTTTCGCCCGCGACTTCGACCCCTATCGCGTGGTGTTCGAGGGCCCCATCCACGGCTTGAGCAATGGCAGCGAAGTGCAGTTCAACGGCATCCGCGTCGGCGAAGTCGAGCGGATCCGGCTCAACGGCCGCAACCCGAAGCAGGTCGCCATCGACATCAAGGTCAAGGCTGGCACCCCGGTAAGGATCGATTCCTTCGCGGTGTCGGAGCCGTTCGGCATTTCCGGCTACAGCATCGTGCAGATCGATCCCGGGTCGCCCAGCGCACCCTTGTTGCGGGAGGCGTCCGGGGACAGGCGCCCGGTCATCCAGGGCAGGCGAGGCTCGCTCGCAGTGCTGATGCAGAGCGGCGGCCAGCTGGTGTTCAAGGCCAATGAGGCGTTGGACCGCATCAACCGCGTGCTTTCGGATCGCACGATCGGCGACCTCGGCAGCACGGTCCACAATGTGAAGATCACCAGTGACGAGATTGCGGCCAATCGCGCGATGTTCAGGAATGCCGGGTCGGCGCTGGCCAAGCTCGACATGGCGGCGAGCGACGTTCAGCACACCGCGCGGTCGATCCGTACCCTTGCCGATGGCGACGGGCGGCGCACGCTCGCCGACCTCCAGGCCGCGGCAAGCGAGATGAAACTCGCAATTCGCGATGCGCGCGGCACGATTGCCCGCCTTGATGCCCATAGCGATACCATCGGCGAGACGACGATTCCGGAGCTTAATCAGACGATGCAGAGCATTCGCCGGTCCGCCGACGCGCTCGATGGCCTGCTCCGCGACGTCCGGCGCGACCCGCGGGGCACGTTGGGCAAGCCCCGGGCACGCGAACTGGAGGTCCAGCCATGAGACGATCGTACGCGGTGCTGCCGACCCTGCTGCTGATCCCGCTCGCTGCTTGCGTGGGCAGCCTGATCGGCGGTGGCAAGCCGGCACAGCTTTACCAGCTCGAACCGACAGGCGTCCAGGATGTCGCGGTGCCGCCGGCCGTCGGACGTATCGCTGTCCGTCTCCGGCCGATCCGGTTCGCGCCGGGGATCGATGGCGACCAGATACTCGCGCTTGTCGGTCAACAGGCGTTTTACCTGAAGGGCGCGCGCTGGGTTGCCGATGCCCCGGCGTTGTTCCGTGTAGCGCTGGAGCACGGATTTGCGCGCCAGACGCCGGAACTGTTGTTGACCGATGAGGACGCACAGCAAGGCGCCGCCTGGCTCCAGATCAACGTGACGCACTTCGAAGCCGTCTATGCCGGCAGCCGCACAGCGGATGGGCCGCCGCTGGTGCGAATCGAGGCCGACGCGTTGCTTCTACGTCGCGGCAACCATGAGCTCATCGCCGCGCAGCACTTTTCGGCGGTCGTCCCAGCCACGGCCAATCGCGCTGGCGTGATCGTGCAAGCATTCGGCAAAGCATGCGATGAGTTGACTGCAGGGCTGGCCCTCTGGTCGCGCAACACGGTCATCGCCAGATAGCGCTGCCATCTGCCGCTTCACATGCCCGCAGTGCGGGCGCCATGAGCTCCTCTGCATCAGCCGATAGGCTGCCACGACCGGAAAGCGGGCCGCTGGCGGCCGTCGGACCGCTCTTGCGCACGGCCCCGTCCAAAGCTCTTGTCGAATATCGATCGTCGACAAGACCGCCGGCCGATCCCAATGGATTTTTCTCAGACGTCATCGCGCGCGCGCCAGGGTCATCTCTACTAACCGTCTGGTCTCGCAGGCAAAAGTTTTGTTTGCGCCAACTGGGCTAATTCGCCAGTCGTTATCCAGTCCGAAAGTCGGATTGCGAGTTTCCAGCCAAGTACTTTGAAATCGCTGGTGACCCCTACGGGAATGGAATCCGTGTTTTCGCCGTGTCGAGTAGCCATGGATGGTCAGCCGGATGTCGGATGAAGCGTATATCCGTCCGCCTGGATGATCGGGAGATGCGTGAAACGCTCACCGTCGGGCATGCGCATCCACGCGCCCGCCGCGAGCGCGCCGCCATCGACCACGATCGTTGAGCCGCTGACCCAGCCCGAGAGCCGCTCCGAGGCCAAGAACAATGCGGCCCCGGCGGAGTCACGAGGACGGCCGAAGCGCCCGATCGGGAACCAATGCTTGAGGTGGGAGCGGTTCTCGGGTGGCACCCGCGAGTCCGCCACGACCTGCTCGGTGTCGGTGGTCTCGGGGCCGATCGCATTGACGCGGATACCGTCGCGGCCGAGCTCCACCGCCAAGCTCTGAGTGAAGCCGGTTATCGCGGCCTTGAACGCAGCATAGACGACGAAATGCGGAATGCCGCGAAATGCCTCGATCGTCGACAGATTGACGATGCTGCCGCCCCGCCCGCTCGCCCGGATCAGCGGCAGCGCCGCCCGCGTGACCAGGAACATATGGTGCAGATTGACTTGATAGAGCGCGCTCCACTCGTCGGGCGTCGTGTCTTCGAAGCGCTTGTGGATGCCGAGAAAGTCGCCGACATTGTTGACCAGCACGTCGAGGTGCCCGAACCGCTCGCCGATCGCGGCCATGACGCGCTCAACATCGCCCGCATCGCGGACATCTGCGTGGATCGCCAAGGCATCGGGCAGCTCTGCGGCGACTTGCTGCAGGCGAGCCGCGTCGATCTCCGCAATCGCTACCTGCATCCCGGCCGCGGTGAAGTGCTCGGCGATGGCGCGGCCGATTCCGGCGCCGCCGCCGGTGACGAGCGCCGCCTTGCCGGCCAGCCCGAGAAGGTCGTCGGCGCTCACGCGTCGATCCGCGCGACGATTTCGTCGATCGCGCGCCTGATGTCGCTGGTCTCGTAGCCGAGCCTGCGTCGGCTCTCCTCCGCCGCATAGGCCAGCGTCACCCCCCGGCCGTGTATGATGTAATTGTCGGGAAGCATCGGATGCGGCTCATCGCGCGACTCCAGCGTCCGCGTCGATCCCGTCGCGTCGAAGATCCGCTGGAAGAACTCGCGGTAGGCGAGGTTCTCGTCGCCGACCAGATAGGCGCGCCCCGACTCGGCGTGGTCGAGCGCGCCGGCAATCGCCTGGGCGAGCGAGCGCGCGCTGAGATAATTGGTGCCGCCCGCCGGCGCGAAATCGGGGACGCCGGGCTTTTCGCCGCGCGCCCATTCGACTAGCCCGCGATAGCGCTCGGTGCTGGGGCCGGGGATCGTGCCGACGATCGAGGGCGGATTGAGCGTCGAGACGTTGAACCCGTCGGCGGCGAGCGCGCGGCTGCCCTCGTCGGCGAGCTGGCGCGCGCGGACATAGCGGTTGGTATCAGCTAGCTGCGGCATCACCTGGTGATAATAGCTGCCGATCTGGACGAAGCGGCGCACTCCGGCCTCGCGCGCCAGCCGTGCAAAGGCCGGTACGCCTTCGATCTGCGTCGCCCGCCAGAATTCGGCCTCGTCCTGCCCCGCGCGCTTGTGCCGCACGTCCTGCCCGGCGGCGAACACGACCGCGTCGAACGGCGCGAGCTGGTCGGCGCGGAAGCTGCGCGCGACATAGTCGCCGACGACCTGCGGATAGGCGCCGCCGGGCCTGGCGGTGCGTGCCGAAACCGAAATGTCGTGCCCCAGCCCCGCGAGATGCGCCGCCGCATGCGAGCCGATCATTCCGCCGCCGCCGACGATCAGAACCTTCATCGCGCATTCCCCTTCGGTTTCGCAGCGAAACTGGCGGCCGGAAGCGTCCCCGCGCCACCCCCATTTGGCGGGCGCGATCTGGCGCGCGCTTGCCCTAGGTATTGACGCTGGTTGCGGCACGGCAACCGCACCGGAGAGGCATCAGATTCGATGGGTTCATGGGCTTACCGCAAGGGTCTGCACGACCTTGGCAATGGTAGCTGGGCCTATCTGTTGCCCGATGGCGGCTGGGGCTGGAGCAACAGCGGATATATTTCGAGCCAGGGCGAGAATCTTCTGGTCGATACCTTGTTCGATCTGCCGCTGACTGCGGAGATGCTGGGCGTGCTGCGCGCGTCGATCCCCGGCGCGGAGCGGATCGGCACCCTCGTCAACACGCATGCCAATGGCGATCACACCTTCGGCAATCAACTCGTCGAAGGCGCACGGATCGTGGCCAGCCGCGCCGTCGCCGAGGCCATAGAGCATGACAGCCCCGATCGGCTGCTCCAGGTGCTCGCCAATCCCGATGCGCTGGGCGAGGGCGGCCGGTTCATGGCCGAGATCTTCGGCAAGTTCGATTTCACCGGCATCGAGATGCCTCCCGCCACCGATCTGTTCGAGGGAACGCTCGAGCTCATGGTCGGCGACAAGACCGTGCGGCTGGTCGATGTCGGCCCCGCCCACACCTCGAGCGACGTGCTGGTCCATGTGCCCGAAGACCGGATCGTCTATACCGGCGACATCATGTTCCATCAGGGGCATATCGTCATCTGGGCGGGGCCGATTACCAACTGGATACGCGCCTGCGACCTGATGCTGAGCTGGGATGTCGAGACGATCGTGCCGGGGCACGGTCCGATCGCGGAGCGCGCTGATGTGCGAAACTTCCGCGAATATCTGCAATATCTGCATGACGAGGCCCGCGCCCGCTACGATGCCGGCATATCGTTCCAGGACGCCGCCTTCGACATCCGCTTCGGCAAGTTCGAACATTTCGGCGATGCCGAGCGCACGGTGATCAATCTGCACGCGCTGTACGGCGAGTTCGCGGGCGTCCGCCCAGCAGTGGAGCCGGGCGAGATCTGGAGCCTGATGGCGCGCTACGCCAAGCAGCGCGCCGCGCAGGGTGGTTGCGCGGGATGCCACGACCCCGCGCATCGGCACTAGGCGATGAAGCTCGTCACCTTCGAATGGCTCGATGGACGCCGCCACATCGGCGCCCTGCGCAGCGGCGAGGCCGAAATCGTCGATCTGACCGCGAGCGAGGAGCCGGACTTCGCAAACATGCTGGCGCTGATCGACGCAGGGGCGCCGGCACTCGACCGCGCCCATGATCTGTTCGACCACGGTGCACAGGTCGTGGCGGTCGGCGACGTGCGGCTGTTGTCGCCCGTGCCCGAGCCGCGCGCGATCCTCGATTGCATGACCTTCGAGGAGCATCTGATGGGGGCGAGCCGCTACGCACACGTCGTCACCAATGCGCCCCCGCTGGTCAACAAGGCGAACGGCCCGCCGCCGATCTATCGCGAGTTGCCGATCTATTACAAAGGCAACAGGTTCAGCGTGGTGGGAGCGGATTCCGACATCGTTTGCCCGCGCTACAGCCGCTTCCTCGATTACGAGCTGGAATTCGGCGCGTTCCTTGGCAAGCGCGGCAAGAATTGGAGCGTGGAGCAGGCGGCGGACGCGATCTTCGGCTATGCAATCTTCAACGATGCCAGCGCGCGCGACCGCCAGATGCGCGAAATGCGCGGCATGCTGGGGCCCGCCAAGGGCAAGGATTTCGACACGGGCAATGTGATCGGCCCATGGTTGGTGACCAGGGATGAAGTGCCGGTCGAGCGCGGCCTACGCATGCGCGCCTGGATCAACGGCGACTTGGTCACCGATGGAAACAGCGCCGCGATGATGCACAGCTTTCCCGAAATCATCGCCTATGCCTCCGAAGAGGAGACACGGTACCCCGGCGAATTCGTCGGATCGGGCACCGTCGGCGGCGGGTGCAGCCTCGAACATGGCCGCTTCCTTGCGCATGGCGATATTCTCGAGCTCGAAGTCGAAGGGCTGGGGCGGCAGCGCAGCCGGATCGTGTTCCAGGACGGTGGCGAATGAGCGAGCTGGCGGGTCGGATCGCACTGGTCACCGGCGCGAGCCGGGGGATCGGCGAGGCGACGGCGGAGCGGCTCGCCGCGGCCGGCGCCACGGTGATCGCCGCGGCGCGCAGCCTCGGCGATCCCGACGCGCCGGCGCCCGACACGCTCGCTTATGTCGTCGCGCAGATCCGTGCGCGCGGCGGCGATGCGCATGCGCTGGCGGTGAATCTCGCCGACCCCGAATCGCGCGCGTCGCTCATCGACGCCGTGCTCGCCCGCTTCGGCAGGGTCGACGTCCTCGTCAACAATGCCGGCATCGCCGGGCTGGGCGCGCGCAGCTGGGAAATGCCCGACAAGCACTTCCGCCGCGTCTTCGAAGTCGACGTGTTCGCCCCGCGCGACCTGATGATGCGCGTCCTCCCCGGGATGCTTGAGCGGCAATATGGCCGGATCGCCAATGTCTCCTCCACGGTCGCCGATCGGGCCGCTCCCAATGCCGATGGGCCGCCCTTTCTCGATTTCCATCGCAGCGGCGGCGTCTCGGCTTATTGTTCGGCAAAGAGCGCGCTCAACCTGTTCACGCGCGCCGTCGCCGCAGAGGTCCAGGGCAGCGGCGTCTCCGCCAATATCGTATCGCCGGTCAATTCGGTGCTGACGCGCGGCACGCGCGAGCTGATGGCCAAGGGCGTGGTCAAGACGGAGCGCGTGCAAGCGCCCGAGGATCCCGAGACGATGGCCGAGGCGATCCTCGCCCTATGCGTCGCGGACCCGACCACCACCAACGGACGGACCACCTATAGCGGCCAGTACCTCGCCGAGATCGGCCGCGCGGTGCGGGGGCGCGATGGACTGCCCTTCGCGGCCGCGGTGGCGGTCGAGTCGGTGCGGTATTGAGGATGCGCGAGCTCGTCCTCGATCATCTGACCGCGCCCGGGGCTACGCCGGTCGAGCTCATCGCGGCAGCGCGTGAGGCAGGCTTCGGCGGTGTCGGCCTGTTCCTGCGCGGGATGCGCGAGGTCGCCGGAATGGCCGATTATGATCTTGTCGCCGACCCAGGTGCGCGGCGCGCGTGCCGGCGAGCGGCGGAGGATGCCGGCTGTGCGATCGCGATCGCCTATCCTTTCACGGTCTCTCGCCAGTCGTCCGTCGCCGATTTCCTGCCCTCGCTCGATGCTGCCGCGGAGCTCGGCGCGAAGGCGGTCAACCTCCTTGTGTTCGACCACGAAGCCGCGCGACGCGCCGAGATCGTCGGCGCGGTGAGCAGCGAGGCGGCATCGCGCCGGATCCAGCCAAGCGTCGAATTCTTCCCTTCATCCGCGGTGCCCGGCTTCGTCGATGCAGTGGCGCTCTGCGATGCGGTGGGCGGGGACGCGTTGAAGATAACCGTCGATCTGCTCCACGTGCATCGTTCGGGAAGCAGCCTGACGCAGATCGCGGTGCATCGCGCGCGTCTGGCGCTGCTGCAGCTTTGCGATGCGCCTGCCGCGGCGCCCGCCGATCTGTTCGCCGAAGCCTCGCAGGCACGCCTGTTGCCCGGCGAAGGCGATCTCGATTGCCGCGCGCTGCTCGACGCATGTGGCCCGGATGTCGCTGTCAGCGTCGAAGCGCCGAGCGTGGAGGCGGCGGCGCTTTCGCCCGGCGCATTGGCCCGGCGCGCATTCGGCCATGTCACCTGCATGATGGACGGCGCTGCCGTCGCACCGACCGAACGATTACCCTGGAGAGCCCCATGACCGACCTCGTCGATCCCCATCCGCAGACCCATGTCTACGAGACCGAGGAGCCGGTCCGCTACGAAGTCGATGGCGCCGTCGCCTATGTGACCATGAACCGGCCGACCTATCACAACGCCCAGAACAACCAGATGACCTACGCGCTCGACGACGCCTTCCGGCGCGCGGTCGACGACGATGCGATCCGCGCGATCGTGCTGCGGGGCGAAGGCAAGCATTTCTCGGCGGGGCACGACATTGGCACGCCGGGGCGCGACATGGGCGCGTCGTGGGATCGCCGCCATCTGGTGCCGAACCATGTCAACAAGCCCGCCGCGGAGCTGCTCTACACGCGCGAGCATGAGGTCTATCTCGGCATGTGCCGCCGTTGGCGCGATATTCCTAAGCCGACGATCGCCGCGGTCCAGGGTGCCTGCATTGCCGGGGGGCTGATGCTCGCCTGGGTGTGCGATCTGATCGTCGCGACCGACGACGCATTCTTCCAGGATCCGGTCGGGCGGATGGGGATTCCCGGCGTCGAATATTTTGCCCATGGCTTCGAACTCCCGCCGCGCGTCGCCAAGGAATTCATCCTGCTCGGCGAGCGCATGCCGGCCGAGCGCGCGTATAATTTCGGCATGGTCAACCGGCTGTCGACCCGCGAGACGCTGGCTGCCGACGTCAAGAAGATCGCCGACGAACTGGCCAGCCGCAACCGCCTTGGCAATTGGTTGACCAAGCAGGCGCTGAACCATGTCGAGGATCTCCGCGGCAAGCGCACCGCGATGGATGCCGTCTTTCACATGCACCATTTCGCCCATGCGCAGAGCGATCTCGTCAGCTCGAACAATCTCGGCGGCATGGACGCCAAGTCGATGGCGACGGCGAACAAGAAGGCGGCCGGAGAGGGATGAGCGATCCGCTTGCCACTGTCCTGACCGAGCGGCTGGGCTGCGCCGCGCCGATCATCCAGACCGCGATGGGGTGGGTCGCCGAGCCCGCGCTTGTGATCGCCAGTTCGAACGCAGGCGCGTTCGGGTTTCTCGGCTGCGCGGTCATGACTCCCGACGAGGCCGCCGCGAAGATCAAGGCGGTGCGCGTGGGTACCGATAAGGCCTTCGGAGTCAATTTCCACAGCTTCCAGCCCGGCGCCGAGCGGATCGTCGATCTGATCCTCGCCAACAAGGAGCAGGTCCGGGCCGTGAGCTTCGGGCGCGGCCCCAACGCCAAGATGATCGGGCGCTTTCGCGATGCCGGCATCCTGTGCATCCCCACGGTCGGCGCGGTGAAGCATGCGGTGAAGATGGCCGAGCTGGGCGTCGATATGGTGACCGTGCAAGGCGGCGAGGGCGGGGGCCATACCGGATCGGTGCCCACCACGGTACTGCTGCCGCAGGTGCTCGACACGGTGCAGCTGCCGGTCATCGCGGCGGGCGGGTTTTCGGACGGGCGCGGGCTTGCCGCGGCGCTGGCGTACGGCGCGGTCGGGATCGCCATGGGCACGCGCTTTCTTCTGACCCGCGAGAGCCCGGTGCCCGAGGTCAGCAAGCGCGTCTATCTCGACGCCGGCACCGAAGACATCTATGTCACGACCCGCCTCGACGGCGTGCCGCAGCGGATGGTGCGCACGCCGCTGATGGACCGGATCGAGCAGTCGGGACCCCTGGCGATGTGGGTGCGCGCCTTCGAGGCCGCGCTGGCGATGAAGAAGCAGACCGGTGCATCCTGGGGCGACTTGCTTCGCTCGGCGCGGGGGATGACGGCGCACGGCGCGATGCCATTGCGCCAAGCGGTCATGGCGGCGACCATGCCGACCTTGATCCGCAAAGCGGTGGTCGAGGGCGATATCGCCAACGGCGTCATGGCCACCGGGATCGTCGGGGGGCGGATCGACACGCTGCCGAGCTGCCGGGAACTGGTCGACGCAATCGTGATCGAAGCTCGCGGGCGCGTCGAATCGCTTTGCGGCAATGTTTAGAAGAGGAAGACAAATGCGTGAAGCGGCGATTGTAGCGACTGCACGGACCGGCGTCGGCAAGGCGTATCGCGGCGCGTTCAACGACACCGAAGCGCCGATTCTCTCCGCGCACGTCGTGAACGCCGCAGTGGAACGCGCCGGCATAGACCCCAAACGAGTCGACGATGTCTACCTAGGCGCAGGAAACCACTGGAACACCCAGAGCTACAATCTCGGGCGCCTGACGGTCCACGCGTCGAACCTGCCCGACACGACCAGCGGCTTTACGATGGACCGCAAATGCTCGTCGGGGCTGAACGCCGTCGCCTTTGCAGCGCGCGCGATCATGACCGACGAGATCGACGTCGCGGTTGCGGGGGGCATGGAAAGCATCTCGCTGACGCTCAACAAACACGCCCCGGCGTGGCGCAACCGCTCCGAGTTCGTGAAGCAGCACGATCCCTCTGTCTATATGGCGATGATTGAAACCGCCGAGATCGTCGCCGAGCGCTATGGCGTCAGCCGCGAGGAGCAGGACCGCTTTGCCGCGACCAGCCAGCAGCGTGCGGCGGCGGCGCAGGAGGCGGGCAGGTTCGACCAGGAAATCGTTCCCATCACCGTCGACAAGGCGCTGTACGACAAGGAAGGCAATGAGACCGGCAAGGAGCGCGTCACCCTGGCGAGGGACGAAGGGGTCCGTGCCGGCACGACTGTCGAAGCGCTGGCCGGGCTCAAGCCGGTTTTCCGCGATGGCTTCGTCATCAAGGAAGGCCGCCACATCACGGCTGGCAATGCCAGCCAGCTCTCCGACGGCGCATCAGCGCAAGTGGTGATGGATCTCGCCACGGCGCAGAAAGAAGACCTGCCGGTGCTCGGGGTCTATCGCGGCTTCCAGGTCGCCGGCTGCGGCGCCGACGAGATGGGCATCGGCCCGGTATTCGCGATCCCCAAGCTGCTCGCGCGCACGGGGCTGAAGCTAGACGACATTGGACTGTTCGAGATCAACGAGGCGTTCGCTAGCCAGGCGATCTATTGCCAGCGCACGCTAGGCATCGATCCCGAAAAGCTCAACGTCAATGGTGGCGGGATCGCCATCGGCCACCCCTTCGGAATGACAGGCAGCCGACTGGTCGGGCACGCGCTGATCGAAGGCAAGCGCCGCGGCGTCAAATATGTCGTGGTCTCGATGTGCGTCGCAGGCGGCATGGGCGCCGCCGGGCTGTTCGAAGTCGCATGACGGCCAGCGAAGAGAATCATGCCTGGCCTGAAACGATCGTTGCGGCGGCGGCCGAAGCGGCCGAGCGCTGGCCCGACGCGCCCGCACTGATCGAGAAGGACGCAACGCTCAGCTTCGCGCAATTCTGGGCGGCGACGCGGGCTGCTGCGTCGGCCATGCTGGCGCGCGGAATCGTGACCGGCGACCGCGTCGCGGTCTGGGCGCCCAATGTCGGGTCATGGATATTCGCAGCGCTGGGCGCGCAGATATGTGGAGCGGTGTTGATCCCGCTCAACACGCGGTACAAAGGCGAGGAGGCCGGCGACATTCTGCGCCGGACGCAGGCGAAGCTGCTGTTTACGATGCGCGACTTCCTCGGTGCCGACTATCGCACCCTGCTGGCAGGGCAGGATCTGCCTGAGCTGCGCGAGATCGTGACGCTCGAGGATTGGGACGCGTTCGTCTCCACGGGCAAGGGCGCGAGCGACCCGGCCGTCGACCTGGCGATCGCGGCCCGGCACGGCGACGAGCTCTCGGACATCATCTTCACCTCGGGCACGACGGGCGCACCCAAGGGCGTGATGACGGCGCACCGCCAGGTGACGCGCAACTTCGGCGATTGGGCGGTGCGCGTCGACCTGCGCGAAGGCGACCGGCACCTGATCGTCAGTCCCTTCTCGCACACCTTCGGCTACAAGGCCGGGTGGGTGGCATGCCTGCTCCGGGGCGCCGCGATTGTGCCCCAGGCGGTATTCGACGAGGTCGAGACCGCGCGGCTGATCGTGGCCCACAAAGTGAGCTTCATCCCGGGGCCGCCGGCGATCTACCAGTCGCTGCTGGCCCGGCTGAAGGGATCCGACTTCTCTTCGCTCCGCGTCGCGGTGACCGGCAGCGCGCCCGTGCCCGAAATCCTGATCGAGCGGATGCGCGGCGAACTGGGGATGCGCAACGTCGTCAACGGCTATGGCATGACCGAGCACGGCGCGATCACGATGACCGGGCAGGGCGACCCGCCCGAAGTGATTTCGGGTACCTGCGGCTTCGCGCTGCCGGGGGTCGAACTGCGGATCATCGATGACCAGGGCCGCGATCTGCCGGCGGGCGATGCGGGCGAGATTCTCGTCCGCAGCCATGCGGTGATGCGCGGCTATCTCGACAATCCTGAGGCGACTGCCGAGGCGATCGATGCCGATGGCTGGCTGCACACCGGCGATATCGGCACGCTTAACGAGGCGGGATATCTGCGGATCACCGACCGCAAGAAGGACATGTTCATCTCGGGCGGTTTCAATTGCTATCCGGCGGAGATCGAGGCGCTGTTGTCACGCCATCCCGCCGTCGAGATGGTCGCCGTGATCGGCGTACCCGACGAGCGGATGGGCGAAGTCGGCAAGGCGTTCGTGGTGCTGCGGCCCGGCGAGCCGTCGACCCCGCAGGCGCTCCACGCCTGGGCGCGCGAATTCATGGCGAACTACAAGGTCCCGCGCGCGTTCGAGATCGTGGCCGCGCTGCCGCGCAACGCCGCGGGGAAGGTCATGCGGGCGGTGCTACGCGGCGAAGGTGCCTGATCAGAGGGCCTCGAGCCGGTTGTGGAAGCCGGGGGAGTGATCGACGCGCAGCCGCGTGAGCTTTCGCCATGCGATTCGCCAGCCGCCAGCAGTTCGGCGGTAGCGTTCGTGATAGTGACCATAGCCGTGAAGGGTCTCGTCGCGGTCGCCGTTCCGCCACCAAAGATGGTCTTCCATCGGCCAGATGCCGGTGGCTTCGTCGTCGGAGAGGAACTCGATCTCGGGCGTGTGGGCATGGTGCACCGAAGTGATGGGTGCGCGGCCGCCGGTCATGTACCGCTCGATCGCCATGGCGATGGCATCCGCGCCGACGATCGGCGCGCTCGCCGTGGAATAGGTCTCGGTGGTCGCATCCGGGGTATGGAGTCCCGCATACAGATGCCACTGACGCGTATCCATGTAGCGCAGGCGGCGCGAGAACAGCGTCTTGATCTCTTCGATCGCAAGCAGCCTTTCGACCTCGGTCATGAGTCGTCGGTCGCGTAGCGCAGCCGCAGCGCTTTCTTGTCGGGTTTGCCGAGGCCAGTGCGCGGGATCGCGGCGACGATATGGACCGCCTTCGGCGCGTGGAGGGGGCCCTTGCGATCGCGCACCGCGGCGATGAGCGCTTCGACATCGATGCGGGCACCCGGCCGGACGACGACGATGGCCGTGACCGCTTCGCCCCAGCGCGGATGCGCAACGCCGATCACTGCCGCGTCGGCCACCGCAGGGTCGGCTGTCAGGACATCCTCGATCTCACGCGGATAGACGTTGAAGCCGCCGGTGACGATCATGTCCTTCTTTCGATCGACGATGTGGAGGAAGCCGTCCGGATCGCGGACCGCGACGTCGCCCGTATGAAGCCAGCCATCGGCGAAGGCGGCGGCGGTCTCGTCAGGCTTGCCGAGATACCCCGCCATCACCATCGGGCCGCGCACGCAGATCTCGCCGGGTTCGCCCTCGGCAACCGGCTGGGCATGGTCGTCGAGCAGCGCGACCTGGTTCCACGGCGTCGGCCGCCCGCATGCCAAGAGGCGGCCGGGAATGGCGGGATCATGGTCGGCGCGGCGCATCAGCGCGATCGACATCGGGGCTTCGGCTTGGCCGTAGAATTGGAAGAAGACCGGCCCGAAGGCGGCGATGGCTTCCTGTAGCCGGGGCGCGCTGATAGCCGACGCACCGTAATAGACGAGCTCGAGGCTCGACGTGTCGCGGCTCGCGCGGTCCGGATGGTCGAGCAGGGCGTAGATCATCGCCGGCACCAGCAGCGTTGAGGTGATGCGGAACTGCTCGATTGCCGCAAGGACCGCGCCTGGTTCGAAGCCGGGCATGACGACCATCGTGCCGCCGCGGAGCAGCACCGGCATGAGCGCCGACCCGCCGGCGTGGCTGAGCGGCGAGCAGATCAATTGACGCAGGTCGGCAGGCCATTCCCACTCTATCAGCATGACCTGAAGCATCGTCATCGTGTAGCGAAGCGATCCCATGATTGCCTTGGGCATGCCCGTGGTCCCGCCCGAATAGGTCAGGCGAACGATGGCCTCGGGATCGGCGAGGGGCGCGGTCAGGGGCGTTTCGGAAAGGCGCGCCGCCGAGGCGATCAGATCGACGCCGGGGCCTTGCCCGAGCGAGAGCAGAGCGAGATCGGGCGCACGCTGCCGCACGGCTTGCGCGGTTTCGCCGAACGGCGTGGGATCGAAGACCAGCGCCGAGAGACCGGCATCGGCGGCGATATAGGCAAGGTCGTCGAGCGCAGCCATGGGATGCAGCGCAACGAGGCAGAGATCAGTAAAGGCGATGGCGGCCTGGACGTAGAGTACTTCGACGCGGTTCTTGGCGAGCAGCCCGACGCGGGCTCCGCGCGCGAGAGCGAGTGCATTGAGCGCGGCGGCGTAGCCGGCGACGGCGGCGCGGAAGTCGCGGGCGGTCACCGGCGGACTACCGTCAACGAATTCGACGATGTTGCGATCAAGATCGTGTGACAAGGCGTGCAGGACCAGATCGGCCGGGCCGATGAAGCGCTGCGGGCTCACGCTGCGAACTCCGGGACACGATGGCCGAGCCGTTCGAGCAAGGGGCGTGCCCGGGCGGCGATCGCGCCGGGGACCGCGATCGGCATCGCCAGCAAGCGTTGCGCCATGCCCTTGGCATTGGGATCGAAGCGCATCCCGGCGGTCTGTCCGCCGCCGAGGGCATTGGCGACGGTGAAGTTGATGCAATGGAAGCCGGGGGCGTCGAAGCGGCGGACGGGGGGCGGGGTGCCGTCGCGCGTCGTGCCGCGGAACCAGTGGGCGACGCGCTGCTCGGTGAGTGCGGCCGAGATCCAGGGCAACCATTCGGGGTCTCGCGCGATGATCCCGACATTGAACATGTCGGCCTTGTCGCCGCTGCGGCCCCAGGCGAGCGCGAGGAGCGGGACGGTCTCCGGCACCCCGTCGAGCTCGGCCGCGGCGAAACGCGGGCGAAGGAGCGTCGCGGGATCGAAGCCGCCCTCAACCACAATCTCTGCCGGAACCGGCCTATCATCGTCGAATTCGATGAAGACGGGGACCTCGCTCTTTTCGAGTAGGACGCTGTGGAGCGCGAGCACCGGGGCTACGACGGCGGGCCCGAGCCCGGTCGAGCCCTGTGCCATGGTCGTCATCACGCTGCGGCCCTCGTCGGCGATGAGTTCGGCGCCCGCCTGATCGGGATGGCGCGCGACGATCCGGCAGACCAGCTCCTGGGGGAAGGCATGCGGGTCCGGCGCGCCGATCACGTCAACGCGGACCTCGCTGAAATCGGCGAGGTTGCGATCGCGCAGCATCGACCGGCAGCGGCGGACCAGCGCATCGCCCATCCGCTCGGCGCGCTCCGCGGCGTCCATGCCCATCACGGCGAACAGCGCGGTTGCGCGCCAACCCTCATGGAAGGTTGCCGATACCTTGTAGGTCGAAGTCGGCGGGCGGCCGGTGACGTTGGCGACTTCGACGCGGTCGGTACCCACTGCGCGGACCGTGGCGGTAGAGAAGTCACAGGCGACGTCGGGGACTAGATAGGCCTCGACGTCTTGGACCTCGTAGATGAGCTGCTCGCTGACCGTGCCGACGCTGATCAGCCCGCCGGTTCCGGCGGGCTTGGTCAGGACGAAGCTGCCGTCTGCGCGGCACTCGGCGATGGGATAGCCGGGGGTGGCCCAATCGGGCACGAGGCGCCAATCGGTGAAAGTGCCTCCGCTCGCCTGCGCCCCGCATTCGAGCAGGTGCCCGGCCGCTGTGCCGCCGGCGAGGACGTCATATTGCTGCGGAGTCCAGCCGAATTCGTGGATCAGCGGCCCGAGCGTGAGCGCGCTGTCGACATTGCGGCCGGTGACGACGATGTCGGCGCCAGCGGCGAGCGCCTGGGCGATCGGAAAGGCCCCGAGATAGGCGTTGATGCTGGTGATTCCCTCGGGCAGCGGGGCGCCGGAATAGAGCTCGCCCAGCCCGAGCGCGCGCAACTTGTCGATGTGAGGACGCAGATCGTCGCCCGTGATGACAGCGACGCGAGGCTCGCGGCCGATCGCGGCGGCGGCCTTGCGGATCGCGTCGGCCTGTCCGCGCGGATTGAGGCCGCCGGCGTTGGTAACGACGCGAATGCCGCGATCGAGCAGAGACGCGAGATGCGGGCCGAGGTGTATGTCGAGCAGATGCCTGGAAAAGCCGGTACCGGGCTCGCGCGCCTCGTCGGCGGCGAGCCAGGCCATGATGCCCTCGGCCAGATATTCGAAGATTACATAATGGAGCGGCTGCTCGTCGGCGAGAAGCTGCGCAATCCCCAGCGCCGAATCGTTGACGAACCCGGAACCGCACCCGATCCGGACGACTTGCCTGGTCATGGGGCGGTACCGGGTGTCACAGGGGTCAGAACTTGAAGTTCGCGGCAATCCCGTAGGACCGCGGCCGGGCATAGGCCTCCGCCGTTGCGGCCGTGGTGACCGAGGTGCCCATCGAATAGAGCGCGTTGGTCAGGTTTCTGCCGAACAGCGAGAGGCGGAAATGATTGCCGTCGGGAGACCAGCCGATCTGCGCGTTGACCAGCTCATAGGCCTTCTGGCGATAGGCGTTCTCGAATGTCCAGGAGAAGCCCGAATTGTAATAGAAGTCGCCGCTGAAATCGACCTTGCCGTTGCCGAGGGCGGTCTCGTAGCGAAGCCCGGTGGTGACGGTCCATTTGGGTGTGCGGATCAGCGGATTGCCCGTCGCGTCGCCCGAGAAGGTCGAGTTGCCGCCGGCCGGGAGCGGCGCGAAGAACGGCGCGTTTGTGAAGTCCTTATATTTCGAGTGCGTATAGGCGCCCGCGACGCGCAGTCGCAGCCCCTCGGCGAGGCGGATCGAGAGATCGGCGTCGACGCCGTAGATTTCCGCGCTCGCGGCATTGAGCAGGGTCTGCAGGCCCGCCGGGGTGCGGGTCGTTACCTGGAGATTCTTATAGTCGTAATAATAGCTCGAGAGGTTGAAGCTCATTCCGCCGCTGGAGAGCTTGTACCCGACCTCATAGGCGTCGATCGTCTCAGGGTTGACGGCGGCGGCGTTGAATGACGCAGCCGGGAAGACGCCGCTCTTGAAGCCGCGGCTCCAGGTTGCGTAGATGTTCGAATCCCGGTTCACCGCGTAGATTAGCGACACGCGTGGGGTCCACGCATTCGCATCGAGTGTGCGGAAGCCGTCCGTGGGCGTGCCGGTATTGCGGCGGGACAGGAAGGTACGCCGTTCGTTGCTGTAGCGCAGGCCCGCGGTGACCTTGACCGCGTCGGTCAGGGCGAAGGTGCCCTCGCCGAACAGCGCCCACGCATCGACCTGGAGACGCGCATCGTTGAGCAGATTCGTCACGTTCGAATAGGTCGGGTTGCCGACTGTGTCGCCATAATAGAAACCGCCGGCGATCCACTGGAACCGACCAGGGTTTGAACTGGAGACGGTGACTTCCTGGGTCACGTATTCATCGCGGATAGTCGTATCGATGCGGCTGGTGTCGGCGGCGACGCGATCCTGATCGGTGAGCGAATAGTTCTTCGTCTTGCGATACGCGGTGAGCGACTTGACGGTGAACCCGCCGAAATCGTGGCGGACTTCGAGGCTCGCGCCGCCGCCTTCGGAGATCGCATAGGGATCGAACGACAGCGCCAGTTCACGCGGATTGGCCGGAACATAGGCTCCCGGCGTGGCAACCGCGCGAGCGGCCTTGAGCGAGACCGCGCTCTCGTCTCGAATGCGGCCATAGTCACCGATCAGGGTTATGCTGGTGTCGCTGTCGGGCGCGAACATCAGCTTGCCGCGGACGCTCTGGTCTTCATATTCGGCCAACCGGGTGTCGCGCAGGACGTCGCGGGCATAGCCGTGGTCCTTGTGGTAATTGCCGGCGATGTCGAAGCGCAGCGAATCGGTGATCGGGCCACTGATGAAGCCGCCGACCCGGACATCGTGAAAGCTGGCATAGCTCGCGGTGATGCTGCCGGAGAGCGTGTCGGTTGGTCGGGAGGTGGTGACCAGGATCGCGCCGCCGGTGGCGTTGCGCCCGAACAGCGTTCCCTGTGGTCCCTTGAGGACCTGGATCGACTGGATGTTCGCGAGGTCGAACACCGCGAAATACTGGCCCGAGATGTAGACGCCATCGATGTACACCGCGACGGGAGATTCGGAGTTGCCGCCGACGATGGTGTTGCCGATGCCGCGGATGGTTGCCTGTGCCGTGGCGCCGGTCGTGTTGATAGAAACGCCGGGAACCAGCGTCGCCAACTCACGCGAGCCGCTGACGCCGCTCTGCTGGAGTTGCTCGCCGCCAATGGCAGTAACCGTGAGGGGGACGTCCTTCAGGCGTTCCTCGCGGCGCTGGGCGGTGACGATGATCTCGCCATCGGTGCGATCGGCGGCCGCCTCGCTCTTTGCCTGCGGAGCAGCCGCCTGGGCCGGCGGACCGGAGACGGTTGCATCTTGCGCATGCGCAGTGGCGCCGCCGAACGCCGCGAAGGCAATGGCGGTTGTCGTGATCAGACGCTGCTTAGTGGAAAAAACCATGTCTTCTCCCCTCCCTAATATGATGCCCATGGGCTCTCGGCTTTCAGCGGCGTGGGGCCGTCGATACCGTGGTTGCTGGATAATCGGCTGTTGCCCCCGCAGTAGTCCCCATTTGAGGTTATTCGACCGCGTCGACATCGCTTTGTGGTGCCGGACCCGAATTCTACGCGAGCCACGCCTCGGCTAGCGCTCCGGCACGCGCAAGCGCCGCATCGGCGCGGTCCAGTAACCCTGCCTGCGAGCAGAAGCCGTGGATCATGTCGCCGTGCTCGTCGAGATCGACCGGGACGCCCGCTTCGCGTAGCCGCTCGGCAAAGCGCAGCGCGTCGTCTCGCAGCGGGTCCCAGCCGGCGGCGGCAATATAGGTGGGCGGCATATGATTCAGCCGCGGGGCGCGAAGCGGCGACGCGCGCGGGTCGTCGCGGTCCGCGGCGACTGGAGCGTATTGGTCCCAAAACCATCGCATGTCGGCGGTTGAGATGATCCGTCCGGGGTCTCCCAGTTCGCGATACGAAGCGGTGGTGAAGTCATGGTCGAGGACAGGGTAGAACAGGAGCTGGCCCATTACCGGGGAAGTGCCGCGATCGGCGAGCACGAGCGCGGCCGCGGCGGCGAGGTTGCCGCCCGCGCTATCCCCGGCAACGACGATTCGCCCCTCGCCAGCGCTCGTCGCGGCAATAGCGGCGAGCATGTCTTCGAGCGGCCCGGGGAACGGGGTCTCGGGTGCGAGGCGATAGTCCACCGAGACGAGGGGCCGATGCGCGGCAGCGGCAAGCGCGCTGCACAAGGGATCGAACAAGTCGGGCGCCCCGAACACCCAGCCGCCGCCATGTGCATAGACGATCGCGCCGCCGCCGGTGATTGTGGAAGGTCGATAGCGCCGCGCGGACAGCGCTCCGGCGGGCCCTGGTAACACGATCGTGTCGATTGCGGCGATGGCGGGGTTGGGGCGCGGGGGAAGGGCGCGCAACCGCGCAGCGACGTCGGCGCGCGCCGCCTGCGGCGTGCCGGCGTGATAAGGCTTCTGACCCGAGCCGGCGATGGATTCGAGGGTGGCGATCGCGATGGGGTGCAACTCCATCTCAGGCGTCGCCGCGATCGTCGAAGATGCGCGATGCTTCGACCGTGTCGAGATCCTCAGCATGCTTGACGCCGAGCGCCACGCGCGCCTCGACCGCAGTGAGGTGTAGCACGTCCTCGAAACGGGCCATGAAGATCGCGTCGGATTCAAGCCCGATGCGGATGCCGCGCTGGAGGATGTCGAGCACCGTCAGATAAACTTGCGGGTAATGCAGTCCGGCGCGCACCGGGAAACGATAGCCGCCGAGGATGTAGAATTTGGTTAGCTCCCCGGCGAGCTCGGGCGAAAGGTGTCTATGCACGTTGGAAAGGCGCACGAAATAGGGGAGCAACTCGCCGAGCGTGTTGAACCCGCCGCCGGTGATGATGTGCTCGAAATCGTGGATCTGGCCCATGCGAAAGCGAATGAATTCGTAGCGCGACGTGTGCTTTAGCGAAGCGCGGCCGAGATTGACCTGGAAGCCGTGGTTCACCAGGCAATCGTGATAGATACCGCCAACCGTGCCAGGGGCATACTCGGCGAAGAAGGCGACGCTGTGCGGCCCGATATAGGCCTGGTCGACCCAGGCGCGGAATGCGGGATTGATGTCGCGCTCGCGCTCGATCAGCGCCTCTACGGCATCCGCGTCGGTGAGTTGCGCCATCGCAGTGATCAGACCGTCGGCCGTATCTCCCTCATTGCCACGATCGGGACCGTTCTTGCGGAGGAAGTGCGTGGCCACCCAGTCGCGCAGACCGGCGTGGTTGAGGTATTTCGACGTGCTGGTCAGCACACTGCTGCCGGTCGGCACCTGGCTGACCCGCCCAAGCAAATAATCGAGATTGTCCATCATCGCTCCTACGCACTCCTCGACGAGGTCAGTTCGCCGGCCAGTGCCGCGGGCACTGCGACGGGGAAATCGAGCAATTGCTGACCATTGCCCTTGCCGGGGGAATCGAAGCGGATATTGGCGGCGAGCCCGCCGCCCATCGTTCCGCGGATCACGAAGTTGAGGGCCAGCAGGCCCGGGGCATATTGGCGCTCGATCGGCTGCGCGTCGCCCTCGACGAGGTGCGCGTAGCGCGTGGCGAGTGCCTCCGGGGTGAGCGCGGCGGCGAGGTATGGAAGGTAGCGCGGCGCGCGGGCGATGACCGCGAGGTTGAAGAGATCGCCCTTGTCGCCGCTGCGCACCCAGGCGAGTGCAACGAGCGGAACGCTGTGGGTGCGTGCTTCGTCGGCGCGCGGCACAGGTGGTGCGGGACGGCGGACCGCATCGCGATCAAAGGTGCCGCCAAGCGCGATCGGGCAGATTTGACGATTGCCGTCGACCGTAACGGTGACCGTCGCCGCGTCCTTCTCGATCAGCGTGCTGCGCAGGTGCTGGATCTTGATGACCTGCTGCGTGAGCGGCATCGTTGCCCCGGCGACGACCATCAGCGAAGCTGCGGCTTCGGCCAGGAACAGTTCGATCGCTTCGCGCCGCTCGTGCTCGACTGCGAAGCGCGCGACCACCTCGCGGCTGGTACTGCGATCGTCGAGGCCATATGCCGACTCACCGCCGATCGCTTCGTTTGCGGTGCGATGCCATTCGCTCCAATTGCGTTGGCGGAGCATCTCGGCGGTGCGGGCAATCACGGCATCGCCGAGCAGGCGGCCGCGAATGGCGGCCTGTGGCCCGATGATCGGAATCGCATAAACGCCGCGCCAGCCCGATTCATAGGTGAGGCAAGCCTTGTAGGTGGGTGGGCGCGAGCGCCCTTTCGCGCCGGAAACGTGCACGCGGTTCGCTGCAACTTGCACGAGCGCGACATTGGTAAAATCGCAGGCGACGTCGGGTACGAGATAGGCGGCAACGTCTTCAACTTCGTAGAGTAATTGCTCGGCGACCGAGCCGATCGATACGATGCCGCCGGTATGAGGCGGCTTGGTGACTACGGCGGCTCCGTCCGCGATGCACTCGGCGATCGGATAGCCGATATTCGCCCAATCGGGCACGTCTCGCCAATCGGTGAAGGTGCCGCCGGTGATCTGCGTGCTACATTCGATCAAATGCCCGGTAAGCGTTCCTGCGGCGAGCAGGTCGAAATCATCGGGACCCCAGCCGAATTCGTGGATCAGTGCGCCGAGCGTGGTGGCGCTGTCGACGATGCGGCCGGTGATCACGATGTCGGCACCCGACGCGAGGGCCGAGGCGATCGGGAAGGCGCCGAGATAGGCAGTGAAAGCGAGGACCGGATCGGCCACGGCGAGCGCGTCGGCAAGGGTGCCGTGGCCGAACATTTCGGATCGCTGCGCGAGCGCAGGGAGCGATGCGGAAAGATCCGCCCCGTCGACCACCGCGATGCGAACGGCAACGCCCATTTCCGCAGCCTTGCGCTCGAGTGCACGAGCGCAGCCATGCGGGTTCACGCCGCCTGCATTGGCGATCAGCTTGATGCCGCGCTCGCGGATCCGGCGCAGGTGTGGGCCGACGAGGGTGTCGACGAACGAACGGACGAACCCGGCCTCGGGATCGTCGAGGCGCTGCCGGGCGAGGCGGCCCACGACGGATTCGGCAAGCAGGTCGAACACCATATATTCGAGATCGACGTCGTCGCGCAGGAACTGGACGACCCCCATCGGGCTATCGTTGACCGCAGCCGTGGCACCGCCGATGCGGACAACCTTCTCCATCCCGCTCCTCTCGCTTGATTTTGCGGAAATTTCGACGCTCGACCGCTGCACGGGCAACCCCCGTTCGGTGGTTGCCGGGGAGGCGGCGTGGCATAGGCTTCGGCCGATAATCAGCTGCGCGCGGCGCCATAGGAGAGTAGAATGCTGGTCGAACGGGCTTCGCGCGACGACACGATCCCTTCGGCAGTGCAACCGGGAGCGTGGGGCGCGCTGGCGCTGCTAACGGCGATGACAACCTTCAACCAGATCGACCGCCGCGTTGCCTCGCTCGTCATCGAGCCGCTCAAGCACGAGTTCCTGCTGACCGATGCCCAGCTCGGGATGCTGACCGGCCTTGCCTTTGGCATGATCTACGCCGTCACCTCGATCCCGCTCGGGCTGTTCGCGGACCGCACTAATCGCAGCAAGCTGCTGGCCTGGGTAGTGGTGATCTGGAGTGCAATGACCGCGCTGGCGGGGTTTGCAACGAGTTATACGCATTTACTGCTGACGCGGGTTGGAGTCGGGGCGGCAGAATCGGGGGCGTCGCCAACCGCGACCTCGATCATCACCGACCTGTTTCCGCGCAACAAGCGCGCGACGGCAGTGGCGATTTACCAGGCGGGCATCCCGCTCGGCTCGTTCCTGTGCTTCATCGTGGGAGCCTGGATCGTTGCGCACTACGGCTGGCGCGCGGCGTTCATGGCAGCCGGCCTGCCCGGCATCCCCCTGGCGATCCTCATTTTCCTGTTTCTCAAGGAGCCGCGCCGCGGCGGCTATGACGAGGAAGCGGCCGTCTACGACGCGCCGTGGCGTCGGCGGCTCGGGGACGCGCTGCGTTTCATCTGGGGCGACAAGCGCGTGCTGCTGCTGATGCTCGGCGCGGCGTTCCTGTCGGCCGCCAATACCGGTGTGACCGGATGGTTCATTCCGTTCCTGATGCGCGAGCATGCGATGAAGATCCAAAGCGCGGGAATGGTGATCGCCTTCGCCTCGGGCATTTGCGGGGGCATCGGCCTGATCTTCACGGGCACGATTACCGACCGGTTCGCGAAGGGCGATCCCAATCGAATGTTGATCATGTGCGGGCTGATCGCGCTGCTGACGATGGTGCTGGCGGCGGGCGCGCTGCTTGCCCCGACTGTGGCGCTGACGGTGGTGGGAATCTCGGGCTACAGTCTGGTTTGCTACTCGTTCCTGGGGATCAGTTATGGCGCCTTGCTCAACCTGACGCCGGCGGGCTTTAGAGGCACGGTGATCGCGATCGAAATGGTGCTGGCCAATCTCTTCGGCTATGGGGGCGGGCCGTTCGTCGTCGGGGTTTTGAGCGATGCCTATGGTGGCCTGTCCTCGCTCAGATGGGCGATGCTGACGCTCAACCTGCTCTACATCGTCGGCGGTCTGTGCTTCCTCATCGCGGGGCGCTCGCGGTCCCGGATGGGCCGGGCGAGCGCCTGACATGGTAGGGCGGCTGGCGGGGCGGGTCGCGCTCGTCACGGGCGCCAGCCGCGGGGTCGGGCGAGTAATGGCCGGGCGGTTTGCGGCCGAAGGCGCAAAGGTCGCGCTGATTGCACGCAACGCAGAGGGCGTGGCGGACGCGGCGCGGGCGATTGGCGGCGCGGCGATCGGTCTCGTAGCCGATGTTACGCGAGAAGATGAGGTAAATGCCGCGTTCGCACAGGTGATCGAGACGCTCGGCGGGATCGATATCCTGGTCAACAACGCCGCGGCGCCAGGCGAGGACCGCTTCGTCTGGGAACAGACGCTCGTGAATTGGAACGCGACGTTCGCAATCGACCTGACCGCGGCGATGCTGTGCACCCGCGAGGCGCTCAGCCGGTCGATGCTCGCGCGCCGGCGCGGGTCGATCATCAACATCTCGTCGACCGCGGGGTATGCGAGCCTGCCGCGCAAGAGCCACTACGCGACCGCCAAGGCGGCGCTTCGCACCTTTACCAAGAGCGTGGCGATCGAAGTGGGCGAGCAAGGCATCCGCTGCAACTGTATCGTGCCGGGGCGGATCGATACGCAGCTCTACCGCGACTGGATCGCGCGCACCGCATCCGAGCACGGGCTCGATCCGGCAGTTTTGAACGCGGCGGAGATGGCGCGGTTGCCGCTGCGGACGCTGTCCACCGCCGACGACATCGCCAACCTGGCGCTGTTCCTCGCCAGCGACGAGAGCCGCACGATCACCGGCCAATCGATCAATTGCGACAGCGGTGCAGTGATGCCCGGCTAGGGACGATCGGCGTTGGCGAGTAGCGCGAGCGCGTCGGGCGAGCCGTCAAGAACGCGATTGACCCGTTCGACGATGCGCCAGCCGGCGGACGTGCGCGCCAGCGTCCAATGGTTGATCGACGCGCGGGCCAGCGTGAAACAATCGCCGCTGTTGAGCGCCAGCATCGAATAGCCGACGGCTTCGGCGCGGTCCCCATCGAGCGTCACCCGGGCAGGCGCCGTCATGTGCATCGAGCCGCGGCGGACGAAGCCTTGGTGGTTGGTCCCGTGATAAATGTCTATCAGAGCATCGCGCCCCTCGGCGCGGGCGACCCCGCCGGGATCGTATGCGCCGTCTTCTACCCAGAGCGCCGCCGCTTGCGGGCCAAGGCCCGCGTCCGCGAGCGGGCCGTAGGTGGCGAGAAGACGATGAATCGCGAGCTCGTCCTCGATGCGGGCGAGGCGGGCTTCGAGCGCATCGAGATTCGTCATCAGGCCAGCCTCCCCAGATTGCCGCGGTCGAAGGGAAGCAGGGGCTTCCCGCTGCGCAGACGCTCCACGAACTCGGCGTCGTTGAGCAGTGCCCGGCCGATGGCGACGCAATCATAGTCGCCCCGCTCGACGCCAAGTGCGGCGAGCGCGAGATTGTCCCCCGCCTCCATTGGTCGCTCGACGCCGAGCGGATCGCGCGGCGCGGCCATCCCGATGCCGCCGACGGTCATCGACGCAACCCCGGTCAGCTTCCTCGCCCAGCCTGCGAGATTGAGCGGCGATCCCGGGAAGGCGGGCTGATCGAAATGGCGCTGGCTGGCGTCAAACAGATCGACACCGGCATCGGCGACCGGCCCGAGCAACGCGGCAAGCTCGTCGGGCGTCTCGGCGAGGCGCGCGAGGTAGTCCTGCATCTTGAACTGAGAGAAGCGGAAGAGGATCGGCCGGTCGCCGATTTCGGCACGGACCGCGCGA
The DNA here is from genome assembly GCA_040390605.1 of Pseudomonadota bacterium. Taxonomy (GTDB): domain Bacteria; phylum Pseudomonadota; class Alphaproteobacteria; order Sphingomonadales; family Sphingomonadaceae; genus Sphingomonas. Next base: position 67,551 of record JAZJXZ010000007.1, read on the forward strand.
ACCACGGCAGTGGCGAAGGCGCTGCGTTCGCCCCAGGCATCCTCGCGACGATTGGTCTCGTGCCAGAGGAAAGCGTCGATCAGGTAGCCGTGCGCCGCATGGATCGCAACGCCGTCGAACCCCAGCTCGACCGATGCGCGGGCGGCACGCGCATAGGCCGCGACGACATCGGCGATCTCGCCGTCCGACATCGCCCGGGCAGGAGGCAGCATTCGCGCGACATAGTTGGGGTCCAGCGACATCGTCCCGCCGGCGCGACCCCAGATGCCCGAAGGACGAATGCCGTGGACATTGGGCGCGGTGCTGGCGAGCGGATCGCGCATCGGGCCTTGATGCCAGAGCTGGGGTACGATCAGCCCGCCGGCAGCATGGACCCGATCGACCACGTTCTTCCATGCCGCGCGTGCCGGGTCGCCATGCAGCTGCGGGGCATCGGGAAAATCGACTGCGGCGGGATGATCGATCGCGACGCCTTCGGTTACGATCAGGCCGACCCCAGCCGCGGCGCGGCGGGCATAATAGCCGGCGACATCCTTACCGGGGATCCGCCCGGGTGAGAATTGGCGCGTCATCGGCGACATGACGATGCGGTTGGGGATTTCGAGGCGGCGCAGGAGCAGCGGGGCGAACAGCGCCGCGAGTTCGGGTCGCGCCAGCGCGGTGCTCATGCCAGCCAGCCGCCATCGACTGCAAGCATCGATCCGGTGACGAACGAGCCCGCATCGCTGGCGAGCATCAGCGCCGGGCCGATGATCTCGGACGGATCGGCGACGCGCTTCTGGCGCGTGCCGGCCGCGCTCTTTTCCATCAGTTCGTCACCGCCCGACATAACCATGCGCGTCGCCATCGGTCCTGGGGCGATGGCGTTGACGCGGATTCCGTCCGCGGCAAGCGCCACCGCAAGCGAGCGCGTGATCTGCCACAGCGCCGCCTTTGACGAGCTGTAGCCGATCTGCGACGAGGTTCCGAAGAACGCTCCGACGGTAAGGACGTTGATGATCGAGGCACCGCCGGCCCTGGCCGCCGGAGAGGCGGCAAGCAGCGGACGCAGCGCCTGGGCGAGGAACAGCGGGCCGCGGGCATTGACGGCATAGCTCTTCTCGAAAAGCGCCGGTGTCGCTTCGTCGAGGCCATAGGGCAGCGCGGCGCCGGCATTGTTGACGAGGATGTCCAGCTGGCCGCAACGGCTCTGGATTCCGTCGGCGAGCCCGGCGAGCGCGTCCATGTCGCCGACATGTGCAGGGATGGCGAGTGCATCGCCGCCGGCGGCGCGGATGGCCTCGGCGGCCGCCTCGCAATCGTCGGCCTTGCGGCTCGAGATCACGACGCGCGCCCCTGCCGCCGCGAAGCCGCGCGCCATCTCGAAGCCGAGTCCGCGCGACGAGCCGGTGATCAATGCGGTGCGGCCGGAGAGATCAAACAGCGCGTTGAGATCGGGAAGCGCCATCATGCCTGTTGCTCCAATTGGCGCAGGAAGGTGCCGCGATCGACCTTCATCGTCGGCGTGCGAGGGAGGGGGACGGCGCGGACGGCGATGTCGCGGGGCACTTTGTAGCCCGCCAGGCGCGTCCGCGCGTAGCTGCGCAGCTGATCGACGTCGATCGATTGACCTGCGCGCGGCACTACGGTGGCCGCGACCCGTTCGCCGAAGCGCTCGTCGGGCCGGCCATAGGCAATGACTTCTGCGATCGAGGGATGCTCGCCGAGAACGCGCTCCACCTCGGCGCAATAGACGTTCTCGCCACCCGAGATGATCATGTTCTTGCGTCGGTCGGCAAGAAAGAGCCGGCCATCCGCATCGATCCAGCCATTGTCGCCGGTGTGCAGCCACCCACCGGCCAGCGTCTCGGCCGTCGCCGCGGGGTCGCCGACATAGCAGCGCATCATCCCGAGCCCGCGCATGCGGATTTCGCCATGCTGGCCGATGTCGGCGTCGCTGCCGTCGTCGCGTACGATCCGCACTTCGATCGAGGGCAGGACATAGCCGATCGACTCGGAGTGCGAGATATAGTCTTCGCCGCAGATCGTGGAGATCCAGCCTACCGATTCGGTCTGGCCATAGGAGTTGGCGATCATCACGTCGGGCGCGATCGCGCGCAGCCGCTCGACCAGCTTGAGATCGAGCGCGGCGGCGCCGCTCGACAGCACCATCACCGAGCCGAGGTTGTGCGGCCCGACGCGGGGTGAGGCGAGCATGTCCGACAGCATCGTCGGCACGAAGCCGAGCCGGGTCACGGGCTCGCGCTCCATCAGGTCGAGCGCCACTTCGGCGTTCCACTTGGAAAAGATGAACAGCGGCGCGCCGAAATAGAGGCCGCGCAGGAAAGGCGTGATACCCGAGGTGTGGAAGACCGGGCCGACAATGATCGTCGCGCAACTGGCCGAAGCGCGCTCGGGCGGGATTTCGCGGCCGAACTCCATCGCAAAGCGACGGTCCTGCATCGCTCCTGCCACCCCGGAGATGCCAACCATGTGCGCGATCGCCTGATCGTCGAGCCGGACCGCCTTGGGACGCCCCGTGGTGCCCGAAGTGAACATGATGATCGCCGCGTCGCCGGGCGCGCGTTCGACGGGTTCGAAGGGCAGGTCGGATGCGTCGGAAAGGATATCCGCGACGTCGTGATCGCTGCCTTCGCGCAAGGCATCGGTCCCGCCCGACACGATCAGGCGCCACGCGGCCGAGGCCGGTTCGGTGCGTAGCGCCGCGGCGCGATCGGCATCGGCGAAGATCAGGGTGGAGCCGGCTTGGCCGATCGCGTGCGCCATTTCCTCGGGCGCGCAACGCGTGTTGAGCATCACCGTGGTGGCGCCGACGGCGTGGACGGCGATGAAGCAGGCCATCCATTCGAGCCCTGCAGGCATCGCCATGCCGATGGGGTCGCCGGGGCGCACCCCGAACCGATCGACGAGGGCGCGGGCGACGCGGTCGGCAAGGGCAAATATCTCGGCATAGCTGTAAGTGGCCTGCTCGGTCTGCAACATGCGGCGGTCGCCATGGGCGCGACCATGACGGTAGATGCCGGTGAGCGTCCGCGGGATGTGGCGGAAGCGCTCGCCTTCAGGCTCGGCCACGATCTCGAACGGCTGTCCAGGCGCCGTGAGAGCGAGCGCAACAGGGTCAACACAGCGATGGATCATGCGTCCTCCCGCGCCGCTGGCGGGCGCCTATTACGCGCTACCAAGCAATCGGCGCGGCTTCGCGCGACCGCCATTTGGTGACACGCATCGATCGCGCGCGCCGCTATGACGAAGTGAATCAGGGGAGGAACCATCGATGCCGATTCCACAAGGGCTGCGCGTGATCGACACGCATGTCAACATTCCGTGGAGCCAGCACGACGATGCGCGATACGGCGCGTTCCGCGGGCTGCAACGCGACCGCGAGAGCCTGGAAAGCTTCAAGATGCCGGCGCAATACATGTTTCGCGGTATCCCCGATCTGGGCGAGGATCCGCGCACCTATGTCGGCCGCGTGATCGAGGCGATGGACAAGCATCAGGTGGCGGTGGCGCTCATCCCGGCGGGCGATGCGCTGACCTATCCCGAGATCGTGCGCGACCATGCCGAGCGCTTCGTGTTCCAATCTGCGGTCGATCCCAACAAAGGTATGGACGAGATCCGGCGGATCCGCATGCTCCATGCCGAGCTCGGCCTGAAAGGGCTGAGCTATTTCGCGTCGGGGTCGATGCCGCAGGTCGCGCTCAACGGGAAGGAGATGTACCCCTTCTATGCACTGGCATGCGAGCTCGATCTGCCGATCTTCCTCAATGTCGGCGTGCCGGGGCCGCGGATTCCGCTGGCGACGCAGAAGGTGGAGCTGCTCGACGAGGTCTGCTGGTATTTCCCCGAACTCACCGTGGTGATGCGCCATGGCGGCGAGCCGTGGGAAGAGATGGCAGTGAAGCTGATGCTCAAATATCCCAATCTCTATTATTCAACGAGCGCGTTCGCGCCGCGGCACTACCCCAAGGCGATCATCGACTATGCGAACTCGCGCGGCGCGGACAAGATCATCTATGCCGGCTATTTCGCGGCGGGGCTGTCGCTCGATCGCATCTTCAGCGAGCTGCAGGACGTGCCCTTCAAGGACGAAGTGTGGCCCAAATTCCTGGCCGGCAATGCCGCGAAGGTGCTGAGTATCCCTGCTCCCTGATGCCGCCATTTAGTCGGTTTCGGGGAAATAACGGCTGATCGTGTCGATCGCGCACGCGGGCCGGTCCGAACCTTCGAGTTCGAGCCTGATGCGGATCGTCGCCTGCACCGCGCCCTTGATCTGCTCGACCGCGACGAGTTCGCCCGACGCGCGCAACCGCGCGCCGGCGGGGACCGGCGTCAGGAAGCGCACCCGGTCGGCGCCGACATTGACTCCCATCGCCACGCGCTGGACGTCGATCATTTCGGGAAGGAAGTGGTTGACCAGGCTCATCGTCAGATAGCCGTGCGCGATCGTGCCGCCGAACGGGCCGGTCTTGGCACGCTCGACATCGACATGGATCCACTGGTGGTCGCCGGTGGCCCGCGCGAACAGGTCGATCATCTCCTGGGTGACCGTCAGCCATGCAGTGGGTCCGAGCGGCGTGCCGGTGGCATCGAGCAGCGCTTGGGGGCTGGCGAAGACCTTGGCCTTCATGCGTGCTGGCTCGATACCGAGAGGATCTCTCCGGTCATGAAGCTCGCCAGGTCCGAGGCGAGGAAGAGGATGACGTTGGCGACTTCCCAGGGCTCGGCATAGCGACCGAGCGCCTCACGGGCAGTGAGTTCCTCGAGCAGGCCAGGCGGAGTGACCTTGCCGAGCGCGGGGTGCATCGCCAGGCTCGGGGCCACGGCGTTGATCCGGACATTGTGCTCGGCGGCCTCCATTGCGGCGCAGCGGGTGAAGGCCATGACGCCGGCCTTGGCGGCGGCATAATGCGCCTGGAGCTTCTGCGCGCGCCAGCCAAGAACCGAGGCGTTGTTGACGATGGCGCCGGCACCGCGCGCATAGAGATGCGGCAGGATCGCACGGGTCATGCGGAACACGCTGGTGAGGCTGACGTCGAGCACGCTCGACCATTGCGCGTCGGTCATCTCGACCACCGACGCGGCGCCGCCGAGCCCGGCATTGTTGACGAGGATATCGACATGGCCGAGCCGCTCGATTGCGGCGGCGACGGTCGCCTGGACCTGCGCTTCGTCGGTGACGTCGCAGACCATGACTTCGGGGCGTGCATGGCCGGCGGCGGCGATGGCGTCGGCGGTCTCGTCGAGCCGTCGCGCATGCGTGTCGGACAGGAACAGACGCGCGCCCTCCTCGGCGGCGCGGCGGGCCGTGGCGCCGCCGATTCCGCTCCCGGCGGCGGCGGTGATCAGCATGGTCTTGCCGGCCATCATGCCCGACGGGGCGGGATAGGGAGGGGCGGTCATGGCTCAGCCTTTCAAGTCGCCGCGCGGTTCGCGGGGTAGGCCGAGCGCGCGTTCGGCGATGAGGTTGCGCTGGATCTGGTTGGTGCCGCCATAGATCGTATCGGCGCGCGCATTGAGGAACAGATTGGTTAGTATCGGCAAGGCATAATCACCGGACGGGAGCGCGGGGGCCACTTCGCCGGCTTGGCCGAGGACGTCCATCGCGAGTTCGCCGAGGGAGCGGCGCCAATTGGCCCATTGGATCTTGTAAGTGATCGCAGCGCCAGTGCCGGCGCCGCCTTCTTGCTGGCCGAGCATGCGCAGCGCGCCGAAGCGCATCAGGCGAAGGCCGATCTCGGCCTGGGCGAGGCGCTGGCGGATCACGGGATCCTGCGCACTGCCATTGGCGCGCGCGGTGGCGATGACGGCGTCGAGTTCGTTACGGAACGCCATTTGCTGGCCGAGTGTCGAGACGCCGCGTTCGAAGCCGAGCAGCGCCATCGCCACTTCCCAACCCGCGCCGGGCGCGCCGAGGATGTTGTCGGCGGCGGTGCGCGCGCCGTCGAGGAACAGCTCGTTGAATTCAGCATCGCCGGTGATCTGGCGGATCGGTCGGATCGAGGCGCCGGGCTGGTCGAGCGGCACGAGGAAGAAGGTGAGCCCCCGCGGTCCCACGCTGCCGGACTCGGAACGTGCCAAAACGAATGCCCAGCCGGAGAATTGCGCGAGGCTGGTCCACACCTTCTGGCCGTCTATCACCCAAGAATCGTTCTCGAACCGCGCACGCGTGCGCACCGCGCCGAGGTCGGAACCCGCGCCGGGTTCGGAATAGCCCTGGCACCAGATCGACGTGCCGGCGGCGATCGGGGGCAGGAAGCGCGCGCGTTGTGCCGGCGTGCCATAGGCGATCACCGTCGGACCGAGCAGCTCGACGCCGACATGGTTGATCCGCGGCGGGCCGCCCGCAGCTGCATATTCCTCGGCGAAGATCACGCGCTCGGCCATGCTCGCGTCGCGGCCGCCATATTCACTGGGCCAGCCGACCACACTCCAGCCGGCCTCGCCCAGGCGCCGCTCCCAATCGAGGCGGCGTTCGGGCGCGCAGACCCGGCTGGTGAGCCCGCGGAGGTCCGCGAATTCGCCCGCAAGCTGCCCGCGCAGCCATTCGGCGCACTCGGCGCGGAAGGCGCGCTCGGCATCGGTATAGGTCAGGCGCATTCGGCCTCCAGCGGCATCATCCGGGCGATCTGCTCGCGATGCCAGGACGGCGCGCCCATCAGCGAGAGATTGGCGCGGGCGCGCTTGAAATAGATGTGTGCGTCATGCTCCCAAGTGAAGCCGATGCCGCCATGGAGCTGGATCGCGTGCCCCGCGCATTCGGCGTAGGTGTCGCAGGCGAAGCTCTTGGCGGCATGCGCGGCGAGGCGGGAATCGGGGCCGCCGGCGTCGATTTCACCCGCGGCCCAGTACACCGCCGAGCGCGCCTGCTCGATTGCGACCAGCATGTCGGCCAGGCGGTGCTTTATCGCCTGGAAGCTGCCGATGGTGCGCCCGAACTGGATCCGCTCCTGGACGTGCGCGAGCGTGCGATCGAGGCAAGCCTGCGCGCCGCCAAGCGCGTCGGCGGCGATGGCGGTCCAGGCAAAGGGCTCGATCTCGCGCCAGTCGAGCGCGAGTGGCTCGGCGTCCGCCGCGTCGAGCGCGAGGTGCGCGAGCGGGCGGGTCTGGTCGAGCGTGGTCTGCGGCGTAATCGCGCAGGCGTCGGCGGCGACGAGATAGCTGTCCGTCCCGCAGACGACCAGGATGACATCCGCGACATTGCCGTTGGGGACGAAGCCGGCGCTGCCGCTCAGACGGCCATCGCGAACCATGAAATCGCCGGTGGCGAAGGTGGCGATGCTGCTGCCATCCGAAAGGCGGGGCAGCCACTCGGCGCGCTGGTGATCGTTGCCGCCGAGGGCGATCGCGCGCGTACCTATGACCGCGCTCGCCAGCCAGGGCGTCGCGGCGGCGTGCGTACCCAGCGCTTCGCTGACGATCGCCGTTTCGACTGCGCCGAGCCCAGACCCGCCGCATTTCTCCGGCACGTTGATGCCCGCCAAGCCCAGATCGCGCGCCATCGCCGCCCATAGCGGCCAGTCGACCCCAGAGGCATCGGCCATTGCGCGTCGCGTGTTCTCGCTGCTGGCGGTATCGAGAAGAAACGACTGCACGGCATCGCGGATCGCGATCTGGTCGTCGGAGAAAGCGAGTCGCACGCGCTCAGCTTCCCCACACCGGGCGGGGCGGGCGCTGCTCGGCGAGCAGCTTGCGGACTGCACCGCCGACATCGGCGGGATCCCAGCGTTGGCCCGCATCGACGGTGGGCCCGAGGTGCCAGCCATCCTCGATCGTGATCCGGCCGCCCTCGAGTTCGAAGACCTTGCCTGTCACGTCGGCTGAATCTGGCGAGCCAAGCCAGACGACGGTGGATGCGACATTGCCGGGATGCTGGACGTCGAATGCGCCGTCCACTACCGCCATCTTGTCGGCGAAGGCGTGCTCGGTCATCCGGGTCCGTGCCGAGGGGGCGAGCGCGTTGGCAGTGATGCCATAGCGGCCGAGCTCGGCGGCCTGGACCAGCGTCAGGGCGGCGATACCGCCCTTGGCCGTCGAATAGGCCGCCTGCGCGATCGAACCCTGCAGCCCGGCGCCGCTTGTAGTGTTGATGATCCGCGCATCGACCCGCTCGCCGGCCTTCTGACGGGCGCGCCAATAATCGACGGCGTGGCGCGCGACGCAGAAATGGCCGCGCAAATGGACGCGCATCGTCGCATCCCATTCGTCGAGCGTGGCGGAGACGAACATGCGGTCTCGGATGATGCCGGCGTTGTTGACGACCACGTCTAGCCCGTCGAACGCCGTGATCGCAGCGGCGACCAGGCGCCCGGCACCGTCCCACTCGGCGACGTCGTCGCTGTTGGCGACGGCTTCGCCGCCCGCGGCGCGAATCTCGTCGACCACTTGCTGCGCGGGTGAAGCGTCGCTGCCCTCGCCGCCGAGCGAGGCGCCGATGTCGTTGACCACCAGTTTTGCGCCTTGAGCGGCGAAGGCGAGCGCATATTCGCGGCCCAGCCCGCGCCCGGCGCCGGTGATGATCACGACGCGGCCGTCACAGATGCCAGCCATCGCCCTACAGCCTTTCGATGATCGTGACGTTGGCGAGCCCGCCGCCCTCGCACATCGTCTGCAGGCCATAGCGCCCGCCGCTGCGCTCGAGTTCGTACAGCAAGGTGGTCATCAGCTTGGCGCCGGTCGCCCCTAGTGGATGGCCGAGGGCAATGGCGCCGCCATTGACGTTGACGCGCGACAGGTCGGCGCCGAGCTCCTTGGCCCAGGCAAGCGCAACGCTGGCAAAGGCTTCGTTGATCTCGACTAGGTCGATGTCGTCGAGCCGAAGTCCGGCCTTTGCCAGCGCGTGGCGCGTCGCGGGGATCGGCGCGGTCAGCATCATCACCGGATTGTCGCCGCGCACGGTGAGCTGGTGGATGCGCGCGCGTGGCTTGAGGCCATGGTCGCGCACTGCCTGTTCGCCCGCCACCAGCACCGCAGCGGCGGCGTCGGCGATCTGGCTCGAAATGCCGGCGGTGATGATGCCGCCTTCGCGGACCGTGCGCAGGCTGGCGAGTCCTTCGAGCGTGGTCCCCCGGCGGACTGTCTCGTCCATCGCAAAGTCGCCGACGGGGACGATCTGGCTGTCGAACCGTCCCTCGTCGATCGCGCGCTCGGCGCGGGCATTGCTCTCGACGGCATAGGCTTCCATGTCCTCGCGCGTGATGCCCCATTGCGCCGCAATCTTTTCGGCGGCGTAGATCTGATTGATCTCTTCGTCGCCGTAACGTGCCGCCCAGCCCGGCGAGTTGGACGAGGGTGTCGGGAAGCCATAGGCCTGACCCGCGTACATCGCCGCGGAGATCGGGATCGCGTTCATGTTCTGGACCCCGCCGGCGAGGACCAGATTCTGCGTGCCCGACAGGACGCCCTGTGCGGCGAAGTGGATCGCCTGTTGCGAAGATCCGCATTGGCGGTCGATGGTGACTGCCGGTACGGCCTCGGGATAGCCGGCGGTCAGCCAGCAGGTGCGGCCGATATTGCCCGCTTGCGGCCCGATCGCGTCGACGCAGCCCCACACGACGTCGTCGATCGCCTCGGGATCGATCCCTGTGCGCTCGACGATCGCGCGGATCGGGATCGCTCCGAGGTCGCCGGGGTGCCAGCCCGCCAGGCTGCCCTTCTTGCGTCCGGTCGGAGTGCGGATTGCGTCGACGATATAGGCTTCGGGCATCGGGTTACTCGGCAAGGAAGGTGGTGGAGGGTCCGATCGCAAAGGCGCCGTCGAGAACGGCCTCCTCGACGCGGTGGGCGTGGTAGGCGCGGTCGCCCCAGGCTCCGGAAAGCGCCCAGACGCGCTTCATCCAGAAATGCAGGTCGACCTCATAGGTATAGCCCATCGCGCCATGGACCTGGATCGCGGTCTCGGCGGCGAGCATCGCGGCGTCGGTCGCGGCGAGCTTGGCATGGCTGACATGAAGGGGCGCGCGACGATGGCCCCGATCGAGTGCGAAGGCGGCGCGCAGCGCGAGGGGGCGTGCGAATTCGATCTTCACCGCAACGCTGGCGAGATGATGCTTGATTGCCTGGAACTTGCCGATCGGTTGCCCGAACTGCGAGCGCTGATTGGCGTAATCGGTGGCGAGCGCGAGCATGCGCTCGGCCGCGCCGATCAGTTGCGCGGTGGAAATCAGCGCGGCGCGATCGAGCAGTCCAGGCGTATCGACCGCATCCCGGGAGGCGAACAGCCGACGAAGCGGATCGACGCTTTCGAGCGCGGCGCCGGAGCTCCCGCCGATGATGCGCGTGGCTTGATCCGCATCGGCGATCCACGGATTGATCGGGTGGGCCAGCGCGAGCTTGACGCGGCCGGCGGCGATCTCGGTCTGCTCTTCGGGCGCGACCAGCGGCGCCGCAGTCAACGCAGTGTCGGCGATCGGCTCGGACACGTCGGCACGGCCCAATTCGATGGCGACAAGCACCGCTTCGACGAGGCCGAGTCCAAGCCCGTCGTGCTCTTCGGGCACGAGGATGCCGGTGAGCCCCAACGCGACAAGGCCATCCCACACTGCCCCGTCGCGGCCATCGCCCGCATCGAGGCGGCGCAGCATTCCGGGTCCGTGCTCGGCATTGAGATAGTCGCAGACCACGTCGCGTAATTGGATCTGCTCGGAGGTAAGGCGAAAGTCCATCGCGGAGCCTATCGCGGTAGGCCGAGCAGGCGCTCGGCGACGATGTTGCGCTGGATCTCGTTGGATCCCGCATAGATCGGACCCGACAGCGAGAAGATATAGCCTTCGAGCCAGACGTTGGGCGCGCCGTCGGGCAGCGTGCGCAATTCGGCGGCAGCGCCGAGCAGGCTCATCGCGGCGCGATGCATCGCGCGGTCCATCTCGGACCAGAAGATTTTGTTGAGGCTGGCCTCCGCGCCGATCTTGCCGCCCGCGATCACCTGGCTGGCGACGCTGTAGGTGTTGAGAGCGTAGGCCTCGGCGTCCATCCACGCCTGGAGCACGGCGTCCTTCGCCGCGGGGGAGGACGTATGCTTGTGCCGATCATAGAGCGTGACGAGGCGCTTTGCCGCCGCCTGGAAGCGCGCGGGCGAACGCAGCATGAGGCCGCGCTCGAAGCCGGCGGTCGCCATCGCGACGTTCCAGCCCTCGCCTTCCCCCGCGATCCGGTTTTCGGCCGGGACCCGGACATTGTCGAAGAAAATCTCGGCAAACCCGGTGTCGCCGTGCAACTGGCGGATCGGACGCACGGTCACGCCGGGGCTGTCGAGCGCAAGGAGGATGAACGACAGGCCGTGATGCCGCGCGCTCGCGGGATCGGTGCGGAACAGCCCAAAGCACCAATCGGCGAAAGCTGCGCGGCTCGACCAGGTCTTTTGCCCGTTGATGACATAGACGTCGCCCTCGCGAACCGCGCGGGCGCGGATCGCGGCCATGTCGGATCCGGCTTCGGGCTCGGACCATGCCTGCGCCCAGATGATCTCGCCCCTGGCCATCGGCGTCAGGAAGCGCGCCTTCTGTTCGTCGGTGCCATATTCCATGATCGTCGGGCCGAGCAGGAAGATGCCGTTCTGGTTGGCGCGAAGCGGCGCGCCGGCGGCCCAATATTCCTCCTCGAAGATCAGCCAGCGGATCAGGTCGAGACCGCGGCCGCCATAGGCTTGCGGCCAGGTGACCATGCCCCAATTGCCCGACGCCAGCGTCCGCTCCCAGGCGACGTGCTGGTCGAAGCCGATGCGGCCCTCGAGCGTATCGAGCGGCGCATTGGGCACGTGCGCGGCCATCCACGACCGAACCTCGGCGCGGAATGCCTGTTGCTCGGGCGTGAAGACGAGGTCCATCAGAACTTCGCCGCCTTGCCGGTTTCGACAAAGGCGTCGCGGGCCTTCTGGCTGTCCTCGTGCATGTACATTTCGAGAGTGAAGCCCTGTTCCCAGCGATAGCCACGATCGACATCGCGCGGCTCGAGGCCGTTGAGCGCCTCCTTGGCGATCACCAGCGCCTTGCGGCTCTTGCTCGCGATTGTGGCGCAGAAGGCGCGGGCCGTGCCGGCGAGCGCTTCGCGCGGGACGACCGCCTCGATCGCGCCGAGGCGGTACGCTTCGGCCGCCGGAATCTTGCCGCCGGTGAAGAAGGCCGCGCGGACCTTGTGCAGCGGGAGCATGCGCGAGAGATGGCTGGCCCCGCCCATTGCCCCGCGATCGACTTCGGGGAGCGAGAAATAGGCGTCCTCGCTGGCGAAGATCGTGTCCGACGAGCCGCAGATGCCGATCCCGCCGCCGATGACGAAGCCGTGCGCGGCGACCACGACCGGGATCTCGCAATCGCGGATCGCCTTGAAGGTCAGGTAATTGCCGCGATTGAGCAGCGTGATTCGCTTGGGGTGGGCCTGCATCTCCTTGATGTCGACGCCCCCGCAAAAGCCGCGGCCCTCGGCGCGGATCAGGATCACATTGACGTCGTCGCGTCCACCGGTCTCGGCGATCAGCGCAGGGAGCGCGTTCCAGTCGCGGCTGTCGAGCGCGTTGACCGGCGGGCGGTTGATGAGGATCTCGCCGATGCGCTCGGCGACAGTGACGGTGAAGCTCATGCCGCCCGCTCACGATCGGCCGCGGGATTGCCCTTGATGACTCCGTCGCGGAGATTGTGGGGATCGAAGCTGGCGATGATCGCCAGTTCGTCTGGCGTCGGCAAGGGCGTGGTGGCGAGGGATGCCGCAGCTTCTAGCGCGAAGCCGGTGGCGCCGCGGACCTGATCGAGCGTCACGCCCGGATGCAGCGACACGATCCTGATCGCACGGTCGGCGCCGCCGAAATCCATGATGCACAGGTCGGTGACGATCAGGCGCAGATCGACGTCTCCGAAATTCGCGCCCGCGGTGCGGCGGGCGGGATTGTAGCCTACGCTCGACACCATATCGACTTCCCCCTCGACGAATACCCGCGGCGAATGCGCCGGGATGAACATCGAATTGGGGTGGTGTATGCTGTTGCCGGGAAAACCGCGGGCGCCGAGCATCTGGACTTTGGGCCGCGCATAGGTGCCGCCGAGGCACGACAGGTTGGTCTGGCCGAAGCGGTCGATCTGGGTCGGCGTGACCATCGCATGCCGTCGGCCGGTCCACACCGCGGCATCGAAGAAGCGCGAAAAGGGCAGGTGGCCGGTGCCATGGCCATGGGCATAGGCGCGCGGGCCGATCGGCACGGGATCCTCAACCAGATATGCCTCGCCATCGGTCATCAGTAGCTCGGGCGTATGGGTCGATTTAGCGAGGCTGGCGGCGAGACGCGGCACCGGGCCCACGCCGGTGGCGACGATTTCGCCCGCGCCGCGCCAGGCCTCGGCACAGGCAACGATCAGCAGTTCCGCAAGGGTCGCGGTGCGCATGCCTGTCATCCCTTCAGAAGATCGGGAGCGGCAGCGCCGCAACCCGCTCCTTGCCGCCGACCCGGTCAAGATAACCGGCCTCATCGGTGCCGATCACATCGGTCATGTAGCGTTCCCAGCCGTCGTCCTCGCCAGCGCTGGCGACGTAGTTGCGCAGATGCTCCATGTCCCAACCATAGCCGGGGGGCAGCGAGGTCGGATGCGCGCCGAGCGGTGCCGCGATCACGCCGGTCACGAACATGCGCTCGATGAAATTGGCGCGTGCCCCCTCGGCGTCGGTGACGTGGATGCGATCGACGACTTCCTCCGCCGAGACGAAGGTCTGCGCCGCTGCGCGGGCGAACCATTCGTCATAATAGAGGTCGAGACCGAATGCCTGGATGTTGCCAAGGCGGTCGGCGCGCTGGACGTGGAGAAGTGCCGCATCAAGCTTGAGCGCGGGCATGGCGAGCAGAACTTCGCCATCGGCATAGGGCGAGGCGACGGTTTCGAACCCGCCATGCGTCATCACGTCGGTGCCGAGACCGACGCGCGTCGGCAGGAAGGGCAGGCGCATGGCGGCGGCCTTGAGACCCCATTGCAGCATGCCCTCGTCGAGTTCGAGCACGTCGAGCGTGCCCGCTTCCCGCGCCTTGCGGAAATAGGGTTCGAGCGGGATGGCATCGAGCGAGACGAATCCGAACACCAGCTTGCGGACCTTGCCCGCTGCGCAGAGCATGCCAGCGTCGGGGCCACCATAGGTGACGATGTTCAGGTCGGTGAGGTCCGAGCGGAGAATTTCGCGGACAAGCGCCATCGGCTTGCGCCGCGGGCCCCAGCCGCCGATGCCGATGGTCATCCCGCTGTGCAGCCGGCCGATTACCTCGTGCAGATCGAGCGTCTTGTCCATTCCTCCCCCACGGGCGAAATGCCCTTATCGAGTGGCCTTCGGGGTGGGGTTTCGGGGTTTTGGTCACAATCACCATTTGGGGAGCGACGATGCGGCGATAATGGCGATCAATCCGCGGCATAGAAAAGGAACTGAGGATGTCGGGGAATCAGCGTCGCGTGGCGATCGTGACGGGCGGCACGCGCGGGCTGGGCAAGGCGATCGCCGAACGGTTGCTGCGCGATGGCTGGGACGTCGCCGTCTGCGGGCGAAATGTGCCGGAGACGCCTATCGCGGCAGGCGGCAACGTCGCGCAAGCACTAACCGCCGACGTTCGCGATCCCGCGTCGGGCTCCGCTATGGTTGCGGAGGCGGTGGCGCGGTTCGGTCGGCTCGACCTGCTCGTCAACAATGCCGGCGGTGCGCCCTACGCGATGGTGGCCGACTCCTCGCCACGGCTGATCGAGAAAATTATCGCGCTCAACCTGTCGGGTCCGCTGTTCGTCTCGCAAGCGGCCTATCCGCATCTACGCGAGGCCGGCGGATCGATCGTCAATATCGCCAGCGTCTCGGGACGGCGCCCATCGCCGGGGACGACTGCCTATGGTGCCGCAAAGGCGGGGCTGCTCAGCGCGACCACCAGCCTGGCAATGGAATGGGGGCCCGAGGTTCGCGTCAACGCGATCGTCGTCGGGCTTGTCGAGGATCCCGACCAGGTCGAGCATTATGGCGGCGAGGCGGGGGTCGCGCGGATCGGCGCGACGATCCCCATGCGGCGGATGGCGCGCGGTAGCGATCTGGCGGCCACGGTGGCGTGGCTCGCGTCGCGCGAGGCCGGCTATGTCAGCGGCGCATGCCTCGAGCTGCATGGCGGGGGCGAGCCGCCTGCCTTCCTGCACATGGCGCGCGACTGATGCTCGATCTGCTGATCCGGGGCGGGACGATCGTCGACGGAACCGGCGCCGAACCCTTCGCCGGTAGTGTCGCGGTTGCGGATGGGCGCATCGTGGGGGTCGGCCAGGTCGATGGCGAGGCCGCACGCGTGATCGAGGCAGCGGGACTGATCGTCACCCCCGGTTTCGTCGATATCCACACCCATTATGACGGCCAGGCGACCTGGGAGCATCGCATGCAGCCCTCGTCCTGGCACGGCGTGACCACGGTCGTGATGGGTAATTGCGGAGTCGGCTTCGCACCCTGCCGTCCTAAGGACCGCTCGACGCTGGTGCGGCTGATGGAGGGCGTGGAGGATATTCCCTATCCGGTGCTGATCGACGGATTGCCGTGGAACTGGGAGACCTTTCCCGACTTTCTCGATTCGCTGGCCGAGCGCGAATTCGACGTCGAGATCGGCGCGCAGCTGCCGCATGCGCCACTTCGCGTCTATGCCATGGGCGCGCGCGCGATCGAGCGGCTGCCCGCCGATCGCCGCGAAATCGCGCTGATGCGCGCATTGGCCACGGAGGCCGTCGAGGCGGGCGCGCTGGGCTTCTCGACTTCGCGCACGATCATGCACCGTGCCGCCGACGGCTCGCCGACGCCCACGCTGGCGGCCGAGGAAAGCGAACTGATGGGCATCGCCATGGGGCTCGCCGATGCGGGCCGCGGGGTGTTGCAGTTCGTATCCGACTTCACCGATCCGCGCGCCGAATTCGCGATGCTGCGGCGGCTGGTCGAGGCATCCGGCCGTCCTTTGTCGTTCTCGCTGGTGCAAAGCGGGGCCCGGCCGGACAATTGGAAAGTCCTGCTCGAAGAGCTGACGCGCGCGGTCGACGACGGCTTGCCGATTCGCGCCCAGGTCTGCGGCCGGCCCGTGGGAATGATGCTGGGGTTCGAACTGAGCCTCAATCCCTTCGTCGAGACCGAGACCTGGCGCGAAGTTGCCGATCTGCCGTTGGCGACTCGCGCCGCGGCCCTGGCGGAGCCGACCATGCGGCGGCGGCTGCTTGCCGACGCAGTCGGCGCCCAATCGCAATGGGCGCGCTACATCGCGGATATCGAGCGGATGCTGATCCTCGACCCCGTGCCGGATTACGAGGCGGGGCCGCACCGCTCGGTAGGTGCGATCGCGCGTGAGCGGGGCGTGACGCCCGCCGAAGTCGCGCTTGACCATATGCTCGAAGACGAGGGGAGGGGGGTGCTATATCTGCCCTTCCTCAACTATGCCGACTACAATCTCGATGCGTGCCACGCGATGCTGACGCATCGCGACACGGTGAGCGGTCTTTCCGACGGCGGCGCGCATGTCGGCACCATCTGCGATGCGAGCTTTCCGACATCGATGCTGACTCACTGGACGCGCGACCGCAGCCGCGGGCCGAAGTTGACGCTGGCGCAAGCAGTGGCGCTGCAGACCTCCAAGACCGCCGCCGCGGTGGGCTTGGGCGATCGCGGGACGATCCGCCCCGGAATGCGCGCCGATCTCAATGTCATCGACCACGCCGGAATTGTGCTGCACGGGCCCGAGGTCGCCTATGACCTGCCCGGCGGCGGTCGGCGCTTGCTCCAGCGCGCTGAAGGCTATCGGCACAGTTTCGTCGCAGGCGTAGAGACGTATCGCGACGGCCAGCCCAGCGGCGCACTGCCCGGCCGGCTCGTCCGTCCAGGCGCGCCCCGCCATATGGGGATGGCCGAAGAGGCGGTGGCGCGGGACAGATAGGACAGGATGAGGATGGCCACGAAAAGCCTTGAGTTGACCGATTCGCTGCTGAAGCTGGTCTATGGCGGCCCGCTCGAGCGGGTGCCATGGCGTGGCTTCCTGCAGGAACTGGCCGAGCATGTCGGATGCGACAATGCGGCGATCACGCTGCAACTCAGCCGCAAGGGCCTCGCGCCGATGCTGATCTGGGGCAGGGACACTCAAGTGACCGGCGAACTGGCGCGCAACATCGGCGGGCGGCATGCCGAGATGGGCCATATGGATCCGCTGCGCAACGCGCTCGAGCGCTCCGGCGATATCCTCCTGCTCGAGGAAGTGACCAGCCGCGAGGCGCTGCTTCAGGACGAATTCTACCTGACGGTGCTGCGGCCCTACGGCATCGAGCAGGCGCTCGGCATGTATGTGCGCGAGCCCGGCGGGCTCGAATGCAATATCGGCCTGACGAGCAGCGCCGAGGGCATGCGTTTCGGTAAGGCGCACAAGGATTTCATGGCGCTGCTACGCCCGCATTTCGTCCAGGCGCTCGAATTGTTCGCGCGCATCCACCGCGACGAATCCGAAATCGAAGTGCTCACCGACGCGCTCGACCGGCTGACGATCGGCACCTTCATGATCGATGGCCGCGGCAAGATGCTGCGATCGAACGGTGCGGCGCGCGAGTTGATGGCGCGGGGCGAAGCGTTCCGCGTGCTCGACGGGCGCCTGACGCTCAACGGCCGTTCGGATTCGGCGCGGTTCCGGCAAGTGATCGAGCAGGCCCTCGCGGCGCGCCTGGCCAACGAGAAGGACGATTATGTTCGCGCGTTCCGCTGCATGGACAACGGCAACGAGGATCTGGGGGTCCTGGTCCGCGCGATCCGGCGCGATCACCGCTCGCCCGCGGATCTTGGCCCTGCGGTCGTCGTCTATGTCACCGACGCGGGGCGGACCGGATCGTTCAAGCAACTCATCGCGACGCTGTTCGATCTTTCGCCATCCGAGGCCAATCTCGCCGCCTTGCTCACCGAGGGCCTGACCCTGGCGGAAGCCGCGCGCGAGGCCGGGCTGACCGAGAGCACGGTGCGCAGCTATTCGAAGAAGATCTTCGCGAAACTCGGCGTCAGCCGGCAGACCGATCTGGTGCGGCTGATCTTGCGCAGCGTGGCGATGCTCGGATGAACGCCGCGGGCGACGATCTGGCGGGAAAGTTGAACGCCTATGTCGGCCGGTCTTATGGGCCGTATCGCGCGTGGGACGCAGTCAATGCGCCGATGATCCGGCAATGGCGCGAGGCGATCTCGGCGGGCAATGACGACGCGCATGCCTATCCGCAGGTCGCGCCGCGGACGATGATGAACGTGTGGATGATGCGCGGCTTCGCCGACCGCCGGCCGCCCGATTCCTCGGCCGAGGATCCCTATGCGCTCATCGGGCTGTTGCGCGAGCAGGGTTATATCGGGGTCGTCGCAACCCGATGCGCGCAGCAATATGTGCGCGACTTGCATGTCGGCGAACGGCTCGAGAGCCGCGTGATCGTCGAGTCGGTCAGCCCGAAAAAGGCGACGGGACTCGGCGAAGGCTATTTCGTGACGTTGCGCCACGCCTATGCGGTCAATGGCGAGGCCGTCGGATCGATGGCGTTCACAACACTGCACTACGCGCCAAAAGGGCAGGCGAAGAAGCCGTCGCCGCCGCAGCCGGGGATCAGCGACGATACGCGCTTCTTCTGGGAAGGCCTGAAGGCCGAAAAGTTGCTCGCGCAGCAGTGCGATGCCTGCGGCGCGTTGCGCCATCCGCCGGGCCCGGTCTGCACGCAATGCCATTCGTTCGCGTGGAGCGCGGTGGAGCTGCGCGGGAAGGGTACTCTGCACAGTTGGACCGTCGTGCATCACGCCGCGCACCCGGCATTCGACTATCCCCACGCGATCGGGCTGGTCGATCTCGACGAAGGCGTTCGCATCGTCGCGCCGCTCGAACGCACGCAGGCTTTGGCTGAGGGGCTGAAGGTCGAAGTCGTGTTTCGCAACGCGGCAGGCGAGGATCGGCTCCCCGCATTCCGGCCGGTGACAGGCTGATGGATTACCGGATCTCGGACGAGCAGCGCGCGATCGCCGACCTCGCCGCCGACCTGTTCGCAGGCGACGGCGACACGCCGCCCGCATGGCAGGCGCTCGAAGATGCGGGACTGACCATGCTGCTGTTACCCGAGGCGGAGGGCGGTGTCGGCCTTGGCTTCGTCGAGCTGGCGCTGATACTGATCGAACAGGGCCGCGGGCTGGTGACGACGCCCCTCTGGCGCCATGCACTCGCCGCGCTCGCGCTGGGCGGCGCGGACGGCCGGCTGACACTGGTCGTCGAGGCCGATGCGACCGCCGACCACGCGGGCGACGGCTGGGTACTCAGCGGCGCGGCGACGGCAGTGACCGACGCGGAGAAGGCAGTCATCCCAGCCCGTCTCGGCGATGCGGTTCGGCTGTTCGAAATCGACCTGGCGGGAGTGCCGCGGCGCGAGGGTGTGCTGACCGACGGCGAGCGCGCTGCCGACCTGGTGCTCGCGCGCACCCCGGCGCGGCTGCTCGCGTTCGATGGCGCGTGGCTGCGCGCGCGCGCGGCAGCCTGTGTCGCGGCATTCGCGGTCGGTGTGGCGCGCGGCGCGGTGGAACGTACCGCCGCCTATGTCACGCAGCGGCACCAGTTCGACCGGCCGATCGGAAGCTTCCAGGCAGTTGCGCAGCGGATGGCGGATGCCTTCACCGATGTCGAAGTGGCGCAGACCCTGGCGATGGAACTGGCGTGGAAGATCGATGCCGGCGTCGCGCTGGGCAACAGCGTTGAAGTCGTGACCTATTGGGCCAACCAGTGCAGCCATCGCGTCGCGCACGCGGCGATGCACCTCCATGGCGGAATCGGCGCGGATACGAGCTATCCGATCCACCGCGTGCTGCTGATGAGCCGCGCCCTCGAGCTGGTGCTCGGCGGATCGCGGCGGCAGGTCGCACGCATCGGGGCGAGGCTGGCGCAATGACCGATCTGTTCGTGGCTGGAACCGATCTGCCTCCCGTCGACGTCGCCGTGACGACGCGCTCGATCGTCGCCTCGGCGCTGGCGACCCGCGACTATCAGGACGTGCATCACGATCTGCCGCGCGCGCAGGAACTCGGCACGCCGGACGTGTTCATGAACATTCTAACCTCGAACGGCTACGTCGAGCGATACGTCGATCGCTGGCGCGCGGAGGGGTGCGTAATCGAGTCGATCGAGCTGCGCCTTGGCACGCCGAACTTTCCCGGCGACACGATGCGGATGGCTGGCCGGGTCGAGGCAGTCGCCGATGACCGCGCGACGCTGGCAGCCACCGGCACCAATGCGCGCGGCGCGCATGTGATCGCCACCGTCATCGTCCGGAGGGGCGCGTGAACCCGCTTTCCGGCAAGGCTGCTATCGTCGGCATCGGCGCTACAGAATTCTCGAAGGATTCGGGCCGCACCGAGATCCGGCTGACGCTCGAGGCGGCGCTGACGGCGCTTGCCGATGCGGGCATCGCGCCCGAGGAAGTCGACGGCATCAGCACCTATACGATGGACAACAATCCCGAAGCGGACGTCCATCGCATGCTTGGCGGACGCGCGCTCAAATTCTTCTCGCGGATCGATTATGGCGGCGGTGCGGCGTGCGCCCCGGTGATGCAGGCGGCGATGGCGGTGGCGTCCGGCGTCGCCGACGTAGTCCTGTGCTATCGCGCGATGAACGAGCGCTCCTGGTATCGCTTCGGGCTCGCTGGTGGCGTGGCGCCTTCCGCGCTCTACAAGTCGACCCATTACAGCTGGTATTCGCCGGCCGGCCTGCTGACCCCCGCCTCGCAAGTGGCGATCGCGGCGCGGCGCTACATGATCGATTTCGACGCGACGAGCGAGGATTTCGGGCGCGTATCGGTCGCCGCGCGCGATTTCGCCGCGACCAATCCGGCGGCGTTCTTCCACGGCAAGCCGATCACGCTCGCGGATCATCAGGCCTCGCGGATGATCGCCGATCCGCTGCGGCTGCTCGATTGCTGCCAGGAAAGCGATGGCGCGGTGGCGCTGATCGTCACGTCACTCGAACGCGCGCGGCGGCTCGGCGGCACGCCCGCAGTGATCCGCGCCGTGGCGCAAGGCAGCGGGCCGGACCAGCACTTGATGACAAGCTATTACCGCGAGAGCATTTCCGAGCTGCCTGAGATGAAGCTTGTCGCCGACCAGATGTGGGCGATGAGCGGACTTCGGCCGGCCGACGTCCAGACCGCAATCATCTACGATCATTTCACCCCCTATGTGCTCCCGCAGCTCGAGGCGTGTGGCTTTTGCGCGCGCGGCGAAGGCAAGGACTTCGTCCGTTCCGGAGCGCATGCTCGAGGTGGCAGCCTGCCGATCAATACGCATGGCGGGCAGATCGGCGAGGCCTATGTGCACGGCATGAACGGCATCGCCGAGGCGGTGCGGCAAGTCCGCGGCACTTCGGTCAACCAGGTCGCCGGAGTCGAGAACGTGTTGGTCACGGGCGGCGCCGGCGTGCCGACCAGCGGCCTGATCCTGGGTCGGGATTGAGCCATGCATGTCGCGCTGACCGACGACCAATTGCGTATTCGTGCCGAAACTCGCGCCTATTTCGGGGAGCTGCTGGGCGACGGCAAGCGCGCCGCCTTCGATGCCGAGGTGGCCACCGGCGTGGAAGCCGGTCCCGAATATCGCGCGCTGATCCGCCAGATGGGCAAGGACGGCTGGCTCGCGGTGGGATGGCCGGTCGAATTTGGCGGGCGCGGCTATGGTCCGGTCGAACAGCTGATCTTCCTCGAAGAGACTCAGCGCGCCAAGGCACCATACCCGTTCGTCACGCTTTCAACGGTCGGCCCGGCGCTGATGGCGCACGGCAGCGAAGCGCAGAAGCAGCGCTTCCTCCCAGGCATCGCTGCGGGCGAAATCCATTTTGCGATCGGTTACACCGAGGCCGGTTCGGGCACCGACCTCGCCAGCCTGCGCTCGACGGCGGTACGGCGTGACGACGGGAGCTTCGTCGTCAACGGTCAGAAAATCTACACCAGCCACGCCGAGGGTGCCGACTTCGTGTGGTTCGCCGCGCGAACCGATCCCGACCTGCCACGGCACAAGGGGCTTTCGATCCTGATCGTCGATACGTCTCGGCCCGGCTTTTCGGTGACGCCGATCCACACCGTCGGCGGGATGCGCACCAACGCCACCTTCTACGATGATGTCGCGGTCGATGCCGACATGCTGGTGGGCGAATGGAATGGCGGGTGGAAGCTGATTACCTCGCAGCTCAACCACGAACGGATCGGGTTGGCCGCGCGCAGTGCGATTGGCGAATCGCTGTTCGAGCGCGTGCTGCGCTGGGCGCGGGTCACCGAGGGAGACCACCGTCCGATCGACGATCCGACCACCCAGGCGCTGCTCGGCGAAGTGGAGGCACGGCTGCACGCGGTGCGCAGCTATAATTACCGCCTCGCGTCCGAGATGGCGCATGCCGAACCTTCGGCGGCGCTGGCCTCGTCGGCAAAGGTTTTTGGCACCGACATGATGATCGAAGTGTGTCGCTTGCTGCTGGAAGCGCTTGGGACCGCGGGACTCTATCGCCCGGGCAGCGCCGCCGCGCTCATCGGCGGCGAGGTCGAGCAATATTATCGGAAGTGCCAGATCAACACCTTCGGAGGCGGAACCGCCGAGGTGTTGCGCGACATCATTGCGCAGCACGGCTTGGGCACGCCGCGCGTGGTGCGGTGATGGCCGACAAATGGAGCCGCGCGCTCGGGCCGCTGAGCGACGCCGAACTGCAGGCGATCTTCGATCGTCGGCTGCCGGTGCTCGCGCAGCACGTGCCGGCAAGCGATTACACCTTCGCCGATCGCTTCGAAGAGCGCGCGGCGCAGCATGCCAACGCGGTGTGGCTGATCGACGGCGAGCGTCGTCGGACATGGGCGCAGGTCGAGGCCGAGAGCCGGCGGATCGCGCACGTTGTGCGCGGGCTGGGGCTGAAGCGTGGCGACGGGTGCGCCGTGATGCTGCACAACCGCATCGAATATGTGACGGTGCTGCTGGGACTTGTCCGCGCCGGCGTGGTCGCGGCATTGCTCAACACCAGCATCACCGGCGCGTCGCTTGAACATGCCGTGCGCGAAACCGGCGCCAAGGCGCTGATCGTGGGCAGCGAGTGCCTGGCGGGCTTCGACGGGATATTAACCGATCTGCCGCGCTGGGTGGTGCGCCACGGCGAGGGGGCGGTCCCAGCGGGAACAATCGACCTGCTCGAGCAGGCGACGGTGGACGCGCCGATTCCGGCCCAGTGGCGCGCGGGGATCGTCGGCGAGGACGTGGCGCTGCACATCTTCACTTCCGGCACGACCGGGCTGCCCAAGGCGGCAGTGCTCAGCCACATGCGCTGGCTGATGGGAGCCGACGTCAAGGTCGCGATGATGGAGCTCGATAGCAGCGACGTCTTCTATTGCTTCCTGCCGATGTTCCACGGGGCCGTGATCATGTCGCTATTCGCGGCAGCCGTTTCTGCCGGCGGGCAGTTCGTGATTCGGCGCCGCTTCAGCGCGAGCCGCTTCTGGGATGACGTTCGCGAAAATGGCGTGACGACCTGCCAATATGTCGGCGAGATCTGCCGCTATCTGATGAACCGCCCGGCGCGTCCCGACGATCACGATCATACCCTGCGGGCGATCACCGGCACCGGAATGAGCGCGGAGATGTGGGAGCCGTTCCAGCAACGCTTCGGCGTGCCGCAAATCTATGAGGGATGGGGCGCGACCGAGTGCAACACCTCGCTCGTCAATTACGAAAACGTGCCGGGGGCGATCGGCCGGGTGGTCGATTGGAACAAGACCAACCTGCGCATCGTCCGCTACGATGTCGAGACCGAATCCTATCCGCGCGATGCCGGTGGCCGGATGATCTTGTGCGCGCCCGGCGAGGCCGGCGAGGGGATCGCCCGAATCACGCGCTCGCCCAGGACGGGTGGCGGACGCTTCGAGGGTTACACTTCGCCGGAGGCGACCGAGCGCAAGATCTTGCGCGACGTGTTCGAGGATGGCGATGAATATTGGAGTTCGGGCGACCTCATCCGCTGCGACGAATCGGGGCATTGCTGGTTCGTCGACCGCATCGGCGACACCTTCCGCTGGAAGAGCGAGAATGTCTCGACGCAGGAAGTGTCCGCGATGCTCGGCGACCTGCCGGGGCTCGAGATGATCGTGGTCTATGGCGTGAAGGTGCCGGGGGCCGAGGGGCGTGCGGGGATGGCTGCGCTGATTCTGCAGGCGGGCGCCGCGTTCGATCCGCAAGCGCTCTACCGACTCGCCACCGCGCGGCTCGCACCATACGCCGTGCCGCTGTTCGTGCGGCTATGGGGCGATCCCGATTTCACCGCGAGCTACAAGCTGCGCAAGGTCGATCTCCAGCGCGAAGGCTTCGATCCCGAGAAGGTCCGCGATCCGCTCTACGTCATCGACCATGCGCAGCGCAGCTATGTGCCGCTGACCCCGCAGGCCGTCGCCCGCGCGACCGGGACGGCATGAACCCACTCGATTCAATACGTTCAGGAGGTTGTCATGGCTGACCCGCGCTCTCCCTTGCCGATCCCTTTCGGCTGGTTCGCTATCGGCGCTTCGGAAGATTTCGCGCCCGGTACCGTGCACACGCTGCGCTATTTCGACACCGAATTCGTGCTCTGGCGCGGCGCGGATGGGAGGTTGCGGGGGCTTGATCCCTTTTGTCCGCATCTTGGTGCACATCTGGGTCATGGCGGCGAGGTCGTCGGCAACGATTTGCAATGCCCGTTTCATCATTGGACGTTTGAAGGGCAGGGAATCGTCACCGGAATTCCCTATTCGCCGGCGATTCCGCCGCTGCTCAAACGCCCCTGCGGGCGCGGCTGGCGAATCGAGGAGCAATATGGCGTCGTCTACACGTGGTTCCATCCCGACAAGGTCGCGCCGCTCTGGGAGCTGGCGACCTCGGAGGAACTCGAGAGCGGGGAGTGGGAGCGCATCGACGGCCGGCAGTGGCGCATCGGGGTCCATGCCCAGGAGATCACCGAGAACGGCATCGACTATGCCCATTTCCGCGCGGTCCATGGTACGAAATCCACGCCCGAGCCGACCTGGGAGATCAAGGGCTATCAGCGCAACAGCCGCGTAACGACCAAGATGGAGACCCCGCGCGGGTTGGTCGACGGCACGATCGTGGTGCGCAACACCGGCCCGGGCCAGTCCTACATCCGCTTCCACGGGATTTCGGAGCTGCTCGTCGTCAATCTGCCGACGCCGATCGATTGCGGCGCGACGTTGTTGCGCGAGGAATTCTACGTGCCCAAGAGCCTTGAAGGCAGCCCGCGCCGGGCGGCGATGGGAGTCGCGCGCAACATCATGTTCCAGGTCGATCAGGACATGCCGATCTGGGAGAACAAGCGCTTCGAGCCGCGCCCGATCCTGGTCCGCGGCGACGGTCCGATCCTCGATTATCGCAAGCAATATGCGCAATATTATGCGCGCCCGCTCGAGGCTGAGGGCTGAGGCGGCGGCGCCCTGACGGACGCGCCGTCTCTAACTCTTCACTCCGCGGCTTGCGCGGTCGCCTGGGCGCGGAAGTGCGGGATCACCTCGATGCCGATCAACTCGATCGTCTCCATGATGCGCTCGTGCGGAATGCCGCCCATTTGCGAGAGGAACAGGATCTCGTCCGCGCCGGCATCGAGCAGGCGCTGGACGTAAGCGATGCAGTCGGCGGGGGTGCCATAGGCGTCGGCGACTTCGGCGAAATAGCCGTGGTTGGTGTGCAGCGCGATCTTGTCCTCGCCGATCACCGCGAACTTCTCCTGCTCGAGCGCCTTGAGCGCTGCGAGATGCGCGTCGGCGTCGAGATCGTAGGCGGTCGGCTTGGGCAGGCCCTGATACCAGTGGGCCAGCGCCTCGGCGAAGAAGCGCTGGCCGCGCAGGCCGACGCGGCGGGCAAGCTCGCGATCGCGCGAGACGATCGTCGGGCATAATGCGGCGAGGTGCTGGATCGGCCGGAAGCCGACTTGGTCCTCGGGTTTCCGCGCGTTCCACGCCTCGCGATAGACGCGGCTCTTTTCGGCGACGTCCTCGGGGCCGCCAAAGCCCATGACCAGCGCGCCGATGCCCCGCGATCCCGCCATGCGGAGCGAATCGGGGCGTGTCGTCGCCATGTAGATCGGCGGATGCGGGGTCTGCAGCGGCTGGGGGTGGATCGGCCGCGAAGGGATGTCGATGAACTGGCCGTGATGCTCGACATGCCCGTCCTTCATGATTCTGGGGATCAGGTACATCGCCTCGTCGATGATCGGCTGGAGCTCGGCCAGCTCGTAGCCGAACGCCCCGGCTTCCTGTTGGCTGCCGCCCTTGCCGACGCCGAAATGGACGCGTCCGCCCGAGAGGATGTCGAGCATCGCGATGCGCTCGGCGACCTTGATGGGATGGTTCATGTTGGGCATCAGGCAGACGACGCCGTGGCCGATGCCGATACGCTTGGTGCGCCCGGCAACGAAGGCCAGGAAGGTCTCCGGCGTGCTCATATGCGCATATTGGCTGAGCGCGGTGTGCTCGACCGCCCAGATATTGTCGAAGCCGAGCCGATCGAGCGCTTCGGCCTGTTCGACCATCTCGAGCAGCGTGCGCTGTTCCTCGGCGGGGGTCGGCTCGGTGACCTGGGCCTCGTAGATCATCGAAAATTTCATGCGCGCTCTCCTGTCCTGCTTTGCAGTGAGGGTAGGAGCCGGAGGCGGGCTAAAAAATCGCTATTATGCGCTTGGACCATTCGAAAAATTGGATAACCGATGCTCGAGAAAGCGCGCCAGCCGCCCCGGCGCTTCGCCTTCGGGATCGATGCGCCAGGCGAGCGAGAGCGTCATCGCCATGTCGAAGTCCACCGGCCGGATGAAGCGGACCTCGGGCGGCGCGTGACCTTCGAGGGAGGCGGGGACGAAACCGGCGCCCATCGCCCGGGCGACGACCGTCATGGTCACGTCGGATGTCGGCGTCTCCATGACGATGCGGGGCGTATAGCCGCTGCGCTCGCATGCCGCGAGCAGCCGGTCGTAGAGGCGCGGGTTCTTCTTGTGCGAAGCCCAGATGATCGGTTCCTGGCCGAGATCGGCGAGACGGATCGACTTGCGTTGGGCCAGCGGGTGATCGGCATTGATCGCGAGCAGATAGGGATCGCGGACCAGCGCTCGCGCGGCGAACTGGCGGCGCGGCGAAGCGAGCGCGCGGGCGATGTCCTCATCGGGTGCATGATAGAGGAAGCCGATGTCGATGCCCCCGCTCTGCAGCTCGGCGCGCTGCTCCTCCGAGACGAGCGGCCGCAGCCGGAGGTCGATGTCGGGATGTTCGGCGGCAAAGGCTTCAAGCGCAGCAAGCATGCCGGGCTGGCGGGTGACGATCTCGGCAAAGCCGACCGTGACGCTGCCCGCTGTACCTCCCGAGATGGCCTGGATGCGCGCATGCGCGCGCGCGGCGGCGGCCTCGATCGCGCGGGCTTCGTCGAGCAGTGCCTCGCCGGCGGGGAGCAGCCGCATTCCGCGCGCCTCACGCGCGAACAGGGGGGTGCCGCCGAGCTCGGCTTCGAGCAGACGGATGCGGCGCGAGATCGCCGATTGCGCAGTGTTGAGCCGCGCGGCGGCGGCGAGCAGTGACCCCGTCTCCGCCACAACGAGGAAATAGGGCAGGTGCCGCAGGATCGCCGTGGCCGGACGAATCGTCATGCCACGCGCTATATCAGTGCCAGCTGCTGCCGCCATCGGCGGTGAGCACCGCGCCGGTGGTGAAGCTGGATTCGCCGCTGGTGAGGAACAGCGCCATCGCCGCGATCTCCTCGGCTGTGCCGGCACGGTTCATCGCGAGGCGCGCGAGCGTGACCTCACGACGCGCAGGATCCTCGACATATAGCGCGTCGGTCATCGGCGTGGCGATGAAGCCCGGGCAGAGCGCGTTGGCGCGGATATTGTCGCCGGCAAGCTCGGCTGCGAGCACCTTGGTAAAGGCGATCAGCCCGCCCTTGGACGCGGCATAGGCCGCCATCGTCGCATTGGGGCGCAGACCCCCGAGCGATGCGATGTTGACGATCGTGCCGCCGCCCGCCGCGCGCAGATGCGGGATGGCGAAGCGGCAGAGCTGTGCGGGTGCGAGCAGATTGACGTCGTTGATCCGGCGCCACATCGCCTCGTCGGTATCCTCGATCGCCGCAGTGCGCAGGATACCCGCAGCGTTGACCACGCCGTCTAGCCCGCCGAGCGCGCCGGCCAAAGCGTCCACTGCGGCCTCAAGCGCGGCGATGTCTGTGATGTCGAGCGCCTGTCGCGCTGCGCCTATGTCGGCGATGCCGGCAGCGTTGAGATCGATCGCGCCGACCCGCGCGCCTTCGGCAGCGAAGCGTTCGGCGACCGCGCGGCCCATCCCCGAGGCGACGCCGGTGACGATGATGCGGCGGCCGTGAAGTTGCTGGGCCATGATCCTCTCCTTTTGTGCGCCATTCTCTGCGAAGCGCGCGCCCGGCACGCTCCCCAATTGGGGATGCGTGCGCGCCCGGCCGCATGCCACATCGGCCGACGGGGTCAGGGAGAGGCAGCGTAGATGAACGTCGATTATGACGAGGACGTCCGCGCACTGATGGAGCATGCGCGCAAATTGCTCGATGCGCGGGGCACGACCGGAGCGGCGCGTCAGGTTCTCCAAGATGCGGAGGCAACGCATTCGGCGGCGCTGTGGCAGGAGATCGGCGAGCAGGGCTGGTGCGGAATCGGGATCGGCGCCGACCTGGGCGGGCTGGCGATCGGCACGGTCGCGCTGTGCGGGGTAGCCGAGGAATTGGGCCGTTCGCTGGCGCCGGTGCCGTTCGCATCATCAGTCTATGGTTTTGCCCAGGCGGTGGTGCTGACAGGCAACGGCAGGCAGCGGACTTGGCTGCTGCCCGAGATCGCGCGCGGAGAACTGATCGGGACGCTGGCGTTCGACGAGGGACCGGGTGCGCCCTTTGCCGGTCCGTTGACGGCGCGGGTTGAGGACGGAAGGCTGAGCGGCGCCAAACTTCCGGTTACCGATGGCGCGATCGCCGATTTCGCCTTGGTGCTCGCGGCATCCGCGGACGGACCGGGCCTGTTTCTGGCGGATCTGGGCGATCCGGGAGTGGAGTGGCAGCCGGTTTCTACGCTGGATCCGACGCGCCCGGCCGCGCGGCTCGCGTTCCGCGATGTGCCGGTCGAACCGCTTGGCCGCGCGGGCGACGGCGTCGCGCTCGCCGCGCAGATCCTCACGCGCTATGCCGTCCCGCTGGCGTTCGAAGCGCTCGGAGGGGCGGATGCCTGCCTCGCAATGGCGACTGACCATGTGAAGACGCGCTACGCCTTCGGCCGCCCGATCGGCGGCTTCCAGGCGATCAAGCACCGGCTTGCCGACATGTTCGTGCGCAACGAAATGGCTCGGTCGAACGCCTATTTCGCGGCCTGGGCTGCCGACAACGACCCGGCGGCGTTCGAGACCGCAGCGGCCGCGGCGCGGATCGCCGCGTGCGAAGCGTTCTGGTTCGCCGCGACCGAGCTGATCCAGTTGCACGGCGGGATCGGCTTTACCTGGGAAATGGATTGCCACCTTTTCTATCGACGCGCGCGGCATCTGACCGCCATCGCGGGTGCGCCCGATTGGTGGCGGGCGCGGCTCGCCCAGCGGCTGCTGCAGGAGGCAGCATGACTTTTGACGATACTCCCGAGGAAGCAGCCTATCGCCAGGCGGCGCGCAGTTGGATCGCCGCGAATGCCGGCCGGATCGAGGGCGATCCCACGGCTCCGGTAAATTCGGAAGCGCATCTCCAGCGGATGCGCAGTTGGCAGCGGATCAAGGGCGATGGCGGCTTCGCCTGCATCGCCTGGCCCAAGGCGATCGGCGGCGGCGGCGGAACGCCGATCCAGCAGGCGATCTTCGATCAGGAGGAGGCCGGAGCGGGGCTCTCCTCCTATTATTTCATGACCGGGCTCAAGATCTGCCTCCCGCCGCTGCTCAAGCATGGCAGCGACGACCAGCGCGCGCGGTTCATTGCGCCCGCGGTGCGCGGCGACGAGATCTGGTGCCAGCTCTTCTCCGAGCCCGGCAGCGGATCCGATCTCGCCGCGGCGCGGACGCGCGCGGTGCGCGAAGGCCATGGCTGGCGGATCGACGGCCAGAAGGTCTGGAACAGCAATGCCGACCGTTCCGATTTCGGTCTGTTGCTCGCACGAACCGACCCCGACGCAGTCAAACACGCCGGGCTGACGATGTTCTGGATCGACATGCGTGCGCCGGGTGTGGACGTACGGCCGCTGCGCCAGATGAACGGCGGGGCCGAGTTCAACGAAGTCTATCTGGACGGCGTGATCCTGCGCGACGACCAGCGGGTGGGCGAGGTCGGCGAGGGCTGGGCGGTTGCGCTCACCACATTGGCCAACGAGCGCGCGGCGCTCGGCGGCGGCGGCGGACCCACCTGGCGGGATCTGCTGGCGCTGGCGCGCCTGGTGCCTGCAGGCGACGGGACGCTGGCCGAGGATCCGGTGTTCGGCCAGCGGCTCGCGAGCTTCTATACCGAAGCCGAATCCTTCCGGCTGTTCGGATTGCGGATGCTGAGCAAGCTGTCGCGCGGCGAGACGCCCGGCCCCGAGGCGGCCGCCGCCAAGCTGGTCTGGTCGAACCATGTCCAGGCATTGTCGGCAGCCGCGGTGGAGCTGACCGGCGCCTATGGGATGATCGACGATCCCGAGATCGCACCGCTTGCTGCGGCATTCCAGGCGCGGCTGATGTGGGCGCCGGGGCTGCGGATCGGCGGCGGAACCGACGAGATACTGCGCAACATCATCGCCGAGCGAGTGCTGGGGCTGCCCGCCGACGCGCGGGCCGACAAGGGTGTCGCGTTTCGCGACATCCCCACCGGCGCGCGCTAGCTAGTAGAGGACGACCGAGCGGACTGCCTCGCCGCTGCGCATCATGTCGAAGCCACGATTGATGTCGTCATGGGTGAGGCGGTGCGAGACGAGCGGGTCGAGGTCGTAGTCGCCCGCCATGTACATGTCGACGAAGCGCGCGACGTCCTGGCGCTTGGCCCCGCCCATCAGCGATCCGGTCCAGTGCCGGCCGGTGACGAGGAGCATCGGCGGCGCGCTGATCTCGGCGCCTGCAGGCATCAGGCCGACGCAGACGGCGACGCCCCAGGCGGGATGGGTCGCCTCCAGCGCCTGGCGCGCGAGATCGGGGATGCCGACGCATTCGAACGAGAAATCGACGCCGGCGCCGGTCATCGCCTGGATCCGTACGACAGGATTTTCCTCGGCCGGGTTGATGAAGTCGGTAGCGCCAAGGACGCGGGCGACGGCTTCCTTGGCGGGGTTGCGATCGACGGCGATGATCCGTGCCGCGCCGGCGATCCGCGCGCCCTGGATCACGCTCAGGCCGACGCCGCCAGTGCCGAACACCGCCACCGACGACCCGGGGGTGACCTTGGCGGTAATCAGCGCGGCGCCGATGCCGGTGGTGACGCCGCAGCCGATGCAGCAGGCATGATCGGGCCGCGCCGCCGGGTTCACCTTGGTCAGCATGTCCGCCATCACCACGGTCTTCCCGGCGAAGCTGCCGATGCCGGCGAACGCCTTTATGGGCTCGCCGTCGAGCAGGAACGGACTGTGGCCGCGCGCGATGCGCGCGCCGAACTCGACACAGAGATTGGTCCTTCCCGACGTGCAAAGGGCGCATTTTCCGCAATCCGGGATCAGGAACGGGACGACGCGGTCGCCGATCGCGAAATCGTCGACGCCCTCGCCGAGCGCGATCACTTCGCCGACTCCCTCATGACCCAGAACGACGGGGAATTGAGGGTAGGTCAGGCCGTCGAGGACGTGCAGATCCGAGTGGCATAGGCCCGTGGCGAGCAGGCGAATCATCACCTGGCCGGGGCCAGGATCGATGAGCTCGACCTCGCGCAGTTCGATCGGCTGGTTGGGCGCGAACGCGATTGCGGCGCGAGTGGCGACGGGCATGACGCTCTCCAGGGCTTTTCTCGTTGGCGCTATGATCGCCGAGCGCCCCGCGGCCTGAAGTCCCCAAACGGGGGTGATGCCTGCGCAGATCGCATGCGAATTTGCCGGCATCGACCTGGAGAGGGAGGACCGGGGCAAGACCCCGCGTCGAACGAGCAATGGCATTACCGACCGCCGAGGAGCTGGGTTTCGACCCGGTAGCGCTCAAGGAGAAATATCTCGCCGAGCGCGACAAGCGGCTGCGCGCGGAAGGAAGCGCGCAATATGTGCAGGCGGTCGGAGATTTCGCCCATTTCGTCGAGGATCCGCACGCGCCCGAAGGATTTCAACGTGCCGCGCGCTCGGTCGAGGTCGAAGTCGCGCTGATCGGGGGCGGCTTCGGCGGACTGATCGCCGCGGCGAAGCTGCGCGGGGTCGGCGTGGAACGCTTCTGCGTGATCGAGAAGGGCGCGGATTTCGGCGGCACCTGGTACTGGAATCGCTATCCCGGCGCTGCCTGCGACGTCGAGAGCTATATCTATCTCCCGCTGCTCGAAGAGCTCGGATACATGCCCAGCGAGAAATATGCGCGGGGACCCGAAATCCTGGAATATGCCAGGTCGATCGCGCGCCGCTTCGACCTCTACGACGACGCGCTGCTGCAGACTGAGGTCACTCGAGTCGACTGGGACGAGGACGCGGGCCTGTGGATCGTGTCGACCGACCGGGGGGACCGCGTCCGGGCCCGCTTCGTGATCGCCGCGAACGGTCCGCTCAACCGGCCGAAGCTACCCGGCATCCCCGGCATCGAGCGCTTTCGCGGCCATATGTTTCACTCCAGTCGCTGGGATTATGCCTATACCGGCGGCTCGCCCGATGGCGGACTGGCCGGGCTTGCGGACAAGGCAGTCGGGATCGTCGGGACGGGGGCCACCGCGATCCAGTGCATCCCCCATCTCGGCCGCGACGCGGGCGAGCTCTACGTCTTCCAGCGCACGCCCTCGTCGATCGACTATCGCGGCAACCGGCCCACCGATCCCGATTGGGCGGCGTCGCTCGCGCCGGGCTGGCACCGCGAGCGGCGGGACAATTTCAGCCTGCTCGTCGCCGGCGGGCAGGCGCCGGTCGATCTCGTCGCGGATGGCTGGACCGACATCATGCGCAATCTCAGCATGATGGCGGTTAAGGCAGCGGCCAATTCGGATAAGGCCGCGCTGGTACAACTTGCCGACTTCAAGAAGATGGAGGAGATCCGTGCCCGCGTCGATGCGCAGGTCGAGGATGCCAGGACCGCCGAGGCACTCAAGCCCTGGTACAATCAGTTCTGTAAGCGCCCCTGTTTCCACGATGAATATCTGACCACTTTCAATCGCCCCAACGTGCATCTGGTCGACACCCAGGGCCGCGGCATCGAGCGGATCACTGCGGACGGCGTCGTCGTGGGAGATTCCGAATACAAGCTCGACTGCCTGATCTTCGCGACCGGGTTCGAGGTCGGGACGGGCTATGCGCGGCGCGCCGGCTATGAAATTCACGGGCGCGGCGGCGCCACGCTGACCGAGCGCTGGGGCGATGATATGGCGACGCTCCACGGCTTCCTGACGCCCGATTTCCCGAACCTGTTCATATTCTCGCTCGATCAGTCGACGGTGGCGGTCAATTTCACGCATATCCTCACCGAGCAGGCCGAGCATGTCGCCTATATCATCGGGCGCTGCCGCAGCGAGGGGATCGGTGAAGTCGAGGCCACATGCGAGGCCGCGGCGGCTTGGGCGCAAACGGTGAAAGACAGCGCGCGCGATCCGACCTTTTCGAGCGAATGCACCCCCGGATATTACAACAATGAAGGGCAGGGCGGCGCCGGGAGCTTCACGGGACGCACCTATGGCAAGGGACCCGTGGCGTTTTTCCGCTTGCTCGCGGAATGGCGCGATGCCGGCGTAATGGCTGGAATCACGCGGCGTCGGGGCGTGCCAGCCAAGCGAGGCTGCTGAGCAATCCGCACTACGGTTTACGGCGGCATCTGGCAGGAGTCGCGGCCCCTTGCGCTGACTGCCAAACGCTGGGCTGGTCGAGGCGCGGGTGCAACGCCGGCGCGACAGCGCGGCGGGACCGACAGTCCGGGCTGCTGAGGCGGCCGTGGATATTCCGAGCAATCCATCCACCCGCCAGATTTATATCAGACGATCTTTAGAGGAAAATAGACCGGTCGGGCCTTTGTTCTTCTAAATATCTGGAAAGATTGGTGACCCCTACGGGA